>NZ_JBPSEH010000001.1:0-763547 GCF_051488685.1 Melioribacter sulfuriphilus
GCCACCAGCGCCGGGGTTTTTAGAAAATTATTTTTTTTGCAGTACCTCCTTATTAATTTATGATTTTGCCATATAACTATTACTTATACTGCACAGATTTATTAGTTAAAGAAGGTAGATATGCGTGCAGATGCATATCTACTTTCCAATTGTTTTCAAATTTTCTTAAAATCTCAATATTTAAAAATAGCTCTTGCATATCTATCATCATGCCATATTTCAGTCTAACGGACTCTTAACCCCCAATCCTCTATTGAGAACATGGGTGTAAATCATAGTGGTTTTAATAGAATTGTGCCCAAGTAATTCTTGTATGGTTCGTATATCATATCCGTTTTCTAGTAAGTGAGTTGCGAATGAATGTCTGAATGTATGCGGGCTTGCAGGTTTTGTAATTCCTGCTTTCTTTACTGCTTCTTTCACAGCTCGTTGTACCGTACTCTGGTGAATATGCCACCTTAAAATTAATCCACTTTCCTTATCTTTAATAAACTTATCTGCAGGAAAAGCATACTGCCATCCAAACTCTTTTCCGGCATTTGGATATTTTTTCTTCAGTGCATAAGGTAAAATTGTTTCTCCCTTCCCCTTTTTCAAATCGTCTTTGTGCTGTAAGAAAACTATATTTAAATGTTTCTTTAATTCCGGAATTATTGAATCAGGAAGAATTGTGTGTCGATCCTTCTCGCCTTTACCATCCCTTACAAGAATCTGCTTATAATCAAAATCTATATCTTTAATTCTTAGCTTTAATGCTTCAGTTAATCTTAAACCACTGCCATAAAGTAATGAAACAATTAATTTATTCGTTCCTTGTATATTCTTAAATACATTAGCTACTTCTCTTTTAGATAATACAACCGGCAGATGTTTCACTCTCGTTGATCGCTTAATATTTTCAATCCACCCTACATCTTTATTCAAAATATTTTTGTAAAGATAAAGTATACCCTGTAAAGCCTGGTTTTGAGTAGCACTGGAAACATGATGATTAGTAGCAAGATTGTTTATGAATGCTTTTATTTCTTCAGCACCCATATCTTTTGGATGACGCTTATTATGGAAGTAAATAAACCGCTTAATCCAATTCGTATAAGCAGTCTCAGTTTTTCTACTGTAGTGAGCCGTACGCATAGCAATGCGTACCTGCCCGAGCAGTTTCGGTTTGTGTTTTTCAGTTTGAAATATCTTCGGGTCTGAAGAAATATTTTGCTTCCCACCTTGCAAAAAATATATCCCTTTCTTCTCTGATTAAAACTTATGAATTTACATAAGATTTGTCAAGATTTAGTTGATTTTTTTAATCCTCTACATTATGAAGCTATTTAAGTCATTAAATCATTAGCCACGAATTTCACTAATTATTCACGAATTTATGATTTATCCCAATAGTGGTTATGGCATCTATTGTTTATTGATTTGTTTTTAATCACCTACTAAAAAACTTTTCATAATCTTAGAGTTGATTATTTGTTTAATCCAAATTTTATCTGTGAAAAAACTGTGTTTTCTGTGGTTAAATTTTTCTTAACTTGAATGTAAAAGAAAAAAATAATATTACTTCAGCATTAACTATCTTCAAACCTTAAAAATCAGAACAAAGTTTATATTATTTTTGTAACTAAGTAATTGAAGGAGATTGAAATCGAAGGAATTATTTCAAGAGTTGAGAGCAAAGATTATTATGTATATGAGTTAAAATCTCATAATCAGATCCGTTGTGTTCTGAGGAGAACATTCGAAAAGGAATTTTTAAAGAGTTGTTACCAAACTCGCTTAATTCAATCAAGAATATTCATCGTTTGATCAACACTTTACGGTATTGTACATAAAATGCTGCCCAAAACTGCAATGTAAAATTGAAAAGCAATGCCAATAATTATTTATAAATTTGTTTTATTCACCATACTCAAAAAGTAATTATTTTTTCAACTCAACAATAACATTTTTAGAATGCCGCAATGTTTAAAGCAGTCGCTTTGATTTGAGGGTTATAACGTATTTTCTACAGACTAGCAATTCTATAAGTTGCAATTACCAAAAGATGACTTAGAATACCCACTGTAAAAAAATAACCAATTTGTTTAAAATCTATCATGAGTTTATAACTAGCTCTTATGACAATTAAAAGCAATATTAAAAGAACTATTATTCCTGCTGTATATGTACCGATTCCCATTATTATTGATATTCTTGTTTCATCTTGTTGACTAAATCCTCCAAAGACTAGTGAAAAAAAACGAAATACGAATTGAAAGAATAAAACTGGGTAAGCATATATCATTGAATATTTCTCTAAAATTAAAAGAGATATCACAGCCACCAGTATAGTAAACGCAGGTCCACCGATACTTACATATAAATTATGACTTTCATCTAAATAATGTCCACCTTCAGGCCAAACATAGTTTAGACTATATATCATTTTGTTCCCTAGATATTCTCCTACTAACCAATGCCCGAATTCGTGGAATAGATAAGAAAAATAAGATATAGGAATAAATAATAAATAAAGTCTAATTGATATTTTTTTATCAACGGTCACAAATTGATATTTTTTAATTTTACGTTATGAATATTACTCATACTATGTTTATTACTTAATTTACATGGATGTGCGTGCAGCTTCATATCTACGTACTAGCCACTTTTTACTAAGTATTTCTATCTGTATTCCATATGATATAATAAGCAGCTCCAAAGCAATGAGTATCTTATCAAGTAGTTCCGGATTTTCAGAATTATTAATTCAGCAGTTAAGAGAAGTATTTAGCTTTCCACTTTGCAAAAAATATTTCCGTTATTCTTGCTTGAAATTATGATTTTTGGATTGACTTGTCAAGTTAGAATCATTCTTTTTCTTCTTGTTTATATCAATTCAATATTTATGTAAATTTTTTTGGTCATTCCACCAAGTTTATTTTTATAAAAATTCCGATACAGAACTAAATACCTTTCATAATACTTTAGATTAATCATTTAATCCGTATTATTTGTTAGTTAAGGATTTCTTTAATTAAATCTAAAATTTTGTTGTTACTGAATTGAGTTTTAAACTCAATTTTTATTTTTCCATCAAAGAACTTTTCGGCATGTTTAATTTTCATTTTTTCTTCTTCACTCAATCCGCTTGCATCTGGATAATTTTTGCATTCCACCACAAAGTGCAGTTTCTGCTCTCCGGTACTATTTTTTACCACATAGGCAAAGTCAGGTGAATAGGTTTTGCCACCTGCCACAGGAATTTTAATGGAGTTCTTAGGAATTTTTGTAAAGACAATGACTTCCTCAATATCTGTTTGTATATTTGATTTTTCTAGGTCGGAGTCATAATATAATTCTTCGAAGAAATAAGAGTCTGCGACATTTTCATCAGAAAACAATACACCTACATCAGAAGCCGAAATTTCTTTCAGCACATTTCCTTTTTCGTCTGTTAGCTTGGTAGGATGAATGCTATTTTTAACCTTTTTGTATTCTATTGAGTATTTATCAAAGGCTTGTGTCATTAGGAAAAGGTCAAAATTCTGTTTTATAGTTCTCAGTGTCGATTGGTTAAGATAATTATTAATATCAGTTTTTGCTTTAATAATTGATTGATGCAATGTTACAATGTTAATGTTAAGCGATTTTGAGAGTTCTTTCAAAAAATCACTATATTTCATCGTAGCAATAGATTCAGTCTTTGGTTTGTAAACGGATATAGTCTCTTTCGCCACCGCTTTATTATCCCTGGTTTCAACCTTTGAAATTCTTTCAATAATTCCGTCTGAAATAAATTTATCTTTTTGTGTTTTCAAAAATTCCGTAAATAAAGCCTTGAAATTTGATTCGTTTTCAAACTTATATTCAAGAACAACTTTTTCATTAAGCTTTTCCCAGAGTTCTTTTAACTCATCATACTTCGATGTCCTTACCGTGACCTTTTTCTTTGGATCAGTGGCTTTACGAACTTTATTAGAGTTTACACCTTCGAAAATAAGCGGGAAATTTTCTTTGATAAAGTTAAAACCATTTTCTTTAAAATCATTGTTTCTTTTGATAACTCCTTTTTCATCAAGATATTCTAATAAATTTTCATCGTTTGTAAATTTATCGGAGTATTTTTGTAAAATAATTTTTATCAATGGATTAACACTTGTATAGGTTTGTTCAATAGAAACAGCTCCCGATTTTTCGTTAATTTCATTAACCAGCTTATCGACAAAATCGCTTTCGGTAAAATCTACAAAATAGTGTAGATAAAACTGTTCGTCTTTTACTCGATTACCATATTCGTTAACAGGCAAACGCAATCCTCGGCCAACTTCCTGCAATTTAGATATTTCGCTACCGCTGCTTCTCAGCTTACAAATCTGAAATACATTAGGATTATCCCATCCTTCGCGTAATGTCCATTTGGAAAAAATAAATCGTCTTGGATTTTCCAGATCAAGTATTGCTTGTTTATCATGAAGAATTTCATTGATTTCTGCTTCTATTTTTTCATCATTTTCGATATTATCTTTTGAAAAATATCCACCGTGCGTTGCAGAAATGTCAATTAACGTTTTTTCAAGATATGATTTATATAAAGGATCCGTTTCGTTTTTTATTAATTTTTCTATTTCTGCCTTTACATAAGTTTCAACTGTTCTGCGGATATAACCATCCTTATTTCTGTATTCATCAATATTATCAATAAAGAAAAGCGTTAAAGGTTTGATTTTTACTTCTCTTGTTAAAAGTTGTTTTTCTATTTCAAAATGGTGCTTTATTGCCTGTTTTATCATTGTCTCCTGTAATTTTTCAGCATACGAGTAAGGGTTTATTTTATCGCCCTTCTTCATTTCTAAGCCGTTTGACAAAATAACAGTGCTTTTGTTAAGTTTCTCTATGAACAATTCCTTCATTTCCGGATGAACTTTAGCAAGACTTTCTTTTTTTGCAACTTTTACTGTGTTTCGTTCGGCATTTTGAATTAATTCAAAGCTGGCTTCTTTTCCATCAGAATCGATGAACCTTACAATTGCATTTTTACCGCTTTCAAATTCAGTAATGTGCCCAATTACGCCTTTAACTAAATTTCTGTTAAATGCATCTACGGCTGTTAATTTATATACCAGATTTTCATATTCTGTAAATGTTGCCCCATATCGCAAAATAAATTGGGGTTTCATTTTCTGAATGTTTTCCCAGGTCTTATTTTCTTGTGCAAACTTATGAGGCTCGTCAATAATCATAAAAGGATTTACCGCTGCAATAGCATCAAAAGGAATAGTGTATTTATCAAACAAACCTTTATCAAAGCTCTTTTGCATTGTTTCGGAATTAATCATACCTGCATTAATGATCATAACCTGAATGCTGTTTTTTTCAAAATTTCCGGCATTTACAAAGCTACTTACTGCCGCTGGTATGGATGACTTTTTGTTTTTATTACTTTTCTGACTTTCTACAATATGTAAATTCAATATTTTGCCGTATTGCTCTTTGAAATGTTCACGGCAACTTTCAGACTTTAAAAAATCTACTGTTCCAGCTTTGATAGATAAAGTGGGCACAACGATGATAAATTTAAAGACACCGTAAAGTCTATTGAGTTCGAAAATAGTTTTGGTATAGGTATAGGTTTTCCCTGTCCCTGTTTCCATCATGATATCAATGATGTTGCTTTTCTTAAACCCTTCGGTAATTGTGTTGTTACGTTGAATGTTTTCAATATTTCTTTTGTACTGTAAACCAGACTCCCAAATTAACGAAGGATTAACATAATTTTTGTTTACATCAGTGGGGAAGGTAATTTGTAAGTTTTCAAAAACCGCAACGGTATTATCTACTGCTTGTTTCTGATGGGCTAAATCTTTTTCAAAATTAAAGCCTTTCATTTTCCGCCCTCAGTTTTTAGTTGTTTTTGCAACTCTTTTCCTTTTTCTGTAAGGCGATATTTTTGTTTACTACTGGTAGGTTTATCAGGAATAGTAGGTTCAACCAATCCCAGTTGAATAGATTTTTCAAGATACTCTTTTCTGAAATGCTCTCTATCCGATAAATTAAGTTTTTTTTGAAGCTCACTTCTTGAGAATTCACCATCCAGTATTTTTATAATCTCAAGAACTTGCTGGGTGACTTGCTGGGTGACTTGCTGGGTGACCTGCCCGGCTTTTTCTTCTTTTTTAAGATATTCAACTACTTCTTCGTCGGAATAAAAGATGGTTTTAGTAAAATTCTCTGTAAACTTAAAAGAATCTCTGCTATAAAACTGTAGTATTCTTGGCAAACCTGACCCTAATTGCTCCACCAATTCAAGATCTTTAAAAATACGCATTAGTTCCTTGTTTCGTGGAACCGATACCCCATCAAAAAATTCCTCTATAGATAAAAACTCTGGTAGTGATCCGGCAGATATTATTTCTATTCTATCGTCAAAAATTTCAAATTTTGGTGGCACTTCTCTTGTGTAGTCATTATGTACAATGGCATTAATAATGGCTTCGCGCAATGCCACCGGTTGCCATAGCCGTTTTTCTATTCTTTCTTTGGGGGTAATGCGGGCATAAACTCTGTTTTCTATATCAATCTTATCCAGTACACTTTTGGTTGCTTTAATTAGTGAACAGTATCCAAGTTCGGTATTTTCAATCAAGTTAACTCTATCTTTTCCAGAATATTTTGCTACTTTAAATGATATACCATTTTCATCGGCAAGAAGATAAGCCACATAATTTAAGTGCCCATCATCGGTAAGTAGTTCAAGATTTTTTTTGAACTGTTTGTTAAGCGGCTTGCCCTTTTCTTCGTAGTAAATGCGCAATTGTTCAAAGGTTAAATCCTGTCGGGGTGACTTTATTTTACCGATGGAATTTCTTGCTCTTTTTGCAAAAAGTTCATCAATCATTTTTTGCGACATTGGTTGAGCGGCGGTACCTATACGAATAAAACATCCTTTTTCGGTCATCCCATATCTTTTCTTAAAGTACGGCTTTTCGCTTCCACTTGCTACGATAATCTTAATAACAGATTTACCTTCTTTTGTTTCCTCAACAACATCAAAAAGGCCCAGTGCAGAAGGTTGAATATTATTTTTTATACGGTCTATGATTTTTAGTATGGTTTTATCCAGATTGGAAACACCTACCACTTTACCCGAATTATCTATTCCAATATAAATAAATCCCCCTTCGCGATAATTTAAAAAAGCAATAACTTCTTTTTCTAGATCAAGATCATCCGTATATTGGCTTTTAAATTCTATACGGGTTGTTTCCATTGTTAATACCTTACAACAAAATCTATGTCTATCTGCTTTTTGTTAGCATAGTTTTTTACATTTTCGGATAGTTCGCGTAAGCGGGCACTTTCAAAGTGATAGCCAAAGGCAATGATGGTTTTGGGTTCAAAGTGTTTGTCTGTATCTATTTTTTCCAGCAATGCTTTTAAATGATCGGCAGTAAAACCCTTGTGCATTAAATAGAGCTTTCCGTTACCATAAAACGATGTATAGCCTCCTAAATCAATGGTTTCTAACTCTTCTGTTAACGGAATACCATCGTAGGTTTTCCAGGTGGTAAGTAGTGCTTGTATATCTTCGTCGTTAAGTTTTCCGGCATCAAAAAGGGTTTGCGAGCTGTCAAACGCTTCGGCTTCAAAATTATAATCTTCCCAGATGGGGATGGTTTCAAATATTTTAAAGCCCAAATCCTGCCTTTTAAGGGCTTCAATTTCGTTCTGTAGTTTTTTGATTTTTTCTTCTTTGTCTTCTAAATCCAATTGATTATGTAATTCCTGAAGCTCATTTTCTTTTTCTTTGATTTTAGTATCAATGGTTTCGGTTTTAATTTTTTCTGCTGCTCTTATAAGTCTTTCTTTAGTAATTTCAAATATCGTAGGTTCGGCTTTGAGTTCGTTTTTGACAAAATCATAGGCAGTTTGGTTTTTCTTTGGGTCGATTGGTTCTGGTAATTGTACTAAAATAAACTTTCGATTACCCCCATCTTCGGCATTAAGCTGCATCACCGCATCGCCTGTGGTGCCACTGCCAGCGAAAAAATCAAGGATGAGGTCTCCGCAAGATGTCGAAATTTGAGCTATTTTGTAAATAAGTGAAATTGGTTTTGAATACTCAAAAACTTTTTCATCAAAATACTTTGAAATATCTTTTTTAGCATTATCATTTGAATATTTATTATCAATGAACTCAAGTGAAGATGTGGATTTTTTTCTTTCTTGTATTTCAATAAAATAGCCGTTTTTCTTATCTTTTTTGATTACAGCATTTTTATAAGTTTTTGTATAAATTCTATCATTTTTAACAACAATGAAACCATTTTTTAAGCCAAATTCAAATAAGTCTTTTGACCATCTCCAACAAAAGTCGCTTTTAGGATTTGCCTTTTGACGAGCTTCCATTTGTTCTTTTGAAACATTACCTGGTCGGTAAATTTTTCCGTCAAACTCAATCTCATAATCAAGTGATTTAGAATACTGGATTGAACTATAGTCAAGAGTTTGACTTAATTTAAAACTCCCCCTTTCTTCAAAGTATTCATCTATTCCATTATACTTTAAATCTTCAAATGAGCTTTTGCCTATAATCAATTTATCGGTTTTACTATAAGTGATTAAGTAATCAGTGTTTTTTGCTATTAAGTCCGTTGTTTTTCCTGCCTTTTTTGTAATTCTTGGAAACTCCGCCACAAAATTTTCTTCCCCAAAAATCTCATCCATCAAAAGTCGCAGTTGTGCCACTTCGTTATCATCAATAGAAACAAATATTACGCCGTCGTCTCTAAGTAATTGTTTAGCAATGTAAAGTCGCGGGTACATAAAAGTAAGCCAGGCGCTGTGGCTGTTGCTTTTGCTTTGTGTAAAATCTAAAATCCGTTTGGCTTTTTCTTCGTCAATGCCAATAAGGTTTTGCAGGTCTTTTACGGTATATTTTCTATCATCATTATACACAAAGCCATCATTACCGGTATTGTAGGGCGGGTCTATGTATATCATTTTTATTTTTTCGTAATAGGCATTGGCAAGGTGCTTGAGTACTTCCAAATTGTCGCCTTTTATGAGCAGGTTTTCAGAGTTAGTATTTTCAGGTTTTGCGTTGTGGGTTTCGTCTGCTTTTAATAGTGTTGTAGCGGGGTCGCTTGCCAGGAGCCGTGCATAGCTTTTGCCAAGCCATTCCAGCCCATAGCTTTCTGTGGAAAAAGAAATTTCTTTTTCGGTAAGATAGTTTTTAAACTTTTCAAAATCAAAATTGCCGTTTTTATCAAAGTAATGCGGAAAATGAGTTTTCAATATTTCTAGATCCTTGTTCTCCACTTTTATATCACCTGTAACTTTCTCTTTACGCATAGTTAATCCTCTTTTTTATTACGAAATATGACAGCGAGTGTTTAAGACAAGCAAATTTGTCCTTTGAAAATATATCTTAATAAAAATAAAAGTATCAATATAAATTTAGAACCATGCATTTTACACAATGAATTACTGGCAACCTTACTGTTTTCAGATGAACTACTGTTCAGGGGTTGTTTGACATAAGGCATCCACAACAAATGGCAAAGAATACATACGGTAGCCGCAATGTGACAATTCCAATGTCCTGGAGTTGTGTTTTGAATAGTACATCTAAACGCTGCTTTCACATGCTCCTCGTTCTGGAGGTAGATAACTAACAACTGCAGTACGTGAATATCCACGCTCATGAATTTGCTTGATTTACAGATCGGGTCAAGGAAGATCGCCTTTTGATTGCTCCAAAGATGCAAAGACATCAGGTTTAGCATCTTGTTTTTCTGCTCTTTCAGGGTGAGCACCTCGCCAAATTGAGCAACTCTAAGTTTTGATTTTACATGGCTCTGACTGGAACTCATACCACTATATTACCCTCCTCGAACGGACGACTTGCTTTTATTTTTTACGCAATCAAACTTTCACTCAATCGACCAATTTCTACTACAACAATTCTTTTTAATCGACGAAATATTATTTTTTGATCAAATATAACCAACTACTCTAAAATACTCCAAAAATTTATTTGTTCTTTTCGAAATATTTAAATGTCTACATACATTAAAGATAGATTTCAAACAAAATTTTTTCATTTGATCTGGTTAACAAAAAAAGCAGGAAATTTTAGAGTTGATAAATTGGGACTGGCAGATAGATAAATCAATTTATTATCAAATTCAGTCATAATTTCAAAAGTTTTTTATATCCAGGAAACTTGAAATTATCAATAAATGAACGAGGAAAGATGTGTGTGACTTCAGACTTTATGAAATATAGATTTAACAAAATAAAATATTTACGAGTACAATTCTTCTTCATTAAAATTTGTCATTTTTTTATTAAGGCAATATATTTCGGCATAAAATTTTAATGCCCCCGTAGCTCAGCGTGGATAGAGCAGCGGTTTCCTAAACCGCGTGTCGGAGGTTCGAGTCCTCTCGGGGGTACAAAACTTAATCGAGGGATGTGTGAAAAAGTTATTAACTACGCTAATTTTCGCCCTTGTAGATATCGTCTGTTTCCTGCAGGGCTCAGTTATCCTTGTATATTCACTCCTTCATGTAAAATACAAAGTCGAAATTGCACGCGCCGAAGGTTTTACTTCTGTTGAACTAAGTAATTTGCCCGTCGCAATTGGAGGTTACTACTACTATCCCGAGTCGTATATAAAAATTGCAATGATTGGTATTGGATTAATTGTAATGGGTATACTAATGCGCAGCTGGCGCAAACATTATATTGAAAGCGCCGAAATCTAAGGCAAAAGCGTTCCACTTAGCATCATGTGAGCCACGGTAAAATAAATTATAATACCCGTTACATCGACCAGAGTCGCAATAAAAGGCGCCGATGAGGTTGCAGGATCGAATCCCAATTTCTTCATAATAAAGGGCAACATCGAACCCATCAAACTTCCCCAGGCAACAACTCCAATTATTGAACATGCTACAGTAGTAGCTAGCAAAAGCCAGTGGTCGCCATAACTATTTCCTGCATATTGCCAGATTGTAATTCGTATAAATCCAATAATTGCCAGGATTACACCAAGCAGTAATCCCGTAATAATTTCCCGCCTGAAAACGTAGATCCAGTCCTTCAATGTAATTTCATTTAGAGCCAGAGCGCGAATGATAAGTGTGGAGGCCTGAGAACCTGAATTACCACCACTCGAAATAATTAAAGGAAGAAAAAGAGCAAGGACTACCGCCTGACTAATTTCATGTTCGAAAAATCCCATCACAGTAGCTGTAAACATTTCACCAATGAACAAGATGCTAAGCCATACAGCTCTTTTTTTAATCATTTCAAGTACGGGTGTATCTGGATAAGGTTCTTCGAGAGCTTCAACTGCTGCACTTTTATGGATATCTTCTGTGGTTTCTTCTTCGGCTACGTCCAGGACATCATCAACAGTTACAATTCCGACCAGTACTCCTGATGAATCTGTAACAGGCAAAGCAATTCGATCGTACTTCTTAAAAACCTCGATTGCAGTTTCCTGGTCGTCATTTACTTTCAACGATACAAAATTTCCGTCCATCAATTCCGATACTTTTGTGTCAAGTGGTGCCAGCAAAAAATCCCGAATTTTTATATCGTCAATTAATTTCCCTTTGTCGTCCACTACATACAAAATGTTCAAAGTTTCTTTATCGTGCCCGTATTTTCTGATATAATCGAGAGTATCCTGAACTGTCCAGTTTTCCCTGATTGCAATATAGTCGGGTGTCATTAAACGACCGACGCTATCTTCGGGATAGCCGAGAAGTTGTTGAGCAATTTTGCGTTCTTCTGGAGTAAGGTAGTTTATCATCTGTTTAACTACATTCGGCGGCATTTCTTCGAAGAGAGCTGTACGGTCGTCGGGCGACATTTCATTGAGAAGTTCAGCAATCTTCTCCTGACTCATCGACCTGATAAGATCAATCTGTGTATCGTAATCGAGGTATTCAAATACATCTGCAGCAAGTTCTTTGGGCAGCAGTCTGAACAAGAGAGCGCGTTCCTCTTCGTCAAGATTTAAAATAAGATCCGCAATATCGGTGGGATCCCAATCGATAAGAATTTCTTTGAGTTCAGAGAATTTTCTGGTTTTAATTAATTCTTTGATTTCGGGGTTGACAAGCATAGTCAGCATAAATTACCTCCGTTGAGTGGTGAGGTACGGAATTGATTAAAATCGGCAGGTCAAGATAATACTTTAATGTTAAAAATCACATTCTAAATTCAAAATTTCTTAAATTCTGCAATAATTTTATTGATCTCTTCCTCGCTTATGCCGCTGCCGAATTGTTTGTTAGTTTCCTTTTTAGAAGTATTGAAAGAACCGACAGGTGGATTGCCTGCACGTGCTCTTAATCTTTCTTCTATAATATTTGTAAAGCTGGATGAGACGGTTTCAGTTTTTGTGAAACTGTTTCCGTCCAGCGAATTAATAACATTGCCTTTATTAATTGGATTGGTCTCAAAAGCCAGAGTTTTAATATTCATCAGATGAGAAGCCGTAACGTTTTCCGATATAATTGAACCTCCCCAGGTTCCGGGGCCTAAAGTCATTGATGGAATTAATCCCGTTGTATAGCCCACAGCGCCAACAGAAGATGGTGTGTTAACAACAATACGAAATGCCGGTTTTTCCAGCGCAAATTTTAAAATTATATCTCTATCGTTTGAATGGATAGCCATCGTATGGCCAAGTCCTCCAAACTGGAGCAGTTCAATTGAACGGTGGCAACCTTCGAGCCAGCCGTCAACTGTGTAGAAAGCCAGGATGGGCGATAGTTTTTCGATCGAAAGGGGTTCTTCTTTTCCAACTTTGTTACATTCAGCTATCAGTACCGTAGTGCTGGAAGGCACCTCAAATCCTGCATAGGAAGCAATCCAGGTAGCTGACTTACCGACAATATCGGAATTGAGTTTGGCACCTTTGGCAACTTTTTCTTCGAGAAGTTTTTTTTCTTCGGCATTGAGGAAATAGCAACCGAGCTTTCTGGCTTCTTCAATTACTTTTTCTTTTATCGGACGATCTACAATCATTGCCTGTTCGGAAGAACACAAGACTCCATTGTCGAATGTGGTGCCATAGACGATATCTGCCACTGCTTTTTTAATGTCTGCAGTTCTTTCAATAAAAGCAGGCACGTTACCTGGTCCAACTCCGTATGCAGGTTTGCCGGCGCTGTATGCGGCGCGTACCATTGGAGTGCTACCCGTAGCCAGTATGACCGCAATGTTTGGATCGTGCATCAATGCTTTTGTGCCTTCGAGAGTAGGAATTGTTAAAGTCTGGATTAAGCCAGCTGGAGCGCCCGCCTTTTCGGCTGCTTCAGAAAGTATATTCAAAGCTTCTGCTGTCGACTTAACTGCTTTGGGATGCGGACTGGCAACAATTCCATTCCTGCATTTTAAAGAAATTATTGCTTTGAACAATGCTGTCGATGTTGGATTTGTGGATGGAATAAGAGCAGCAACTACTCCCATCGGCTCGGCAATTTTTACTACTTTGCCGTTATTCCTGACTTCGATTATGCCAACAGTCTTGAGATCTTTAATCGAATTATAGACATCCCGCGTGGCAAATTGATTTTTAATAATCTTATCTGAAACTTTACCAAACCCGGTCTCCTCGTGAGCAAGTCGAGCCAGTCTTTCAGCTTCTCTGAACCCTGCCTCGCACATAGCTTCAACAATTTTATCGACTTGCTTTTGAGTAAAATGTTTGAATTCAAGCTGAGCCTCTTTTGCCTTTGCGGCTAAATTGCGAGCCATTTGAATCGACTGAAGGTCCTTATCGAAATCCATTTGCGTCCCTAATTTTTCTTCAAATATAACGACTCCCTTTTCAAAGGTCAATTTTTTATCTGTTCATCAACTTCTTCAGTCGCTGGTATCCAGATTTGCTTACAGAGATTTTATCCCCATTTTTCAAAATCGCTTTGTAGGATTCTTTTTCGTAAGGTTCCAGCTGCACAATTGCATCGAGGCGAGCAATAAAAGAGCGGTGCAAGCGCAAAAAGTTATCGGAATTTAAATTCTTTTCGAACCATCTCATTGTCTTTTGTTTCAGGAATTTTCCCCTTTCAGTGTGCAACATTACGTAATCGTCCTGCGCTTCAATATAAATTATTTCATTGGCAGGAATGATTAAAATCTTGCTGTTGTGCTTTAAAACCACACGTTCGAGCCATTCGCCTTTTTCTTTATCTGCTTCTTTCAATTTGTTTAGTTTATTCAGTAGTTCCGACTTATTCCCGATGTACATTTTTGCTTTTTCGAGAGCTGCTTTGAATCGCTCTTTTGAAAATGGTTTCAACAAATAATCGACTGCATTAACTTCAAATGCTTTGATGGCATATTGATCGAATGCAGTAGTAAAAATTATTGCGGGTGGCTCGTCGATCAATTCGAGCATTTCGAAACCTGTTATCTTTGGCATCTGTATATCGATAAAAATTAAATCGGGCTTTACTTCATTTAACATCTTTATTGCTTCAAAACCATTTGAGCATTCACCTACAATTTCAAATTCTTCGTAATCGGACAAATACTCAGCCACAATATCGCGTGCTAATTTTTCGTCGTCGACTATCAACGCTTTTATCTTTTTCATAAATACTCCGGTATGTAAATATCAACCCTGAATAGTCCTTTGTCTTTATCGATAGTGATAAGATTTTCGTTGTTGTAAAATAATTTGAGCCTGTTTTTAATATTCTTCAAGCCGATGCCTTCGCCTTTTCGGGGCACGGCTTCAGGGTCGTAATTATTTTCCATAGTTATTTGAATGAATCCATTGCCTTTTTTGCATTTTAATTTAATCGTTACTTTTTCGACGCTTTCGTAAACGCCGTGCTTAATTGCATTCTCAAAGAGAGGCTGTAGCAGCATGGCGGGCACTTCCACCTTGCCACATTCGTCGTCGCATTCTTCGACGTAGTCGAATTTGTCTCCGAACCTGACTTTTTCGATGTCGAGATAGAGTCGCGAATTTTCGAGCTCTTCTTTCAAAGGATTGGTTTGATTTTCGTTGCGGGATAAAGTACTTCTTAAAAAAGTCGAAAGTTTAATCGTCATCTCTCTGGCTTTTGCTGGATTGCTCAGTGTCAAAGAGCTGATGGAATTGAGACTGTTAAAAATAAAGTGTGGATTAATTTGATATTTCAACGACCTCAATTCCGTCTCTTTGAGTAAAGTTTTCAGCTCGGCTTCCTTCAATAATTTATCGTGAAAGTTATTGTAATAAATAAGAACGTAATCAATAGCGATAATAATAATGTAAAACATAATTCCCGCAATTGAACGCCATACAAGGCTACTGTTGAGTATCGACAAATATTTTTTATCTTCAATAATATTCGATAGAATAAAATAAGAAATACCAAGCCAGAAAGTTGTAATGATAAATGCAGATGCAATATGATTTAGAATAATCTTAAACGCAGAATAATTATCGAGTGAATTGAAATTTACCATATACCAGAAGCTAAGTCCCAGAAAACAATAAAGCCCATTAAAAATGATACTGTCGATAATCGAGTAACCGAAAGAGACGTCCACAATAAAAGTAAGAATTAACGAATGTGCCACAGCAATAAACACCCACAACAGAAAATAGATTAAGAGAAGTTTTCTATTTTTGATAAAAGGATTAATCATATTATTTTTCGTCAGGAATAATAAACTTCGCAGCCACCGAAAACAACCGAGCCTTTCAGAATTAATAATCCTTCCTGCATTTCTTCTGAATCAGGAATAAAGTAACGTTTATCGTCAAATCCACCGAAGATTGAGGTTAGATTTGAGATCACCTTCCAGTTTTTTGGTACAAAGAGTGTACATCCTCCCATAACACAACTGATATTGAGTACAATCTCTCCCTCTGCGAGTCTGGAATTGTCGAAGTTAAGTTGAGCGCTTCCAAGTATGACATTAATTTTTCCACCGCTGAAATTATTCGATTGTATTAATTTAGTGGAGCTTGTCAGAACGCATTCTTCGTTTATATAATCCGCATTCTCAGTATAATCAAAACCTTTAGAACTCTCTTCCGTATGTGCTGCTTCGAAATGATGATGTTTATTAGAATGCCCATTTCTTTTGAGAATAATAAGAAGTCCAATAATAATTATTATAATCGGCCAGAAATCACGAAACCTGAGAACAAAGAAAGGATGCAGGATTTTGCTTGCAATTCCAAAAATACCAATAACAAGAAAGACTATGCCTGCTACGCTGTTTTTTGATTTCGAATGGATGACAATGCCGATAATTAATGAAACTGTATGCCATGAAAAAATAATGTGTCGGAAAGAAAAGTCGAGCATAAAGATGTTATCAACTAAAAGCAAAGCTCCTGCGATAATTAGAATAATACCGAGCCAGTTTGTTTTTGATATTTTTGAATTGTCCATTTCGACTCCTTAGTTTTTAATTTCGCCGCCGCCGAAAATTATAATTCCTTTGATATAAAGAATTTTGTCCTCGTCAATATTTGAATCTGATACATTCCTTCTTGAATCAGAAAAGCCGCCAAAAATCGGTAGTACGTCGATCACAATCTTCCAGTCTGATGGTACAATCAACGTTGTACCTCCGAAGATGATTGTAATTTCGAGAGTGCTATCGCCTTCGGCAAGATTGCAATTGGAGAGATTAATTTCCGAGCCTCCAAAAATTGATACGATATTTCCGCCTTTGAAATTATTTATATAATAATTCTTGTTGCTACCGCCGAAGACTGAGACTTCTTCGATCATTCCATCTTCCGTCGATGCTTTCCTTTCGCCGATTTTAGTTTTATGATGGAAATATCTCCCGCCGAAACGATGGATTGAATTCCCCCTTTGACGAAAAAGTAGATAGACACCGAGAAGGATAAGTAAGATTGGCCAGAGTTCTGGTGCTATTTTGAACAATCCGATGGCTATAAAAATAAGTCCTGCTGTTTTATTGTGCGTCAACAAAAAAAGAAGGAGTCCGAACAGGATAAACAAATATTCCCACGAATAAATGAACTCGGGAAGAATCAGGACTCCGTAATTGTCGAGCAATAACAATGTTCCCAGCACTATTAGGATAAGTCCCATTAGAATTCTTGTAGTCATATGACTTTGCATTAATTACTCCATTTATAAATTCCATTCGCAAGTTAATAAATCGAAATTGTTCTGAAACTATAATTCGGCAAAATGCAGATTTTTATCGGTAAAGTCGGACTATGCAATTTCAATTGTCGAATAGATTAAATGTTTTCGTAAAACTCTCTGATGATCAATGGATTTTCAATATTGAATTTATCGATTACAGCGTCGAGTAAATTTTCTCGAACGGCAAGAATCAATTGATACGAAGCAGAACTATTGAGCGCAAACTTCAAAGCGGAAGCGAGTCCTGAGTCTTGAAGTTCGAGTCTACCGATCTCGTCGAATACGATGGCTTCGAAATTTTGTTTAACTGCTTCGATCAGTCGCTCGTTAGCCCAGTTGAAAGCTTTCAGACTGAAACGATATTTTCCGACGTTTACGGCATCTTCGCTTTCAGTAGTTTCTAATGAGAACAACGTTTTGCTTTTAATGTGAAAAAGGAAACGCTTACCATCAATAACCGGCTGGAGAATGCCATCGATATTGGATTGCGTGGTTGTCCATTTAAAAAGAGCCGTAGTTTTGCCTGAGTTAATAGGGCCTGAAATAATTTTTATACTGTACATTTTCTTCATTCATCGTAAGAAGCAAGAAAAAAGAGAGGGAAAAGAAAAATATGAGCCGTTGTATTCCGAGGTATCTTCTGGAGACCGACCAGCTGTTATTGATAATGGCGCGGAAACTCGGAAAGAGATCGGTTATTTCGTTTATTTCGGAGGCATGTTCAAATTTTTCCTTTTCGATAAATCTTTTGAATTTTCCGATTACAATTGGAGAGATTATGCTGAACCAGATAAACGAAATTGTAAAGGAGCGGAGCAACATAAACACAACACCCCAGAAACGATTATAATTATTCAGATAATACGAGAATACCAGCAGAAACAAACAAAATATGATAAATAAAATTCCCGACGGGCGCTGCCACCATCTTTTAATCTTTTTACCTTTTTTTTCTTTATTAATAAAATAGTCCGAGGTAATCAGATGAAAAACATAATAAGATTTATAATAATCGTAGGCACTCCTTACCCACCTGGGTATATTAGAAGCCTTTAATCCTACTATTATTCCAGCAAACAAATGCACTCCAACATAGAACGTAATAATCATCATACTGAAGCTGAAGCCAGAACTTGTATCGAACTTATAGAACTGTAGAACGATATAATCTGCAAATTCGTTGAGCGATTCCCATAATGTAAAACCGAACAATAGAGTTAGAACAAAAACCTTCTGAAATGCCGAATAGAACAAAGATAGTACACCCAATAAAAAAGTTGCTAATTTGTGCGATTTGATATAAGAATATAGATAAAATCCAAGGAAAGCCTGAACTGTTATTGCAAAGTAAGAATTCAAGGGGCTGTAAGGACTGACAACAGCTTTAACTAAAGCAGCTAAGAGTGCTGATTTCAAAATGATTTTTTTGTCTTCGGAATAATAAGCCAGAAGTGAAATATATATGACAGTGGCGACGCTAAGGAAAAGGCCGGTGAAAGGAATTTTAAGGATGTGTAGAATACCACCAAACGCAGCCTCGCTGAAAGCCCAGAGAGCAGTTATTCTTTTTAAATCAATTTTGACTTCGTCTGGCTTGACTGAATCAAATAATTCTTCGGTGATAAATCTCAATTATTTCTTTCCTTTCTTTTTGTCGAGAATATCGTCGATCCAGCTCATTACTGCCATCGAAGCCGGGAAACCGATGGTTGGGATTGCCAGAAGCGCCACATGTCTGATTTCCTCATTTTTAATCTTTGCTTTGACTGCTTTTCTGACCTGAGCATGGACTGCGCCTTCCATCATCGCACCTGCCGAAAGAGCCAGCTTAATTAGTATTCTCGTCTTTTCATCGAGCGGACCAGCCTCGTGGACAGCACCTCCCAGCTTTTCGTAAGCCACTGCTACTTGGGGATATTCTTTTAAAAAACGCTCAAATCTCTTGGGTAGTTTTGCCATTTTTTGCCCTGATTGATTCTTCAATTAATTAGTTCAGAGAACTAATCATAATTATTATAGAGTTGAAAATATAATTTTGTATTTTTACAAACAACAAAAAAAATTTTTTCAGGGTACATCAAAAGTGAAAATATTAGTTACAGGCGGAGCCGGATATATCGGTTCTCATTTCGTAAAATACCTCGTAAACAACAATTATTCACCTGTGGTGCTCGACAGTCTCGTAAGAGGTCACCGTGAAGCTGTCGATAAATCAATTCCTTTTGAAAATGTCGACCTGCTCGATTACGTTGAGTTAGAAAAAGTAATTAACAAATATAAACCCGAAGCGATCGTTCACTTTGCTGCTTTTGCATACGTGGGTGAATCGGTAGAAAATCCGGAACTTTACTATACAAATAACGTTGTTGGAAGTTTTAATTTGATTAAAGCAGCTGTTAAACACAATCTGAAAAAGTTTGTCTTTTCTTCCACGTGTTCGATCTACGGCAATCCAAATAAAGTTCCAATTTCGGAGTCTGAACCGGCAAAACCGATTAATCCTTACGCAAACACCAAACTTGTAATTGAGATGATGCTGAAGGACTTTGAATTAAGATACGGTTTGAAGCACGTTTGTTTAAGATATTTCAATGCTGCAGGCGCCGACCCCGAAGGAGAGATAGGCGAGAGCCATTCGCCTGAGACTCATTTAATTCCAATAGTTCTCGAAGCCGCTCTGGGCAAACGCGATAAAGTTTTTGTTTTCGGAAACGACTACGATACACACGACGGCACATGCATCAGGGATTATATTCATGTGATGGATCTGGCAGATGCTCATTTAAAAGCGCTTCTTTATCTGGAAAAAGAAAACACTTCGTCGGAAATTATTAATCTTGGTACAGGCGTTGGAAATTCTGTTCTTGAAATAATTAATAAAGCCGAAGAAGTTACAGGCAAAAAAATAAATTACGAAATTACAGGACGACGTCCGGGCGATCCTGCAGTTCTCGTTGCCGACAATAAAAAGGCACGACAACTTCTGAACTGGAAACCAGAAACAAATATTGATGAAATCCTTTCGACAGCATGGAAATGGCATTCTAATCCAAAATACTGATTATGATTTTCGAAAAAGTACATATCGATGGACTACTGATCATCAAACCAGATATTTATGAAGACGAGCGCGGTTTCTTTTTTGAATTGTTCAACAAATTCAAATACGAAGACGGCGGAATTAAATTTGAATTCGTTCAAGATAACGTTTCAAAATCTGTAAAGAATACAATTCGTGGACTTCATTATCAAGTCGGCAAATTTGCTCAGGGGAAACTCTGCACGGTCTTAAAAGGCAAAGTTCTCGACGTGGCAGTCGACATTCGATATGGTTCGCCAACTTACGGCAAATGTTTTTCTTACGTGCTTGACGACATTAAAAAAGAGCAACTCTGGATTCCGCCAGGATTTGCACATGGTTTTTCAGTCCTATCGGACGAAGCATTTTTCATGTACAAATGCACGGCGCGATACAGCAAAGAACACGAACGAGCTATTTTGTATAACGATCCGCATTTAAATATCGACTGGCACATTGAAAATCCAATTGTTTCGGAGAAAGATTTGAAAGCAAAAAAATTTAACGAAATAGAACACGATTTCTTATTTAAGCAGGAGGACATTTAATGAAATTAGCTGTTATTGGAACCGGTTATGTGGGACTGGTCAGTGGAACTTGTTTTGCCGAAATGGGCAATACGGTTATCTGCGTGGACAACGACCAGAAAAAACTGGAGAAATTAAACCGTCGGATTGTACCGATATATGAACCCGGCCTCGAAATTTTATTCCAGAGAAATATTGACAAAAATAGACTTACTTTTACATCCGACCTGCGTCGCGCGGTTGAAGAGTCTGAAATAATTTTTTTATGCCTGCCAACTCCACAAGGTGAAGATGGATCGGCAGATTTGAAATATGTGTTTGGAGTTGCTGAAGAAATTGGCAAAATATTACAGAATTCTCAAAAGAATGATTTTAAGATTATAGTCAATAAGAGCACTGTTCCTGTTGGCACTTCAGCAGCTGTCAAAAAGATACTTGAAAAGTACAACATTGAAAATTTTGAAGTGGTTTCGAATCCTGAATTTTTGAGGGAAGGATTTGCAGTGGATGATTTTATGAAGCCCGACCGGATAGTAATAGGTGCAAGGAATCCGAAAGCTTTTGAAAAAATGAGAGCTTTATACGAGCCCTTTGTGCGACAGGGTAACCCGATTTTTGAAATGGATCCAGAAAGTGCAGAGGTAACTAAATACGCTTCGAATTCTTATCTGGCAATGAGAATTACATTTATGAACGAACTGGCAAATTTCTGCGAAAAAGCCGGTGCTAATGTGGAAATGGTTCGCAAAGCAATGGGATCCGATACACGTATTGGCAAACGCTTTCTTTTTCCTGGAATTGGTTACGGCGGATCCTGCTTTCCAAAAGATGTAAATGCATTAATTAAAACTTCCGAAGAATTTGGCTCGCCGATGAAAATTCTGAAAGTTGTCGACGAAGTAAATAAAAACCAGAAAGAAATTCTCGTAAAAAAAGTTAAAGAGCATTTCAACGGTATCTTAGATGGCAAAACTTTTGCCGTCTGGGGTCTCTCCTTCAAACCCAATACCGACGATATGCGGGAAGCACCCTCAATTGTAATTATCAATCAATTACTCGCTGCAAATGCAAAAGTGGTTGCATACGACCCGGCGGCAATGGAAAACGCGCGTTTCTATCTGGGCGATAAACCTCAATATGCTCAAGACCAATATTCGGCTCTCAAAGACGCCGATGCACTGCTGATCCTTACAGAATGGAATGAATTCAGAAATCCAGATTTCGAGCAAATGAAAAAGCTGCTGAAAAACAGATTGATTTTCGACGGCAGAAACATTTTCGACCCAGCAAAAATGAAAGAACTTGGTTTTGTATACTACAGCATCGGACGCAAACCCGTAATCAATTAAATTTCTCTTTCCCTCAATGCCTGCCTCGTTTATGGCAGGCATTTCATTTTATGTACCATATTGATAAAACACCACTAAATGGGACACCGCATCTTTAAATTACTTCATTTTTTTGATGAATAACCCTAAAATTAAGGCACTATTTATGCGATAATAAAGGAAAGAAATTTTAAAATTTTATGGAACTAGACGAAATCATTTTTCATATTCTCACAATCTCATTCGCAACTGCAATAATTATAATTCTTTTTTCTTATTTAATTACAAAAATAAGAAAGAAAAATCAGCCGCCTGTTATAAGAACCAGTCAGGTTCCCCCGGTTATCAATCCCTGAACACATATAATTTTGCCGCGTAATATAAAAGTAGTTAAGCAATACGACTTTAAGAAAGAGATGGAAAAGAGGCACGTCAAAGCGCACCGATATAAAATTATTAACGAGGAAATTCATAAAAGATAATAGTGAACTGAATTCTTGAAAGTATAGCGGATAAGAATATATAGTCTATTACGAGTGTAATAAAAATTGTGACCTGTAATAGACACGTTACGTTAGCAATTAAATTTATTCGAAGAAAAAAGAAATCCTTTCATCAGATAAGAGTCGGGACTATCTTAATGCGTGCTTTAAGCGATCGGCACAAATTTCATTATACTTTTGATAGCCCCGACTGTCAAATTAAGCTTTCATCCGTTCGCCTTTTTCTTCTTTACTGAAGATCCATCCGACCACTTTACCGATATCGATTTTACCGAAGTCGTTCCAGTATTTCCTGGTACGAACGTGCATTGAACTGGTATCTTCTTCTGGAATTGAACTGGCTTCTGCAATGATTGCATTAATCCTCTCGATCCAGGTTTCCATGTTTTTCTCTCTCAAATCGACCCAGCCGTCGTGTGCCCACAAATCGATACTTTCTGCGGTAATATTCAATTCATTTTCGCCTCTGAACGGAGGAATCTTCATCGTATTACCTCGTAGCAGGGATTTGCCATCGGGCAGAAGAATTGGAATACCAATCGAAATTATTTCATTTCTCAACCTGTCGTTTTCTTTGATGTACTCGAAAACTTTGTTCGATAGTTCAGCTGGAGAAAATTCTGGTATTCTTTTCATTTCGCCGGCGACGTGTCTCAGTAAATTTATTTCATGCAATAATTTTGAAAGGCGCGGTGGACCTAACAATTCGAATGCAACACTTTCTTTGCCGTACAAATTTTCGAGTTCTTCGAGTTTCTCGACGGCTGAATGCTGCAAGAATCCGGCTCTGTATGTTGGTTCGAGCGTTGCATTGTCGAGAGCATTGATTATGTCGTGACCAGTATTACCGCCTTTAATTTCGTATATCAGGTCGTCGGCAATTTCTTCTGGAGTTACATATTCCATCTGTCCTTGAGTTGTAATTGCCTCGAACTCTCCTCTGGAAAAAGTGCCATTCTCTCCGGTATCTATGTAAACCGATTTTAATGATTCACCGGTTGACTTGAATTTAATATCGGGTTTTAATTGCAACTTTCCTTCTAACCTAACAGCATCATTCAAGTCGACATTCTGAATTTCGATTGGTTTTCCTCCTTTTCTAATTTCACCGAACTCAATTTTTTTCCAGGCGATGGCGGCAGTCGGTTTAATTTCTTTTGTAATTGGTCCTTGTGGAGTTCTGCCCATTAAAAATAGCAATAGAGTATGAGCTCCGGCTACGGCAGATTTACTCAGCAGAACGCGTGACGGTTTCTCTTCGCTGTGTGTGTAAGGGATATTCAATCCCATTCCCCCTGTGCCGCTCGTTCCAATCTTAAAATAAATTTTTGTGCCTGCCCTGCTCATTGCATTATAAAGTATTTGTACGTGTCGGATAATTTGAGGAACATATTCGCTGCAGAAGAGTTTTTCCATTTCATTTCGCATTACTTCGGCATCCGAGCCTTCGTTCATTAATCTTTTAATCCGGTAATAAGTCGAATAGATATCCTGGTATGCGATTGCCGTTGCTGAATTTACACAATCGATAACAATTTCTGGTTTGAATTCCATAATTAATTTATAAGCCGCCGAAGCCTCAAGTATCTCGTCGTTCAATTCCTCCATTATATCGTACATAAGAATTCGGCGTGATTCGGGATCTTCGAGCAGTTCCAGACGATTTTTATCCTTAAATTCATACCGTACAAAAATATTTCCCCACCACGGAACAAAATAGTCTTCCGGCAATCCGGTGAATTCTTTCTTTAGCTTTTCAACCTGTGCAAGCGCTTCTTCTTTTTTGAGTGAAGTTACAATAATTCTTTTTGGCTTTTCGCTCACCAGTTTGCGCGTAACGGCGTTACCTACCAGTCCCCATGCCCCCAGAACTAATACTGTTTTGTTTTGAATATCCATTATAACTCCAATTTTATTTTTAATGATAAATTAAGGTTACTTTTATCCGATTTCAAGAAAATTGGTAGTAAAAAAATCTGGTCGATTGATAAAGGGATAATGGTTTCTTAAATTTGTAGCAGTAAAAACTAAGTGGGTATTAGATGAAAATTTCGGATATTTTACAACCCGACAAAATTATACCTTCGTTGAAGGGGAAAACCAAAGCCGAAGTTATTAATGAATTGGTAGATTTATTTCGAGATGACGAACGGGTTAAAGACCTTGAAGGGGTTCGTGAAGCCGTACATGAACGTGAAAAAATAATGTCGACAGGTGTTGGTAAAGGTTTTGCCATACCGCACGCTAAATCAAACGGCGTCAATGATATCATTGCTGCATTTGGTAAACTCGACGAGCCAATCGATTTTCAGGCTCTCGACGGTCAACCGGTAAACCTTGTCTTTTTACTCGTCGGCAAAGAAAACCTTGTCGGGCCGCACATCAAACTCCTCAGCAGGATATCGAGAATGATGAATAACGAGGAATTCAGAGAAAATCTTTCCAAGGCTAAAACTGCCGACGAAATTTATAATCTCTTTCTGGAAGAAGAAAAACAATATTTCGAAATTAACTAATACCAGGTTTCTCCTTAATGATTAAAGCCGTTACAGGTACAAAAGATATCCTTCCAGGTGATATACCCAAATGGAGGTATATTGAAAATCTCGTCCGCACAACTTTTGAAAAATTTAATTATAGTGAAATTCGGACACCGATTTTTGAAGAAACGCGACTTTTTGCTCGTGGCATTGGAGAAGAGACCGACATAGTTAGCAAAGAAATGTATACATTCGAAGACAGAGGCGGACTCAGTATTACTCTTAAACCTGAAATGACAGCCGCTGTAGTGAGAGCATTGATTGAGCATTCACTCCATAAAAAATCACAGTTAAACAAGCTCTTTTATATCTCTCCTATGTTCCGGCAGGAAAGACCTCAAGCAGGCAGGCTGCGTCAATTTCATCAATTTGGGGCCGAAGCAATCGGCAGCAACGACCCTTTTTTAGACGCTGAAATGATTGTGATTGCCTATTCCATATTAAATCAAATTGGACTGAAAAATTTAACCGTAATCATCAATACTCTCGGTATTCCTTCAGAAAGAGAATCCTACAAAAATGAATTAAAGGGTTATCTAAAAAATCACTACAGTCGTCTTTCAAACGAAAGCAAGAGAAGATATGAGACCAATATCCTGCGAATCTTCGACAGCAAAGAGGAACAGGATATCGAGATAATGAAAGATGCACCCCTTCTTATCGATTTTCTCGGAGCTCAAAGCCTCGAACACTTTGATAAAGTAAAGAATGCTCTTGTTAAACTTGGAATAAAATATGAAATAGAACCCAGATTGGTAAGGGGGCTGGATTATTACACACACACCACATTCGAAATAGCAAGTGGCAGCGTCGGCTCGCAAAGTGCACTGTGCGGAGGAGGTCGTTATAACGGTCTGGTTGCCCAACTCGGAGGCGACGATTTGCCAGGCGTTGGATTCGCTGCTGGAATTGAACGAATTTTACTGGCTTGCGAAAATGAAAATATCCTTAATATCCCTCAAGATAAAATTGACGTATATGTAGCATTGCTCGATAAAAATCTCAACGACGATTCTTTTATTCTTACTAATCGATTGAGACAGAAAGGATTAAAAGCCGAGTGCGATTATCTGTCGAGAAGCCTGAAAGCACAAATGCGAGAAGCAAACAAATTGAATGCTTCATACGTACTCTTTTTTGGTGGCGAGGAATATAATGATAAAAAGGCTCTATTAAAAAATATGACGACCGGCGAACAAACTGCCATTTCGTTTGAAGATATTGACTTGGTCGTCGATAAAATAAAGAGAGGTTGATATGCCTCTGCGTAAAGTAAACGATCCGCCAAAGATTCCCAAAACGCGGAAGAAAAAACCCGAATCGGTACTGAAAGCTATACCAGCACCCAAGCCCGACAAGCTCGAGTATTTATGCAAACTCTTTTTCAGATACGATAAAACTGTAAAGAAACAATATCTCGTTATACGTATCGAAACTATCGCATATTTTACAAACTTTACGTACGAAATCACTTATGACTTGATAGAAAAAGAGAACAACATTTATATAATAATTACAGGACTGAAAGCTAGAATGGACCTCGTGCCTGAAGTAGGTCCTGCATCATGCGAATTATTGAGAGAGTTTCTGGAAGGTAATATCAATATAAATCTAACAAAGCAAGACGGGGCTATCAACAGCGCTGAATACCAGGTCGATTTCAACAACAGGGCAATTAATTTGATAAAAGAATTTATGCCTCCCAAAAAAAACAACCGCATCTTCTGTAAATTCGAAGTGGATAATAATAATTTTAGTTTTGCTGACTAAGCGGGGACTTTAAATTGGAAATTATTTACGGCAGGAAGCCCGTACTCGAAGCAATTAATGCAAAGGAAGACATCGAGGTAATTTACGTTGCTTATGGTCAGCATGGCGAAGCAATAAATCGAATATTTACAGCAGCCAAGAAAAACAATTTTAAAATCACACAACTCTCTTCGAAAAAATTCAAGCAGCTGGCTGGCAATCTAAATACTCAAGGTGTAATTGCAATTAAAAGCATCTATAAATTTCTGGATTATCGCGAACTGATCGATCATTCTTTAAAAAGTAAAGAGCCTTTAATTTTAATACTCGATACATTGCAGGATACTCACAATCTTGGAGCAGTTTTGAGAACAGCCGAATGTGCAGGGGTTGATGGAGTAATAATTACGTCAATCAACAGTGCACCTGTAAACGAGACAGTAGCAAAAATTTCAGCTGGTGCATTATCACATTTGAAAATTTCCAGAGTCGGAAATCTTATGCAGCCAATAAAATATCTCAAGGAGAAAGGATTCTGGATTGTTGGAGCTGACGTTTCTGAAAAATCGGTAAATTACGACACTGTCGACTATTCTTCTCCAATTGCCCTTATAATAGGTAACGAAGAAAGAGGAATAAGAAGGCTCGTTTCAGAAGAATGCGATTTCCTGGTTAAAATTCCGATGAAGGGAAAAATTGACTCATTAAATGTATCTGTTGCAACAGGAGTAATTCTTTTCGAAATTAACCGCCAGCGTTCAGTCAAACGAAAGGATTAAGAATTCATAACTTTTTCGTAATAGTCTATGTACTTCGGCACAATCAAATCTTTGTCAAAATTTTTCACTGCTCTGTTTCTTGAATTCAATGAAAAAGTTTTATACTTCTTTTCGTTAGTAAGCAAATCGAGAACATATTTTGCCATTCGTTCCACGTCCCCAATTTCTGCAATATATCCGGTTTCGTTGTGAATAATTAATTCGGGTAATCCACCTACTGAGGAACTGACAACAGGCAAACCACAAGCCATTGCCTCAAGAGCAGAAAGACCAAAACTTTCGGACTGAGAAGGCATTAAAAAAATGTCAGCTGCATTTAAAATTTCTGGAAGTGCATCTTGCTTGCCCAAAAAAATTACTTCTTTATGGAGATTTAATTCCCTCGTTAATCGTTCGCATTCCGAACGTTCCGGTCCATCGCCTACAAGTAAAAGGCGTGTTGGAATTTGCTTATTAACAATATAGAGTATTTTGATTGTATCGGTTACTCTTTTAACGGCTCGGAAATTAGAAGTGTGAACCAGCACTTTTTCTCCATTCGGCGCAATATGATTCCTGAAGTCTTCGTTCTCCTTAGGTCTGTATTTATTAATATCTATAAAATTATAGATAACCTCTATCTCTTTCTGGATATTGAAATTCGTCAAAGTTTTTTCTTTCAGGAAGCGGGAAACTGCCGTTACGCCGTCGCTTTCTTCAATACTGAATTTAACGAGCGGCATAAAAGATGGTTCCAATCCCATCAAAGTTATGTCGGTACCATGTAATGTCGTTATAAATTTAATATCGCTGTTTAATTTTTTTCTAATTTGCTTTGCCAGATATGCACTTATCGCATGAGGAATTGCATAATGTACATGCATTAAATCCAGGTTTTCATATTCAATAACTTCAAGCATTTTACTCGTAAGCGATATATCGTAAAGCGAGTGCTCGAAAAGCGGATAACTTGCCATTTCTACTTCGTGGAAAAAAATATTTTCGACAAAACGATCCAGACGATGAGGAATTGCATAACTAATAAAATGAACCTGATGACCTCTGGCAGCAAGTTCAAGTCCTAATTCGGTTGCAACAACTCCGCTACCGCCATAAGTTGGATAGCATGTTATTCCGATTTTCATAACTTTTCTTATAATTTTTTGTAACTTTTGACCATACAACAAATTCATGATTTAAACTGTTCACAATATATTAATTTTTCAAGATATGAATATTGCACTGGTAGGACATTCGATTATCGACTATATCTCCCATTACGGGAAAGAATATATAAGGCCAGGTGGAATTTATTATTCTGCGCTCGGCATGCTTTCGCAGATTAACGAAACGGATAACGTTTTTTTAATTACGGGTGTAGATAAAAATAAGTTCCACCTCTTTAATTCTCTCTACAGTAAATTGCGCACCGATTTTATTTTCAATTTAGCTGATATGCCTTCAGTCCTTTTAATTACCGAACAAGAAGGAGAGCGGGAAGAAATCTATAAAAATTTATCCGACAGATTAATTCTACCCGATATCGACTGGAACCGTTTCGACGGCATTCTAATTAATATGATAACTGGTTTCGATATCGATCACCAACAACTTGAAAAAATTAGAAAGAATTACAAAGGACTAATTTATTTCGACGTCCATACATTGGCACGCGGAGTTGATACAAACAACAAGCGCTTCTTTAGAACAATACCTGAAATAGAAAAATGGCTATCATGCATCGATATCCTGCAGTGCAACCAGAACGAGTTAAAAACTATTTATGACTACAGTGACAGGAAAGAAGCAGCGGCAGAAATTATAAATCACGGAGTTAAGATTGTTCTGATTACAAAAGGAAATTCAGGAGCAGAACTTTATTATATTTCGGGCGAGCAATTAGAAACGGTCGAAGTCAAAGCTGAAGATGTGGATGAGATTAATAAAATTGGTTGCGGCGATATCTTTGGGTCGGTCTTTTTTTATTCATATCTTTCGACGCAGGATTTGAATTACTCTCTAAAGAAAGCCAATTATTTTGCCGCTCTATCTGTATCTGGTAAAATTGACAACATTATAAAAGCAAAATTATGATTAAGACGAGAATCTTGATTGTTGGATCGAATGGAATGTTAGGTCAACGTCTCACACGTTTCTTTTCATCGCGTTTGGATAAATTTGAACTTTTGTGTACCTCGATTGAAAAGAATTCATATATAAAATCAGTTCAGTATAAAACCCTCGACATAACAGACAAAAACAGTGTAAAGAAAATAATACTCGATTTTTTTCCCGATTTTGTAATAAACGCCGCCGCTTATACAAATGTTGACAAAGCTGAAACAGAACGCGAACAGGCGTGGAAAATAAACGTAACGGGTGTAGAAAATCTGGCATTCTATTCATGGACAATCGATGCCCATCTTATCCACATTTCTACCGATTATATTTTTGACGGGAAAAAGGGACCTTATACCGAGACCGACCGTCCCTGTCCAATTAGTTATTACGGCAGGACAAAACTTGCCGCGGAGAATTCGATAAGAGCAAACGGAGTTAGATATACAATATTGAGGACAAACGTTCTCTACGGTCCAGTTCAAGAAGGTAAGCCGGATTTCGTTAAATGGGTAATTAACTCTCTGAAAGAAAACAAGGTTATCAGCATTGTAACCGACCAATACAACAATCCAACTTTTACGGACGACCTGGTAGATTCCATAGCCAGAATAATTGAATTCAAGAAAGAAGGAATTTACAATATAGGCGGGAAAGAAATACTATCCCGCTACGAATTCACACAGAAAATTGCGGACTATTTTCAACTCGACAAAAAATTGATTCGACCTATATTAACAAAAGATTTGAATCAACCGGCACCGCGCCCACTGAAATCGGGATTAATTATTCTCAAGGCCATAACCGAACTGGGTTATCAGCCTCATTCAATTGAAGATACTTTTTCTGTAATAAAATCGGAATTGAATTTATAGTGTTTCATATTTCTCTTTTAAAATTAAATGCACTAATCGTATCGGAAAAATTATATCCAGTGAATATTTTTGAACTCAACGTAGATAACTTAAGTAAATCAAAAAAAAATGTATTTTTTAATATATAATTCAGCATTTCAATACCCATTCAAAATTTGTATATTTTGTTATGATTTATATCATACAATGGTAAAACACAATTTCTTAATATTCAGGCAAGAAATTTAACTTTCGTGAAATATGGAATTCCAAAACTGGTCTATCGACAAAGGGGATTATAAAAGAGATAAAACAGCCACGTGGACTTATCAAAAGAAGCTAATTAAGAAACGGCGACTAAAAAAAATATTGCTATTAATTCTTTATATAACAGTCCTCACATTTGCATCATACATAATTATAGAAGGATTATGAGTAGCGATCGAGTCTGAATTTTTCACCAAGATAAAGTTTACGAACTTCCTCGTCTTCAGCTAATTCGTGGGCAGTTCCTTCCTTAAATATTTTTCCGTTAATCAATATGTAAGCCCGATCTACAATGCTCAACGTTTCGTGTACGTTGTGGTCTGTAATTAAAATGCCGATGCCTTTATGTTTCAAGTTGGCGACAATATTCATAATATCTTCCACGGCAATCGGGTCGACGCCTGCAAAAGGCTCGTCGAGCAGGATAAATTTTGGATTTGTAGCCAGTGCTCTTGCAATTTCTGTCCTTCTTCTTTCGCCTCCACTGAGTTGAAATCCCATACTTTTTCGAACGTGTTTTATACCGAGTTCGTCGAGAAGGGATTCGAGCCTTTCTTCCCTTTCTGACTTAGAAATGTCTATCATTTGAAGAATTGCCATAATATTGTCTTCGACACTCAATCTACTGAAAACGGAGGCTTCCTGTGGTAAATAACCGATGCCCATTTTAGCTCTTTTGTACATCGGTTCTTCCGTAATCTCGTTACCATCCATGAACACTCTTCCGCCATTGGGTTTAATCATTCCAACAATCATATAAAAAGTAGTGGTTTTACCTGCGCCGTTCGGCCCTAAAAGCCCTACCACTTCTCCCTGTTCAACCGATATAGAAACTTCGTTTACGACAGTTCGTTTCTTATAAATTTTCTTAAGACCTTCACCACTTAATTTCATATTACCAACCGTAGTTTTCAATTTTTAATGAATTCGTCTTTTACTGGTTTATCTTTTATTAGTATAAAATCGGGCAAAGTAAAGTCAATTTCTTTTTCGGTCACAAGATTTTCGGGGTAATATTCACTTGCCGGTTTTCCGAATAATTTTACTTTGTCCACCTTATTATCAATGAAATAAATCACTGCACTTTGTGAACTCGATTTTATCAAACCGTTAGGTTTATTTTCTTCATAAAGGTAATAAATACTCAGCATATTTCCACTTACAACCGTTTTATTCAATTTGCCACTTTCAAAAAACATTTCGAATTGTGCACCAGAAATCTGGTCGTATCTTTTTGGATAGTCAATATTCTGCGTGACAAGAAGTGCATTTAACGTTGTTTCGGAATCCGATTTAATTATCATTCTTTCCAGTTTATTATTATCGGTTATAATATCGATTGTGTCCCCAAGAATCTGCGTATTTTCATTCCATATTACAGGCGCCATTTGATCGTTCGGTAATTTGTATGTAAAAATTCTATCTTTATCTCTATAATAAATGGTAAAGTTATTTACCGAAGCAAATTTTCCTTTAAGTATCCTAACAGAATCGGTGCAAATCAGTCGATTTGTAGAATCCGAATACGATTCCATAATTTTAGCTTTTACAAACAATGTATCCTTTTCACCAGATTCGAGTGTGTCAATCTTCATCAGGAAGGCATTGCCGGTTACTTTCGAGTAATCGTTTTTACTTTCCAGATAATTACCTTTAATCAACATACTGTTATTCAAATCTTTCAAGATGACGTTATTAAAAGCAAACGTAGTATTCTCGTTTCTGTAATTTATCAAACTGTCTGTTTGGAGAATTAAAGATGTGTCAATCACTGTTACGTTGCCCGCAGCGACTGCTTTATCGGCGTCATCGTAATAATAGAAACGGTCGGCATTTAATTTTGTCACCAAATCGTGTATAACGACATTGCCATAGAAGAATGCTCTTTTTTCGTCGTAATAATAATAACCGTTATCTGCAGTCAACGTTATATGACCATCTGTGTAAAATACTCCGTTATTTGAAAAACTAATTTTTGAGTCGTCATAATAAAATCCACGGGTTGTTTTTATTACAATGCTATCCTGTAGAATTATAACATTTCCGATCAATTCAGCTCTTTCTTTTGTAATGTATTGAATGGCAGTATCACACTTTATAATAACATTGTCCTGATACATAACCACGTTGCCGTGTACTTCGCGTATTGTTTCACCGTTAATTCTTTTGCCAATTAGGCTGTCGCCTTCTACACGTAATATATTACCCTGTCCGTATATTATAGAAAAAGAGAGCAGCATTATAAAAATTGTTTTCTTCAACGTTCATTTCCGTTTTTAATGATTGCAGAATAAGTAATTCTGAAAATTGTGTAGTTACTCATTTGCTGGTCCGATAGGAAACCGTAACCCTCAATAATCTCATCCTTCGATCTAATCGATACAAATTTGTCAGTTAGAATTTTTTTATCGGAATTTCTCCACATCAGTTCGCTCGTAGTTAATACAGTACCGCTATCGTTAACAGCCATCACACTGTCGTAAGCAAACATATCCATCGTTCTGTCGTCCACTTTACCTCGAAGAGAAGTGAGGGTGGTAGTTTTTTTATTTTTGTCATAAAAATCGATTTTCACTCCTTCGAGTAAAGTTATTTTTTTTTCGTCGTATTTTCGGAGATGGTCGGCATATAAAATTGCTTTCAGTATCCCGTCGTTACTGAATACAATTCTGGAATTCCAGCTTTCGTGAGCGGGTATTTCACTTTCAGCAGGAGTATCCGAAATCACGGGTTTCAGATTTTCATCTGAGCATGTTGTAATTATCAGTACTGACAGTATCAGAAAAAATTTTTTCATCTTCTTTGCAAGCCGAGTTTAACAAGGTCGTGCAGATGTACTATTCCCACAGGAATTCTGGAATCGTTAATTACAATTAGAGAAGTAATATTGTATTTTTCCATTTCTTGCAGAGCAAACGATGCCAGGAGGTCGGGCTTTATAGTTTTAGGATTTTTGGTCATGACGTCGGCGGCTTTCAGGTCTTTCAAGTCGAGTGTTTTTTCGAGAAGTCGTCTTAAGTCGCCGTCGGTTATTATGCCAGTTAATGTACCATTTTCGTTCACCACGCACGTAGTCCCGAGTCGTTTCGAAGTGATTTCGTAAATAGTGTCCTTCAATGAAGTCTTTTCATTTACAATTGGAATGTCTTTTCCTTTAATCATTATTTCTTCGATACGCAGCGAAAGTCTTTTGCCCAGGCTGCCTGCAGGGTGAAGCAAAGCAAAATCCTCCGGTGTAAAACCTCTCATCTCCAGAAGAGCAATGGCGAGTGCATCTCCCATTGCCAGTGCAGCGGTGGTCGAAGCCGTTGGAACCAGATCGTGCGGACAGGCTTCCTGCTCGACAGATACATTCAAACAGACGTCGCATTCTCTGCCAAGTTTTGATTCGCGGGCTCCAATCATTCCGATTATCTTTACATCAATTCTTTTGAACATTGGGATAAGATTCAATAATTCATCGGTATTACCACTTTTGGAAATCATAATAACCACATCGTCTTTTCTTACCATGCCGAGGTCGCCATGAAGTGCGTCGGTCGGATGCATAAAGATAGCAGCTGTACCCGTAGAATTCATGGTGGCTACTATTTTCCGGGCAATCAATCCCGACTTTCCCATGCCTGTAAAGACAACTCTTCCCTTCGATGAAAGAATAATCTTTACGGCTTTTACAAATGAATCATCGATACTTTTTTCCAATCCGAGTACGGCTTCCCCCTCGATCTTTATCACTTCCTTTCCTTTTGATATAATTTGTTCTTCCGACACTTATTGCCTCTTTTTTGTTTTAAATAAAGAAAATAAATCGAATATACTTTTACTTTTTGGTATTTCATTTAACTCAAGTTTAATATCAAGCCTTCTAATATATTTGTTGTAGAAATACAATCCTCTTATAAAATCTTCATCTTCGAACTCATCAATATTTTCAAACAAATAATCTGGATTACCGACAATTTTTGGCGATTGGATTTTTTTAGCCCGCATTATTTCATTGAATAAATTTGATAGAGGAATCAAGTAATTTAAGCCCGTCTCAAATTCATAAAGCCATATTCTTTTGAGTTGAGGCGCTATTGCGAGCAGATATTTATTTTTTACAATTTCAATTTCTCTAACTCTGGAATTGTCGAAAGGAGCTTTCACACCGGGTACCCAGTTTGCGAATGTTTCGATGTTCAAGAGCCTGCCGTATTGACTAAGCTTTTCGTCCTTAGAAATTTCGATTTCGAAAACATCATCTTCAAGAGAAGAAATTGTAATATACACTTCTGCATTTTCATATTTAATTCTTCCCACCGAAATTGGAGTTGTTGCATAAATATCCAGATTATTTTTACCGCTATTATTTTTGGGTACAAGAATTAATTTGTAAGAATCTTGAATCTGTTCGTTTGATAAATCAATTCTTTTTAAAACAAAAGAATTTTCGATTTTATTTCGGATTGATCTATAACCAGGTTTGTTTTCGGGAAGAATGGCAAAAAGCCATTTTTTTTCGAGAGTATTGATTTTTGTATCAAAGTTCATCTTTAACGTCAAGATAGTCTAAAATTTCCTTAAAAATTTCTTTTGTGTTAGTACCATTAAGAATAAAATCGACCACTCTTCTTACTTCCCGGCGTGCGGTGCGAGGCGCCGCCGAAAGTCCACACAAATTCAGTAACGGTATGTCGAGTATGTCGTCCCCCACATAAAAAGTATTTTCACAATCGATATTCATTTTTTTCAAAAGAAGTCTGGCAGAGGATACTTTATCGATACTTCCGTATACAACATAACAATTTTCTATATCCTTCAGTTTTTCAACTAATTCATCTTTCTGTCTGGCAGTGATGATGGCAATTGCGAGATTACGATTTTTAAATTCTTTGGAGTACTCAGCAACGGATTCAATCAAAAGTTCTGCATCGTTTTCATTCTGAATAAGCACGCCGTCGAGGTCAAAAACAAATAATTTAATATTGTTCAGTTTCTCTTTTATATTAATATTCACTTTTCACTATCTCGTCGAATTTCTTAATCAAAATCAGCAAATCCTCGAGTTGATTCAATGGGAGCTGACTTCCCGAGTCGCTCAAAGCTTTTGGAGGATCTGGATGAACTTCGAGAAAGAGTCCATCGATACCCACAGCGGCAGCAGCTTTTGCGAGCGTTTTTATAAATCTCGGCTGGCCTCCGCTTATTCCTCCTTTACTCGGAATTTGAACCGAGTGCGTTGCATCCATAATTACCGGATATCCGGTCTCTTTCATTATTTCCAGACTCCTCATATCGACAATTAAATTATGGTAGCCAAATGTGGTGCCTCTCTCTGTCAATAAAATTTTTTTATTGCCAGTCGATTCAATTTTTTCCACAACGAATTTCATATCTTCTGGTGCAAGGAATTGCCCTTTTTTAACATTGACGGCTTTACTTGTTTTACCAGCGGCTATTAATAATTCCGTCTGCCTGCAAAGGAAAGCTGGAATCTGGAGTATATCTACAACCTCAGCTGCAGTTTTAACTTCCGGTTCTGTATGAACATCGGTTAAAACTGGAAGACCTAAAGAATCCTTTACTTCTTTCAGTATTGCAAACGCTTCATCTTCTGGTAATCCTGTAAAAGAATTGAGACTTGTGCGATTTGCTTTTTTGTAACTCGATTTGAAAATGTATGGAATTCCTAATTTCGAAGTAATTTTCTTAATTTCCTCTGCGGTGCGCAGTGTAATTTCTCTGTTCTCGATCACGCATGGACCGGCAATAAGAACGAAACGATTTCCCCCGCCGATTTCTATATTATTAATCTTCAGCATCATTAAAATAGAGATTGTTGATTGTTATGGATTCCGCGTTTACGATTAAAGCGAGCGTATGCCAGTTCGGTGGCTTCTCTGCCGCGTGGAGTCCTTTGAATAAAACCTTGTTGAATTAAAAACGGTTCATAGACTTCTTCAATTGTACCTGCATCTTCGTTGACTGCCACGGATATTGTATTTAACCCGACTGGGCCACCGTTGAATTTTTCAATTATTGTAAGGATAATTTCTTTGTCCATTTCGTCGAGACCATCTTCATCAACTTCGAGTGCAGAGAGTGCTTTGCGCGCAATTTCGACGTCGATATATTTTTTATTTTCATAATCGGCAAAGTCCCTTGTTCTGCGAAGCAATCGGTTAGCTATTCTTGGAGTTCCTCTTGAACGTTTTGAAATCTCCTCGGCTGCAAGGTCATCAATCTCGATGTTTAAGAGGCGCGCCGAGCGATTAATTATTTTTTTAATGAGAGAACTGTCGTAATAGTCGAGCCGTGCTTTAATACCGAAACGGTCTCGCAGAGGAGCCGTCAAAAGACCAGCACGCGTTGTTGCTCCAATTAGAGTATACTTTGGCAACTTAATCTGGACAGTTCTGGCATTTGGTCCACTGTCGATCATAATATCGAGTTTAAAGTCTTCCATTGCAGAATAGAGGTATTCTTCGACAACTGGACTCAAACGATGTATTTCGTCGATAAAAAGGACAGAATGTTCTTCGAGATTTGTCAATAAACCTGCGAGGTCCCCTGGTTTTTCAAGAACGGGACCTGAAGTTACTTTAATCTTAACCCCCATTTCATTTGCAATAATATGAGCAAGGGTTGTTTTGCCTAATCCTGGTGGACCTGTAAGCAATACATGATCCAGACTATCACCTCTTTTAAGAGCAGCGCCGATAAATACTTTCAGATTGTCTGTAATTTTACTCTGACCCGTAAACTCGTTAAAAGTTCTGGGGCGCAGAGTTTGTTCAACTCTAATATCCTCGTTATTTGCAGCGGGATTTAGATTCTCGGTTCTTTTCTTCAACTTCGGGCTACCTCTTTTTTGAATGTCAATTTATACTTTTCTATACCCCATACCATAATAATCATCGCAGCAATCATAACAATTGCACAGCAAACAGACAAATATAGATTCATACTCTTTGCAAAAATGGTATTAAGTCCCGGTACCCATGCACTGCCGTAAAGGATTATTACATGCACCGCATAAACAACGAGTGTATGCCTTCCAATCCATTTGACAATATCAGGAATGCTATCAAGTTTAACTGCAATATACGACATAATGCTATTCAGTACTATTACAGCCCCCAATCTCAACAAAATAAAATAATAAGCATCTTTTTGGAGTTCGTTCAGATAGTTAATGAAAAGAAAGAGGTGTGCAGCAATTATAAGAACAATACCGATTATTAATAAATTTTTGCTGAAGCGGCGTGAGGTAAAGACATCAGGATTTTTTGCCAGATAACTGCCAAGCAGAGCACCGCTTATGACATAACCTGTCCACGGGAAAAGAGGAAACAGAGAGCCCGTTTTATGATAAAAATATGCTGCCAGTGGAACGGGCATATACGCTGTCCACTGAATATTTTCAGTAAAAGGATGGATGATAAAAAAGAAAAGTGCTCCTAGTAAAAAAACAATATAGCTGTTGATTTTAAAAGTTTCGCTGATATATTCAAAGATCAGAATAAATAACAAGCCGAAACCAATCAAGTGGAGCGCATCTACAGTAAAGAAAATATACCACTGTTCTAAAGAAACACTCTGATAATCGATCAAAGTTGCTGTGGGGAATCGAAGTAGATAGCCGATTAAGAGCAGAGTGATAACACGTTTAAATCCTTTGTATACTCTCAGATTTTCCCAGAAAGGGTGATTTTGAAGTTTGAGGAGATAAGTAAATACAACACCTGAAGTAAACATAAAAATTGGTGCTGTAAAACCACGCTTTATTAACCAGAGTTGGTATAACCATGAATCTGGATTGCGGAACTGGTCTGCGAGGAAAGTATCGGTTGTGTGGCCTTCGACCATCATCAAAACAGCAAGGGCACGCATTAAGTCGAGGTATATTATTCTTCGAGGGGAGATATTCATCTTCTGTTCTGTTCAACCCATTTTTTCAAAAAGTCGATAATTTCTTTAGTTGGAGTACCTGGTGTAAAAAGTTCACCTACACCCATTTCCTTGAGTTTTTTTAGGTCCTCATCAGGAATGATACCGCCGCCGAATAGTAAGACATCATTGAGATTTTTTTCTTTCATCAATTCGAGAATTCGTGGAAAGATAGTCATGTGAGCGCCCGAAAGAATACTGATACCAATAGCATCCACGTCCTCCTGCAATGCCGCTTCAACAATCATTTCGGGAGTTTGTCTTAGCCCCGTGTAGATTACTTCCATTCCAGCGTCCCTCAAAGCCGCCGCAACAACTTTTGCACCCCTATCGTGTCCGTCGAGCCCTGCTTTGGCTACCAATACTCTAATTCTGCGATCCATAATAACCTCATTATTTTTATATCACTAAAATAAAATGGTTTAAAGGAAAAGACAATTTGTCATCTGTGGGACTTGATGTACCTTTCGTAAAATCGGCGTGCGATTTCGAGGTCCTTAGGTGTATCAACAGAAAGGCTGTCGTATTGGGTCAAAACCACTTTAATTTTAACTCCGTGTTCCAGCATTCTAAGTTGTTCAAGCTTTTCAATCCTTTCAAGATCAGTTTGCTTCCATGAAGTAAATTTAAGCAGAGTTTCTCTCCTGTAGACGTAGAGTCCTATGTGTTTATACATTTCTCCAGTTTCTACACGTTCGAGATTTGTTTTCGCATCCCTTACGTATGGAATTGGCGAGCGCGAAAAATAGAGAGCAAAGTTATTATAATCGAAGACTACTTTTACAACAGAGGGGGATTTCATTTCTTCGACCGTTGAAATTCTTCTAATCAGTGTGGAGACTTCCACGTCTTTATCGAAAAGCAAAGGTTCAATGGCTTCGTCAATCATTTTGCCCTGGATAAAAGGCTCGTCGCCCTGAATGTTTACGAAAATTGATGCTTCTGGCAAATGTTCTGCTACGATTGCAATCCTGTCGGTGCCGGAATTAACTTCTTTCGGAGTCATATATACTTCGGCTCCGAAATCTTTGACCACTCGATAAACTTTGTCGTCGTCAACAGCAATTACTATTTTATCGACCAGTTTCGACCTCTTTGCATTCATCCACGTATGCTGAATCATCGGCATACCTCCAATGTCTGCAAGAGGTTTACCCATAAGCCTGGTTGAAGCGAAACGAGCGGGAATTACACCGACAATCATATTAGAACAATTTATTTATTGATGACTTTGGGAACTTTAAAGAACTCTTCGTCTCTGGAAGGGGCGTTTTTTAGAGCATCGGCACGGTCTATCGACGCAACCAGCTTATCCTCCCTGAACACATTGACATTTTCAATCGGATGAGACAGCGGTTCAACTGTTTCTGTGTTTAACTCGTTCAGTTTTTCCATGTAATTAAGTATCTCATTCAGTTCTGCAGTATAACTTTCGAGCTCTTCGTCATTAAATCTCAATCGGGCAAGTCGAGCAATATATTCGACTTCCCTTTTCGTAACAGACATAAAATCTTTCTCCTTTAATTAGTTGGAATAGAATCCTTTACTATTGAATGTTCCCACCACAAAAGAACCTTCGCCATTAAACGGGTTGTTTTTTATTCTCACCATCAATGTATGATTCCTGTCCCCTCTTTTGGGACTTTTATACGAAATCAAATAAAAGCTGTTTGCAAATTTATCTACTTCCAATTTTATTTGCTCGAATCTGGAATTCAATTCTGATATATGGGATATCGGATAATAACCTGCAGTTCCAATTGAATTTAAAACAGCTGGTTGAATTTCTGGTCCAAGTCCAACTGCAAATACAATTTTGTTATAGACAGAATTGACTGCTTCAGTTAAAGTGTGCGAACCCTGGGTATCTCTACCATCGGTAAAAAGAATCATAAAGCTTTGAATAACGCTATCGGCAGTAAAAACATCTTTGAGTAAAGACGCGCCTTTAATCACTGCGCCATATAAATCAGTCGACGAATAACCAGGCTGATATCGCTGAATGCTTCGCATTAGGGAATCGGTGTCGCTTGTAAAATTAGCAAGTATTTCTGTCTGTTCAGAAAATTGCATAATAGAAAATTCCTGCTCATTGTATTTATTAGAAATAAATTCCACAGCGGCGTTTCTAACTTCGTCAATGTCGTTGTTCAGACTTGTACTGTTATCCAGTAACAAAAGTGTTCGTAATTTATAATTGATCCCTTCTCTTTTATTTATTGACAATTTAGACTCGGAAGGTGAAAGTGGTTCGCCGTCCTCAAATACTTCGAAGTCGGAAGATTGAAGATTCGTTACACCCTTCCCCGTAAGGTCGAAAACCTGCAGCAATACATAAACGTTGCTGGGTTCAGACGTTTCAACTTTATAGAGCTTTATCACATAGCCAGAAGTAGCAGCTTGACCGGATTCTATAGTAGTAAAACTCCAGATCGGTCCGGCTATTTTAGAACCATCACTGAAATAAGCCGTTACTTGCCAGTAATATGTAGTTGATGCTTTAAGATTCGTTAAAAGATACGAAGGCTCACTCAGACTGTCTGCATAAATAATACTCGGCGGATAAGTTTCTCCAAAATATAAATCGTATCTAATAGCATTGTCTGCCTGCCATTTCAACGTAACAACGGTCGAAACTCCAGTTTTGTTGTTTTCTGGAGAGGGAGAATGAGGAACATTTGTATCGTTAATAAAAGGTTCGGTTCCAGCCTCTTTCTCAAACTGGCAGCCCGACAATACAAATGCTAAAATTATAGAGTATTTTGCTATCTGTTTTATCAAATCCATAAATTCATTTTATGCAATTCAAATATAATCAGATTGGTAAAAAGAATTGGCTTTTTATTTATTATACTCATATTTCTATTGCTTTTGTAGACAGCCAAAAGCTATTTACACATTTGTTGATTCATAAAATTCAACTACAAAGTTGCTATAATTTTTCTATATAGCCAATTCTTTTTTTCAACGAAGGATGGCTGTAGAAGAACCACTCGATCAACGGGTGTGGTTCTTTATCGACGAGATTTTGTTCAGACAGAGAAATGAGCGTACTTATAAATTCCTCTTTTCCACCCGTTATTTTGACTGCAAATTCGTCCGCTTCATGTTCATATTTTCGCGATATAAAGTTCATAGCTGGAGTGAATACTATCAAGATCAATCCCATACATATCAATAACAAGGGAAGTGCGGCAAGCCGGTAAATATTGTCAAAACCGAACCACTCTACAGCTTTCGCATAAAATCCCGCAGTTAAATAAAAGCTCGTAAAACTGAATACAGCTCCGATAAAAATATTTTTTATTAAATGTTTTTTCTTATAATGACCGAGTTCGTGGGCAATTATAGTTATTATCTGCTGAGGAGAATAATTCTCGAGTAGTGTATCTGCCAATAAAATTCTTTTGGCTTTACCCAGTCCGGTAAATGCGGCATTCGCTTTTCTGGTATTCTTGCTCATATTGAATTTCATAACAGATTCAACTTGAAGCCCCGCATTCTTAATCAGCTCTTTGATTCTATCTTTTATTAAATCATTTTCGATTGGTGTAATTTGATAAAAAAGCGGTATCAATACGAAAGGTGCTATTCTGGCAAGCAACACCGAAAACAAAAAAGTTACAACGCCGAATGGCAACCACCATAAATCTCCAAACTTTTGGAGTATCCAGTAAAAAATCAAAACAAGCGGCAACCCGATAACGCCGCTTACCAGAGCACCTTTGAGTTTATCTATAATCCATCCAAAAATATTTTGATTCGATAAATTGTATTTATGCTCAAGTAAATATTCCTCATAAAAATCGATGGGTAAAAGAATCACGGATAAAATTATCAGGGCAATGGATACAAATAAAATCAAAGCTATGTATGCATTGCTACTCAAAGAAATAACAAATTGTTCAAGGCGAGTGCTCCACCCTGTGGCTATAAATACAATGAGTATGATGAATGACAGAGCAGTTTTAGAAATAGAGAGAAGAATTTTAATCCGGCTATATTCTTTAGACCTGTCTTCATATTTGTCTGACAACATTCCTTTCAACCCATCCTACTTTTCCGTCTGGTAGTTTAATTTTCACCCATTCACCTACTTTATCGATAAGTTCCATTTTTAATCCTTCGTGCACTACAAATGCATCGTTACTATTATCGTCGGGAGCAACTTTAACGCTGTAAACATTTTCGACTAAAATTCCGTAATGCATCGATACTTCCCTGTTGTACCTTGTATAAAGAATTAACGACAAAACTATCAGAATCGGGAGGGCAAATGAAGCCGAAAAGAAAGAGATTTTCTGGATCTTAATTTTTTTCGATAGGAAGTATCCACCTAAACTTGCAATAAAAATAAGATAAACTACAATTACAACGGCTGCCCATCCATCGAGCGAAAGTGAAGTGACAATTGCATCCCACCATTCAACCAGGAAAATGCGCGGTACTTCTTCCACCTTATCGACCGTTCTTGCTCTGGCTATGCGAAGATTATATTCGAGATCCTCGTCGCCCGGTTTAAGTTTAAGTCCCTTTTCATAATAAAGTATAGCGTAACCAATTTTACCTGACTTGAAATATGCATTGCCAAGGTTGTAATAAAGCTCGGGGCTTTCATAACCAGCGTTTAATATTTCATTATAAATCTCGATTGACCTGTCGTAATTCTGCTGTCGATAATATTCATTGGCTTGTTTAAATAACTCTTCTGCAGACTGAGCATTCAAATTCAAACTCAGAACCAGCATTAAAAAGACTGTTAATCGCAGTATCATTTTTTCTTCTCCAGATATGAATCGATTTCTACTATTGTTTTAACTGCGTTATCATAAAATTCATTGGCAGAAATTACAGTTTCAGATTTTGGAGCAAATCTAACATATTCACATTTTTCAGCAATGTCTTTGATTTTGTCCAATAAATCTGCGGGCACATTATATACCGCTAATTTATTCAGAGCCAGTTCAATTGTAAATTCGGATTTATCGATGCCCAATTTATCCTCGAGATATCCGAAAAGGGCTGAGGACAATTCAGAATAGAATTTCTCGATGTCGTTTCCATCGAGAGCTTTTCTTGCCAATTTCAATCTTTTCTTAGCGGCTTGTTCAGCTTTTCTGTACTTGAGCAAACGAACATCACTTTGAATCCTATTCTTCCTCCTGTTGACAAAAATCAATATTGTTAGAATCAGAGGTGAAAAAATGAGAGTAATCCAGAACCATGGTTTTATTAATCTTTCATTTTCTTTTTTCATTAAACTCAAATCTGAAGTTTTGATATATCTTATATCTTCGCTCAGTAGTTTAATATCTTCTTTAGAAAATCCCGCAGTTTCAGATTCGTATTCGCCCATACCCTTTAATATGGTAATTTCGTATTCGGTTGATTTTATTGTCACATATTTTTGCGTTGAAGGATTGAAATAAGAAAATTCAATTGAAGGGATAACTTTTTTACCAGCAGTTCTTGGAACAATTAGATATTCGGCAATCTTCTGGCCTGATATAACGGAACTGCGATTGATGTTTTCATAGACTTTCGGATCATATTTTTCGACCCCTGCCGGCAAAGGAGGCTCAGGTACAGTCAATAGTTTTATATTGCCTGTTCCGGAAATCGTATATCTCAACGTAATGCTTTCATTTGTGTAAGCTTCCTTTTTGTCGATTTCTGTTTTAAAAGTAAAATTACCGACCGCACCGTCAAACGACGGCGGAACGTTTTCCGATGGCAATGGCATTACATTTATTTTCAATGTATTCGAACGAGCTGTGTATTCTATTGTTTCAGTTCTACCAAAGAAGGAATCGTTAAAAAACTCGTCAAAGATATCGTTACCTGTTCGTTTGCGTCTGATAATAATTGGGACATTCAATTCAAAAGGCGTAACACTTAGAGTTCCCGCTCTTGTTGGGAACAATGCAACTTTTTTAATTTCAGCTACGCGGTATCTTTCACCTTTGTAAGTTCCTATCGTAAAATTGATGGTCTGTCTCGGTTCAATTTCTTCAGCCCAGAATCCCTGATACTGAGGTAATTTGGTTATTTGAGGCGAGGCTATATTTACTTTTGTATAAAGCTTATAGGTTACAGTTACTTGCTCTCCTACGTATGCACGGGTTTTACTTGGTATGGCTAATATAAAAACACTTTTGGCTAACTCTTCTTCCGAAATTCCTCCTGTTGATGTTTTATTATTCTGTGGAGAACCTTTAACTACATTTATAGTTATCGGTTCCGTTTTGTAAGTCTTCCCTTCGAAATTGATTTGTGCAATACCGATAGTAAACTTTCCAATATTGGAAGGCTGGAGTATGTAAGAATAAGTCAGAGATGCAGAGACCTTGCCGTTTATGATTTGCATGCTTGTAGATTGGTTTGGACCGCTGAGAACTCTAAAACCCTCAAAAGATGGCGGTCTGAAATTAGTCAAATTATGGATCGATTCGCCTTCGAATATAAAATAGACCTGAAATTGCTCGTATTGCGATACGGTTGTTCTGTCAACACTTGCACTGAAACTTTGCGCCGCAATATTAATCAGTGCACCGATCCAGATTAAAATTAAGACTACAAACTTTATTCTTCCTTTTTCCATATACCACCTGGTATTGAATTACCAATCCTTTTCTGTCTTTACAGGTTTACCTTCCATTTTACGTAATTTTTTCTGCAATTCTTTTTCATTGTCTTTCATGGCTTCAAGAATCCTCTGGGCCTCTTCTTTTGAAATCTGATTTCTCTGTTGCTGCTGTTGTTGTTTCTGATTCTGTTGATCTTTTTTATCCTTCTGATTGTCCTGATTGTTTTTATTGTTCTGATTTTTATCCTGGTTTTTATTCTGGTCTTGATTTTGATCTTTGTTCTGATCCTTATTCTGATTCTTATTTTGATTCTGGTTCTGATTTTGTTGCTGTTTTAATTTATTTAAAGCGTAAGAAAGATTATACTTTGTTTCAAGGTCGTCAGGATTAAGTTTAAGAGCATTCTTATAAGCTTCGATGCTTTCATTATATTTTTCGGATTTCAATAACGAGTTGCCAATATTGTGAAATATCTTTGCCTTCATCAACTTATCGTCCGTAAACGAGAGGGCATTTTTGAATGATTGAATCGCTTCGCTGTATCTGCCCTGTTTATAGTATGCATCACCCAGATTGAAATGACCTTCGAACAAATCATTCTTTTTTTCGAGACTTTTCTTAAAATTCACTTCGGCTTCGGTATATTTCTGTTCTTTATAAAGTTCGGCGCCTTCGTTAATTAAATCTCTTATGCTTTGACCGGCTACAATTCCGTTAAGTAAAATAATAATCAGCCATGAGATAATTTTCTTCATTCCGATGCCTCTCTCAAATTTACAATTTTTGTAACAAGAGAACTCTTATTGTAAGAAACAAAGAAATCGATCAGCAATAAAATAATGGCGGGCACAAGAAAATAATAAAATCGATCTTCATAATCAGTAATTCTTTTGGCACCGTATTCCGTCTCTTCAATTTTTGCGAGATCATTGAAAATTGCTTCCAGTTCATCTTCTGTATTGGTACCGTGATAGTACTTTCCCCCTGTTTCACTGGCAATTTTTTTTAGAATTTCTTCATTGAGTCGTGTTAATACAATTTCGCCGTTAGGATCTTTTTTATAACCAACCTGAATTCCGTCTTGATTATAAACCGGGATCGGCACTCCCGATACAGAACCGAGTCCTATGGAATATATTACCACGTTTTTGTCATTAGCTTTTTCGATCGAAGCGTCGATATCACCTTCGTGGTCTTCGCCGTCGGTTATTAAAATTATTGCTTTCTGAGTTGGGTCGTCGTATTTAAATGAATTTAATGCCAGATCGATAGCAGCAGCAATTGCTGTTCCCTGCTGTGGAACCGAGTTGATATCGACAGCATTCAAAAACAAATTTGCAGCATTGTAATCCGTCGTAAGTGGGAATTGAATGTAAGCCCTGCCGGCAAAAACAATCAAGCCCAACCGATCGCCCTGAAGTCTTCTAATTAATTTCGATATTTCGTATTTGGCTTTTTCAAGACGATTCGGTTTTATATCTTCCGCCTGCATACTTTTCGATACGTCGAGCAATATATAAACATCAAAACCGACCTGTTTGACTTCTTCGACCTTTGTACCCACTTGCGGATTAGCCAGTGCAATCATAAGGGAAAAAAGAGCCACAAGGAAGAGAACAAACTTAAGATGTTTTTTAGCGCTGCTTGATGCTGGCATTAAGATTGGGTACAAAGGTGAGTTGGCAAATTGCTTGATAAGATGAATCTGTTTTTTATGGAAATAAAAATATAAAAATGCCAGTAGCGGTATCAAGAACAATCCGTATAAAAATTCAATATGTTCAAAGCGTATCATACTCAAGGCAGTTTTCTTAAATAAAATTTTGCTATTGAAAATTCAAGCAACAGAAATAACAATCCGCCGAATGCCCATGGAAAATACAATTCTTTAGCATGGCGATAAGAAGTAACTTCTACTTTAGTTTTTTCGAGTTTATCGATCTCGTCATAAATTTCGGCAAGTTTACGGTTGTTTGTTGCACGGAAATATTTACCGCCCGTAATTTCTGAAATCTGTTTTAGCAAATTTTCGTCGATTTCCACCGGCACCATCTGACGTCGGATGCCGAAGGGCGTTTGAAAAGGATAAGGAGCTTCGCCAAGCGATCCAACTCCAACAGTATAGATCCTGATGCCGAATTTCTGGGCAATTTGCGCAGCTGTAATCGGGTCAATTTCTCCAGCATTATTAACCCCGTCGGTCAATAATATCATCACTTTACTTTTTGCATTGCTGTCTTTGAGCCTGTTAACCCCGTTAGCAATTGCGTTACCGATCGCTGTGCCATCCAGTATCATACCGCTTTTAATTTCAGATAGTAGATTCCGTAACACATTATAATCGATTGTTAGCGGACATTGAGTAAAACTTTCTCCTGCGAATATAACGAGTCCGATTCTGTCGTTTGTCCTTCCTGCAATAAAATCACCGATAACATCTTTTGCAGCTTCGAGACGATTTGGTTTGAAATCTTCTGCCAGCATACTACCCGAGACGTCAAGCACTATTGCGATATCGATCCCTTCTGTATAAATATTTTCTCCACTCGAGAAGGTTTGAGGCCGCGCCAATGCAACTATGAGAAATGCAATCCCGACGAGTCTCAATGCTTGAGGCAAATGGACTAATTTTTCCCTGAGACTCTTTGGTACATCGTCCAAAAGTTTCAATGACGAAAAGAGAAGCGAAGGAGAATATTTATTGCGTTTTTTCCAGTAGAAATAAAAAAGCAAAGGCAGCAATAGCAGTAAATATAAGACCCATTGATTTGCGAATTCGATATCCTTAAACATTTGCCGCAGCCTCTACTTCGTTTTTAGGTATGAATACAGTTTCTTCGACAATCTCGTAGGCTTGTCTCATCATTTCTTCATTCACTTCTGGGAGTGGTTCGAATTTAGCAAACTTAACCATATCAGCATTACTAAAGAATTTTTCTGCCGTATCGATTATGTTTCTTCCGTCTTTGCTCTTTTTTAGTTCGTCAATAATTTCGGCAGATGTTTGCTCCAGTGCATTGAATCCAAATCTCTCCTCGAAATATCTCCTGATAATTTCAGTTATTTCGCTGTGATACTCTTTTATAAATCCTTGTTGCCACAACTTCTTTCCTTCAAGCTCTTTAAGCGAAGCCAGCGCTTTCTCATGCGGTGGTATCTTGATAACCGCTTCTTCCTCAGTCATACTCTTCTTCTTTTTCCAGTAACGATAGCCAACATAAATGAGCATAAGTAAAATTAAGATGCCAATGATTATCAATAAAATTGCTATCCAGTTGAGTGGTATCGTAACAGGAGCTTTTACATCCTGGATATCTTTTTCAGGGTCGGTTTTTAATGTATGTACATTAATCGTCAAACCCTCGACTGCGGCAAAACCGGTGTCGTTACCAGCAACATATTTAATGTAGAACGATGGAATGGTTACCCGGGCTGAATCGTAGTAAGAAAAAAGATAGCTGTGCTTTTCGATTATTCTATTGTCAACTCGTTTAATCTCCGTACTGAGCGTATCAATAAATTCAAGATTCTTCAAAGAATCTTTTATTGAAGGCAGTAAAATTTTTATATCTGGCGAGTGAACAATTTCGAGTTGATATTTTATATAGTCGCCAATTTTATAATCGGATGTATCAGTTGTTGCTCTAAGCAAAACCTGTTGCGCATTAATTAACTGTGAAATTAAGAACAAAAAAAGAAAAATATTTGAATAACCGTATTTTACCATCTTCTTTCTCGCATCTTAAAAAATTCTACCAGCGGCTTAACATAGGCCTGGCTTGTATCTATTTCTATGGAATCGATCCTTCCGGAAACAAAAATCGATTTCCTGTATTCTTTCAATCTTCTGATTGTTTCTGAATAATTTACTTCGAAGTTCCTGCTGTTAGTATCAACATATCTTATTTCACCAGTTTCGGGGTCGTGAAACTTAATAAGTCCGAATCCATAAAGTTCTTTTTCTCTTCTGTCGTTAAGAACAATTCCTACAAGGTCATGCTTTTTTCCAACTATTCGGAGAACCTTATCATAGCCCTCATCCAGAAAGTCTGATATCAAAAAAACAATTGCTCTTTTTTTAATTGCATGATTGAGGTATTCGAGAGCCTGTTTGATATTGGTTTCATTTCCGCGAGGTTCGAAGGAAAGCACTTCCCTGATTAATCGAAACGAATGAGTCTTCCCTTTCTTAGGAGGAATGAATTTTTCAATTCGATCTGTAAATAAAATCAATCCAACTTTGTCGTTGTTTTTCAGGGCTGAGAATGCAAGTATGGCACTCAATTCGGCAGCTAATCTTTGTTTGTTTTTTTCATTACTTCCGAAAAGTAACGAGCCACTCATATCTACCATTAGAATAACAGTCAGTTCGCGTTCTTCTTCAAAGACTTTTATGTAGGGATGTCCAAAACGTGCCGTCACGTTCCAATCGATATTCCTGATATCGTCGCCCACTTGATATTCACGCACTTCGGCAAATTCCATTCCACGCCCTTTAAATACCGAATGGTACTCGCCTGAGAACAATTCATTGACAAGTCCTCTTGTACGTATTTCGATATGTCTTACTTGTTTGAGTATATCTTTGGTAGTCATCTTCAATCTGAATATTAAGGCACTTCCACTCTATTAAGTATTGTCTGAATAATTTTTTCGGAAGTAATTTCTTCGGCTTCAGCTTCGTAAGTTACTGCAATTCTGTGCCTCAGAACGTCGTAGCAAATAGAACGGACGTCTTCGGGAATTACATATCCTCTTCTTCTAATAAAGGCCATGGCTCTTGCGCCCAGCGCGAGATTAATAGAAGCTCTTGGAGAAGCGCCGTAACTAATAAGGTCGGTGAGTTCGTCCAGACCGTAATCTTTTGGATTTCTTGTAGCAAACACAATATCGAGTATATATTTTTCAACTTTCTCATCCATATAAACTTCGTGTACAAGATTTCTCGCACGCAGAATGTCGTCAGGATTTATGACCTGTTTAACTTCGGGTAAATTATTAGACGAATTTAGTTTCATTATCTTTAGTTCTTCCTCTCTGGAAGGATATGTAATTTTAACTTTCAGCATGAAACGGTCGACCTGTGCTTCGGGCAAAGGATATGTTCCTTCCTGTTCAATCGGGTTCTGAGTGGCCAGAACGAGAAATGGCTCGTCAAGTTTGAACGTCGTATCACCGATTGTCACCTGTCGTTCCTGCATGGCTTCAAGCAATGCACTTTGAACTTTAGCAGGCGCTCTATTAATTTCGTCTGCAAGTATAAAATTCGCAAATACAGGTCCTTTTTTAATTGCAAAGTTGCCATCCTTTTGATTATAAATTAACGTACCGACTAAATCTGCAGGTAATAAATCCGGTGTGAACTGAATTCTTTGAAACTTTGCTTTCATTGACGATGCAAGAGTTTTTATGGCAAGAGTTTTTGCCAGGCCTGGAACTCCTTCTAAGAGCACATGCCCGTTGCTCAATAATCCAATAACCAGCCGTTCGAGCATATATTTTTGACCGACAATAACTTTGCCGATCTCATTAAACAGAATGTCAATGAACTCGCTTTCACGTCTGATTTTTTCGTTTAATGCCGAAATGTCCAATTTGCCACCTCAATATTTTTTAAAATCGTACGGTTTAACAAAACTTGTATGTAAAAGTTTCTATAAATTTTACGAGGTGTAAATATAAAAATATTCGAACAGAGTAGTGCAATTCAATTCAGGTAAGAGAATTTTATAAATTTATTAAATTTAGTGTCAATAAAAAGAGGTTTCTGATGAAAAAAATAGTTACCCTTTTTCTAATATTAATTTTCGGATGTGCTACACAACCGAACATTGAATACAAGGAATATAAGGATAAACTGATTGAAACTGCCAGAAGATGTTACGACCGTCAGCTTTTCTGGGGCTCTGGAGGGGATATCAGTGTAAAGATTCCCGGCACAAATAAGTTTATTGTTAAATCAACTGGATATTCGCTCGGGTACCTCGACTACGACAAAATTACGACTATGACATTTGACAATGATGTGATTGAAGGAAGGACTCCTTCGCACGAAGCTCCTATTCACGGTAACATCTACAAAATTAGAAAAGATGTGGGTGCAATTCTTCATATGCACGCTCCTTATTCAACTGCATGGGCAACCGCTGGTATGAAAGTGCCTCCAGTAACTCAGCAATCCGTTAAGCTACTCGCAAAGAGCGGTATCGTTAAATACTATCCAGTAGGATCAAACGAGCTTATCGATGAAATTACCAATTTATATAAAGACGAAGTTATAAAAGTAGTATTCATGGAAAATCACGGTGTATTCGTCGTTGGCAAAGATCTCGACGAACTGCTAAACAATGCAGAACTTGTCGAGAACACTGCTCGTATAGCTTATTTGTTAAAATCAATTGGTACACCAAAGGAGTTCAAGTTCGAGTAGCAAATCGATTTGAATAACTATCAGAAACACCAACTCGAATAAAATGACGAGCTTATATTTTATTAGTCAAAGAAAATGGATGATTAACAAACAACTCTAAGCTAAAAGGCGGTTGATATATTCATAATTTTATTCCTTTAATTCTGACAACCAGCCAATTTTTTTGTTATCTATTTATTGCTGAATATGAAGTCATTGGGATTGTAACCGTTTTGTTTCAAAATTGAAAAAATTTGTTCCATGACTTTATTTTCTAATTCAGGGGTACGACTTAAAATCCATCCATATTTTCGAGAAGGTGTTCCCACTATTGCCCATTTGTAATCCTTATCCAGTCCGATAATCCAATAATCGCCCCACACAGGTCGCCAACCCAAAATGCTGAAAAAACTTACTTCAAGTTTAGAATTCGTTTTTTTATCGACAATTCTTGCCACACCTTCAACTTTATCTAATTCACCCTCTTTATCGATACAGGAGTTTACCACTTTTATTTTGCCATCTTCAGTTATTGTGTAAAGTGCAGTTGTTCCTTTAATACAATCATCCTGAAATTTATTTTGTATTTTTGCAATTTCGTACCAGAGACCAGCATACTTATTAATATCGACGTGGTCAACTGTTTTAAGTTGCTTGTTCTGTGCAAATAATAAACCAGCTAAAAGAAACATAAGAGAAAGATTTTTCACACTCCTCCGTTAATTTTATAAATCCAAAATTAATTTCAGATTTTCTTCTGTAACTTTCAATAATCCATTGGGAATAAGTCTCGGCGTAAGATCTTTCCAATTTTTATCTTTGTCAAAGACTTCTTTGAAAAGCTTGAGAGCGTCTTCCACTTTTCCGTTATTGGCCAGAGTAACAGCCGTCCAGTATTTCATTTCAAGGTTTTCGGGAAACATTTTCATAGCAGCTGAATATTCTTTCATAGCAGTTTCCATGTCATTTTTTTCAACAGCCAGATCGCCGTTATTCATATGCTCGTATGCGCGGTGTACTTTAAGTAACCTTTTAATTTCTTTTATCGGTTCGGGGTGGTCGTCTACTCTTAAGTCGATCAATTTATCGATCCATATTTTACCCGTTGGTTTACCAGAAAAGACCAATAAAGCGGCAGATTGTTTGCCTCTGATATCGCCGCCAGCATTTTCTGCTGCTTCTAATGCAGCCACCATTCTCTCGGCAAGTGGACCTTTTGAATTTTCAAATGCATTTGACATTGCACTCCAAATTTTGTCGTTCGACATTAAATTGGCTTGAACTGAGTAATTTTTCCCTTCGATGTGTCCGGCAGGCTGAATGCAATTCTTGCCCGTAAAAGCTGCCACATTTCCTCTGGCATCGAGGATGGCTAACTGTCTGTATTCCCTTCCTTCATCTTCTTTGAGAAGTTGATCTACAGCTTCTTTCGGACTATATCCTTTTTTCAGAAGTTCCAATCCTTTCGGTCCGAAAGATACATTGACAAACGATTGAGTAGCCACAACTCCAACTCCTGCTTCTCCCCAGCAAACTACAGTGCCAACAGAAAACCAATGCGATTGAACGGCAACGCCAATTTCGCCCGTAGTTGAATCGTAAGCAACAATGGAATAAGTGTGGGCTAAAGGAATATCGCCGTAAAATGTTTGTGCCGTCATAACGACGAATGGAATTAATAACAAGTATATTATCTTCTTCATAACTTAATCTCCCGATTGATGTAATAAAAATAATGCATGGAATAAGATTAGTCAATTTATTTGCTATTCACAGAGACAGGATATATTTTCAACAATCACAATTTATTAATTTACGGGAGTACAAATGAAATTAAGCAAAATATTCGTATTACTTCTCATTTCTGCAACAGTAAGTTTAGCTCAGCAGGAATCCATTCTGAAGACAGCGGAAGATTCGATCAGTTATAGCGTAGGACAAAGTATCGGGAAGAATATCAGTGACCCTCAATTAAATATTAATTATGAAGTTTTGTATCACGGCTTGAAAGATCAATCGGAAGGAAAGTCACTTTTGACCGAAAGTCAGATTCAGACAATGATGATCAGACTAAATCAAAAACTGATTGCAATGCGCAATGCCAGGATCGACGAACAAAAAGTAAAGAACAAAAAGGCAGCTGATGAATTTCTAACTGAGAATAAAAACAAAGAAGGCGTAGTTACTCTTCCAAGCGGATTACAATACAAAGTACTAGTAAAGGGCGATGGTCCTTCGCCAAAAGAAAATAGTATAGTAAAAGTGCATTACAAGGGGACAACAATCGATGGTAAAGTTTTCGACAGTTCTTACGACAGAGGCGAACCCGCTGAATTCGAACTCAATAGAGTTATAAAAGGCTGGACGGAAGCATTACAATTGATGCACGTCGGCGATAAGTGGGTGCTTTACATTCCACCGGAATTGGGTTATGGAGAAACTGGAGCCGGCGAGGTTATCGAACCGAATTCACTCTTGATTTTTGAAGTTGAACTGCTGGAAGTAAAATAAAAGAGGGAGGCAATGCCTCCCTTCCTTTTTAAGCTAAATTTTTTTCTTCCAGCCAATGTTGTGCATCTAAAGCCGCCATACATCCTGTACCTGCTGCTGTAATAGCCTGTCTGTATTTTTTATCTGCAACATCACCTGCAGCGAACACACCTTCTACGCTAGTATGAGTGCTACCAGGTTTAGTAATTATATATCCCGTTTCATCCATTTCGAGCTGGCCTTTGAAAAGCGATGTATTGGGTTGATGTCCGATTGCTATAAAAATTCCATCGGCTTGAATTTCTGTTGTCGAACCGTCTTTAGTATTTTGGAGAATTGCACCGGTAACAGATTTTCTTCCGTTTTCTTCTTTACCCAGTATTTCTTTGATAACGGAATTTGTTATGAATTTTATTTTTGGATTTTTTTGTGCGCGTTCGAGCATAATTTTAGAAGCTCTGAATTCATCTCTTCGGTGTATAATTGTAACTTCAGAAGCAAATTTTGTTAAATAAGTAGCTTCTTCCATTGCAGTATCGCCACCACCAACTACGAGCACTTTCAAATCTTTAAAGAAAAATCCATCGCACGTTGCACATGCCGACACTCCGTATCCCATATATTTCTTTTCGCTCTCGAGTCCAAGTAATTTTGCTGATGCTCCTGTGGCAATAATTACAGAATCTGCTGTGTGAATTTCGTTCTCAGCTTTAATTACAAAGGGACGTTTTGAAAAGTCGACTTCTGTTACATTTTTGAATATACATTTGGCACCAAATTTACAAGCCTGTTTTCTCATTATGTCCATTAATTCAGGTCCTTGAATCCCGTTTTCGAATCCAGGATAATTTTCTACTTCGGTCGTTATTGTCAACTGTCCACCGGGTTGCATCCCTTCAAAAACATAAGGATTCAAATTTGCTCTTCCAGTATATAATGCAGCTGTTAAACCCGCCGGTCCCGATCCAATGATAATTACTTTGTGATGATTATTATTCATAATATCTCCCGTATTTTAATTTCGTTAGATGTAAATATATTCAATCCGTTTCAGAATCAAGCAGAAATTTTGCGTTTCGTTTTAGACCATTTACTTTCGACCTTTTGATTGGGCTAATAGAAAACTTTTCTTTGAACTCTTCCTCAGTGATATTTTGAATATCTTCAATTAATAATTCTTTCCCGATCAACGGCTTGAAAGCTTCCTCGTTAGTAGACGAAGAAAATTTTTTATTCCATGGACATACATCCTGACAGATATCGCAACCGAAAAGCCAGCTGTTAAACTTACCTTTGAACTCCCGCGGTATCTCCCCTTTATTCTCGATTGTTAAGTATGAAATGCATTTGTTAGCATCAACAACGTAATCCTGAACAATGGCATTTGTAGGACATGCATCGATACAAGCTCGACACGTTCCACATAGTTCATTTACTGGTCCAGTATATTCGAATTCCCGATTATTTATTAATGTGGCAATAAAAAACCAGCTGCCTAAATATCGGTTTATGATATTAGAATGCTTTCCCATCCAGCCGAGGCCGGCTTTAAGAGCCCATACTTTATCCATTACAGGACCTGTATCTACATAAGATTTCGATATAAAGCCCTCGTCCAGATTCTTTAGTTCTTCTTCGAGTAGTTCGAGTTTATCCCATATAATCAGGTGATAATCTTTACCCCAGGCATATCTTGAAATTTTTCCGTGTCCCGGCAAATTAGAATGCTTTTCGTCTGTATAATAATTCAGCCCCAAACTGATAATTGATTTTGCTTCGGGCAATATTTTTTTAACGTCCTCTCTTTTTTCGATATTTCTTTCCATGTATTGCATGCCAGCGTGGTATTTTCGATCGAGCCATTGAGCGAGCCTGTCTGCTTCATCTCGTAAAATTTGATATGGAGCAAAACCGATTAAATCGAATCCAATTTCTCTTGCTTTTTCAATTACGATTTCATTTGTAAGTTTCATAATTTGACCGAAAATTCTGTATTGTTTTTCACCAATCCGGGAATCGATCGGTAATTTTCACGAATACATCGTCTCCGATTAATTTTACTTCATATACAGGTATACCACGACTCCCATTAGGCAAACGGCCATCTTTCAAATTAAATTTCCAGCCATGCAAAGGACAAATTACATATTCGTTTTCAATAATACCGTCATACATAAGATGAGTCTTTTGATGCGGACAAATATTACTTATAGCATATACATTATTATCGATTTTGAATAATGCAATTTCCACATCATCAACAAAGAATTGTTTCCCTTCTTCTTCTTTTAATTCATTGATTTTGCAGACTTTTACAAAACCGTCGGGTACCTTCATGGCAGTTTATCGAATTTTTCTTTGATAACGATTGTTCCCTTTTCATTGCGCTCGAGCGTTGCGGCAGCACTAAATGGGTCGTGCTCAAAAAACAAAATCCAGTTTTCCTCAACCGCTCTGTTAAGTATTTCAGTTTTCTCTTTCAAAGTTACCAGCGGTTGGAGGTCGTATCCCATAATGTATGGCAAAGGAATATGTGAGGTAAACGGGAACAGGTCGGCACAGTAAAGGAGTGTCGTATCCGAATCGCAAATTCGAACAAGTTGCTGCGCAAATGTGTGTCCGTTAACTTCGATTAGTTCAATTCCTTCAGTAAGTTTTTGATCACCTTCTGTAAAAACAACCCTATTTTTATCTACAAGAGGTTGATACCGCTCATTAAAGTAACTCGCTTTATCTCTCAAAGAAGGGTTCATTGCCCATTCATATTGCTTTTTCTGAATATAATAAGTGGCATTGGGAAATGAGGGTTGCCACTCGCCGTCAACTAATTTTGTTGCTCCTCCCGTATGGTCAAAATGTAAATGCGTTATAATAACATCCGTTATTTCTTCATGACGTATGCCGTTTTGCAACAACGACTTTTCCATTGAAAAGAGTGAATTATCGATACAATAAATGCTTGAAAATTTTTCGCTCCAGTTTGCGCCGACACCTGTATCAATTAAAATTTTTCTTTCTGGAGAATTTAAGAGAAGACAGCGCGCATGCAAAACAATCCTGTTATTTTCGTCGGGGGGATTTGTCTTTTCCCACAATATTTTCGGTACAACGCCAAACATAGCGCCGCCGTCGAGTTTGAAACTGCATGTCTCAAGTGGAATCAGTTGATATCTATCTATTTTCATTAATTTTTCTTATGTTTTTTGGAAAAAAACATCAATTAAGATGAAGGTACATCATGAACATCAAACACAGACTGTTGAGTTCAGCTACGCTGCTCATTTTGCTTGCACTGCTTGGTTGTTCTCCTGCAAATCTAATAAAAAAAGAAGAAAAAGATGCCGTTGCCATAAAAGTAATGACGTTTAATATTCGATATGGCAGCGCCGAAGACGGAATTAACAGCTGGAGCAATCGTAAAGAAGTTGCCTTCGATGTAATAAGAAATTATTATCCAGATTTGTTAGGGATGCAGGAGGTACTCAAATTTCAGCTCGATGAAACACTCGATCAATTTCCGTATTATGCTTACGTGGGGGTTGGGAGAGATGACGGCAAAACAGGTGGAGAATATTCACCCTTATTCTATTTGAGGGAGCGGTTTATAGTTGATACATGCGGAACATTCTGGTTCTCTGATACACCTGAAATTCCAGGTTCGAAATCGTGGGGTAACGAAATTACAAGAATAAGTAGCTGGGCCCGGCTTTTTGACAAATTCACAGGAAATGTAATTGAAATTTACAATCTCCATCTTGACCACAAATCGAAAGAATCGAGAATTAAGAGCGCCCAGTTGTTACTCAGTAAAATCAATGAGAATATTCCCACTATAATAACTGGAGATTTCAACAGTTCCGAAGACGAAGAAACTATAAAGTTAATATTAAACAGCGGCTTTAAGGACACCTACCGTTTTGTCCATGCAAAATCAAGCCACGAGGGGACATATCATCGTTTTATAGGCGACGATAGAGGAGATAAAATAGATTTTATTTTCGTTTCGAATCATTTTAAAATAGTGGATGCAGAGATAATTAAAACATACAAACTGACAGGTAATAATAAGTACTATCCTTCAGACCATTTTCCTGTTGTAGCTGAAGTAGTAATAGATGTCCACCTTAAATAAAAGAATCCCGAAGCTTCTGAAGCTTCGGGAATTTAAAATTATCTCCCTAACGAATCGAGATATTCTTTCTTTTTTAGGAGAGTTTCTTTGTCTTCTACATGCTTGGGGTCGGGAACGCAGCAATCGACTGGACAAACAGCAGCACATTGAGGCTCGTCGTGAAAACCAACACATTCAGTACACTTGTCGGGGACAATGTAAAAGTAATCGTGCGAGAAAAATCCAGTAGCACCGGATGGAGCCGGATCGTCAGGGCCATAGGTTTTACCTCCCAGTGACCATTCAGCACCGCCTTCATAAATTGCATTGTTAGGGCATTCCGGTTCGCAAGCGCCGCAATTGATGCATTCATCAGTAATCATTATAGCCATTTTCAAATCTCCTGGTTTATTTGATAAAAGAAAATTTAGCTTAAAATCTTTCTAAAACCAATGAAATAATAATAAAAGGATAATATAACTTCAAGGGAAAAAGGACTTTCGCTCTTGAAATATCACCAGCTTCCGCTTGCACCTCCGCCTCCAAAAGAACCTCCTCCACCGCTAAATCCTCCTCCAAAGGACCCGCCGCTCCAACCGCTACCTCTACCTCCCATCGAACCGATAACCAGCCACGGCAGTAATCCCCCTCTCCTTCCACCTCTGGTTAAAAGTATGAAAAGTATTATCATTATTATGTAACCGATCGGTAATTTTATATCGTCCTTTTCTTCCCGTTTTTCATTAGTATATTCACCTTTGACAGCCATCATAATAGCTGCTATGCCCGACTTTATGCCTGAATAGTAATCGCCTTCCTTAAAATAAGGCCTTACTTCATTTCGTAAAATTGAACTTGCGAGCGCATCGGGCAAAACTCCCTCCAGGCCGTATCCCACTTCGATACGCATTTTCCGGTCATCTTTTGCAACAAAAAATAAAACTCCGTTATTTTTACCTGCCCTTCCTATTTTATTTTTTTCTGCAACTTCATAGGTATAATATTCGAGTGGGTAACCTTGTAAAGAACGAATCATAAGAAAAACAATTTGTGTAGAAGTTGAGTCGTCGAAACTTTTGAGTAAATAATTAAGCTCACTCAATTGCTGTTGTGCAAGTGTTGAAGTAAAATCGTTGGCATAATTTTTCAGAAGAGGTATTTCCGGCTGAGCCGCCAACTGAATTGTAATTAAAAATATTAATAAGACAATTTTTTTCATCAATTGTACATCTTAAAATTGAACTCTGGGAGCTTCTTCCGCTCCGGTTGCGGCTCGGAAATACTCTTTTTCTTTAAAACCCGACATATTTGCAATAATAGAAGCAGGGAAACGTTTGATTTGAGTATTGTATTCCTGTACTACCTGATTATATTTCATTCTTTCGACGGCAATTCTATTTTCCGTTCCTTCGAGCTGAGCCTGTAACTGCAGAAAATTTTCGTTTGCTTTCAGTTGAGGATAATTTTCAGAAACAACCAGCAATCTCGATAATGCATTGCTCAAACCATCCTGAGCCTGCTGAAATTTTCTAAATGCTTCAGGGTCACTCAATTGGTCAGGCGATAGTCGTATTTGACCGACTTTAGCCCTTGCTTCAGTAACAGCAGTATAAGTTTCTTTTTCGAAATTTGCCACGCCTTTTACAGTTTCAACTAAATTTGGGATCAGATCGTATCGTCTTTGATATTGATTTTCAACCTGGCTCCATGCCTGATTGACCTTTTCGTTCAAACCAATCAGATTATTGTAGATGCCCACACCCCATCCCACTATAACAAGAATGAGAATGACAAGTGCTGCAACTATGCCCAGTGTAATAATTAAACCTTTTTTCATCATACCTCCTGAAAAAATTAATTAGTAAGACTTCTCATAGGGGCAGGAATTCTGCCTCCTCTATTTATAAAAGCGGCGCTGGAAAGTCTTTTAACTTCCATAATTGGAGCTTTACCAAGCAAGCCGCCGTAATTAACAAAATCGCCAACGCCTTTGCCGAAAGCAGGAATAATTCTGACAGCAGTAGTTTTATCGTTAATAACTCCGATAGCAGATTCGTCGGCAATAATACCAGCTATTGTTTCGACTGGGGTATCTCCTGGTATAGCAATCATATCGAGTCCCACAGAACAGACAGCAGTCATAGCTTCAAGTTTTTCTAATGTCAGATTTCCACTTTGAACGGCACGAATCATACCCATATCTTCACTAACTGGAATGAAAGCGCCGCTTAGGCCTCCAACTGAAGAACTTGCCATCAAGCCGGCTTTTTTTACTGCATCATTCAACATAGCCAGAGCAGCCGTAGTTCCCGGAGCTCCAACATCCTCCAGGCCCATGGCTTTAAGAATATCTCCGATACTGTCTCCTTCAGCCGGTGTGGGAGCCAGTGATATGTCGACGATCCCGAAGGGAATACCGTTTTTTTGGGCTACTTTTCTACCGATTAATTCACCTGCACGTGTAATCTTAAAAATTGTTTTTTTAATTACTTCTGCAAGTTGCTGCAGGTCAACATGCCCTGCTTCACGGATTGCATCGAGTACAACGCCGGGGCCACTAATTCCGACATTGAGCACCACTTCCGGTTCGCTAACTCCATGAAATGCACCGGCAACAAATGGATTGTCCTCAACTGCATTGGCAAATACGACCAGCTTGGCGCATCCGATCGAATCGTTTTCTTTTGTTAATTCGGCTGTTTTTTTAATGACATCAGCCATCATTTTAACAGCGTCGATATTAATCCCTGTTTTTGTAGAAGCGACATTCACACTCGAGCAAACACGCTTCGTCGAAGCAAGCGCTTGGGGTATCGAATTAATTAGTTCAGCTTCGCCATTTGTCATTCCTTTTTGAACAAGAGCTGAATATCCAGCGATATAGTCAATACCAATATCTTCCGCAGCTCTGTCAAGTGTACGCGCAATTTCGATGAATTCCTCTTCTTTGCAGGAATCAAACGGTATGGAAATCGGGGTAACAGAGATTCTCTTATTGGCAATCGAAATTCCGTAATGCGACTCGATTTCTTTTGCATATTTAACGTGATTTTTCCCGTAACGAATTATTTTATCGTATATTTTCTGACAAGTAACTTTAATGTTTCTGTCGGAACAGTCCCTCAAACTTATTCCCATTGTAACCGTACGGATGTCAAAGTGTTCAATTTCTGTCATCCGTATAGTTTCAAGAATTTCTTCGAATTCGTATTGCATATCAGATAATCTTTATTTGTGATTGTCGATTAAATTCTGTGCATAAATCTGAAAACATCCTCATGCTGCAAATAAATTTTAATTTTAAGGTCGTCAGCCACTTTTTGCATTTCATTTTGAATTGCGTTCAAATCTTTTGGAGAAGCAGTAATATCGATAATCATTATCATTGTAAAAAAGTCTCCCATGATTCTTTGACTCAAGTCGAGGATATCACAACTATTTTCGGCAAGCGCCTTTGTGACTGCAGCAACTATGCCGGGTTTATTCAATCCGAACGAGGTGAGAATCACCTTGCCCGAATCCATACTCTTGTCTTCCAGATTTATATTGTCAATGTTCATCTTTTCGATTTTGGAGCGGACTGCATTTTTAATCTCATCTTTTGAAGCTCCCAGACCAAGTTCTTCGATTGTTTCGAGTGTAATTTTTCTAATAACGTCTTCCGTTATTTTCATGGTTTTGCTCCGTCATAATTTAACTGGAAATAAACGAGCGCACGGTTAAAAATTTCTTTGTTTCTTTTGTGTGCACTTTTTTCTGCAGCTTGGATACTTCCTCTGTAAAAACGTAACCATAAAAGAGCGCCATTTGCCATTCCGTCGAAAATACGTTCAGCCGCAAAAGCCTCCCCCGTAAAATAACCGAACAAAATGTTATATCCGAGAGATAATAGTCCTTGTAGATAATTGCCAGTATAAATGAGACCACTTCCCGGCACAATATAAGAAATTGTTTTTGCAAAAGTAACCGAATATTTTTCTTCGATAACATTCCTGCAAATTCGCTGCATCTCATACGACAATTGATTTTCCTTCAGAATCTGATAAGCCGATTCCCAATCTTCATCAAAAATGTGTATCCATGCCTTCCAGTATAAAAGCGAATCTTTTTTATTCTGGAATCTCGCATCATTCTCCATTTCATGAATGATTTCGCTGGCTCGTGGAAGTGTCCCTCTCAAAATATTCACCTTGACCATTTCGATTTTTGCCCTGAATTCGCTATTGGCATCATTAGCATCGAGCGCTGCTTTAAAAAAATATTTAACCGCATCGTCAAAGTGCGCACCTCCTTTATAAGATTTTCCTATCATCAGATTACAATAGTAAGAGTATTCCTGCTGACGATTAGTCGTCTCTGCAAAAAAAATGAGCCTTTTGTATTCTGTTATAGCATCAAAATAATTATGAGTTTTATAAAGACTGTCTGCTTTTGCCTTCAAAAACTCCAGAGAATTCTGAGCATTTATGGGACTTACAACAAATAGTAATATTAAGAGAAACTTTTTCATTGTAGTGTTAAGTCCGGTAAATAATAATTTCTTGAATGAAAATAAAATTTAATTTTTTTGGCAATTTCTATACGGATTTTTGCATTATAAATATTTGCCGAAGCAACCGAGCCATAAATATTTCCTGCATAAAATGCTGTTGCTATTCCGGCAAAAAGATAACCTCTAAATTTATGATTATGCTGAAAAGCCGATACGGAAAGATAAGCTGTTAGTCCTGTAACTATAAACGAAGTGACGCCGTCGCTTAAATTGCCTGTATAAATTTTTCCAGCTCCTGGAATAAAAGCTGAAAGAAGTCCGGCTTGTAATTCGCTCTTAAGTGGTGGATTAAGTTTAAGATAGTAGAGACTTTTTACTTCGGATCTGTTTGAATCCGGGAAGATCTCAAAGAATGCGGTCGTATCCTCTACTTTTTTGCCTTCATACAGATAAGATATTGCAGAAAGTAATTTCATTTTATCACGATATACTTCCGGTTGATAAACTTCATGTTGTGCCAGTTTTCTGAAATTATCGAATTTACCCGTCAAAAAATTCGACAGGTAAAATTTTAATTTTGCCTTATCTTCCAAACTCGAGTTAAAGAAAAGTGATTTGAAAGTTGCTGCGGCTTCTTCATAACGCTGCATGTTAAAAAAGCAGTCAGCGTACTTAAAGAGAGCAGTGTCGTTATACGAAGATTTAAGATAGGTTTTGTATTCATCCAGAGCTCTTAAATAATCATTTGTACTATAAAGGTAATTGGCAAATTTCAGCCGTAATTCTGGGGAGTAAAAATCGATGTCGGCTGTTTGAGCTACAAGCCTTAATTGAAGAAAAGAGAGAAGAAAAATTACAAGAAGCCTATTTATCGTCATTCAGAATCGCCTGATATTTTTTCGGTGAAAGCGAATAGATTTCGGGAGGGTCGTAAAATTTACCCTTCTTCGAAACGGGATAATGATTAAGTCCTTTGAAAAAATTGATATCTCGTTGAAACCTGTCAGAAAACATGAGAAATCCCTTAAATAATCCTTCCGCTTTGATTGATTTCACAAAGAATGCCGAACATGAAGGTTCGAAGGGGCAATTGTCGCCGTCAATATCGGAAATTAAAAAACGATAGCCGTTAGCAAGGAAAACAAGGAAGTCGTAATCATTCTGTTGAACCTCATCAATGCCATAGTCGACATAATTAATTTCAACCGCGCTCCATTTAATCCATTCGGCTTGTGCGTTCAATGTTGTGCCGAAAATCAATATATACAGTAATACTCGTATCATCATTCACTTAAAGTTAAGGTTCACTAAAATAATTAATTTTAACTACAAGATGGAGGGCGGAGATGAGAATTCCGCCCTCTAAAAAATTAATTGAAATGTTTCAAGATTTCTCGTGCAATAACAATTCTCTGAATTTCAGAAGTGCCTTCGTATATTTCTGTAATTTTAGCGTCGCGCAGATATCTTTCCACATGATACTCTCTAACATAACCATAGCCGCCATGTATTTGAATGGCTTCGAGTGAATTCTCGACCGCAACTTTTGAAGAATACAATTTTGCCATTGCTGCTGCTTCGATGTAATCCATCTGCCTGTCTTTCATAAAAGCTGCTTTAAGGGTTAGAAGTTTGGCAGCTTCGAGGTTAACCGCCATATCGGCAAGTTTGAACTGGATAGCCTGTAGATTTGCAATTTCGGAGCCGAAAGCTTTCCGAGTCTTTGAATATTTAACTGCTGCCGAAAAAGCAGCTTCGGCAATGCCGCAGGCTTGTGCAGCGATGCCAATTCTACCGCCGTTTAAGGTGTTCATTGCCACATTAAAACCTTTGCCGACTTCCCATAAAATATTTTCTTCGGGCACTTCGCAATTATCGAATAATAGTGAGCAAGTGTCGCTACTTCTGATGCCCAGTTTGTCCTCTTTTTTACCCTGTGTAAATCCCGGCATCCCTTTTTCTACAATGAAACAAGTAATACCTTTATGACGTTTTTCCCTATCGGTTTGAGCAAAGACCAAATAATAGTCCGCGTTAATACCGTTAGTAATCCAGTTTTTAGTACCGTTTATAATCCATTTACCACCTTTCTTAAAAGCAGATGTATGCTGGTGAGTAGCGTCGCTACCGGCTTCGGGTTCCGACAATGCAAAAGCCCCAAGTTTTTCGCCCCGCGCCAGGGGTTTAAGATATTTCTCTTTTTGATAATCCGTCCCCCATTCTTCCAGACCGTAGCATACCAGTGAATTGTTAACCGACATAATTACTCCTAGACTTGCATCTATTTTCGAAATCTCAATCATAGCCAGTACATAACTAATTGTGTCCAGTCCTGCCCCACCATAATCGGTCGACACCATCATGCCCATGAATCCCAGCTCCCCCAATTTTTTTACCAGGTCGTACGGAAAAACGGCGTTAATATCGCGTTCCACCACAGATGAAGCTACTTCGTTTTCCGCAAATTCTCTGGCTGTCTGTTGAATTAAAAGATGGTCCTCTGTAAGGTTAAAATCCATAAAGACTCCTGGCATTCGTTAAAATTATTTTATTTCTTATGAAACTAAGGAATGGAATTCCGAATATCAACCAAATTATTGACAGGCAATTAATTTATGGAGTATTTATATTTGGAATTATGAAAGACAATCCCAAAAAAATATTAAAAGGTCAGACGCTGAGTGAACTGCGCAATTATTTCGAATCGATCGGCGAGGCAAAATATCGCGGCGATCAGCTTTTTAACTGGCTCTATAATCATATTGTATTTGATGCGATGGAACTATCAAATTTTCCCAAAAGTTTGCGCATGCGACTGGCCGAAGAAACAGAATTTACTACTCTTACATTACTGGATAAACAACATTCAACCATAACAGGAACGATTAAATATTTGTTCTCAACAAATGACGGACACAAAATCGAATCGGTATTGATTCCCGACGGAGAAAGAAACACACTCTGTTTGTCGACACAGGTAGGCTGTCCCCTCGATTGTAAATTCTGTGCAACGGGATTAATGGGCTTTAAAAGAAATTTGACAGCTGGAGAAATAATTGATCAGTACCTCATAATTGCTTCTAATAACGGCAAAGAAAAAATAACAAATATAGTTTTTATGGGGATGGGTGAGCCATTAACCAATTACCAAAATACGTTGAAAGCTATCGAAATATTCACACACGAATTATCTAAAGGATTGAGTCGCAATCGAATCACAGTATCGACCGCAGGAATACCGGAAAAAATAAGGGAACTTGCTGATAGCAACCTTCGTGTAAAACTGGCATTTTCACTCCATTCTGCATTTAACGAAATCCGCAATAAAATTATGCCAATCAATAAAAAATATCCCCTCGAAAAAAATATTGAAGTATTGAAATATTATGCGGCCAAAACAAAAACACGAATTACTTTCGAATACACAATGCTTCGAGGTATTAACGATCGAAACGAAGATATAAAAGAATTAGTTAAATTGTGCAGTCAGATTCCATCTAAAATTAACATAATACCATTTAATAGCATTAAGCATATGAATCCAGGCGGAATTTCGGCAGAACTGGAACCGACTCCGTACGAAGAAATAATAAAATTTGCAGATAAATTGCGACAACACAACATAAGCGTTTTCATTAGAGATACTCAAGGCGACGATATTGCAGCTGCCTGTGGGCAATTGGCAGTTAAATATAACTAATTAAAAGTGAGTCAATCATGAAAGCAGCAATTATTATCCTGCTTTCGTTTATTCAGGTTTATTCGCAATCAACAGTAGAAAAAGCAAAAACTGTCCTCATATTACCTTTTTATGAACGACAGTTCAATGTATCGACAGAATTGTATCACTCTCTCAAGACGGGCTTTATGAGAGAAAATTATTTAGTACTGGCAAACGATACAGTGTGGAAAAAACTTGATAGTCTCGGCATTTCATTTTCCGACATCGATTCTGAGATTGCAGATTCGATAAAAAAAATCATCGACTGCGATTTAATTGTCTACGGAAGGATTGACGAGGATATTAAGCCACGCAGTTCATCTTTTCACGATCGAAACGTTTCTTATAAGCCTTTTATAATAAAAGTATACGATACGCGTTCAAAATCTCTGGTGCTCTATGAAAGGATAGAACTGATAAGCCGATGGGGACTTTTCAGCGACAATACTGAAATTCACGATATCGGATATAAAACGGCATTGAAATTAAGGGCGCGAGGCTACTAATGATAAATCGATCGTTAATTCTAATTTCGATAATTATAGCATCATACGGTTGTGAAGTGTCGAATACCGAACCAGAAGCACATAATTTCAGGTTCGAGCAATTAGATGGCTGTCAAACTCTCTTGTACCAGAATAGTCTGGATAAGTCAACCGCTGCAAAGGACAGTTGTTTTAATTACAGCTTTAACGAAAATTTAGTAGTTGAGTTTTGCGTAAGAGGAAACTGCTGTCCCGATTCCAACCGATTTGCTGTAGATGGAAAAGTAGTGGGAGACACTATCAACATAGCAGTCAAAGACACCGCAGCTAACTTATGCAGATGTATCTGCAATTACATTATTTTGGCAGAATTTCAGAATTTAACCGGCGACGAATATTTTGTTAAATGCATAGAAAAAGACTCGGGCAAAATTCTTTATCTGAGAGAAGTAAAACGTCGCTAACTTTTTTGAAGTTGTTTCGTCATATATTCATAAATTTTCCAATTATTCGAATGAAAAAACTGATAATAATTTGTTTCCTTTTTTCGTCTCTTGTTTACTCTCAGCAGAAAGGAACTATTAATGGTTTTATATACGACGTCTCCAATGGCGAGGCTCTAATCGGAGCAAATATTTATCTTAAAGGGATCAATCTGGGAACGGCTTCGAACACCAGTGGTTACTATGCTATCCCAAATATTCCCGAAGGGACATACGAGCTTACGGCAAGTTATATCGGCTACGAAACTTTTTCTACTAAATTCACAATTAAAAAAGGGGAAGAAAAAAGGCTCGATATTAAATTAACTCCGAAAGCTGTTGAAAGTCAGGAAGTTGTGGTTTCAGCCGATTCGGTCGGAGTGCCAGAAAGACTTTTCAACAAACCGGTATCGAAAATTGACCTTACCCCCGTTCAATTGAGCAGAGTGCCACAAGTAGTAGAAGCCGACCTGTTACGCACACTACAAAGCATGCCAGGCATTGTGCCTGTATCCGATTTTTCCTCAGCAATATATGTGCGGGGTGGTACACCTGATCAGAATTTATTTTTAATCGACGGCACGGATGTTTACAATCCCGAACATGCATTCGGATTGTTTTCTACTTTCAATACTGATGCAATTAAAAAAGTAGAAGTATATAAAGGAGGATTCGGCGCCGAATATGGTGGTCGCCTATCGGCAGTAATAAACGTTACCAACAACGACGGTAACAGAAAAAATTTCGAAGGGAAAACTACATTAAGTCTTCTTACATTAAATACTACTTTACAAGCACCGATTGGTAAAATTGGTTCGCTATCCGGCTCATTGCGCCGTACCTACCTCGATCAAACACTTGCAAAAGTAATTGATGACATACCAGACTATTATTTTCTGGATGGTAACTTAAAAGCCTTTTTTGATATTAATAATAAAAATAAACTAAGCATAAGTTTTTATGGCGGCATAGACGACCTCGATTTCAAGTTGGATGAAGACCGTCCTCAATCATTCGGCTTCAAATATGTTTGGGGAAATCAAACGGGGAGTATTAACTGGAAAACAATATTATCCCCAAAACTTTTCGGAAATTTCTGGATAACCGCCAGTAGATTTTTCTCTGATTTTAATATTGATCTAGTTGAATTCAGAGAGGAAAACAGAATTGAGGATTTTACTTTTAAAGGAGCGATTGATTATTTCTATAGCAAAGAGTTTAATTTTAAATTGGGTTTCGAACAAAAGAATATTAACGGAGCTTTAAAACAGAGTTTCACGTCTGCGCGCATCGATGTATCGAAACACAGAACTCTCTACTCACTTTATTTCAGTGCACAATGGAATCCAAATCCTCTCTGGAATATCGAAACGGGTCTGCGCTACGATTATTTCGATTCCGACAAAAATTTTAGTAATCTCGATCCGCGTTTGACAATCAAATATAGACTAACTGAGGAGAGCAACCTTAAATTTTCCACCGGAATTTTTCATCAATATGCAAACAGAATTCCGAGATTATTTTTCGTAAGCATCTGGGTCAGTGCCGACGATTACATAAACGGTTCCAGTTCAAACCATTACATCCTCAGTTACCAGCGCATGCTCACTAAAAATGTCGAATTGGAAATTGAGGGCTATTATAAAACATACAACAACATTTACTCCTTCAATCCCAATTATACAGCGGAAGTGGAACCGCAGGGTTATTCGGAAGACAATTTACCCATCTTTGCTTCAACCAAAGGTTTGTTCAACCGCGGTGATGGGCATTCGAAAGGCATTGAAATTCTGCTCAGAAAAGACGCTGGAGCATTAACTGGCTGGCTGGCCTATTCTTACGCACAAACAGAATATCTAATTAATAACGTTAACAATAACAATTATTTCAATCCCAGACACGACAGAACTCATGCAATAAATTTTGTACTCAATGCTGATCTAAACAATCTATTCAACGAATTATACGGAAGGAAATTTACTAATAGCAAAAAGCAATGGAATCTGGGATTAAACTTCACGTACTTTTCAGGACAACCAATTACACTCCCCGCTTCAGTTTATATTGCAAATTCTGTTCCCGACTGGGACTTAACCAAGAACAGTTTACAACTTTATCCTTCAGGAATAAATGAATTCAGGTTACCATATTATGCACGACTCGATCTTAGTATCAATTATAAAATATTATACGATGGATGGTCACTTTCTCCTTACATTCAGGTATTTAATCTACTCAATAGAAAAAATGTATGGTTTATTCAATACGAAAATGAAATTGAAAATAATACTGCACGATTGAAAGTTAAAGATGTAACAATGTTTCCAATTCTTCCAAGTATTGGCATTACAATAAAATTCTGATAAAATGAAAAAATATTTATTAGCAATACTTAGTTTGTTACTGGTAGCATGCGGTGAAGGTACCGTTGAAATTGGTACCGAACAGTACAAACCGAAAATTGTAGTTGAAGGGTATCTTATACCAGGGAGTTCCATAAAAGGAATTCGTATAACCAGAAATTTCCCGATTAACACTCAACCAAATCCTTTTGATCTTATTCTAAAAAATGCCAACGTTAAGATTACAGAGATTGAAACAGGGACTACAGAACTCCTTTCCTACAACGATTCAATGTTTTCATTTGAGGGTTCGGACAATTTTGTTATCAAATATAATAAGTCATACCGCCTAACAGTTGAAGCTGATATTGATGGTTATCGTCTCAGAGCCTCAAGCGTAACGACTACGCCTGCAGAAGGTTTCGAAGTCATACGTGGAGAGTCGGTACTCGATTCGATGAAATACCGTCAGAAGGAAACTGATAACAATGTCAAAAATTTCAAAGTTGTCTTTAAACCATCGCCTGGAACGGACTTTTATGCTTTTTCAATAGTTGCACTCGATGCTTCATATTCTACGTTTATTTACGATAATCCATATATCGCTGTCGATTCGTCGGACCTCGACGAGAATTTTGATAATTTGAGGAATCAGCTTAAATGGCTTCAGTACGTAAATTCATCGGCAGAAAAAATTGAATATGAGATCGAGTGGCTCGATACCTGGTTCTACGGCAGATACCGTTTAATAATTTATGCTGGGGACGAAAATTTCCGTCGCTTCCTTTTAACTCATAACAACGTTCAGGAACCAGATGGTAATTTCCATGAACCGTTGATGAACTTCGAAGGCGATGCCATTGGTATTTTCGGTTCGTATCTTGCTGATACTCTCTACTTCAAAGTTCTCAAGTAATATCTTCTCGTATTTATTATCTTTGTAAAAAAAATTTTTTTGTATGGGTTGGATTTACATATTAATTGCCGCTTTGTTCGAAATAAGCTGGGTTGTTGGCTTAAAATACAGCAACGGACTTACTAATCTTAAAGCGAGCATTTTTACCATAATTACAATGCTACTTAGTTTTTATTTTCTTGCACTCGGTTCAAAAGAATTGCCGATAGGAACTGCTTATGCTGTATGGACAGGCGCTGGAGCAGTTGGTACAGTAATTTACGGCATGTTCTTCTTTAACGAATCGAAAGAATTTTTAAGAATATTTTTTATTATGATGATTATTCTTGGAATAATAGGCCTGAAATTAACTGACAAACAATTTTGACAATGAGAAAATTATCGCACGAAGAAATTTCAAAAAACAGAAGCACACTCGATACGCTTCATAGAGTAAAAAAATTGCCCGTCTACGCTGTCCTTCACAATATCAGAAGTAGCTACAACGTAGGCTCGATATTGCGTACTTCGGACGGAGCCATGATAGAAAAATTGTATTTGTGTGGGTTCACTCCTGCACCTCCGAAAAAAGAAGTCCTCAAAACATCGCTTGGTGCTGAAGAGAGCGTAGCCTGGGAATATATTAAAGATACCAAAAGCATTATTAATGAGCTTAAATCTAAAGGCATTAAAATTTGTGCACTGGAATTGACCGATAGCAGCAAACCGTATTATAATCTAACAAAAAATGATTTTCCGCTCTGCCTAGTAGTTGGGAATGAAATCAGCGGAGTAACCGACGATATACTCGAATTATGCGATATTTCAATTGAAATTCCTCAGTACGGAATAAAGCAGTCGTTGAATGTAGCGGTTGCTTATGGCATATCGATTTTCGATTTAAGGAGGATTTACGATACAAATAATTAGCCCGCATATGTAAAATAGCTTTCCCCTCTGTCGTTAATATGAATCAGCAAAATATTTGCACGGACAAGTTTAATTAAAGTACGCGACGCTCTACGTTCAGAGATATTCGCAATTTTACAAAGAGTTTTAACGGTTATCGTTTCATGCCTGTCAAGGTAATCAAAAACAATTTTTTCGTTTTTCCCAAGAGAATAATTTTTTAACGACACGCCTGCTGACTGTGTCTGTAACAACTTGATCATTTCTTTACTCGCCTGTACGCTTTTATCGTTAATCCTGACGTACACAATTGCGTTATTTAAATCAAGGTTGGGTTTATAATCCTGTAGTCTATGGGGTTTAAGTTTAGATTCTTTAATTTCCACGACCATAATTTCTTTGTCATTAATTGGAATAACTGAGGTAGAATATTCGATAGGTGGTTCAATAAATTCACGTGCGGTTTTTTCAATTAACTCGAGATCGGATTTTTCACTTTCGATGCCATAAATTTTTTTATCGTCGTCCACTCCAAATAAAAGATAGCCACCGCGCGTATTTGCAAAAGCCATCATTTCTTTGGCAATCTTTTCGTAGGAGGAGAAGCGCTGTTTGAATTCAACATATAAACTTTCACCTCCTTCTATTAATTCCAATATTTTTTTGCGGTTCATTTCAAAAGCTTTTTCTTCACAGAATCGGCTTTTTCTTCGTGTTGAATTACTGGATGTTTTGTAGTATCCTGTTTAACGCCTTCGGATTTTTCCTCTTGAATTAATTCCCTTTTCATCATTTCTTTTTTCACATTAACTGAGTCAACCGTCTTTTCAGCATCATGTACTTCCCTCGTTTTTACGGTATCCTTAGATGCGTTTATCTTTTCGGCTTTTTCTTTCTCAAGTCGTTCCATTTCATCTTTGTATGTATTATACTTTGCAGCCACAGCTTTTCCATAAGGCGTCGAAAGGTAATCTTTGGAAGTCAATATTTTATAGTAAAATGCAGCTGAATCGTTCTTCGCCTGTTCTTCGTAGATAAATCCGATGTAATAAATTGACTTTGGTGCATAGGGTGAACGGGGATGCTGAAGATAAATATTTTTAAATGCCGCAATTGCCTCGTTATAATTTTTCTGGTAATATTTTTCTTCAGCTTCAACATATAACTTTTCGACAGGATCATCAACTTCTTTTATTTCAGTTGCATCTTCTATTAAACCGAGTTGCTTACCAGCCGCTGTATATAATTTATGTCGGGGATAATTATCATAAATTATTTTAAAAAGACTATCGGCTTTTTCTTTGTTCCCTTCGGCTTCGTAATATGTACCAAGCGCGTAAAGTGTATTAACCTTGAACTGACTTTCTGGATACTCTTCCAGAACTTTGTTGAAATAAAACAATGCAGAGTCAACATTGTTCAGTTCTGAATAAAACAAATTTCCTTTTTCAAACAGATTCTCTGCTATTAAAGATTTAATCGAATCGACACTAATTGAAGGTCGCGCGGGCTTTTTGACTTTTCCTTTTGCAATTAAGTCGATTAGCGACTGATTTTTTTCCGACATATCAGTAGTGTCGCTTACGGTTGTATCTTTAACGGCAACGGTATCCTCTTGGGACTCGCCTTCTTTGCTCCTTCTCAAAGGGTTATTTGTTCGAGCAGTATTCCGTTCCATTTTTTGGCGGTTCTGTTCGAGGTATTGTTTGTATGCAATATCGTAATCGACCGAATCGCGTATGAACCGGTCAGGATTCACCATGTAAATATATTGCAGATTTAAGTCGTTAATTTGGTCGTTCAGTTTGAAATATTTATCCATTACTTTATTGTGCGATACTACCTCGGCTTTCAATTCCCTGTCAATTAAAGGAGAAGTAACCACCTTATTATAATATTTGTAGGCACTATCAAAATCTCCTTTGTATAGTTCATAAATTTTTCCGATCATAATATCGGCAGAGACAGCAGAATTTTTCTTTTTGTATGTGGTATCGATATTCTTGTAAATCTCAAGAGCTTTATCAATTTCTTCTTTTTCATAATAAATATTACCCAGTTCCAGAATAATCCTATCTTCCTGTTCCTTGAATTTACCTTCGCCCAACAAATCATTAATCATTTCCTCGCTCTCTTCGACTTTGCCCAGGTCTCTTAAAAGTCGGGCGTATTCAATTCTACTTTCAAATTCGACGTCGAAGGAGGGAGAATATTCGAGAACTTTTGCAAAAGATTCGAGCGCTTTTTCTTTGTTGTCAAGGATAAGATGGATCTTACCAAGCTGATAATAAATCAAAGCCACCGTTTCGTCGTCTTCGGCATTAGTAAGAAATGAATTACACTCGTCTACTGCATTTTCGTATTCTTCCCTGAATAGAAGAAATGCAATTTTAGTTATCGAAGCTTTTTCAAATAACTCATAATCTTCGTCGACAAGAGCTGTCTTTTTTACTTCTTCGATGAGGTTGAGACCCTCTTCGAAATTTCGAAGTTGCAGATGTGTTTTAGCCAGCCACAATTTATTTTCGAGGGCATATTCCGATTCCGGGATGGCAGACAATTCAATGAATTTACGTTGAGCTCTCGCATATTCCTGCTGATAATAAAATGCTTTGCCGGTAAGGAAAAGCGCATCGTCGAAATACGAAGATTCTGTATCGAACTGTAATATTTTAGAGCACTTTTCGATAACCCTCGTCAACTCTTTATCGAGTTGAGGTCGGACTTTTTCCATTCTAAAAATAAATGGATCTGTTTGTTCTTTAAGGATATCTTCTTCAGCGCGTTCGAAAATTGTTTTTGCATTATAGTAGGTGTTGAAATAAGTAGTAAAATTTTTCCAGAGGCTGCAGGAATAGAAAACGAATCCAATCGAAATAAAAATAAAAGTTCTCTTGAACATAAAATTACCGTTCAATTTCAAAGCGCTTCGGTGCCCGATTCGTCCGTACGTATACGGATTGCATCCGAGATATCAGAAATAAAAATCTTGCCGTCGCCCACCTGTCCAGTTTTTGCTGTATTCAGGATTGCATCGATGGCTTTCTCGAAAATTGATTCGTCGACTACGACTTCGAGTTTAATTTTAGGAACGAATTCTATTTGATATTCACTACCTCTGTAAGTTTCTTTATGACCTTTCTGGCGTCCGTAGCCGCGCACTTCGGTAATGGTCATACCTCTAACGCCGACTTCGAGTAGAGCCTCTTTGACTTCGTCGAGTTTAAAAGGACGAATTATGGCTTCTATTTTTTTCATAAAGTCCTCTAATTAGAAAATTTACCGTGGCAATTTTTGTATTTTTTTCCGCTGCCACAGGGACAGGGATCGTTTCTGCCGATTTTTTCTTCAACGCGTACGGGCTTTTTCTTTACCATGGTGGTTGCCTCTTCCATAGGCTTCGCCCTCAGACCAAGATTATCAGCGGAATCTTTTATTGTACTCATTCTGGAAGGCTGGTGTCTTCTGCTTTCTTGAACTTCAACTGCTCTCTGAGGCCAGAATTTAAAGACAAAAGAAATAATTTCGTTTCTGATAGTATCGAGCAGCTGAACAAATAATTTGAATGCCTCGGCTTTATATTCAAGGAGTGGATCTTTTTGACCGTAAGCTCTCAAACCGATACCTTCTTTAAGGTCGTCCATGTCGCGTAGATGTTCTTTCCATTTTTCGTCGATAACGCTTAGAACGGCGTATCTTTCGAGGCGCGACATCAACTCTTCACCAAGCATTTCTTCTTTACGTCTGTAGAAGTCTTTTGCAGCTTCAAGAATTTTTTCTTTTAAACCATCTTTCCCAAGCTTTTCGATTGCATCTGGTTCGAATTTAATATCAACAAGAATTCTCTGGAATAATTCGTCATGAATAACATCAAAATTACCCTCATCAAAATTTTCTTCAACTAAAGCATTGACATACTCTTCGAGGTATTCGATAATTTCACCTTTGAGGCGTTCGCCTTCGAGAGCCTGCTTACGTCTTGCGTAAATTACTTCGCGCTGTTGATTCATAACGTTGTCGAATTCGAGCAAACGTTTACGGATTGCGAAGTTGTTTTCTTCAACTTTTTTCTGAGCTCTTTCAACCGAGCGACTTATCATTGGATGTTGAATCGCCTCGCCGTCTTCCATTCCAAGTCTTCCCATAATCGATGTTATTCTGTCGCCTCCAAAGAGTCTCATCAGATCGTCTTCGAGTGATATGAAAAATTTTGACGTTCCGGGGTCGCCCTGCCTTCCGGCTCTACCCCGCAGCTGTCTGTCGATACGACGCGATTCATGACGTTCAGTGCCGAGTATATAAAGTCCTCCCAATTCCCTGACGCCTGCTCCGAGTTTAATGTCCGTGCCGCGTCCTGCCATATTGGTTGCAATTGTAACGGCGCCTGGCTGGCCAGCAAATGCTACGATTTCCGCTTCTCGCTGGTGCTGTTTTGCATTAAGTACATTATGAGGAATTCCCTGCCGTTTTAACATACGGCTCAGAGTTTCGGATACTTCAACGCTTGTAGTACCGACAAGTACAGGACGCCGCTGTTCGCGCAACTCTTTTATTTTTTCGATAACCGCATTGTATTTTTCTCTTTTCGTTCTGTAAATCGCATCATCCTCGTCTACTCTGATCACGGGCTTGTTTGTGGGAATAACAACAACTTCCAGTTTATAGATTTCATAGAATTCATTTTCTTCGGTTTCAGCAGTACCTGTCATACCAGCGAGCTTTTTGTACAATCTGAAATAGTTCTGCAGAGTTATGGTAGCAAGTGTTTGAGTGTCTCTTTCGACCTTAACATTTTCTTTAGCTTCGATAGCCTGATGAAGACCGTCGGAATACCTTCTTCCTGGAAGGATACGACCGGTAAATTCGTCGACGATTGCAATCTTGCCATCTTCTGTAACGACATATTCAACATCTTTTTCGAAAAGAGTATAGGCTTTCAACAGTTGATTAATGGTATGTATTCTATCGGAACGTTCAGTAAATAATGCGTAAAGTTCGTCCTTCTTTTTCAGTTTATCTTCGGCAGAAAGGTTCGGATCGTTTTCGATTTTGCTTATTTCGGTGCCCAGGTCGGGAATAATAAAAAATTCTTTCCCTTCATTGCTGCCTGCAGCCAATTCTTCGCGACCTTTTTCGGTAAGGTCAATTTGATTAAGTTTTTCATCGATAGCAAAATAGAGTTCTTCGTCAATTTCAGGCATTCTTTTGGCATTCTCTCTCAGGAATTCCAATTCGGTCTGCTGAAGTAACTTTTTATTTTCTGGTTCTGAGAGCAACTTCATCAATGCCTTATTTTTCGGGAAGCCTCTGTAAGCTCTTAATAATAGAACACCTGCTTTTTCTCGATCTTTGGCATCTCCTGAAGCAAGTAAAGTTTCGGCTTCTTTTACAATCGATGCAACAAGATTAGCCTGCTTTCTAAACAGGCGCTCGACGCGTGGTTTCATTTCGTCGAATTTATGTTCAGCCTTTTCAACTGGTCCTGAAATTATTAGAGGTGTTCTGGCTTCGTCAATGAGTACAGAGTCGACCTCGTCGACAATTGCATAGTTGTGACCTCTCTGGACACAATGACTTTTGTCGATTGCCATATTATCGCGCAGATAGTCAAATCCAAATTCGTTATTCGTGCCATAGGTTATATCGCAATTGTATTCTTTGATTCTCTCTTCGGGTGTCATATGATTTAAAATACATCCGACCGTAAGACCGTGGAATTTGAATATTTCTCCCATCCATTGACTGTCGCGTTTAGCGAGATAGTCGTTTACCGTAACAAGATGAACACCCCTACCAGTAAGCGCATTGAGATACAGAGGCAATGTAGCAACTAAAGTTTTTCCTTCACCTGTAGCCATTTCTGCAATTTTACCCTGATGCAGAACAATGCCACCAATCAACTGGACATCGTATGGAATCATATCCCATGTAATTTTGGAACCAGCTACTTCCCACGATTTTCCTACCAGACGCCTGCATGTATCTTTTACAACTGCAAATGCCTGTGGCAATATTTCATTTAGAATTTCCTCGTATTTATCGTCGAGCTCTTTTTCCAGCTCTTCAATTTGATCATATACTTTGTGTTTTTCGCTTGCATCTTCAATATGGGCAAGTCTTTCTTTGAGCGTTTCAATTTGATTTCGGATTTCAGCAGTTTCCGATTGAATTTTTTCTTTAAATTCAGCGGTTTTTGCTCTAAGTTCGTCGTCCGTCAAATCTTTTAGTTTTTCGTATTCCTCATTGATTTTGTCGACTATTGGCCATAATTCTTTCAATGCTTTTGTATTCTTATCCCCAAAGATTTTTTTCAATAGCGTACTAATCATCAATCACTCCAGTTTTTCGAAGTTGAAAGTTAAATAATGAGGTTCTGAAATGCAATTAATCACCTGATAACTCCACACTTATAAAGTCAACCAATCAGATAGTTCCACTCGATATAAAAATTGGAACAGAATATTCTTATTTTTGTTTTCAAACCTTTAGCCTAATATGAATAAGAAGAAATTTCGGTTTTCAGAGAAATTCACAAAAAGATTAATCGAGCTCTCGGAAGGTTTGATTAATTCGGAGGAGTTCGAATCTGTCTTAAGTCTCCTGAAGGAAGAAGCGTCGAAATATTATTTTTCTCCCTCCTCTGAAGTAAACTTACTCAGAGTATTGACTGCAATATATGACAAGCGAAGCTTTTTAAATGAATTGTTAGTTTATCCCCACCACGCCGAAATTCTAATAGCAATTACTGCCAGCAGCAATTATTTAACAGATATAGTTGTGCGTAACCCGGAATATCTTTATCAAACTTTCGATCAGGAATATCTTAAGAGTATTCTCGAAGAAGAAAAACTAAAAGAAGAATTGTTAGCAGGGATCGAAAGATATTCAACAGTAAACGCAAAATTAAATTATATACGACAATTCAAAAAAAGATACATACTGAAAATTGGATTAACCGATTTGCTGGGCATGGGTAACCTCGAGGAAATAACTTCTCAATTAGCCACACTGGCTAAAGTAATCAATTCCGGTTTATTCGATTTTTGTTATTCTGAAATATTAAAAAAATACGAGGTGGAAAATATTGATAACAGATATTGTCTGTGCGCTCTTGGTAAATTAGGAGGCAACGAATTAAACTACAGCTCAGATGTAGACATGCTGCTTTTTTATGATGAGAATGGTTCATACGGCAATAAAGAATACCACGAAATTTTATCCGAAGCCGCCCTGCTTTACATCAAATATTCGACAGAAATTACTGAAAGGGGTTACATCTATCGCGTCGATTTCAGACTGCGACCAGATGGTAAATTTTCGCCTTTATGTAAATCCTATACAGATTACATACGTTATTACGAGGCACGGGGTGAGGATTGGGAAAGGCAAATGTTAATTAAACTCGACTTTGTTTCGGGCGACAGAGAACTTTACAAAAAATTTTACGATCTAATTCAACCATATATCTTTCCCGCATCGTTTACAAAATCCCTTAAAGCGCAAATTAAAAAGATGAAGACGAATATTGAGCTTCATAGCAAATCAGAAAAAAACATTAAATTGTTTGCTGGTGGAATAAGAGACATCGAATTTACCGTTCAGGCGCTTCAATTAATTAACGGCGGAAAAATAAAGGAACTGAGAACTGGCAATACTTTGATGGCAATAAAAATTCTTAATTCTTATCGCCTGCTAAACGACCATGAAGCTGAAATACTGAAGGACGCTTACATTACCTACAGAAAAATCGAGCATTTCCTCCAACTTATGAACGATACACAAACGCATTTAATTCCTGCGGAAGGCGAGTTACTCTTTAAATTGCTGAACTATCTTGGATTTAAAAATCCTGCGGAATTCAATAAGAAACTTGATGAATTAAGAAAAGAAGTAAGAAAAATTTACAACGATATTATGGGCGAAGACGAAGAGGCTTCTACAGATCTTTTCGTCAATATTAAATTTACAGATATTAATCGTGCGGATAAAAATCTAAAATACTTGCGTAGCGGGATTGGATATCTTGAACAAAAACAATTCGACTCCAGAACGATTGAACTATTTTCTAATCTTGAAAAAGACCTGGCGAACTATCTTGAAAACTCAACGGCTCCGGATGTAGTACTCGAGAATTTTACTAAAATTATCAGAGCAACAAAATTTCCGTCAATCTGGTATGCTCAATTTTCTAACACCGATTTTTTCAACGACTTCCTGCGCATTTGCGAATTCGCATCGAAAGCAATCGACATTATTACAATAGATAAGCTCTCTGAAGAGTCTTTTATTTCAGGAGAAGTTTTTCTTAAAAATTTATTCGACGACATTAGTAATTTCAGTCTCAATAAAATCATTCTATCAACTTCTATCCAGTATACACTGGGTTTTATTGACGTAGATACCGTTTCGAAAATTTTGTGTAAATATATTGACATAGCAATACGTGAATCGTGTGAAAAATATAGAGAAGAATTTCCCTTTTTCGTTGCAGGACTGGGCAGTTACGGAACGATAAAAATGCACTACGTTTCTGATGTCGATTTAATCGTCGTTACTGATGATATTACAAAACATCCCGAAATCCACACCATTTTTCAAAACGTACTGGGAATTATTAAGAACAGGCTACCTTCATTCGAAATCGATTTTCGTTTGCGACCCGAAGGGAAAAGCTCGCCTCTCGTCTGGGACATTAAGAATTATAAACAATACCTGCGAACAAGAGCGCGCACGTGGGAACTTCAGGCATTGTGGAAATCGCGTATAATTACGGGTGAATTGAATTTATTCGAAGATTTCAGAGGAGAAATAATCTCCCGAGTAAAAGAATCCGACAAGGAGAGATTAAAAAAAGAGATTCTGGAAATGTATAAACGCATTCAGAAAGAGGAGATACTCAGAACGGGTGATACATTTAATATTAAAAAACAACGAGGTGGTCTCCTGACGCTTGACTTTCTCACTCAATTTATTGCACTTACAAATGCAGAAATTTTTGATTCTACATTCGGACAACCGACGGTTCATACTCTCGATATTTTAACAGAAAAAGTCGACAGAAATGATTTCGAAGCGCTCTCCAAAAATTACAGGAGATTAAAAGAAATTGAGTTGGCAATTCAGATACTTTTCAATACGAAAAGTACAATTGTGCCGCTTGGCACAGAAAAGAAAAATCAACTTGCTGCATTTTTCGGCCAGAGTCCTGATGAATTCATGAACGAATTCAAGTCGATTATCAAAGAAAATATCCAGTTGTTCGAAAAATATACTGCTTGAATGGACTATTCGAGTTCATCCATCAAATCTTCTTTTTTCTCCGGGTCGACTTCCCTTTCGGTCATGAACGATTGTAATAACACATCTACCTGTTGAATTAATTTTTTCTTATAATATTTCGGCGCATAAATTGAAGCGTCGAGCATATAAAGCCGTTTAGTAGGTTCATCGTAAAAAGTATAATTAATAAAAGGACCACCCATCGAGCCGTCATTCATCTTCCATAATCCTTGAGTCATCAAAGCATAACGTCCCAGAAAATTGACTTCTTTTGTAGTTCTGTAGTTATCTTCGATTACGACGTAATTAGAATCGTCTGAAGTTCTATAGAATTTTTCTGTAACTCTATTACGAATAGCATAAACTGAATCCCTATTAAGAAGCAGAGGCGATGCATTATCAATCCAGTGAACAAAAATCCATCTTTCCATATCCGTACCGGGAGCTCGTCTTAGCCATACAAAATTATGCTTGGGATTATCGATTGCCAGATGATAGTCGGCCTGTACATAAATCAACCAGCCGTAATTTTTAAGAAGTTTAGCTTCGATATCTTTTTTTTCGTATCGGGAGTTGTACAAACTCTTAAAAAGTCGCTCGTTGGATATTTTCTGAAAAGAGTAGAGCAGATTTTCATGTTCGTCCAGAATTTTTTTGCTGAGTGTGTTCAAGTCGTTAGCTGTGAGAATCATTACCAGTTGTCCTTTTGCCCACACGTCAAATTTATTTATCACAAAAACAGAATCCTGACGCACCATCTCCTTTACCTGCCTATTTAATAATCCATCAATATAATTCGAAGTATTCGATCCACTCCCCAGCGGTGCAATGATTATAATGTTTTTCTTGTTTTTGTATTTATCGAGGTCGGAGATCTCTTTTCTGATCAGGATGAACAAATTTTCAGGCTGTGGTGTGTAAATGATCTTGCTAAAGACGGTCAAAAGCGAGGCTTCAATTTGTTCATATTCGGTGGAATCTGCAAAGACTATGATTTCGTCCTCATTACCTGTAGCACTTTTCTTGGCATCGCAGGCAACAATCAATGCAATCAGTATCGGAATTAGTAAAAGATTTTTTGTTCTCATGACTCAAATTTAATTTTTGACCTTATACATGGTGCTTTCAATAATTGTTTCAGTAAGGGACGTTATGAAGCAGAAGGGAAACGTTTGGGAAAAAAATCGCATACAAAATCCACATAACGATTCCCACAGATATCGGTATTGTTAAATTGTCATCTAAAAAACCTGCCGATAAATTTTCTACTATAGCTCCTGCAGCCACAGCTACAAATCCGATAAAATACTCAGCCACATCGCCTGTAACTTTTGGTGTAAAGAGAACTACCAATCCAGAAAAGAAAAAAAAGGCAAAGGTGCCTTCAAGACTTTTTTTCAGTAATGGTGTGTGTCCATATTTCCGGCCTACTAAAGCAGCTGCAATGTCGCCAATTATCAGAACGGCAAAAGCAGTAACTGCAATAACTTTTGGAAAGACTGAAATCACTATTACGGCGGATACCAAAACATAAGTTGCGCCGTTCAACCTTTTTGTGGAATGATCCTTTTCATGATTTCTCAATAGGAAGCCGAATAATTTATAAAAAAAGTCGCTGACTGGTTTAATGTAATACCTGCTTAGGTCGATAATTACAGATAAGATAAGAAGAGGCGCAAGTATAGTGAGTGCCAATTCCTTAGTTATATGGTAATAGATAACTGGAATTGACATGGAGCACAGATGAATTGCCTTCCTGAGCACTTCGTTTTTATAATCGATTGTAGCGTAGTCAGTCGGCATTATCTGACTTATTGTTATCGTCTCCGGTTTCTCTCTTCTTTTTTCTTTCTTCGAGTAATTGCTTGACATGTTCGGGTACTTCGTTCTCTTCTTTTTGTGTTTCGGTATTATTTCTTTTTACCGGCGGAAGTTCCTCGCCTTTAATAATTTTTTCAATTTCTTCGCCGTCAAGAATTTCTCTTTCCAGCAATTCTTTAGATAGTTTATGAAGCAGGTCGATATTATCAGAAAGAATTTTTTCGGCTCTATTCATACAGGTCATAACAATGTTCTTAATTTCGTCGTCAATCTCCTGTGCAGTTCTTTCGCTGTAATCTTTGTGACGAGTGATTTCTCTGCCGAGGAATATTTCCTCCTCTTTTGAACCGTAAGAAAGCGGACCTAATTTTTCGCTCATACCCCATTCGCATACCATTTTACGGGCAATATTTGTAGCTTTTTCGATATCATTGCCTGCACCTGTAGTATATCTTTTAAAGACAATCTTTTCAGCTGCTCGTCCACCTAAGGCGTAAGTAATCATCGCTTCGAGGTATTCTTTCGAATACGTATGTTTTTCGTCAACGGGTAAATATGTAGTAACTCCGAGAGCCCTGCCGCGAGGTATAATAGTTACTTTATGAACGGGATCGGCTTCCGGAAGCATTTTTGCAACAAGCACATGTCCAATTTCATGGTAAGCCGTAATTTTCTTTTCTTCTTCTGAAATAATAAGGCTTTTACGCTCCATTCCCATCATTACTTTGTCTTTAGCCTCTTCAAAGTCTTCCATCGAAACTTTCTTTTTATTTTTACGGGCAGCCAATAATGCTGCTTCGTTGACCAGATTTGCCAGTTCAGCGCCTGCGAGTCCTGGCGTTGCTTTGGCAAGTACACTCAAATCGACGTCTGAATCAAGAGGAATTCTGCGAGTGTGCACTTTTAGAATTCCTTCCCTGCCTTTAACATCGGGACGATCGACAACAATCTGACGATCGAATCTGCCAGGTCTGAGCAATGCCGGGTCGAGAACGTCGGGTCGGTTTGTAGCTGCAATAATAATTACTCCGCTATTTTGTTCAAAACCGTCCATTTCAACCAGCAGCTGATTCAAAGTTTGTTCACGTTCGTCGTGACCGCCACCCAATCCGGCGCCTCGATGTCGACCTACCGCGTCAATTTCGTCAATGAAAATTATGCAGGGTGCATTTTTCTTGCCCTGTTCGAACAGGTCGCGTACACGACTGGCACCGACACCAACAAACATTTCAACGAAATCGGCTCCTGAAATTGAAAAGAATGGAACACCTGCCTCGCCAGCAACAGCACGCGCCAGTAAAGTTTTACCCGTTCCTGGAGGTCCCAGCAGAAGAACGCCACGCGGAATTTTTCCGCCTAACTTCTGGAATTTGCCCGGTTCTTTTAGAAATTCGATAATTTCTTCGAGTTCAAGCTTGGCTTCGTCTGCACCTGCAACGTCTTTGAAAGTAACTTTAATTGCCGATTCAGTAATTAACTTTGCACGACTTTTACCGAAGTTGAACAAGCCTTTTGTTCCACCAGCACCACTTTGCATCCTTCTAAATAGAAGGATCCATACGCCAAATAAAATTATCCAGGGCAAGAATCCCAATAAAATGGTTGTCCACTCGTTGGAATCTTTTACAAATGTAAACTTGATGTTTTTCTCTTTCCACAGTTTTACCTGTTCTGATAGGACGGGCTCAATAAGAGTAACCACGAAGACCTTGACTTCGACATTTACACCGTTGAGAAAAATATTTTCCTGAGTTTTTAGCTTGCCTTCGAAACGGTAATCGTTAATGTCTGTTTTATAGACTTTAGCTTCCGATATTTTATCCTGATTTAAAAAGTTTTCATAAACATCATACGGAACTTCAACAGCGTTATCTACTCCGCTGCGCATAAATTGCATAATAATCACAGCAATAACGATTATAGCGCCCCAGCTAAAAACTGTTCTAATAATTTTCGACCAATCAAAATCGCCGTCAGGTTTTTGTTCGTTATTGTTTAACGATTTTCTCGGTTTTGAATTTTTCTTTTTATATTCGTTTGGCATTCCTTTTTTAACCTCAATTTATTCACTCAATGCATAGATGGATTTTAAATTCCTATATTTTTGGGCGTAATCGAGACCGTAGCCGATTACAAATTTGTCTTCAATTTCAAATCCAATATAATCAATTTTAACGTCATATTTTAAACTGCTCGGTTTTACCAGCAGAGAAACAACCTTCATACTTGCCGGATTGTGCCCGGCTATTAAGTTTTCGATATATTTAATGGATAATCCACTATCGACAATATCTTCAACTATAATGAGATGCCTGTCCGAAATATCGGCATTAAGATCTTTTATAAGTTTTACATTGCCTGAACTTATCTTAGAATCTCCGTAACTCGAAAGTTTAAAAAAGTCGACCTCACATTTGATTGTAATTTGTTTCATTAAGTCGGACATAAACATAAACGAGCCATTTAACACACCAATGAAAATTGGTAGTTTTGTTTTATAGTCGGCCGATATCTGACGTCCCAATTCTTTAATTCTGTTTTGTATTTCTTCTTCTGTAAGATAGGGTACAAATTTTTCCGTGCCGACCCATATTTCGTTATTCAAGGGATTTATCATTTCATCCATAGTTTGTATATCTTCCTTGTGTTAGTTGTAATTTTAAATCGTTCGTCTATCCTTAAACCGACGACCCAAATAATATAGTTCCCATTTGTCATGACCAGTTGATTATTCCTTTCGACCGGCGCTACTCTGGAATCGGTAAGGAAATCTGAAATTTTCTTGTGGTGTTTCATTCCCAGCGGGATGAATTTATCCCCCGCTTTCCATTTCCTGACCACAAAATTTTCGGATAAATTGTCTCCCGTAATATATTCAACTTTCCCTGATTTCTGGTAACTTACTTCCGTTTTGTCGACAGGAGTGATCCCGATGGTTTGCCCAAATATTTTCACGCTTGTCCCCGGTGTTAATTTTACACTGCAATCCTTAACTTTTTCAGGTTCGAGAAGTGTTACATATCCTCTCTGTCGAACTGCAATAAGTTGTTTTTTTAATTCAATCGTTTTACCTGTTTGATTTAGATTTCCGATCGACTTCAAGTCTGTATATTCGAGTTCTATTTTCCATTTTTCTCTAACAGCCTTTCTGATCGCATCATTTAAAAGTACGCTTTCAACTTTTTTAAATGCTGTCGATTTTATTGATAATTTATTTTGCTTTACGATGAAAAAAGAATTGATGATTTTATTTATTTCCTTTTCGAGATAATCAAAGTATTTTTCAATTGTTTTTGACGTGCGAAAGACAGCGTCGTCAGCAGAGGGATTTATTTCTTTAAAAAGAGGAATAATTTTATTCCTTATAAAATTCCTCCTGAATGCGTTTTGAAGATTCGTGCTATCAATTTTGAAATCGATATTTCTATCATTAAGATATGATAATATTTCTTCCTTGGTCAAAGCAAGGAGGGGACGTATGATATTATCTCTTTTAACGGGAATTCCCGAGATTCCTTTCAAGCCGGTTCCTGAAATTAGATTTAGCACCACAGTTTCCGTATTGTCGTCTTTGTTATGAGCTGTTATGACCTTAGCATTCAGTTTTTTAGAGAGCCTGGCGAGTTCTTCATATCTTAGATTACGCGCCGCTTCTTCAACAGAAAGTTTATTCTTCTTTGCATATTCTTTTACGTCCAGGTCGATAATGGTCAATGGTATTTTTAACTTGTCGCAGATTGAAACTACAAATTCACGGTCCCGATCGGATTCCTTCCCTCTCAAGTGATGGTCGAAATGGACAGCATAGAGGTGGCATTTATATTTTCGCGAATATTTGAAAAAAAATGAGAGAGCAAAAACGGAATCCGGTCCTCCGCTGAGTGCAATCAGCAAATTATCTCCCTCGTTGACAAGCTCTTGTTCTTTAATAAAATTAATTACTTTCTCTTCTATCTTTTTAATCATTCAAAATCCTTATCTTCTCATTAGACGAATCAAAGCATCTTCTCCAACTTTTCGGACTTCATTCATATAGAATTTATAGGCTTTTGAAAGACTATTGATTCCCAATCCGCTGCATAATGGAATACCTTCGCAAAGCAGCTTGGGAGCAATGAACAGAAGAATTTCGTCGTCGAGCTTATTCTTAATAAACGACGAGAAAACTCTACCCCCTCCTTCTACAAGTATCGAAGTGATTTTCATTTTACCCAGTTTTCTCATCAACGATTTGAGATCGAGCATTCCTTCAGAACTTACAGGGACAAAGACAAATTCTACACCCGCTTCGTAGTATTTAGTTAATTTCGGTAGATCTTTGTTTTTTTTGTCGGTAACAATTATCAAGTTATTGTCCTTATTTTTCCGTACGAGATCAGAATTTGGTTTTAGTTCCAGACGGGTATCGAGCACAATTCTTTTGGGATTGCGCCCTTCTACCAGTCTTACGGTAAGAGAAGGTTTATCTGTTTTAACAGTATTATAACCTACAAGAACAGCATCATATTCGGTACGAAGTTCATGAACCATACTTCTCGATTCGACAGAAGAAATCCATTTCGAATTCCCGTTTATATCGCTTATTTTCCCATCGAGTGTAAGCGCCATCTTTAACGTAACATAAGGTGTTTTAAAGGAGCTGTATTTCAGAAAGAAGCGGTTTAAATCAATCGATTCTTTTTCCATTATTCCGGAGATAATTGCAATGCCACTTTCTTTTAATTTCTTTGCAATTTTATTGTAGAAAAGAGAATTATTGTCGAGGGTGCCGAAGACCATCTTTTTGACGCCTGAATTTCTGAAAAGGGCAACATATCTTTCTTCTTCTCCAGAAGTAATAATGGGATTGATATTTGAATAAAGTATTGAACCATTTGGAACATTACACTTCGAAAGAAGAACAAATTCAGGTTGCTCCGAATGACGGTCCTTCAGAAATTCGGCAGCAATAATTTTACCGTCATTTACAATAACGACGCCTCTCAAAGAAAGGGGGCTAACTGCTCCCTTCCCTTTTTCAGCCATCTGGAGTGTAATTTGAATGAAAGATTCGTCTTGCAATTTATTCCAGCTCTAAGATTTCAAATTTTATAATGCCAGCCGGAACTTTTGCTTCCACGATCTGACCCACTTTAGCGCCAATTAATGCCTGTCCGACAGGCGAAGAAATTGAAATTTTACCCGCCTCAAGATTTGCCTCTTCGGGAGATACGAGTGTATATGTATACGTTTTTTGATTTTTCAGATTTTTTACTTTTACAGTAGACAGGATATGTACCTGGTCTTTCGGCATATTGGATGTGTCGATAATTCTGGCTCTCGAAAGGAGTTCTTCGAGCTTGCTAATTTTCATTTCAAGAAGACCCTGTTCTTCTTTGGCGGCGTCGTATTCAGCATTTTCCGATAAATCGCCGTGTGCGCGAGCTTCGGCAATTTTTTCCGCCATCTTTTTTCTGCCGTTGGTCTTTAATTCATTCAGTTCTTTTTCTATTTCCCGCATTCGCTCTTTACTCAGATATACAAAGTTTGCCACTTCAATGACTCCTTTTTCTTTATTTTTGTCTTTTCGTAAAAAAAATTGCCACCGCATTCGCAGTGGCATCGAAAAAATAAAAATATTCATCGAAGTTTTCAACTATAAAAGGCATATCAAATAGGAAATCAATTTGAGTCGTTTGATTTGCTAAAATAAACCAACCATGTGAAAAGTACTTTATCCAGATAAAAATTACACAACAAGACGTAATAAAAGTAAAACTAAACTACGATGAGATTATATGATACTAAATTGAGAACTCGATAACACCGTAAGCTTAACATTACTTTAATGAATACCATTAAAATATACTTAATGGGGGAAGCAAAATTTAAGAAGCGAAGTAGAGAGATGATCTATTTGACTTTAAGGATACCTTTTACAGTAATCTTTATATCAGTAATTTAGAGCAAACTTTCAGTTTTGAGTTGGCTTTCTTAAATTGTAATTACTAATACTGTAGGGCAAAGATGAACAAAAAATTGTTAAGTCTGATTTTATTCTCAATAGCGATGGCTTATCTTGAAGCAAGTGTAGTTGTATATTTACGTAAAATCTACTATCCCGACGGTTTCAATTTCCCTTTGAAGCAAATTGAAACAAAGATGTTGATAATCGAAATCGGGAGGGAAATAGCCACAATATTGATGATAGTATCGATTGCATATATTTTCGGGACAAATCTTCGAAAGAGATTCATAACTTTTTTGCTGGTATTTGGCATCTGGGATATTTTTTATTACGTATGGCTCAAAATACTTATAAATTGGCCGCTTTCACTTTTAGACGACGATCTATTATTTCTTATCCCCGTTCCGTGGGTATCGCCAGTTATCGCTCCTGTAATCGTATCGTTATTCTTCATATTGATTTATATACTTGAATCGAAATTTGCAGACGAAAGTCAGACAATTAAACGCAGCGCCATTTTACCTCTGGCTACAGGAACTACTTTAATACTTATTTCGTTTATGTGGAACATCAACGAAAGGATTAAATCGTATTCTCCTGTTGAATTTCTTTGGGAAGTTTTTACTGCAGGGATAATACTCTGGATAGCAAGTTTATTAATTACATACAGAACTAAGGAGAAAATTATGGCTACGGAAAAATTAAAACTCGGTTCTAAAGCACCCGACTTCAGCCTCGAGGGTGTTGACGGCAAAACATATTCGCTCGACAGTTTTAAGGAGAAAGAAGCTTTAATTGTGATTTTCAGTTGCAATCACTGTCCTTATGTACAGGCATATGAAGATAGAATCATAAAAATTCAGGAAGATTACGCCGGAAGAGTACAGGTTGTAGCAATCAATTCAAATGATGATGTAAAATATCCCGAAGATTCGTTCGAAGAGATGAAAATTAGAGCCGAAAAGAAAAAGTTTAATTTTCCATATCTAAGAGACGAAACTCAAGAAACAGCCCGAGCATACGGAGCCACGCACACACCTGAAATTTTTTTGTTTGACAAAAAGCGTGAACTCCGCTTTCACGGTAAGATTGACGACAACTGGCAGGAACCTGCAGCAGTTAAACAAAATTATCTACGAGATGCACTTGATGAATTACTCTCTGGCAAAGAGATATCTGTGCCGGAAACTTTTACAATTGGCTGTACGATAAAATGGAAATAAAAAAAGCTGCCATAAAGGCAGCTCAAATTCTGACTTTAAATCTTCAGAAATTTAATACATAATTCCGAGATTCAGTGTGATGTAAATATGTCCAAAATCCTTGCGAACCTTACCTTCAAGGCTTTCAACTCCATCGTCGAGCATATGAATAAAATAATAGCGCACGTTAAGCCCGGCAAGATTTTTTTTGCTAATTCCAAAATTGGCGCCAATTCCTACATACCCGCCAGCAGCGTAGTGCATTTTAGCATCGCCGAAGGCTGAAAAAAATTCCTTTTCGTAGGGTGTTGTAAAAACAAATGTTGGACCTACACCCGCGTTGACATAAGGTCTCAAATTATCTGTTAACGTTTTACTGAATAGTCTGTACTGAATTCCGAGGTTCAACGGAAGAAGAAACACACGATTCTTTTTCCCGATTACATAAGGAATTCCAAAGTAAGGGTCGATATATTCGATTTCCCGCTCGTCTTTCGATTCAGAAACTGATAAGTCAACAAAGCCGGTAATATTTTCACTCAAACTTTTTCTGAAAAAAGTACCAAGTCCAAATCCTCCTTCTCCAAACATAATATCAATTCCCCAGCTGTTCTCGGGAAAAATTTCATTCCGTTTTTCAGGTGCAAGTTTTCCAATACGTTGTCCGTATGCTGAGAACAAGGGCAACAAAATCATCATAACCAAAAACCTCTTCATAATACACCTCCTTTTCGACTTGTAAACCAATTTTTCACCTTTAATATGTATATTAGACAAGAATAAAACAAATTAAACTGCAGATAGGTTTAACATGCCACAAAATCTGGAACTAAAAGTAAGGGTACAATCACATCGAAGATTTCTTACCTGCTTAAAAAATAACAATATACCGTTAGTTTCTCAATTAAATCAGAAAGATATTTATTTCACTTACGATCAAGGATTGTTAAAATTGAGAATAGAAAACGGAAAATATTCTCTTATAAAATATAAGCGGAATGAATCCGGGAAAAGATGGAGCAAATATCAAATATTGTATCTCAACGGCGACGATCCATACAACTATTTAAAGGAGATTCTCCAGATCGAAACAGTAGTTGAAAAGAAGCGCTTTCTCTACATTTATAAAAATACCCGTATTCATCTGGATAAAGTAAAACTGTTAGGATTTTTTATCGAGCTGGAAAATGTATTAAAAGAAAATAAAAAAGATGCATCTCAAGAATTTAATTTTATAGTAGAACTTCTTAATTTGAATAACGAAGAAGAAATAAGAGGTTCATATAAAAATTTAATAGACTCTTTATGATACTAACTAAAGAACACAACCCGATATTAAATATTCCAGATGCTATTGACAGTATTATAACTTCCAAAAAGTTGAACGAAGCATTATTCCTTGTACCGACGAACCGTAAAGCCCGGCATTTAAAGAAAGAAATAATTTCAGGCGTTCCAGGAAATTCAACCGGGAAAATTAACATCGAAACACTTACCACATTAACCTCAGGCATCCTAAACAGGAAATATAATTTTAAGACATTAAGCGATGCCTCTGCATCTGTTTTTATCAAGCAAGCGGTCAATAGCATCGAGCTTCGATACTTCAAGGTATATAACGGAGAAATTCCACACGGCACGCTTGACAGGCTAAAAAATGTGATTTCTGAATACAAGCGACACGGTATTACACCTGAGAATTTGAGAAATTCCGCAGATGAACTCGACTCAAAAGAAAAACAGAAAGCGCTCGACATAGCTGACATTTATGAAATTTTTAAGAAGAAATGTTATTCGACAAAAACATTTGAAATAGGCGACATCTACGAAGAGCTCCTTAACCTAAACAAGAATGAATTTGAAAAATATTTCAGAGACTATTTACCGGAAGTACAATTCATATTTGCAGATGAATTTATTGAATTCACACATCCAGAAATTAAAATACTAAGCAGGATTTCAGACATCAAAAATGTGCATCTGTATATCAATTTCGATTATAACAAAGACAATAAGTTACTTTTTGGTCACCTCAATCAATGCTATTCGTATTTTGAACAAGAAGGCTTTACGAAGATTTTCGATACGTCCATCTATCCTGAAAGTAATTATAAAGTAACATTAAAAGAAAATTTATTTAATCTCACGCCGGTCAAAAAAGAATCAAGGAAAGTACCCGAGCAGGACAAAATCTTACTATTAAAATGTGACGACCGCGAAACTGAAGTGGAAATGATATCCCGAGCAATAAAGAAACTTCTCAAAGAAAATAACGCAGAACCGCATCGTATATGTGTTGCCTTTAATAAAATACAGAATTATTCAGTTATCATAAGAGACGTTTTTAGAAAAAACGGACTTCCAATAAATTTAACCGATCGATTTACACTTGCAAACAACAATGCCGTAAACGGAATTATTAATTTCCTGGAAATCATAGAAAGCGATTTTTTTTATCAAAATATTTTAAGAGCACTGAATAACAATCTCTTAACTACCAGCGATATTTCTGCTTCAAACCTTTATAAAGCGGCAGTAGAATTAAAAATAATTGCTGGGAAAAAAAATTGGAAGACTGCATTAGAAGAGGCAGTAGAGACAGAGAAATATACACTTTACGGTGATGAACCTGGAATTTCTTTCGCACAGGCAAAGCGGGATTTCGATAAGTTAGTAGAGTTTTTAAAGCCCTTCGAGAATTTAAGCCAGGAATTCTCAATCGAGGAATTCGACAAATGTTTGAGAGAATTTATTTATAAATCGGGTTTACCATTCAAGATTTTATCTGACGAAACCGATAAAAATATACTTGAAGAAAATATTAGAGCATTTGAAAAATTTATCGATACTCTCGACGAAATATTTTTCTTATTGTCAGAAGAATACGGAAAAGAGACTAAATTTAAATTAAGCTTTTTTATTGAACAATTAAGAACGATAACGCAGTGGACCCGATATAATACAAAAGAAAAATCCGGATACGGCATTACAATTACTACACTCGATGAAATACGAGGTTTGAAATTCGACTATCTTTTTATCGGTGGACTTTGCGAAGGTGACTTGCCAACAAGATATAATCCCGAAATTTTCTTCAGTGGAAAATATAAAAAAGGCGCAATGATTCATCAATTAGAAGAGCGTTACCTTTTCTACAAAGCATTATGCTCGTGGGATAAACAACTCTATTTATCTTACCCGCTTACAGATAATGGCAGAGAATTAATTAAATCAAGTTTCCTGAACGAACTCGAATCACTTTTTGACATTAAAGAAGTCGACATGTCGGAACTAAATGAGTTTATCTATTCTGAGGAAGAGTGGTTGATGAACTACGGTCGAGGGCAAAAGTGCCAGTACAACTTCTCCAGGAGAAGTATCGATCTCATAAAAACAGCAATAGAAATTGAAGCCACACGTGAACAAAACCAGGAGTCTTTCGAATATAACGGTTTTATTAATTCAGCAACGATGAATAAGTACAGAAGTATTAATAAGGGCAATGTTTTTTCTGTTTCGCAACTGGAAACTTATGCACGCTGCCCTTTTAAATATTTCGTTGAAAGTATATTAATGGTAGAAGCAGAATCACAACCGACAGAAGACGTTGAAGCGAGAGAATACGGAAATTTGTTGCATTATATTCTATTCAAGTTCTACGAAAGCATAAAGAAAAATAGTTTAGATATTACGAATGATAGAAATAAAGCGGAAGAACTTCTCTTTTCAATTGCAGAAAATACACTGGGCGGCACACTTTTTAGATCACCTTTTTCTTTCTTCGACAGAGAAAAAATACTTGGAATAAACAACGACAGAAAACAATCCGTGCTTTATAAATTTCTTGAAAAAGAGATCGAATATGCAAAGAATGGATTTCGCCCTGCATATTTTGAAATCTCATTCGGCAGAAAAAAACTTTCAGATGTTGATAAGGAATTGAGCACCCCGGATGCTGTCGAGATTGCACCTGATGTTAAATTAAGTGGTAAGATCGATCGCATCGATATTTGTGACAATGCCTTCGACATCATCGACTACAAAACTGGCAATAAAACGCCTACAAAATCAGACTTACAAAAAGGTTTATCATTGCAGTTACCGCTCTATGCTCATATTGCTTCGCAATTGCTAAAAAATTATTATTCTATCGAGTTCAATAACCACGAGCTGTACATCTACACATTAAAATACAACAGTAATTCCTTTGGGAAGAATCCTCTTCCTAAATTCAACGACAGGACTTCAAATAATGAAAAAATTAATAATGCCATCGAAAAATCGAAAGAATTTTTCGATGGGATACAGAACGGTAAATTTCACGTATCGACACTTCCCAACAGACAAACAATAGTCTGCAACTATTGTAACTTATCGACAGTATGCCGCGTTAAAAATTATTGAAGCCCTGATATAATTTCACTATTTTTATTATTGTTAATAATGAAAAAATATGGATACTGTCAGAATATTATTTCTCATTATATATGTAAGTTACCTTGGTCCGCTTTTCAGATTTAAGGGACACAAACTATTTTACTTCTTTTTTATTTACGCAATATCAGATCCGTTGTTATTAATTTTGGCAACATCTACAAGTATGGAGCCTTATCATTATTATTACTACCTTTTTATTCTCTTAATCGCAGTTTTCGTTTTACCGGATATTGATATAAAATATAAAGCAGCAATAATCTTCAGCACACTTTTTTATTTATCGATTGACCCTGATTCATTAGATAAAGTGATAGCAATTATTCTTTTGCTATTATTTCTTTGCTTCTATTTTGCGAGTATGTTCTTTAAAGAATTAATTACAAAGAAAAAAGTTTATGTTTATTTATTGGCATTGATTGGAATACATGGAATTATAATTGCTTCTAAATGTCTTTATTACATGGACAACGACCTGTTAAAAGAGCTTTATTCAATACGCTTGTCAATTAATATTCTACTGGTTTTATTAATAACACTTGCAGGACCTGACCTGGCTATACCTATTAATCTTAAGATTTTTGATAAATTGGCAAAAAAAAGGCTCGGCAATCTCGAGTCGCCTTTGACTTTCATTTCCGAGCTCAAAAAATTAGGACTCACCAATCGCGAACTTGAAATATTGAAATATATCGGCGACGGCTATACATCAAAAGAAATTGCCCAAATGTTAAATCTTTCAAAGAAAACTATCGATTACTACAGAAGTGTGATAAAAGAAAAATTAAATGTTAAAACTAAATCAGAATTAATCCAAATCGTTAAAAACAATAGCTTAGAGATTGAGCAATATATAAAAAATAACAACGGCTCTAACATTGAGAATTCTTCTTCCCACCTACAAACTTCAATTAATTGACATTTACGTGTGAATTAGTACTTTTTTAGGATTTTTTCCCCTTTAAAATGGGAATAAGCCCCTACCTACTTCTCCAAATTAAATTTATTTTTGCACTGTTTCGAGGGCACCATTAGGACCGGATCACCAATCCCGATCCGGTCTGCAGTGGTAATCAAAAATTATGATTAAGAACATCAAAACAAGAAAGCACAAAGTTTCTAATATTCTAACTGCAATACTTTATCATCTCCTTACCTTTTTACTTTTTATTGATTCTGTTACATCTCTGCTTTACCCAAAATTATTGTTCGAAAGATTTACGAAGGATCTGCACATTATACCCGAAATTGCATTTTTCGCAGTTACAATAATTCCATTATTCATACTTATACTCAGCACTTTGCTTTGTTTCAAAATAAAAATTAAGTTTGTTTTGATTTCCGTTTTACTGATTTATTGTATCGATCTACTCTCGCATCTAATTCTATTTTGGGGTGGTCAAGGTGTTGCATATTTTGAATTACTGACTAATCTGGTAATAATTTTAATCACATCCTGTCTGTTAACCAACTACAAATAACTTCCGTTTATTGCGGCTGACTTTCGTTCATATTATTCATAATTTTAGATTAAATAAAAAGAAAATCTATGCTTGATAAAGAAACACTAAAAATACTCACCGAGAAATATCCTGTCTATAAAGTAAAGGATATAAATACTGGCTATATCAAACCGATCGACTTGTATAAAAAATTGAATAAAAATAGAACAAGTTACACTGTTGAATTAGTGGGAAAATCGATTGGTAAAAGAGAGATTTATAAAGTAAGGTATGGTAACGGCAAAATTAAAGTTTTAATATGGACACAGATGCACGGCGACGAACCCACTGCAACATCGGCAATACTCGACCTCCTCAATTTCTTCGAACATGAAGATGACATTCATAATTTGAAAAAGAAAATAAAAGAGAACCTCACAATATCAATCATTCCAATGCTCAATCCCGACGGAGCAGAACTATTTACGCGGGAAAATTTAATCGGGATCGACATCAATAGAGACGCATTACGCCTCCAAACTCCCGAAGCTCAAATTTTGAAAGAGGAATTTGAAAAGTTCAAACCCGATTTCGCCTTTAACATGCACGACCAAAATTGTTACTATACAATTGGAAATAGTGATAAGCTGCCATCGATCTCATTTCTTGCACCCCCTTTCGATTATAATGGTTCTATGAATTCAGGCAGAATCAAAAGTATGAAACTCATAGTCGAGCTAAATCAAATCCTATCATCCATTCAGCCCGCTTCTGCTGCTCGATACAAAGATGACCACGAGCCGAGGTCGTTCGGAGACTATTTTTCGAGCAGGGACACAAGTGTTATTTTAATTGAATCCGGTAACTCGATCGAAGGGGATGGAAAAGAACTTATCCGCAAATTGAACTTTCTCCTTCTTCTTGCCGCATTTGATACAATTGCAGATAATTCCTTTATTCATAATGACGAGTCACTCTACTTCGCAATCCCCGAAAATAAAGAACGCATGTACGATTTAATACTCCGAAATGTAACCTTAGAGAGATTCAATCAATCTTTCACAGTCGATATTGGAATTAAAAGAACCAAAAAATACGATACAAATGGAAAAAGATTTTATTACACTAGTAACATAGAAGAAATTGGAGATCTTTCGACTTATACGGCATGGGAGGATTATAACTTAGAAGGATTTACAATTCAACCATTAAAATATTATTACAATGAAAACTCAGCTGCCTTTTCTGACAACTCAGTTAGAGAATTATTAAAAAAAGGATACGGCTTTATTGTCGACACCCTCCAATCAGATAGCATGGTTTATACTACAATGCCAATTAATCTTGCAAGGTCGAATAAGTTTATTGATTATCCCGCAATCGGTCAGCCTGCCAATATGATGTTGTTAAATAAGTCTAATGAATATTATGTTCTAATAAACGGTTTTATTGTATCGAGTAAAGATTTAAATTTCTTACCTGATTTGTCAAATAAAATAAAGAATGCTCTCATATTCGATTAGAATAGTAGATGACGAAAGAAAACAAAATAGCGAACGATAAAGATCTCTATAAAGAATTCGAGCAGGAAGCGATACCGCATATGAATGCTCTCTACAATTTTGCATTGAGATTGACCGGGGATCCCGAAGAAGCCGACGACTTACTTCAAGAAACTTATCTAAAAGCATTCAGATTTTTCGATAAGTTTGAAAAAGGTACAAATTGCAAAGCCTGGTTATATCGAATAATGAAGAATTCCTTTATTAATGACTATCGAAAAGAAACTAAGGAACCTGTTAAAGTTGATTACGAGGACGTACAGAATTTTTACGAATCGATAAAAGCTTCGGAAGTTACATTCAATCATTATCAACCCGATGCATTCAGCAATCTTTTAGACGACGATATTACTGGAGCTTTATCGGATTTGCCAGAAGATTTCAGAACTGTGATAATACTCAGCGATATTGAAGGATTTTCTTACGAAGAAATAGCCGACTTTGTCGATATACCTGTTGGAACCGTCCGTTCCAGACTCCACAGAGCCAGAAAAATGCTCTATTCAAAACTTTTCGATTATGCAAAATCAAAAGGTTTTCTAAAAAAAGCTGGTAAAAACAAGTGATATGAAAAACGTTAAAAATATTATAATGCCGACGGATTTCAGCAAGCTTTCATTATCCGCTTTCGAGTTAGTTAAACAGATATCCGAACTTATAAATGCTGAAATACACGTTATCCACGTAGTAGAACCAAATCCTCCCTTAATTACAATGAAGTCTTACAACATCGATGAGCAGGAAGTTAAATCAAATTACATTGCACAAACCCGTGAAGAACTTGAAAGAATAGTTGATGAATTACGGGATGAAACCGATAGCAAAATAAAATCGGTTCTTTTAACGGGAATCGATTTTGAAGAGATTGTAAAATATGCCGCAGTTTTACACCATCCGAATGAAGCTGAATCGTTAATAGTTATTGCTACCCACGGCAGAACAGGATTGATGCATACATTGATGGGAAGTGTGGCTGAGAAAGTAATTCGTTATTCAAAATGTCCGGTATTGGTTGTACCGCCCAATCCTGATTGATTCTTAAGGTATTTATTTATAACTTTGACGTGCTAAATAATTTCTATTAAACTAAATAAAGGCAGGTGAGAAGAGTGGTAGGCATCATTGTCCAGGAAAATGAAAATATCGATAAGGCTTTAAAACGTTTTAAGAAGAAATACGAACGTTCAGGCATTCTCAAAGAATACAAAAAAAGAACGTTTTACGTTAAGCCATCGATTGAAAAAAGAATGGATATGATCAAGGCCAAAAGAAGAGCTTCACGCGAACAAGCTCTCAGAGACAAAAAGGCTTGAAAAATAAACCCCGACTAATCGGGGTTTATTTTTTCCCGTTGTTTTCAATCAAACTTCCTTTTTGATTTAAAAAATACTTCTTAAAATGAGTGGTAATTTTATCGAATGCCTCGTCGACTGTATTACAAAAATCGAATAATTTCATGTCTTCTTTACTAATTGTACCATGCTCAATTAATGCGTCAAAGTTTATAATTTCTTTCCAGTATGCTTCGTCGTAAATTATAATCTTCATTTTTTTTGTCACTTTCTTTGTCTGTACAAGAGTCAGTACCTCCATTAGTTCATCCATCGTACCAAATCCACCAGGGAATACTATAAGAGCTTTTGCCAGATACATAAACCAGAGTTTTCTCATAAAGAAGTAATGAAATTCAAAAGCAAGTTTATGATCGACATATTTGTTAACGAATTGTTCGTAAGGTATACTTATATTCAGTCCGATTGAATGGCCACCGGCCAGATATGCTCCTTTGTTGGCTGCTTCCATAATACCGGGGCCACCGCCCGTGCAGATAATAAACCTGTTGCCATTGCCGTCAAGCTTCTTCGACCAGAGTGTCAACTTTTTCGAAAGTTCTACTGCATCTTCATAATATTTTGACATTTCAAGGAGTTTAACGGCTTTCTCAAAATTTCGCTTCCCTGCTGGAGTATTTTGCTTTTTTGCTTCATTTACGAGTTTCAATGCGTCTTTTCTCGATAAAATTCTGGCGGAGCCAAAAAAAACAATTGTATCGATAATTTTATTTTTTTCAAATCTCGATTTGGGTTCATAATATTCAGATAAAATACGAATGGTTCTGGCTTCAGCAGAATTCAAGAACTCGGCGTTTTTATAAGCTTTGACAGGTCTCATAGATTTGCCCATTTTTACCTCGGATGGTTTAATAGGAAAGAATTTTAGGGGCGAAAGAACGACCTTCACCCCTTTTATTTAAATTATTGATTCGGTTGTTCTGTCGATTGTTGAGGTAAAACAGGCGTAGCAGGCACTGATTGTTCGCCACTGCCCTGAATTACACTTTCGCGTTCATTTACTGTAGATTTGCCTGGGAGGAAGAACAGGTTGATTAAAATAGCCAATAGAATCAATGTACCTGCCAACCACCAGGTAGATTTGCTCAAAAAATCAGCCGTCCTTCTCGAACCGAATATTGTGCCGAATTGACCTGTGCCACCAAATGTACCTGCCAGTCCTCCACCTTTACTCGATTGCATCAATACAACTACAATCAACAGGAAGGAAACGATCAAAGCTATGGTTACTAAAAAACTGTACATTCTCTTTTCTCCGATGATATTGTAGCGAGGGAGGGATTCGAACCCCCGACACGTGGATTATGATTCCACTGCTCTAACCTACTGAGCTACCTCGCCAATCATTTAAAAATTGGATAGTAAATATAAAGAGTTGCATCCCAAAGTTCAAGAATTTTGTCTTATTGCATTTTTGACTTAATAAATCGTTGATACTCTTTGAAAAATATCCCTGCGGCGGCAGTGTCTTTGTAGGTCAAAATTTTCAATCCCATTTCTCCGATTCTTTTTTCTGTATTCTCTATTCTGTCGAGAGGGTCGGGATGAGTAGATAAAAACAGAGCAATCCCCTTTTCTCCGCTCGATATTTTACCATCATCCCTTAACTTCTCAAAAAAGAATTTCACGCTTCCCGGGTAAAAACGTGTGCCCTTTAAATACAAAATAGAATATTGATCGCTCTCGTCTTCATTTGCGCGACTGTTTGCAAGGAGCGCCAGTCCAGTAAACATATTTGCCGCAAGTTCTGCTAATTGAGTAGGATTATTTCCCAAGACAATACTCATAACAAACGAAATGCCGTACGCGGCTGTTATTCGCTGTGTGGCGTGTCGCCTTTCAACATGTGCAATTTCGTGACCGAGTACACCCGCGAGTGCGGCTTCCGAATCGAGATACTTAAGCAATCCTGTGTAGACGTATACGTAGCCTCCTGGTACAGCAAATGCATTCAGCACAGAATCATTGTCTATGATTTCGAGCTGGTAATTGTACACAGTCCTTTTTTTGACCTCTGGCGAGTTTAATATTTCTTTGAAGATATTATTTTCAATGTATTTTTTTACTTCAGGATTTTTATTGTAGATTGGATATTCTTTAGAATTTTTCCGTATTTCCTCGTCGAATTTTTTACCGAGTCCAACTTCATCGCTGTCAGAAAATAAATTTATACCTGTTGAACAAGCTACGGTGAAAATTATTAGTATGATCGATATCTTCTTCTTCATATAACCTCAAAACTTTTTTTTCTCTTTAATAAATAAATAAAAACAGGAGCCCCAATAATCGATGTAATGGCTCCTACTGGCAATTCAGCAGGAGCAATAACCGAACGTGCAATTGTATCGCACAATATTAAGAAAACTGCTCCAATTATAAAAGAAGCAGGGAAAACAATTCTATTATCTGTGCCAAAAATCAAACGACATACGTGTGGAATTAACAGTCCTACAAATCCAATGATACCACTTACTGAAACAAGCGAGCCAACTAATAAGCCGGTCAATAGATAGGCGATTGTTTTCAAAAGTCTGGTATTGAGCCCTAATTGCTTTGCTGAATAGGTTCCCATACTCAGAATATTAAACTTATTCGAAAGCCCTACCAGGAAAATTGATATAGATAAAGAAACAATTAGCACTGGATATACATGCTCTTTAGGAGCCATTGATATGTTTCCAATTAACCAATAAACAGCCGTTCTTAAAGAATCATTCAAAAAACTCATAATCAATAATATCAGGGCAGAGAAAAAAGCACCGACCATTACACCCGACAGCAAAAGAGTATTTGGTTCGATTTCTCCAAATCTTTTCCCAAGAATAAAAACAATCATCATAACCAGCAAAGCACTTGAAAATGAAAGAACTTGTGTGCCTTCAAAAGTTAATCCCAATACAAAAGAAAGAACTGCGCCGAAAGTACCACCGCTCGAAATACCGAGTATATACGGCTCTGCCAGAGGGTTCATAAGTATTGATTGAAATACTGCTCCTGCTATCGATAAACCACCCCCTATTGCTAAGGCATATAAAATTCTCGGCAGTCTAATGTCGAATATTATTCGCAATAACAAATCGTTCTTTTCGTTCCCGATTAAAATATTTACCAATTTTTTGAACCCAAAATCTGCACTCCCAACTGATATCGAAAATAATACTGTCAGAAGAAGAATTAAGAATAATAATACAATTTTGATTATATAAAGTGTGGGAGTTAGTCTTTTAATTCTGTCCATAATGTATCCAGTAATTCATCAACACCATAGCCGCTAACAGCCGAAAAAACCACTACCTTTCCGTTATAATTATCAAAAGTAAGTGATTTTATTTTCTCAATTTGTTCAAAAGTTAGCAAATCTGCTTTCGATATTCCGTATATTTTTTTCTTCCGGGCTAATGTTTTCGAGTAGTTATTCAATTCCTTAAGGAGTATATAAAAATCGCGTTGATAATTGTCCGAGATGCCTTCAACCATTATAAGTAATATCTTTGTCCTTTCAATGTGTCTTAAAAATTTCAGTCCCAATCCTTTTCCTTCATGGGCACCTTCTATGATTCCAGGAATATCTGCAATTGTAAAACTATCATATTCTTTATAACGGACGATTCCAAGGTTAGGTTCTAAAGTTGTAAAAGGATAGTCAGCAATTTTAGGCCTTGCTGCAGAAACTGCAGAGATCAAAGTTGATTTGCCTGCATTTGGGAAGCCAACTAAACCCACATCTGCAATCAACTTTAGTTCGAGAATTAAATTCTTTTCTTCGCCTTCTTTCCCTTTTTCGGCGTAACGCGGAGTCTGATTTGTGGGTGTTGCAAAATTACTGTTTCCTTTTCCGCCTTTACCGCCTCGTGCTGCTATAAATTGTTTGCCGTCCTCATTTAAATCGCATAGAATTTTGCCCGATTCTTCATCTTTAATAATTGTGCCTACGGGAACTTTAATTATTATATCTTTACCATTTCTGCCGTCTTTTAAAGAATTGCCTCCTGCCTGACCGTCTTCTGCAACATATTTTCTGTTATATTTAAAGTCGAGCAACGTACCCAGATTTGAATCCGCAACGAATATAACATCGCCACCTTTGCCTCCGTTGCCGCCTGCGGGACCTCCCTTTGGAACGTATTTTTCTCTCCTGAACGCAACTGCGCCGTCTCCACCCTTGCCAGCCTTGACGTAAATTTTTGCATAATCGATAAACATATCAGGAATCTTTTCCGAAGTGTTCTGTAATGATTGATTTGAATAGTTCCGCTTCTTTCCCTGTGGAATCGATATTTCTATTGAGTAATGCCTCGTTTATTATTGCGTAGGCTTCATATATATCTTTTGACTTGGAGATATTTTCTATTGTGTTTGTGAATTCTTCAATATCGTAATCGAATATTACTTCAATTATTTTATTGATATCTTTGTTCTCTAGCAACTTATTGATATCAATTTTTTCTTTACTCTTTTCAGCTCTCGAAAGTTCTTCAGTCGATTCTTTAGTTTCATAATTCTCCTCTTTATCCCTCTTTTCTGTCACAGGTTCTTTGAATAATGTAATTTCATCCTCGCTATCCTCCAACTTTTCTCCGGTTATGTTAGCCTTCTCATCTATTTCATCAACATGGATATCGACCCTCGGCGGCTTATAAGTAATTGACACTTCTTCGTCTAACAAACCGTTATCTACTTCTGAATTTTCCTTTTTTTGTTCGTCCGGTTCGTCTGCTTCACTAAACTCTTCTTTAATGGTTTTTTCTTGCTTGTCCTGTTCCTGTGAAATGTCTTCGAATAATGTTTTCTTTTCAATTAATTCTATCTGTTCATCCGTTTCGGTTATTTCAATTTCTTCATCCCTGGTCTCATTTGTTTCTTCCTGTTGTAAATTTTCAGAATCGTTTTCTTTAATTTTTTCTGCCAACTCAGATGAATCAATTTTGTTTATTTCCACTGTTTCTTCTTCTTTTTCCAACTGAATCAACTCTTCATTTTCATCTTCATCTTCTTTAACATCTTCTTCAACTGTTGTTAAAATAGTTCCGAATTCTTTCATAAGGTCGTGGACATTGCATCTAATCGATTTGTCGTCGCCGTAGAGGATTCTTAGCTTTTTTATATGTTGATCGAGTTGTTTTTCTTTCAAAAATTCTTCTACAGCAAGTAGAGGCACTTTATTTTTCTGGAGTTCACCAATATTAAAGAAATCAGCCATCGATTTTAGGGCGTTTAAAATCAAACTTTGCAGATTTGTCTCAATGCCGATATCGTCAATTTTTTTCAGTAAGTCTGAAAATTCTTCTGCATTCAGAGAAATAATTTTCTTTTTGTCGATATAAGATGAAATAATTTTTTTGAGGTAGGAGTAATAATAGAGGTAATTAAGTATTTGTTTAATTTCGAGGGTTGTGCGATGATTGTTCTCGTCGAAAATGAATTTGGTTAATGTCCAGCGCGGGCGAGCGAGAAAATTAGCATTAAATGATGAAGCGTGTAATAATAATTTCGATACAAAGTCGGACGGCAATTTTTTAGTTCTTTTGATTTCTTCATTTATTAAATAAAAGTAGTGAGAAATTTTTTCGCCGCTGTAATCGAAAAAAGAATTGCTCAAAAGTTTTTGCCTATCCTCGAATATGATAAAGTCGATTTCAGCTGAGATATAATTTATGATGGCAGGGTGAAGTTCCAGATTTTTAAGTTGTTCGAAAGTAAAATATGTCCCGAGCCTGTTTATTTTATTCAGGTTAAAGTCATAAATAAATTTTATTTCCCTTTCGAACATAAAAATAAGCTCGTTGAATTAAGTATGAATAAATTATGGAATTAACAATTCAATAATACCAAAAAGGTCAAAAAAAATCCCGACATTCAATGTCGGGATTCAGTCAAACGTCCACCTCTTCGGATTTGATTTTAGCCATTATAAATTCCCTGTTCATTCTGGCAATATTTTTAATGGAAATTCCCTTTGGGCATTCGGCTTCGCATGCGTAAGTATTCGAGCAAGCCCCAAAGCCGAGCTCATCCATCTTTTTGACCATCGCCTGTACTCTTCGGTATCTTTCTGGCTGACCTTGTGGAAGCAATGCAAATTGTGATACTTTTGCGCTAACGAATAGCATAGCAGATGCATTCTTACAAGCAGCCACACATGCACCGCAGCCGATACATGAAGCGGAATCCATAGCTTCCGAAGCAACATCTTTGGGAATTGGAATTGCATTGCCATCGGGCACACTGCCAGTATTGACTGATATAAATCCTCCAGCTTCCATTATTCTGTCGAAAGCCGAACGGTCTACCATTAAATCCTTAATTACAGGGAAGGCTTTTGCACGGAATGGTTCGACCCAGATTGTATCGCCATCTTTGAAATTTCTCATGTGCAGTTGACATGTGGCAATTCTGGGAAGTGGTCCATGAGGGTGGCCATTAATTACAAGTCCACAGGTGCCGCAAATTCCTTCCCGGCAGTCGCTTTCAAATGCGATCGGGTCGAGGTTTTGACTTTCAAGTTCATTGTTCAATTCATCGAGCATTTCGAGAAACGATGAATCGGGCGAAACAGTAACTTTATACTCCTGAAATCCGCCGGCTGCATTTGGAGCCGGTTGTCTCCAGATTTTTAACGTCAAATTTAATTTTTTCTCTTCCATTTTAATACCCTTAACTTTTCAGTATTATTTGTAACTTCTTGTAGCTAACTGAATATTTTCGAATTTGAGTTCTTCTCTTATAAGTTCCCAATTTCCTAATTCTTTGAATATCCAGGCAGCCACATAAGCGTATTCTTCGTCGTTTCTAAGAGCTTCGCCTTCTTCGGTTTGATATTCTTCTCTGAAATGAGCTCCGCAAGATTCATTGCGGTTCAAGGCATCGATAGCCATCAGTTCGCTTAATTCGAGATAATCGGCAACTCTGCCCGCTCTTTCCAGGCATTGATTGACATCTTCGTTTTTGCCAACTACGTTAACATTTTTCCAGAATTCTTCTCTTAACGTTTTAATTTCCTCGATTGCTTCTTTCAAACCTTTTTCATTTCTCGACATTCCAACTTTGTTCCACATAATTCTGCCAAGTTCTTTATGAATGCTGTCGACCGTTCTCTTACCTTTAATCGACAAAAGTTTATTAATCATATTCTTAATATTGCTTTCAGCTTTATCGAACTCTGGATGAGATGTTTTAATTAGTTCAGGTTTCTCAGAAGCTATATAGTTGCCAATTGTATAAGGCAAAATGAAATATCCATCGGCAAGTCCCTGCATAAGTGCGCTTGCGCCAAGCCTGTTAGCGCCGTGGTCGGAAAAATTAGCTTCGCCTGCAACAAACAAGCCGGGTATTGTACTCATCAGGTTATAATCTACCCAGAGTCCACCCATAGTATAATGTGGTGCGGGATAGATCTTCATCGGCACTTCGTATGGATTTTCACCCGTAATGGTTTGATATATTTCGAACAGGTTACCATAACGTTCTTCAATTACTTTTTTACCGAGTCGTTTGATTGCATCTCTGAAATCGAGATAAACAGCTTCCTGGCCCTGAGCACCCCTCCCTTCGTCTACAACTTCTTTAGCCGCTCGGGAAGATATATCGCGTGGACTGAGATTACCATAGGAAGGGTATTTGCGTTCAAGATAATAATCGCGTTCTTCTTCTGGAATATCATTCGGATGTCTTTTATCGCCTTTTATTTTAGAAACCCAGATTCTGCCGTCGTTACGCAAGCTTTCACTCATTAAAGTCAATTTCGATTGACCTTCTCCATGAACAGGCAAGCAGGTCGGATGAATTTGAGTGAAACATGGATTTGCAAATGCGGCTCCTTTTTTGTGCGCACGCCATATTGCAGTAGCATTACTGTTCATTGCATTTGTAGATAAAAAGTAAACATTCGAATAGCCGCCCGTAGCAAGTATAACGGCGTGAGCCGAGTATTTCTCAATCTCGCCTGTTATTAAATTTCTAACGATTATGCCCCTTGCAACACCATCCACCACAACCAGGTCGAGCATTTCCCTGCGCGAATAAAGCTTTACTTTACCTAAATTAATCTGTCGGTTCATTGCCGAATATGCGCCAAGCAATAATTGTTGTCCCGTTTGGCCTTTTGCATAAAATGTTCTTGAAACCAATGCCCCACCAAAAGATCGATTGGCAAGTGTACCGCCATATTCACGGGCAAAAGGGACTCCTTGAGCCACACATTGATCAATTATATTGCCGCTCACTTCGGCTAATCGATACACATTGGCTTCCCTCGAACGAAAGTCACCGCCTTTAATTGTATCGTAAAATAAGCGATAGACAGAGTCACCGTCGTTCTGATAATTTTTAGCAGCATTAATTCCGCCCTGAGCTGCAATACTGTGCGCTCTTCTGGCGCTGTCATGGAAAGTAAAAACTTTGACGTTGTATCCCAATTCACCGAGAGTTGCCGCTGCTGATGCTCCTGCCAGTCCAGTCCCGACAACAATTATATCGTATTTACGTTTATTGGCAGGGCTTACAAGCTTCATATTGAATTTATGATTAGTCCATTTTTCTTCAATCGGACCTGACGGAACTTTAGAATCTAATTTTAACATCAGTTACCTCCGTAAAAAAATAAAAAGTAGATAGGAATCGAGGCAAAGCCAATAACCATTATATAAGTGTAAATATCTCCCAATTTTCTGATAATCGGGAAATATTTATTGTTATTCCATCCGAAAGTTTGAAAGGCACTCTGGAATCCATGTTTCAAATGAAAACCGAGTAATAGAATTGCCACAACATAAAACAATGAATAAACTGGATCCATGAATGCTTGAACTACAATTTCATAATAATTATGAGATTGAGCCAATGGATGACCCAAATTAAACGATACCCAGAATGTGCGTAGATGGATTACCAGAAAAATAAAAATTATGCTTCCGCTCCAGATCATTGTTCTTGAAAATAAAGTACTATTTTCCGAAGAAGCGTTGATTTTATAGTTGATTGGACGAGCTTTTTTATTTCCGTACCATACACGAATGGCGTCATAGATATGAAAAACAAAAATGAGAACAAGTATTAATTCAATAACCCTTACAAGCGGTTTGATACTTTCGAGGTTTTTAACAACTGTGTTGAACAACTCGGGTCCGCCGTAAAGTGTGAGATTATTAATCAGATGAATTATCAGGAAGAGTAACAGACAGACGCCGGTTAATGCCATTATAAATTTTTTACCGATAGACGAATTAAGTGCATTAGCGATCCAACCCATTAATTATCTCCCGTATTTAGATTGTGGTTGAATATAATTATTAGATGTGCCTTTGAGAAATGTGAATGTAAATTCGAAGTCACGATTAATACCGAACTTTAATAATTCTTAAATTAAGATAAGTTTATTAAATATCTTTTTCAAAGGAAATTTTATTGTTGTATTAAATTATATTTTCTATATTCGCTCAGTTCTTAAAAAAGTTTGCGGTGTCTTTAAAGACTTAATAGGGAAACCGGTGAGGTAACACAAATCCGGTGCTGCCCCGCAACTGTGAGGGACATATAAATCCTTCAGCAAAATGCCACTGTACTGTCAAACGGTATGGGAAGGCGCTGATAGGAGTCCCAAGCCAGGAGACCTACCGCAAATTAAGAATAATCAACCTTCGCGGGTGAGGTTGTGATTAACGAATTTTCTCACATTCGTTCGTTCCAATCCCCTAACCCACGAAGTTACAACTTTTTAATCAACCGATTCTTAATTTAAAAAGGAGTAACTTCTATGAAAGCTTCCATCACTTTATTATTAATTTTTTCTTTCTCGTTTTTAAATGCACAAACCGATACGCTTAAAACTACTCTATCGGAAGTTGTTGTAACTGCAACCAAAACCGAAACTCCCTACTACGCAATTGCCAGCTCGGTTACGGTTTTTACACGAGATGAAATTGAAAATTCCAATCTCAACGACGTAATCGATCTATTGAGAAGAGCACCAGGCATTTCTATCACTCAACAGGGAGGACGCGGTAGAATATCATACTCGTTCATCAGAGGCGCAAATTCAAACCATACGCTTGTTTATATCGATGGAATTAAAATGAACGATCCCACTTCACCGAACAACGCTTTCGATTTTGCGAATCTAACAACCGACGATATAGAACGAATCGAAATTGTAAGAGGTCCCCAAAGCACTTTATACGGCGCTGACGCAGCAGCTGGAATTATCAATATCATTACTCAGAAAGCCGGAGCGAACAATTATTCTCTAAATGCTGAAGCGGGGTCACATTCAACATTTAAAGGTGCTCTTAACCTTAACAGCACTATTGGAAAACTCAATTATTTTATTAATCTAAGTAGACATTCAACAGAGGGAATTTCTGCAAGCAATTCGAAATACGGAAACACAGAAGACGATGGTTACACAAATAACGGCATTACCGTTAAACTTAATTACCCGCTACTTAACAATCTTAATGCAGAATTTTTATATAAATATATAAAGACAAATACCGATCTCGATCAAAACGATAAATATGGAGACGATCCGAATTACACTTATAAAAATGAAGACCAGGTTTTCAAGGCAGCACTTAATTATAAGGGACTGGAAAATTTGCTCGAGCAATCTCTGGTTCTTTCAGCAACCAGAAAATTCGCCAACGCAATCGATCTACCTGACGATTTACGACCTTCAACTTCATCTGACAGTTACAATAGAGGGACACGTCTGGCAGCCGATTTTATGAATATATTACATTTGAACTCCAACACAATAACCGCCGGCGTTGCTTACGAAAAAGAAACAGCTTACACAAACTATTTAAGCAATTCGCAATGGGGCGAATATGCCAGCACCTTCCCTGAATCGTCGATGGACAATGTGGGAATTTACTTACAGGATCAAATCAACATAGCAGGTAAAATTTTCATCACAGCAGGAATTAGATTCGACAAACACAGCAAATATGGTAACAAAACCACATACAGATTTGCACCATCTTATTTTATTTCTCAAACTGGCACAAAGATTAAACTTTCATACGGTACTGGTTTTAAAGCTCCTTCCCTCTATTATTTGCTGGATCCACTTTACGGCAATCCTGAATTAAAACCTGAGGAAACAACCGGTCTGGACATTGGAATAGAACAGTCACTAATCGACAACAAATTTATAACTGGCATAACATATTTCCAGCTCGACATGAAAAATATGTTTGGTTATGATGAGAATTATAAAACTATTAATATCGCAGAAGCGGAATCCAATGGCTTGGAAACTTATATTAATTTAAGAAATTATTACGGTGTTGATTTGAACTTCAGTTATACTTACAACAAAACCAAAGACAAGTACTTGGCAAGCGAAGATTATGGAAAAGAACTTTTAAGAAGACCCGCTCATCAACTCTTCTTTTCAGCAGGCTACCAGATAGATCGTTTTTATCTTGCTGCTGAGTTAAAATATAAAGGTAGCCGATACGACAAAGATTTTTCGGTTTATCCAGCTCAAAGAGTGGAATTGAGTCCTTACACTCTTGTTAATTTTTCGGTTTCATTTAAATTGACTGATAAAATTAGATTGTACGGAAGAATTGATAACATCTTTAATGAAGATTATGAAGAAATACTTTATTATGGAACTTATGGAAGAAGTCTTTATGGAGGCATTAAATTAAGTATGTAGCTTTTAACGCTGCTTCGTATTCGATAAAAAATGCGAAGCAGCTTTTTTATTAATTATTTTATAAAATTCCGAAAGCTTTCTTCCTTGCAACTGAAGTACTTCCCCGGGTTTCATATTTTTTAGATGGAGATTTTCTATTCGCACTCGTACAAGTCGCAATGTAGGATAACCAACAGAAGCCGTCATTCTTCTAACCTGTCTGTTTTTCCCCTCAATTAATGTAATACTTAGCCAGCAAGTAGGTATGTTTAATCTTTTTCTAATAGGTGGAATTCGTTCCGGAAGGTCGGGAGACTCAATCAACCTGACTTTTGCAGGCAATGTTTTCATTCCTTTAATAAACACTCCTTTTCTCAATTTATCGAGTGCTTCTTCATCGGGAATTCCTTCAACCTGTACATAATACTCCCGCTCGTGACAATAATCTGGATTTAATAAAATATTATTTATTTTTTTATCGTTAGTAACCAATAACAAGCCTTCGCTATCCATATCTAATCTACCAACAGGATAGACATCTTTCGGAAACGGGAAAAGTGATTTTAATGTAGGTCGTCCCTGATTATCAGAAAATTGAGAAAGCATCCCGTATGGTTTATAAACCAAGTAGTATCTATACTCTTTCATGATCGCACGGTAGAATTATTGTAAAGCGAGTACCTTCGCCTTCTTTGCTTTCTACTGTAATTTTTCCGTTGAGTTTCTCAATCATTTCTTTACATATCAATAATCCCAATCCAGTGCCGCTTTCATTCTGAGTCCCAGCTGTCGAGCGGTTACTGCCTGGTTTGAACAAAGTTCTCAATCTCTCGACTGGAATTCCTACTCCTGTATCCTGTATCGAAATTTCCAGAGTGTCCGAATTGAATTCGCAGCGTGCAATAACTTTGTCGCCGTCGTCCGAATATTTAATTGCATTACCTATCAAATTATTAAAGATGGAATTGAGCATATATTCGTCGCTCTGAACAACGGCTTTCTTATCAATTTCATTCAATAACTCAATATTTTTCTTTTTAGCATTTGGCATATGCAGATTATAAACTTCCTGCACCAGCTCGTATAAATTAATTTCTTTTATTTCTATTTCCATTCTATTGGTTTTTAAGCGCGACCATTCAAGGAGATTAACTAAAAGATTGTAAATATTTTTCGTTGAGGAACGAATTCCTTTGGCAATTTCAAGTTTAACATTGTCGTCCAATTCGTTGAATTCCTCATAAAGCATTTCCGAATAGCTAAGTAAACCCTGGAAAGGATTTTTAAGGTCGTGTGAAATTACAGAAAACATTCTGTCTTTATCTCTGTTGGATTGCTGAAGTTCCTCTGCCTTTTCGAGTAATTTTTTCTCCGTTTCTTTTCTGAGTTGTATTTCTTCCATTAATGTATTATTGAGGATTTCGAGCTGCTGAAGTTTGAGGTTAAGTTGATTCTCGAGTTCCCTGCTTTTATTCTTTATCTTTTTTATCAGAAAATAAACTAAAATGCTCGCCAGTAAAGAGAGCAGCAGGAGAAGTATAAGTATTAGTTCAAGGTTTATATTCATTATGAATACATAACTTAAAGATATCCAATCAATTTAAAATAGAAAAAGCAGGGCTCATTTGTAAAGAGGAGGGAGAAATAAAAAGGCTGCCAGAAAGGCAGCCTATAATTGTCAAAGGGATTTATAAGTAAACCACCAATCGTATCCTTCTTTTGAGGATTTTCTTTTTTCGGCTTCTGCTATGTCTTTCGGCGGTGGTATGATTACTTTATCCTTAATCAATTCGTTATTGGGCCAGTTTTCGGGCATAGCCACTTTATTAATATCCGAAATTTGAAGTGCTCTTAGAGCTCTCAATACTTCGTCAACCTGCCTACCGATTTCCTGTGGATAGTAGATCATAAGACGGATGACACCATTCGGATCAATTAAAAATACCGCCCGTACAGTATTTGTACCTTTACCTGGATGTACCATTCCAAAGGCTTCGGCAACTTTGCCCATATCGTCTGCGATAATAGGGAAAGGAATTTTAACGCCGATTTTTTCTTCGATCCATTCGACCCATTTAATATGCGAGAAGACCTGGTCGATTGAAAGCCCCAGCAATTCTGCATTTAGTTTTTTGAATTCGTCATTTCTCTTTGCAAAAGCAACAAACTCGGTCGTGCACACTGGTGTAAAGTCTGCCGGATGACTAAAAAGTACAATCCATTTACCTTTGTAATCACCAGGAATATTTTTTATACCGTGAGTAGTTTGAACTGTTAACTCTGGCATTTTGTCGCCAATCAATGGAATTCCATTTCTTACCTGTTCCATTTTTCCTCCTTAGTTATTAATTAATGATTTAAGCATCCACAGATTTTTCTGGTATTTCTGAGCAAGACCATATAACAGTCCCGCTGTAATTTCATCCCTGAATTCGTCTTGAATTTTTATAGCATTTTCAATTATACGATTTGTTACAAGTTCATAGTCGTTTGTAAATGTACGCACCATTTCCTCGGCAGCTGGATAGTAATTTTCAGTTTCGCCGATTTGAGAAAGTCTTAGAAATTCGCTTAATGTCCCGGGCGCATTAACTCCAAGGGCCCGAATTCTTTCAGCCACTTCATCAATATCTTCAGCCAGTTCATCGTACAATTTTTCAAATATTTCATGCAAGCGATAAAAATGTCCGCCGGTTACATTCCAGTGATAGTTTCTCGCTTTTGTGTAAAGCACAAATTGATCCGCCAGAACTGTTTTAAGAAGTTCAGCGGTCTCAACATTAACGCTATTTGATACTTGAGTTTTCATCTTCTTCTCCTTTTGTTTAATTAAAACTAACATTATTAAGTCAATTTGTGTGCCAGAATAATTATCATATTAACTCATTTATTAACAATATCTTAGAATATTTTATTTTCCAGCATTGATGTTGCAACTATATTTAGTTATATTTTGCAACGATTATTCGTAAAACAACTATTATTCGGTGCAATGATGAACGATTTGAAACTAAATACAATCAGTTATTTAACTCCTGCAGTTACGATGGATATCTTGCTTGATGCTATCCAGGAAATAGTCCCTTATGAACTTGCTGTAATTCTAAGTCGTGAAGGAGATGATAAATTGAAGGTCCGTTATGCAAAAGGGCTGCTGGTAACCGATGAAATCTACAATTTTGCAGTTGACCTGAAAAAAAGAACTGACATACGTGATGTACTTATTTCAGGTAATGTTAAATTAGTAGAAGAATCGAAAGATCCCCATCACGAAGACACTTACAAAGGAGTAATCGATCTCCCTTTGGGACATTCGTGTATGTTAGCTCCTCTGAAGATCCATGGAGATATCCTCGGCTTGATGACGCTCGACCACCGTCAGTGCGACATGTTTACTCCTATGAGGGTAAATTTAACAAGCACATTATCCAAATTAATTTCTCTTGCACTTGCTCAATCAATTATGAACGATTCGTTATTGAGTGAAAAACAAACTTTGATTTATGAACGCAATTCTTTATTGGGTGACATTTCATCGGTTCTCAAAGGTCTGGTTGGTAAATCTCAAAAGTGGACTCAGGTAATAGAAAAGATTAAGCTGGTTGCCCCTACGGAATCGCACGTAATGATATTGGGCGAAACTGGTACTGGAAAAGAACAGGTCGCAAAAGCAATCCATGCTCTATCAAATCGTTCTGACAAACCATTTATTACACTCAATTGTTCAGCATTGAATTATAATTTAGCTGAAAGCGAATTATTTGGACACGAAAAAGGAGCTTTTACAGGAGCAATCTCTCAAAGACGCGGAAGGTTTGAACTTGCCGATGGCGGCACTTTGTTCCTGGACGAAATTGCTGACCTGCCTTTCGAAATACAACCGAAATTATTACGTGCAATCCAGGAAGGCACATTCGAAAGACTTGGCGGCGAAATAACTATTAAATCCGATGTTAGAATCATTTGTGCTACCAACGTAGATTTATTCGAAAAAGTAAAAGAAGGAAAATTTCGGGAGGATTTATATTATCGATTGAATGTATTTCCAATAAAACTTCCACCACTGAGAGAACGCAAAGATGATATTTTCTTACTGGCAAATTATTTTATTGAGAAATTAGGAGAAAAATTAAATAAACCAAATATAGCTCTTTCAGAAGCTGCATTAAATAGACTCACAGACTATAGCTGGCACGGAAATGTTCGTGAACTGCAAAATACTCTCGAACGAGCAATTATTTTGTGCAATTACGGAATTATCAAACCCGAGCATATTATTTTTGAATATGAAGAAATTAAAAACAATTCAAATGACGAAGACAACACGGTAGCGCCTTTTGACGAAGAAATCAAAAAAATTATACTCAAAGCTCTCAAAAAATCGAAAGGGAAAATTTATGGTCCAGATGGTGCAGCCTCCCTATTAAAACTTAAACCAACAACTTTGCAAAGCAAGATGAAAAAACTCGGTATATCTTAATCGGCAATGTTGACCTTACTTAACTTCGAATGAATTTCAGGTATCATCATTAGGGCGGCAGATCCATACCATGGCTTTATTTCCATCCTGAGAACCCCTGCTTTAACAGCAGGATCGGATTCGGTGAGTTGTTTCGCTTCCTCCATCGACTCGACATCAAAAATGAAAATTCCTCTCAAATCTCCGTTGTCCAGAAAAGATCCTGCTAAAATTAATTTCTTGTCTTCTCCAAGTTTTGTGATATTTTTCAGGTGAGCTCTTTGAATTTCATTTCGTTTTGCCTCATCTTCAATTTTGACGTCACCTCGAAAGAGAAACACCATAAAATATTGCTTCATACCGTACTGATCGGCACCAACCTGTTTTGCTAATGTTGAATCATAGCTGCCACTTTGAGCTGAAGTCTTTGCCGTTATCATTAATAAAATAATTGCTATAATAACCGGTGAAAGATTTAAGTTTGTCATTGTATTTCCTTGTAATGTTTCACCGGCAAATTACGTAAAATTTCTGAGCTATACTCAGGCGTAATATCTCTTTGTGGTTCTGCAAGCATTTCGTAACCTACCATAAATTTTTTGACCGTTGCTGACCTCAATAATGGTGGATAAAAGTGCATGTGAAAATGCCATTCTTTATGGTCTTTACCATCTGTCTGCGCCTGATGTAATCCTGCCGAATACGGGAACGATATCTTAAATAAGTTATCATACTTGGTTGTAATTGTTTTTAGAATATCGGCAAAGTCTTTTTTTTCCTTTTTTCTGAATTGCAAAATATTTGCAATTGGTCGGCGTGATACAATCAAAGTTTCGTACGGCCATACAGCCCAAAAAGGGACAAGCGCTACGAAGGATTCGTTGCTATAAACCAAACGTTCCTTTTTGCGTAACTCAAGTTTTATATAATCCTGGAGTAAAGTTCTTTTATTTTTATGAAAATACTTCTTGAATTGTTTTAATTCTTTGAGAGGTTCATTGGGAATTTCTTCCTGCGCCCAAATCTGGCAATGAGGATGTGGATTACTATTCCCCATAATTTTCCCTTTGTTTTCGAATATTTGAACGTATTTAATAAAAGGTTTACTTCCAAGAAGTTCAAATTCATTCTGCCAGACAGTTATAACATTTTCAATTTCTTCAATATTCATCTCCGCCAGAGTTAAATCGTGTCGTGGAGAAAAATTAACCACTCTACAAATTCCCTTCTGGCCTCTGGCTACGAGTAAATCTTTTTCATTGAAATTGAATTCAGGAGTTTCTTCAAGGAGTGCAGAAAAATCGTTAGTGAATACAAAAGTTGTTTTATAATCAGGATTTCGCTCGCCATTGGCTCTTACATTACCGGGGCATAGATAACATTCTGGATCATATTCGGGTCTTTTTTCCTCCTGTGTTTCTGATTGTTCACCCTGCCAGGGTCTTTTTGTCCTGTGAGGAGAGCAAAGCACCCATTCACCAGTTAAAATATTCAATCTTCTGTGCGGGTAATCCGTTAAATTTGAATTCTTCATAACTCGACAATTTCCGTTCCGTTGTTTATTGATGTTACATAAACTTCGACGTCAATACCGAATTTTTTTCTATAATTTTCTTTTACCTTTTGAGCGACCGAATCAACATATTTATTTTCTATCAAATTAATAGTGCAACCACCGAAACCGCCGCCCATCATCCTTGCACCGTAGACACCGTTCTGATCTGAAACCAGCTCGACAAGATAATCGAGTTCAGGACAACTTACTTCATATTCTTCACTAAGACCTTTATGAGAATAATACATATACTTGCCGAATTCCTGAAGATTATTTTCACTTAATGCACTGCATGCATTTAACAGCCGTTCGTTTTCTTCAATTACATATTTACATCTCTTATAGATTACACCATCAAGTTTATCGCGGCAATCTTCAAGCATATCGAGAGTAACGTCTCTGAGCGAATTAACATTTTCATATTTTTGTTTAATTATATCGACGCCGGTCGTACATTCTTTCCTTCTTTGATTATACTCGGAAGAGGCCAAAGAGTGTGAAACGTTTGAATTAAAAAGCACAACTGAAACATTGTCAAATTCGAAAGGGAAATAGTCGTAGTCGAGACTTCGACAATCGATTCTCAATACATTTCCTTTTTTGCCGAAAATGTTGATATACTGATCCATGATTCCGCATTGAACTCCGACGAATTGATTTTCAGCTCTTTGCGCCAGTTTAACCAATTCGATTTTTTCGAATCCAAGATTAAATAATTTATCCAGTGCAAAAGCCAGTCCTGCTTCTATTGCAGCCGAAGACGAAAGTCCCGCTCCGATCGGTATATCCCCCCCAAATACACAATCGAATCCCTTAATTTCTTTGCCAGCTTTTTTAATCTGGTCGACAACGCCGATTAAATAGTTTGCCCAACTTTTTTCCGATTTATTTATATCATCCACACTAAATTTCCATTCATCATTTAAATCGTAAGCAAATAGGTTTATCCTTTTATCATTTCTCGGCTTAATTGCGAAATAAATTGCTTTGTCGATAGCTGCAGGGAGTACATATCCCAAGTTATAATCCGTATGCTCGCCAATAAGATTAACTCTGCCGGGCGATCTAATTATGACGGGTTCACCCTTAAAAAGCTCGCTGAATTTTTCTTTAATCGACTCGATCATTTTCAGACACTCTGATTTTTAGTTTTGAAAAACATAACAGCGCCGAATATAATCATCACTGCACCCCACCACAAAGACGGATGAGTTTCTTTCAAAACCGTCTTTACACTTTCCGGATGAAGAGCTTGATAGATGCCGTTTAGAAAAATAATCCCACCCATTATTAATAGTATTAGTCCTACAAAATACCATATCGGTTTCATAATCTTTCTCCTTGGTTTTTACCAAAAGATTACATTTAGAATAATTAAAACGATTAATGAAATGACGGCATAAAACTCAGGTTTTTTTGTAAGAGGAATATTCTGCTCGATTTTTTCATTAGTCAGTCCCTTAACCAAGCCGACTAGTTGTTCTTTTGGTTTCTTTTTTGTAAATAAACTAATAATTACCGTAAGCACTGCGCAAATAAGCCATGCCCACCAGGCTCTCCAGAAATTTGCAGCCATATCGCTCTGAACACTTGACATTGTAATAATACTTTCATTAAACCAATCGAATTTCACTCCCATATACATGAAAAATGAAGAGAGCATTCCGACTACAAGCCCCCAGAATGCACCGTTTGGAGTAATCCACCAGATAAACATGCCGAGCAGCATTGTTGCAAACAGAGGCGCATTGACCCATGAGAAGATTGCCTGCATATAATCCATAATGCTCGGAAAACTTTTTGCCCAATAAGCAGTTCCTAAAGAAATTATCACTCCAACAACGGTAGATACTCTACCCATCCAGAGGAGGTGATTTTCGGAAGCATTTTTGTTAAGTACTGATTTATAAATATCGTAAGTCCATACGGTATTAAAAGCACTGATATTGCCCGCCTGACCAGCCATAAAACCAGCAAGCAAAGCCGTAACTCCAAGTCCCACCAGGCCACTCGGATAGTATCTGGCAATTAAAAGTGGCAGTGCCGAGTCATAGTTTACCTGACCACCGTCTTCAAGCAATTTAAATCCACTTGCTGGATCATTCGACAATGCGATGGCTACAAGTCCAGCTAAAATGACTATGAATGGAAGAGCCATTTTGAAGAATGATGCAAGAATTGGTGTCATACGAGCTGATCTTAAATCTTTAGCCGAAAATGCACGCTGTATAACAAGAAAGTCTGTAGTCCAGTAACCAAACGAAAGGACAAAACCAAGTCCCAAGACAATACCGGCCCAGTGAATAAGCATCCCATTTTGTGTTGGATCACTTGAAGTTGACCAGAGTGTATTCATCGATTCGGGGAGTCTGTTTAAAATGTCGTTCACACTGCCGATTTCAATTATACCCATAACTGAAACAAGGAACAGGCCGAACCAGATTAAGAAGAATTGGATAATCTCCGTGAAGATAGCGGACATTAATCCGCTCAAAGTTACATAAGCTGCCACTGTTGCAGCCGAAGCCCACATACTAACATCCCAATTCCATCCTAAAAATGTATGAAGTACAAGAGCCATTGCGTAGAGATTAATTCCGGAGACAAGGAGAGTCATAATTGCAAAAGAGATGCCGTTAAGAACTCTCGTTTTTTCATCGAAGCGTAATTTAAGATAACCCGGGATCGATTTAATTTTACTACTATAGTAGAAAGGCATCATATAAATACCGAGGAAAAGCATTGCTGGAATTGCACCAATCCAGTAAAAATGAGCGACATACATTCCGTATTTGAAAGTATTTCCAGTCATGCCCATCAATTCGAGAGCGCCAAGATTTGCCGATAAGAAGGCCAGGCCGGCAACCCAGGAAGAATTTTTTCGTCCTGCAAGGAAGAAATCCTCTTCACTCGTGGTAAATTTTTTCAGGTAGAAACCGATACCGATAACAAAGAGGAAATAGATAAGGATAATAAGCCAGTCGATAAAGGAGAGACCAATAGCTTCCATATTATTACCTTTTATTTATTCAATTATTAAATGTAGGTACAGCAAAATATGGAGAAAGAACAAATTCACAAGTCAAAATAAAGTAATAAAATCGAATTATGCAAACGTTTGCAGAAAATGATAAAAATTTTATGTCGATTTTCTCACTATTAATTCGGCATCAAGAACTACTACCGAAGGTTTAATCTCTTTTTCTGGATTTTCGATCAAATCAATCAGTATCTCCGTTGCTTTCTTCCCCATTTCAAAGGAAGGCTGGTCAACCGTTGTCAACGGCGGGTCCACCAGTGTGGTTATTTTGTTGTTCGAAAATCCAACAATCCCAACCTCTTCAGGAATTTTCATTCCCGCCTCTTTAATCCTTTGAAATGCTCCAACTGCCACAGGATCATTGACTGCAAATATTGCATCTGGTACAGTACCTTTTTTTATTAGTTTATCCATCGATGCATAACCGTCATTTTCGTGCATTCCACCGTACATTACAAAATCTTCTTTGAAAGGAATTCCTGCATAAGTTAACGCCTCTTTATATCCTTCCAGACGAGCTTTACAAATCTCAAGAGTTCTGGGCCCTGCCAGATGAGCTATGTTCCTGTAACCCCTCTCGATTAAATGCATAACAGCTTTAAATGCACTCTGTTTGTCATCGATTATAACTTTAAATACATTTAACTCATTTATTACGCGATCGAAAAATACCAATGGTATTCCTCTGTCAATCAATGCCTGAAAATGCTCGCCTGACTTTGTGCTCTGGGATATTGATACAATTAAACCGGCTACCCGCTGCTGTACCAGTGCGGTTGTATTAACCACCTCCCTTTCAAAGCTTTCGTTCGACTGCGAAACAATTATTGTATAGCCCGAATGATAGGCAACTTCTTCGATGCCGCTAATAGCCGACGAGAAAAAGTCGTGCTTGATTTCAGGCACAATTACACCAATTGCATTTGTTCGTTTAGTTTTAAGGCTTTGAGCTATTTGATTTGGTGTATAATTTAACTCGTTGGCAACCTTTCTTACTTTTTTCTTTGTTTCTTCTTTAACGTCGGGATGGTTGCTCAAAGCTCTTGAAACTGTCGAAGGAGAGATTCCTAATTTTCGAGCAATATCGTTAATAGTAGTATGTTTCATTGAAAAGTGATTCAATCATTTTTACAATAATATGTGTTATCGACTTTATTATCAAATGAGAAATAAATTTAGAAATGGAGGCTGCAGACACAATTATCTGCAGCCTGCTGTAATGATTATTTTGCGAGATTCATTTTGCGGGTAAATTGATACTGTCCTGCAGTCATTCGTGCAAAGTAGATACCGCTTGTAACTTTCCTTCCATAATTATCAGTACCATTCCATTCTACTGTATACTTGCCGGGGTTTAGCATTTCATGATCAATTAGTCTTTTAACTTCCTGTCCCATTATGTCATAAACAATAACTGATACTTTTTCATTCTTAGGGATAGCAAATTGAATTTTGGTAGTAGGATTAAAAGGATTAGGATAGTTTTGTGATAATTCATAATCCGAAGGAATTGAACCGTCAGTTTCGACTAATCCAGTTACTTCGTGGGGGTCGCCGTGACATGGTTCGCAATCCATTTGAGTCATTACTGTATTGAAAGCTGCTGGACCGTGGCATGTCTGACACCGAGTGACATAGTCGTCAGTAACGTAAGTAGACGTAAATGTACCTGCGAAATATGCATTCAATATTTCTGCTGTCTTTGCAGCGATATCTCCAGCTAATCTGGCGCATCTTTCTTTTCTTTCAACATCGCTGACTTTTTTCTTTGCTATCATACACCATTGAGATACTGAGGAGTGACATAAGACGCTGCCACTAATTGATTGAGGAAGAACATCGTTATACTTTTTATCGATATATTTACCGTCAACCGCTGCCTGGTTGGCTGCATTAGTAGGAAGTGTCTCAGTAGTGTACCAGCCCCACAATTCATTAATTAATTTTCCCGAATCAGCTTTGGAGACAACAAGACTTATAAGAGCAGCACCACCGTTTGTAACACCGCATAGAGTACCCCATCCAGCACCACCGCCACGACCGTATAGCATGACTTCAATCGGCATATAGTTCCAGGGATCCCCTATTTTTTCTCTCAGTGCTTCTACAAGCCCACCAAATACTCCTGAACTACAGTCCTTGTCGTCCCAGTATAGATGATGTGCCCGGATACGAACGTCTTCTGGATCCAGAGTTACGTAAGGCCAGGGCCATGTTGCTTCTTTGGAATTTGCTAAAATCTTTCCCCCCGATAATGCATTCAATCCAGCCACGCCTGCTATTGCGCCGATTGCATATTTAGACGTGTTCGATAAAAATTCTTTCCTTGTAAGTTCTTTTGGCATATTGGTTCTCCCTTAATTGTTATGTTTATTATATGGTTCAATTAGTTTAATAACATGTAGTATTTTTTCATCGGAGCGATATTTAAGAGCATTTTTGAAATTTTTAATCGATTCCTTTGCATCGCAGTAAAGCCAGAGCATTCCAAGTTGTAAATATTTTTCATACTGATTTTTTACGGGGATTTCATCCTTTTCAATTTTATTTACTAAATGAGGACAAGGGCAATCTTCCCAATCAGGTTTCGTATTTATTATTATTCCGATATCCTCATTTATCAAAGAATAAAAATGGTCAAATGCCTCCTCGACCTTTCCAGCTTGAGTCATGCATATAATCAGTTTTTTTCTGATCAATTTATTTCCGGGATCTTTATCTAAGGCATTTTCCAGTTCACCTAAGGCCGAGTAATAATCCCGAATCAGAAAATGATAATTTCCAAGCATTTCACTCATGCAATAATTCTAACAAACACCATGCCAAAAAAAAATTTTATATAAAACGATAAAAAGGTATTTTTATTTTTAGTATAATTGCTGCATATGCAACAATTATTGATAACTCCTTATTTTATCGTAAATTAAAGAAGTGCAACAAAATGTTGCATTTGCAGCAGCTTTAGATAAGATTACTCTCCTTCATCCAGCGCCATAAGGTTGTACGATTAATACCAAGGAGACGTGCAACTTTCGATTTATTCCAGTGGTTTTCTTCCAGTATCTGAAGTAAACGGGCGGGACTGATACTTTGATGTTGTTTTTTAATGCAGGTCGTCTTTCCCTCGAAAATAAATTCAGGCAGAGCACAAATTTTTATCGCCTCTTGACTTTTCGTTCTGATTACTGCATATTCGATCACATTTTCGAGTTCACGAATATTACCAGGCCAGTGATATGCTGTTAAAACTTCGAGTGCATCTTTGTCGATTTTTTTTATTTCTTTTTTATAAATGAAATCATATTTATTAAGAAAATGAGTAATAAGGAAAGGAATATCCTCCTTACGTTCTCTCAAAGGCGGCACTTCAATTGGAATTACATTTAATCTATAGTAAAGATCTTCCCGAAATTTACCGGCTCTTATCGCTTCTTTGATATCAACATTTGTAGCAGCAATAATTCGTACGTCGACTTTTCGTGTAATCGACTCTCCGAGTCGTTCAAATGTACCTTCCTGAATAACGCGTAGCAGTTGAGCCTGCATTTGAATTGGCATTTCGGCAATTTCATCCAGAAATATGGTTCCTCCGTCGGCTAATTCGAATCTGCCTATTCTATCCTTTACTGCATCTGTAAAAGCGCCTTTGGCGTGACCAAACAATTCGCTCGCCAGTAATGAGGGTGGTAATACAGCACAATTCACTTTTATGTATTTTTCATTTTTTCTTTTGCTTGTAGCTTGTATAGCATTGGCAATCATCTCTTTGCCGGTGCCTGTTTCACCAGTAATCAATACACTTGCATCAGTATATGCAATTTCCTGAATCAAATTAAAAATATTCATCATTACACGGCTACTTCCAACTATTCCGTAAAAATGATCTGAATTTTCGTATTCATTATCGAGAAAATAAGATAAGTCTCTGATTGTAATTACCCCTCCAACGGGATTTTGATTTTCATCTCTCAATATCCCAACATTCAACTTGACATTAACAAAAGAGCCGTCCTTCCTCTTTATTCTCGATCTTAAATCGAACAAATTTTTTCCCTTCGATAAAGCTTCCGCAATGGGACAGTTCCCCATACAAAGGTCAGACTGAAAAATTTGTTTACAAATTCTTCCTTTTACCTCAGCCGTATCGAATCCCGTAATTCTTTCAGCTGCTTTATTGAAGTAATTTACAACAAAGTTTTTATCGACAGTGAAAATCCCTTCTGCAAGAAAATCAAGAATTTCTTCATTCTTTTTAAGCATTATTGACTCAATTAATACTTATAGATAATAAGTGTCTTTTATCTTTTTTTTACAAAAATATAAAATTATTCTATGTAAGTAAATAAAAATCTAAAATGATAATTCATTGCATTAAACTCATAAGAACACTCCTCTGTCAAATGAACGAATATTTTCTGATCAATGTTTTTAATTTCTCGAAAGGAGTTAAAATGAAGAAGTTATTTATTGTGATAATTTTTTTTATTTCTCAAGTTTTTGCACAAAGCGGAGGGAAGTTAACAGGTCGAGTACTCGATGCATCGACGAGAATTCCTCTGGAATTTGCAAATTTAGTTTTATTCAACGCTTCTGATTCCACTCAGTATACTGGGACGGTTACGGATAAAAACGGTAATTTTGTTATCGAAAAAATTAAACCCGGCAAATATTATTTAAGAATTAGTTTTATCGGATACGACAACAGTTTCATAAAAGACCTTAATATCAAGCCGAACACTACTCTTGATCTTGGAATTATTGAACTATCACCCCATTCTGTGGGAATCAACGACGTGGTAGTTAGCGGAGAACGTGCACCCATTTCTTATGAAATTGATAAAAAGGTTATTAATGTGGGTCAGAATATTGTTGCCGCTTCTGGTACAGCAGTCGATATTCTCGAGAACGTTCCTTCAATCACTGTAGACGTCGAAGGTAATGTCAGTTTAAGAGGAAGCACGAACTTTCGCGTTCTAATTGACGGTAGACCCTCGATATTAGACCCTAATGAAACGCTTCAGCAAATACCTGCAAGTGAAATTGAGAACATCGAAATTATTACCAATCCTTCGGCAAAATACGACCCGGAAGGGACAGCTGGAATTATTAATATCGTTATGAAAAAAAATAAGAACATCGGTCTGAGCGGACTAGTTGAACTCAACGGCGGTTTGAAAGATAAATACGGCGGCGAAATTATTACTGACCTCAAAAGCGATAATCTCGATATAAATTTCGGATTAAACTATAATAAAAGAAATTTCGGTATGGATCAGAACCAAAACAACTGGACTAATCGCAACGATATATTTACTTATTATAATTCGATTGGAACATCTAAAAACAACAGAGAATTTTATGGAATACGAGGTTCAATTTCTTACGACTTTGGCAACAAAAAAATTTTAACCCTCGGTGGCAGAGCCGGTAGTCGTTCGTTCGGAGGCAATTCTAATCTTTATTATACTCAATGGAACTCATTGAACACGCTTCCTGAAAGTTACATAAGTAGTTCTACGAGAAAAAGGAGCGGCGATTATTATTCGCTCTCTTTAAATTACATTCACAACTTTGCAGAGAAAGGGCACCAACTTACTGCCGACCTCAGCTTCGACAGCGATAATTCCGAAGAAGAATCGCTAAATAACCTTCTACTAAGTAATACTATTGTGGAAGGAAAAATTAATACAGAATCCGGTCCAGGTAAAGAATTTATTGCTAAAATCGACTACACACTCCCCTTGGGCGGCGACAGAAAATTCGAAGCTGGCTATCAGGGACAAATCGATCTTTCTGACGAAATAATTGGTTTACTTAATTACAATCCCGTTACATACGAATATGATTTTATTGACGAATACAGTCATACAACAAAATATAGCCGAAACGAGTCGGCCATTTATACTTTGTTCCAGGATAAAATCGGAACGTTCGGCTATCAATTGGGACTCAGAGGAGAATATACAGGTAGGTCTGTTGAAATTCCCGACAGCAGCCTTGAGTTTACTCTTTACAGATGGGACTTTTTCCCATCGCTCCATATTTCCTATGAAATTTTCGAAGGCAACGAAATTATGACAAGTTACACGCGTCGTATCAATCGTCCTCGTGGTTGGGAATTCGAACCATTTTATACCTGGATGGACGCATATAACGTAAGAATTGGAAATCCATCACTTCTGCCGGAATATATCGATTCTTATGAACTCGGTTATCAAACACTGATCGGCAATACGATATTTTCGTTCGAAACTTATTACCGCGTCGTAAAAAATAAGATAGAACACGTGCGATCGGCATTCTCCGATAATGTTACTTTAATGAGCGTACAAAATGTTGGTACAGATTATTCACTGGGAACAGAACTCTTTCTGAACTTTGACTTGATTAAAAATTGGAATATTAATCTGATGGGTAATCTTTACGACTACAGAATTAAAGGGCATTTAAACGATATTCCATTCGAAAGAAAAAGTTTTAACTGGAACGTACGATTCAATAATTCAATTAAATTGACAACGAACACAACGCTTCAATTTAATTTGATTTATAACAGTCCAAGCGTTTCTTCGCAAGGCCGACGCGAAGCTTTCATGTTTACAAACCTCGCACTAAAGCAAGAATTTCTCAATAAAATGTTGAGTGTTACACTTCAGGTAAGAGACTTATTCGGCACAGCTGAATTTGAAATGCTGGAGGAATCCCACGATTTTTATAATTACAGTCATTTCAAACGCGAATCCCCAATCGTAATGCTCAATCTCCGATTCAACATAAACAACTACAAAAATAATCGTCGCGAAAATCAAGGCGAAGACATGCCACCTAATGGAGAAGTGTCCGACGAATTTTAATGCTCAGGCTGTCCTGTTAATTCAGGACAGCCTTTTATAATTCTTCCCATTCAATTAGTAGATCAGGTTAGTTGTCGTTAATTTTTTCTATTTGATCTATGATTTTATTTCCCTGAGTAATTCGATACACAAATAGTAAATAAACACTGTTTTCAATTATTTCGTAGATTCGATGTCTCTCTAACTGTGTGCTAAAAAAAGGGGACTCGATATGAGTAGGATTTGCCAACAGGATTTAATGAATATAGATTTTTCCCAAATTTTTGTGAGATGTCCCGTATACCCATCCAGTTTTAAGAAATAATTGATCTCAGCATAACGAATCTGTGGGCAATATCTTTCGTAAAAGTAGCTTCTACTTTTGTCGGGGCAAAAAGGAACCAAGATAAAATTGAAACTACTTTTGATAGCAATTCAACTTAGTTATCGAAATTCTACGCATAACAAAATTGGGCCGAAATCAATAATGCACACTCGTCATTAGCTGAAATATTCTTTGACAAAATTGATAATTTACCTTTAAGAGTGGCACGGTATTCAGACTATTGTCTCCCACATTACTTCACCTGAATCAGTCGTAAATATTTCAGTTTTTTCTATAACGTGTTTCAATAAATTCGCTTCTACATTTTCCTTTTATTTTGACTGAATTAATTTATCCCAGTATCGCCGTAATTTTCTTTTCTCGCATTAAAAATCTGAAAAATTTCTTTAGCAGCATTTACAATTTGAAAATAAATATCGAGCTTTGTTTTCATTGAGTAAAAAAACAATCTTTTTGATTTTCTTCTTCTTTGCTTCTATAATATTATCCGATCTGAATTCTTTCGGCAAAACCCTTAGATTTTCGATGGTATTAAATATTCCCTTGCTTTCCTGCTCTATTAAAATATTTCATAGTATTATTAATTCACTAATATTACAATGCAGACTATCGTCAATTATTAGTTCTTCGCTTGCAGTATGTCATTTCATTTTGTTTAATTTTGTTTTGTAATTTAAAATAATTATAATGCAAATAAAATCAGGACCACTTAAATGATTCCAATATCTGACAATATTCCTTCACGACACTTTCCCATAATTAACTGGACATTAATAACACTCAACATTATAAGTTTTTTTTTCACGTTAAGTTTAGGTGATGAAGCCGAATTATTTGTAAAACTCTTTGGTGTGGTGCCGTATCGTTTTATTAATGACTTTGACATTTACGAAATTTCTACGATATATACATCAATGTTTTTACACGGGGGCTGGGCACACATTTTTAGCAATATGCTGGCTCTTTATATTTTTGGAGACAATGTTGAGGACCGACTCGGTTCGTTCCGATATTTAATCTTTTACTTGTTAAGCGGTACAGCAGCGGCTCTTCTTCACATTTACTTAAATCAGGATTCAGTTATACCAACTGTTGGAGCAAGCGGCGCCATCAGCGGTGTTATGGCCGCATATATATTTCTCTATCCTCACGCAAAAATTATTACTCTCATCCCGATTTTATTCATCCCATTTTTCATTGACATACCTGCATTTGTTTATACGGGCGTCTGGTTTATAACACAATTCTTCAATGGACTGTTATCGATAGTTTCGAACACTGCAACTTTCGGAGGAGTGGCTTATTGGGCACATGTAGGAGGGTTTGTAACTGGTGCTCTATTGTTGCCTTTTATGCTAAAAAACAGGAAAAAAAGAAGAGTTTATATAGACGAATTTTATCCATGGTAAAAAGGAGGGGTAAATGGAGTTCCTTGCACTTTTTTGGCTGTTCATTATTATTTCCTCAATACAACCACTGATAAGGAAAAAGATGCTCGATTCGGCTCGTATAAAATTACTGGAATTAATTGAGAAACGGCGTGGTAGTCGTGTTATAGCACTTATTCATCGCCAAGAAACTTTGAGCATGCTCGGGTTTCCGCTTATGAAATATATCGACATAAATGATTCAGAACAAATTTTACGTGCAATAAAGTTAACTGATAAAGACGTTCCAATCGATATTATACTCCACACGCCGGGTGGACTTGTGCTTGCAACGGAACAGATAGCCAACGCATTGAAAAAACATCCCGCCAAAGTGACAGTTTTCATACCACACTATGCTATGTCAGGTGGCACTATGATTGCTCTTGCTGCAGATGAAATTGTCATGGACGAAAATGCAGTACTTGGACCTCTTGATCCACAAATTGGGACAAAACCCGCAGCTTCAATCTTGAAAATATTGAGTAAAAAACCAATTGATAAGATTGACGACGAAACATTGATACTGGCAGACATTTCTCAAAAAGCAATAAGTCAAGTTAAAAATGTTATTCTCAAATTAATTCAGGACAAAATTAATAATGCTGATGAAGTTGCAGAAAAATTAACTTCGGGAGTTTGGACGCACGATTATCCTATCACTGTGGAGGAAGCAATCAGCCTTGGTCTGCCCGTTACGACTGATATGCCCAATGAAATTTATCAACTAATGGCTCTCTATCCTCAAACTCAACAAAGACGTCCCTCGGTAGAATATATCCCTCTTCCCAGGACAAAGAATGAAAAAACTTCTGAATAGAAAATTCATGAGGACTTCTTCAACATAAAACGTCTAATAAGCCACACAAATTAATAAAGAGGTTCTATGAAAAAAATAATTATTACACTCTCTTTAATGTGCGTTTTTTCAATGGTCGTCTTAGCACAGGTCGACGCACGCATGTTTCAAAATCCCGACGTATCGGAGACGCAGATTGTTTTTTCTTACGGCGATGATCTTTGGATAGTCGATAAAATAGGAGGGACAGCACATAAACTAACTTCACCCAAAGGGTCAGAAATGTTTCCGCGATTTTCTCCCGACGGAAAATCAATTGCATTTATCGCCAACTACTTTGGCAACATCGACATTTTTATAATTCCTTCGACGGGAGGTACTCCAAACAGAATTACTAATCATGGTTATACCGATCGACTGATCGACTGGTATCCGGATGGAAAAAATTTGATTTTTGCTTCGATGATGCACAGTGGGCGGGAAAGGTTCAGTCAATTTTTCAAAGTAAGCAACGAGGGAGGTTTGCCCGAACAACTTCCAATACCATACGGTGAAATGGCTTCAATCTCTCCCGACGGTAAAAAAATTGCTTATACTCCTCGTACTCGTGCATTTAGAACTTGGAAAAGATACAGAGGCGGAATGAATGCTGACATCTGGATTTTCGACCTCGAAAAAAACTCTGCTGAATTGATTATCAAAGGGGATTCGAACGATGAGTTCCCGATGTGGCATGGCGACAAAATTTATTTCCTATCCGATCGAGGAAGCGAAAATAGATTCAACATCTGGCAATATGACATCCCGACCAGAGAATTAAAACAGATAACTTCATTCAAAGAATACGACATTCACTTTCCTGCACTCGGTAAAGACGAAATTGTATTCGAAGCAGGAGGCGCAATCTATCTGCTGAATTTGAAAGACGAATCAACACGAGAAATAAAAATTAAAGTAGTAACCGACAACATAACACTTTTACCCAAAGAAGAAAATGTATCGAAATATTTGAGTAACGGCGATATCGCTCCTGACGGCAGTAGATTACTTTTAGAAGCACGTGGCGAAATTTTTTCTGTACCTGTAAAAGAAGGTGTCACTTACAATCTTTCCAATTCCTCTGCCTCCGCTGAAAGATACCCTGCATGGTCACCCGATGGCAAATATGCAGCATACTGGAGCGATGCTAAAGGCGAGTATAATCTTACTGTTTATGATTTTGTAAATCCTGCTAAAACAAAAATTTTGACCGACTTTCAAGATGGCTACAGATACAATATTTACTGGTCGCCCGACTCTAAAAAATTAGCTTTCATCGACAAAGCTATGCAGATTTATATTTACGATATGGAGAAGGATAAAACTATCAAAGTCGATCAGTGCAACTATCTTTATCAGGGTGAACTCGATAATTTCAAAATAAACTGGTCGCCCGACAGTAAATGGATAGTTTATTCAAAAGATTTGACCAATCGCAGCAGCGCACTGTTCTTATTCAATTTGGAAAACGGAACTGCTTACCAATTAACCTCCGGTTATTATTCCGATTTCAATCCAGTGTTTGATGTAGATGGAAAATATCTTTTCTTTACGACAAACAGGGAGTTAAATCCAATATATTCAGACCTGGACAACACCTGGATTTATTCAAATACCACAAAGCTGGCTGTAGCGACTCTATCGAAGGATACAAAATCTTTAATGCTTCCAAAGAACGATACTACTGCCATTAAAAAAGAAGAAAAAGATAAAAACGACGAAGTAAAAGAGGAAAAGAAGAAAGAGGAGAAGAAAGATGAAAAGCCAAAAGAAGTGAAGATAGACCTACAAAATTTTGAAAACCGTGTTGAACTATTACCTGTAGAAGCAGGAAATATCGTCGGCATTGCAGCTGTTAAAGGTAAACTTATATATCATCGTTACCCAAATACTGGTTCATCGTCGAAAAACAAGCCTTTGAAATATATCGACTTTGAATCACTAAAAGAAAAGGATATCGTTGACGATGCAGATGGTTTCAAAGTAAGCGCCGACGGAAATAAGATATTAATAATTAAAGATAGAGCTCTTTATGTAATAGATACAAAAGAAAACCAAAAACTTAGCGAGCGTATTTCAACAGATAATTTAGTTATGAACATAGTTCCTAAAGAAGAATGGAAACAAATATTTAATGACGTCTGGAGATTCGAACGCGACTTTTTCTACGATCCTAATATGCACGGTGTCGATTGGGAAAAGATGAAAGAACATTACGGTAAATTAATCGACAATTGTATTACGAGAGGAGACGTCAATTATGTAATCGGCGAATTAATTTCTGAATTGAACGCCTCGCATACATATCGCGGCGGCGGTGACATCGATTACCCAGAATCAAAAGATGTGGGTTATCTCGGAATTGACTGGACAATTGATAATGGTAGGTTTAGAATAAAAAAAATAATAGATGGTGCTCCGTGGGATGTTGAAGTTCGCTCTCCTCTCAGTCAACCCGCACTAATCGTTAAAGAAGGTGATTATATTCTTGCTGTAAATGGAATTGAACTCAACACCCGAAATGCGCCCTGGGAAGCATTTACAGGACTGTCAAACAAAACTGTTGAACTAACCGTCAACGACAGACCTACTTTTGAAGGTTCCAGAAAAATTTATGTTAAGACCCTTTCCACAGAAAGTCGGCTAAGGCATCTCGCCTGGATTGAATCCAATCGTAAATATGTCGATAATAAAACAAACGGCAAAATCGGTTATATATATGTGCCCAATACCGGCACTGAAGGACAAACAGAACTCGTTCGTCAATTCCTGGCTCAAATTAATAAGGAAGGATTGATAATAGACGAAAGATTCAATAGTGGAGGGCAAATACCAGACAGATTCATTGAATTACTCGACAGAAAACCATTGGCTTATTGGGCAGTACGAGACGGGAAAAATTGGAAGTGGCCGCCAATTGCACACTTCGGACCTAAGGTTATGTTAATAAATGGATGGAGTGGTTCGGGTGGCGATGCATTTCCAGATTATTTCCGAAAAGCAGGGCTTGGACCATTGGTCGGAACGCGCACATGGGGCGGATTAATTGGCATTACTGGTGCCCCTCAACTAATTGATGGCGGTACAGTAACTGTCCCCACTTTCAGAATGTACGACCCCGACGGTAAATGGTTCCGTGAAGGTCACGGTGTCGATCCCGACTATGAGGTGATCGACGATCCAGCACTACTTTCAAAAGGAATCGACCCTCAACTGGATAAAGCAATTGAAGTCATTATGGATTTAATAAAGAAAAATCCTGTAAAATTCCCTCAGCAACCGCCATACGAGAAAAGATAATTTATGAAATGGCTGCTCAGTTAGCAGCCCTTTTTCTTAATTTATTTTTTATCTTTTCGCCCATCCTTTCGAATACAATATAAAGCACTGGAATTACAATCAAAGTAAGAACCGTCGTCGTTAACAATCCTCCAATTACAGCACGGGCTAAAGGGGACCAGGTCTCGGCTCCGGAACCGAGTTCGATTGCAAGCGGAACCATCCCTAATATTGTTGTCAGTGCAGTCATTAATACAGGGCGCAATCTTGTTTTGCTACCCTCTTCAACGGCTTCAAACAATTCCATTCCTTCTTTTCTTAATTGATTAATGTAATCAACAAGTACAATTCCATTATTAACGGCTATACCTACAAGCATTACTATTCCAACCAACGCCATAACACTTAACGAAGTCCCAGTAATTGCAAGAAAAATTAGCACCCCGATAATCGACAACGGCACCGTAAACATAATAATTAAGGGATCCACGAATGATTCGAATAAAGAGGCCATAATCATATAGACAAGTAAAATTGCAGCAATAAATGCGAGACCCAAATAAAAGTATGCTTCCTGTTGATCTTCTGCAGTTCCACCAATAATAACTTGATATTCCGAAGGTATTGGAGTTTGCTGGATAATTCTATTGATTTTATCGACTGCAGTCGAAAGGTCAATTCCAGATAACGCACATCCGACCGAAACAACCCTACTCTGATTCTCCCTGAAGATTGTAGGAGTCGATTCTTCTTCGGTAATTTCAGCCACGTCCTTCAGTTTAATTCTGCCGCCAGCAGGCAGAACTAATTCCATATTTTCAAGCGCGTCTTTCCTTTTACGATAATTTTTGTCGTACTGAACGTAGATATCGTATTCATCTCCCTTTTCCCGATATATTGCAGCAACTCTTCCCTGAATGGCAGTCGATATATTACCTGCCACCATTAAATTCGTTAGCCCGAAATCATTCAATAGTTCTTTGTTAAGGTGAACCTGCAACTCGGGTGTTGTTTCTTTTGTATTTAAGCTGATATCGACCAGTCCGTCAATTTTTTCCATTTCGGCTTTAATTTGATTTGCAATTGCTTTTGCTCCGTCAATATCGAATCCAATAATCTTCACCTCGATATCTTTTTCGGTAGTAAACGACCCGCCCTGTTGAAAAGCGTAAGTGATGCCGGGAATTTTATCGAACTTTTCTCTCAATCTGTCCTCGATTTCGAATTGAGATACTTTTCTTTCTTCAACAGGCTTTAGTCTAACAAATAGTTCGATGGTATTTGCAGTCGTACCGTATGCGCCAATTCCTTCACGTGTTCCAAAAAAGAGCGATACGGACTCGAGGTCCTCCGGCGCCACAGTTTCCTTGATTATCTGTTCGATATTATGAGCATATCTCCTTGTAACTTCAATTGGTGTTCCCGAGGGAGATTCAATCAAAACATTGATTAAGGCTTCATCGCTTCTAGGCAAAAATTCTCCGCCTAACAAACCCAATAAAGAAAGAGATATAATAAATAAAAGAGTCACGGCAATTAAAACTTTTTTTCGATTATTGATTGACCAGTGAAGCCAGTTTTTATATTTCACCGATAAACTTTCGAGCATTATCCCCACTTTGTTTTTCCAGCTACTTCCATTACTTTTTTTGACTGAGCCGAACTTTATTTTTAGTAATTGGGAAGACATAAGTGGAACAAGAGTTAGAGCTACAAGAAGGGAGACGACCAGACTAAAAGAGATAGTCAATACCATATCTTTAAAAAGTTGTCCTGTAATATTCGGCACAAACAATACCGGTAGAAAAACGCTGACGGTGGTCAATGTAGAAGCTGTAATAGCAATTCCAACTTCTTTAGCGCCAAGTTCAGCAGAAGTTTCCGCATCTTTTCCCAATTCCCTGTGACGGTAAATATTCTCCAGAACCACAATCGAATTATCCACTAACATACCCACAGCCAGAGCCAGTCCTGCCATCGAAATAATATTCAGCGTTAGATCGGTAGCATACATTACAGCAAATGTAGTTACTATCGACACTGGAATCGAAATCCCCATAATTATACTGCCTCGTAAATTTCTCAGGAAGAAATAGAGTACAATAAATGCCATTACAAAAGCAATAAAAGCAGAATTTCGGAGATTATTAACTGCCCTTAATATAAATTCAGACTGATCCCATAAGATTGTAAATTTTGTTTCCTGAGGCAGTCGTTTTGTAATATCAGGCAAAGCTTCTGCAATTCTTCTGCTGGTGAGAACTGTATTAGCATCGGATTGTTTGTAAATCATTACCATAACGCCTTCCGAGTAATCCGAGCGCACTTCAGTGGCATTTTCTTTGTAGCCGTCTATAACTTCTGCCACGTCTTTCACATAAATTGGCTGCCCGTTTTTATATGTAATTATTGTATTTCTTATCTGCTCGATTGATGTATATTCACTGAACACTCTCAGGTTATAACTCTTATTTTCGGTTTCAATATTTCCTGCGGGTTGCAAGCCACTGCCTGTTTGAATTGCCATAAGAACTTCATTCGGAGATAAATTGTATGCGGATAAATAAACTGGATTCATATTTACATTAATTTGCCTTCTCAAGCCACCTTGTGTTACAACGGATGCAACACCTTCCACCCTTTCAAGCAGCGGTTCAATCACATCTTCTGAAAGCTTTCTGAGTTCGGCCGGACCAAGATAGGGCGAGCTGATATTGATAAAACTTACCGGCATCATCGAGGGATCGAACACAAAGACGAGCGGCTCTTCTGCATCGTCGGGTAAATATTCTCTTATGTAGTCAAGATTCTTCCTTATGTCATTTTCGGCCTTGTCCATATCTGTGCCGTATTTGAACTCAAGCGTAACAATCGAAGATCCTTTGAACGATTGTGAATTTACTTTTTCTATATTTTTTACTGAAGACACTGTTTCTTCAATAGGTCGTGTAATCAGGTTTTCTATATCTTCTGGACCTACCCCAGGATAATTCGTAATTACTCCAGCTATCGGGAAAGTAATATCTGGGAAAAAGTCGATTTTCAACTGAGAAAATGAGAACATACTGAAACCAATAATTACGCTGTAAAGCATTACGAGCGTAACTTTTCTTTTTAATGAAAATTTTGTTAACGTCATTTGCAGTCCTTATTTAATTACATTTACTTTTTGACCATCTTTAACTATATTTTGACCAACTACAATAATAGTATCTCCTTCGGTCAATCCGCTGGTTATTTCGGCTCGTCCTGCTTCTTCAATTCCTTTTGTCACTTCTTTTAATTTTGCTTTACCATTTTCGACCACGAAAACGAAATATCTTTTTACTGTATTCTGAAGGCCGGTTTCGAGATTTGTTTGAACAATTGTTTGAGGTATAAGAGCCGTCTGAGGTATTGTAATTACATCCTCCTTTTTTTCTACTTCAATGTTAAATTCTGCAAACATACCAGATTTGATTTCGTCCTTACCGTTAGCCAGTTCAATTTCGACTTCGACACTTTTGGAGAAGTTATCGAGTGCATAGTCGATATTTACAACTTTACCCTTGAACACTCTATCTTTAAGTACGGGAATTTTAATCATCGTCTCCTGTCCGAGTTTAACGCGGTAGATATCACTGCCTGTAACAAATACTTTTGATTTCATTTTATCTGGACCTACAACTCGCACAAGCTGTTGTCCGGCGCCTACCATCTGATTTTTTTCAACATAAACTGATGCTACAATCCCGTCGATAGGCGACCTGACATAACAGAACTGCAACTGTTCTTCTGCAAGTTTTGCCTGGGCCTCGGCCTGTTCAAGCAATAGTTTTGCATTTTTAAACGTAGTTTTAATCTGGTCGAACTGTTGTGTAGAAATTGCATTTTCTTCGTACAATTTATTCTGTCGTTCATACTCTTTCTGGGTTAATTCAAGTTGAGCTTTAGCCGAATTAAGAGCAGCAATAGCTACATTATAATTTTGTCTTTGGATTTTATCGTTCAACTTTATCAACAAGTCACCTTTTCGTACTTTTTGCCCGGGCTCTGCTATTATATCTTCAACAGTCTCATTTACTTTGCTTATCAAAACGGCGTCGTTATTTGATTCAAGAGAGCCAGTAACAATAATATAACTCGATATAGAAGAGGGTTTTGCAACATAGACTTTTACAGGGACGGACTTTTCTTCTACAACTTTTTCTTCTTGAGTACAGCTTATACCCACAAACAAAATTATTGTAGCATATAATAATGATAAATGTTTCATTTCAACTCCAATCTAATTTAATATCTTGGTAAGAATACCTGCCGATTTCAGTATCGACATTTGACTCAAGTTATACTTATAAATACCTTCTAAGTATTCAGTTTTACTTTTGCTATAGAGTAATTGCGCATTAAGGACATCGAGCTGATTGGACATACCCTGCGAATAAAGAAGGCGTGCAATTCTGAGGGATTCCTGTGCGTGATCCAATGCATCTTTCAAATTCTTCAGATTTTTCTCCGATTCGAGATAGTTATAGTAACTTTGTTCGACATCCAATTGCACCGCATACTCCGTCTTTTTTTTCATGACTTCAATTTTATCTGAATTTATCTTAGCAATCTGCCAATCGATAATTCTTCTACCGCCTTCAAACAACGGAACATCCACCGTTAGCACAATCGACTTGGAACGAATGTAATCTTTCCATTGCACTTTAGAGTTCTCCATAGGCGCAGCATGATCGACACTGGCAGCCAGCGACACGACGGGAGCAAATTTGCTAAGAGCAAGTTTTTCACCTGCTATACTTGCATCCGCCTGGTAGTTTGCAATATTGAGCTCCGGGCGATTTTCATTGGAGAGCAATTTCAGACTTTCGAGCGAGATATCTTCCACGTCATTTAAAAAGTTTTTAATTTCGAGTGTATCGTTTATTACGAGAGAGTCGCTAAGAGAAATATTCAAAATGCTTTTTAGCCGTTGCTTGGATAATTTTATATTGGTTAAAGCAGATTCCAGTACTGGTAAAGTTGAAGAATACTGCGACCGTGCTCTTTGTATATCCAGTTCTGTAGCCATGCCAGCATTGTAGAATTTTTTCACCTGTTCGAGATTTTCGTATGCTACTTTGACTGCTTCATCAGCTGTTTTAATTAATTCTTTTGCAAGCAAAACAGAATAATACGTTGCGATAGCATCGTAAATAACCGACTCCTCTTTCCCTTTAAGTTCTTCTTTTAACGACTTCCTGAGCTTTTTTTGCAAATCGTAATTGAACCATCTGGCTCCGCCTGTAAACAAAGGCAACGATGCAACTATCGAATGCTGGAAATTATAAGGTGTTCCAACAGTGAACCTTTGACCCATAAAGACAAAAACGGGCAGTTCAATACTACGCTGAAATATTCCCTGATAATTCAACGACGGCATAAAGCTGGATAATGATTTCCAGGTTTCTAACTCCTGAATATTATAGTCGAGTCTTTTGTTTTGCAGTTCCAGATTATTTACTTTGGTAATTTCAATTACGTCTTTCCAACTCAAGTAGACAACATTTTTACTGCCCTGCGCAAATAAAAGATCAACTGATGATATAACAATAAACAACACTCCTGCGGCAAGGCTAATTACATTTTTCATTCACTTCTCCCGTGTTTTTTAGGATTAATCAAAATTTACATAGGTTAGACGACATAAACTTACAAGAGTTCATTTATAATGACTAAATAGTCAGTCAAAAATATAAATTACCCTCTAGTAATGCAAGTAAAGAAATCATTAAAATTTATATGCTTAACTGAAAATTGAAATTATGTCCCATTTTAAAATTTCTTCTGCTAAAAATAGCTTTCTAAATATTATTTTTGATAGTTTTTTTTTTGCTGCTTATTATTTTTATTTAATCTATCGTGAAAGTTTGTATCTATATTCGAATAACTATAAAAACCCACACAAACTGGAATGCGATGGAAGAAGTTTTGTATTCGTAGAAAAAATAAAATATATTTTTAATTGAAATCTCAGTTAATTATAAAATGCCTAGATCAAAAGAACAAAACGAAATAATTAGAGCCAGGACACAACAACTAATTATTGACAAAGCACTGGCTTTATTTTCGCAAAAAGGATTCGCTGCCACTACTGTAGACGATATCGCCCACACTGCTGGTATTTCGAAGGGTCTTATTTACAATTATTTTGAAAGTAAAGAAGCTATTCTAGATACATTATGGAACGAGGTCTATCAGATTGCAGAAACCATCGATTCAGAATTAAGCAAACTGAAAAATCCCTACGACAAAATAAAATACTTTATTAATTTCACCTTCGATTTTCTCGCAGAGAACGAAAACTTCTGGAAGCTTTATGTATCAATAGCACTTCAGCCTAACATGCTAAAAAAGACCCAGCAAATTACCTTTGAAATCAGCCGAAAAATGATGCCGAAAGCTTTTGAAATTTTCAAGGAAGCCGGATTTAAAAATCCTGTCGAAGAAGCCTATTTTTTTAGCGCAGCTCTTGACGGAATTGCTCTCAATTATTTCTTCGACAAAAAGAATTTCCCGCTCGATAAAATGCGGAAATTTCTCCTCGATTACTATTCTGAAAATTCAATTCGTAAAAGGAACCGGAATTAAAAATAAAGATCGTAAATTCTGCTTATTCTGTCTCTTAATTCATCAAGTCCAACAAACCTCGAGAGACGGAAATTTTCTTTGCCGTCGACAAACAAGATTAAAGTGGGCACGGCAAAAACATTTAATTGTGCAGCCACTTCTCTGTCAACCGATACATCAACATATTGAAATATCACTTCGGGATATTCCTTTTCAAGCAATTCTTTAACTTTTGGCTTCAAGACTTTACATACTTTGCAGTCAGGGGTACTAAAATAGCCGAGAACAATTCCGTTATTTTTAATCAAGTTAACTTCACTCATTATTTTTTTTTGAAATATTCAGGATTTAGTTACCGCAAAAACATCCGCCTCTCTGTAATAAATTACCTCGCCATGGTAAAGAATGGTTTCGCCCAGATTTATTAAATTACCTTTACTGTTGATTTCCTCAAATTCAGCTACCGATTCAATTCTATCATAGCGATTAACATTTATTACAAAGTAGATATGGTTGGTATGGGCAAGATTAAGATATTTTTCGAGCTTGTCGTTACTCTTAATTCTGAGATAACTTATTACACCTTTTCTATTATTGATTATTGCGTTCAAATATTTGCAATGATTTTTTTGAGTGGTGCCAATAAGCGTGGTGTCGAACAATACTCTCTTTCCGAGATAATTTCCCGGCTCTTCCTCTGCGAAAACAATTTCATGAAATTGGAGAGCCGCAAATTTTGAAATCGGTTGTTTATCACTTACCAAATTCATCTCTTTTGAATTAAAGAGTGAAAGCGCAAATAAGGTTATTACGATAATCGGCATAGAATATTTTTTAATAGCAGTGCTAATGATTTTATGCTCCAATTTTAAAACGGACTCTCAATACACCTTCCTGATAGCTCGTCGAAACAATCCGGAAACTTTTAATTTCACTCGTGGAATTTACGTGTACTCCACTGCAGGGACAAGCGTCGTAATCGCCAATTTTAATGATCCTGATTACTTCACCTGCTTCTTCTGGCAACCGCTCTAAATTGAATTGTGTTTCTGCTTCAGACCTGTTCATAAATTTCTCCTCGACTATCAGATCCTCTTGAATCAACTTATTAATAATTTCTTCTATTTTTTTAATTTCATCTTCAGTTAAATTTCTATCGAATTTATAGTCGCACTTGGATTTTTTCTTTTCGATATGTGCGCAAAAAGCTCGGCCGCAGTTATAAATTTTATTCATCGTTCCATTCAAAAGATGCTCTGCAGTATGCATCGGCGGATAATATTCTTTGGGATTTTCGTTATACAAATTCTTTCCTCCTCTTATTCAATTACCAGTTCTTTATTCAATAATTTTTTAAAGATAAATTCTGCAATAGTCTTTTGTGCATGAAAATAATGAGGCGACCTGATACCGTGTCGTTGATTCGGATAGAACATCATTTCAAAATTCTTATTTAACTGCTGTAATTTATCAATGAGTTGAATTGAGTTTTGCATATGTACATTATCATCCATCGTGCCGTGAATTATTAACAACCCCCCTTTATAATTATCCACGTAATTGAGGACTGAAGCATTTTTATAACCATCAGGATTTTCTTCCGGTGTATCCATATATCTTTCAGTATAAACATTATCGTATAATGTCCAATCCATAACTCCAAATTCTGCAATGCCGTAATTAAAATACTCCGGTGCAGATGTAAGAGCGAGAGCTGTTACATAGCCTCCGTAACTTCCCCCGTTAATTGCAATTTTTGTCGTATCGACAAAGGGCAGATGTTTCAGCCATTTCACGGCTTCGATATAATCGTGCATTTCCCAAGTACCCAATTTTCTGTGCATTAAGTCGGTTCCGGATTTTCCAAAATGTCCGCTACCTCGGTGATCAACGCTCAGATAAATAATCCCGTTTTGAGCCAGATAATAAGGTTCCAGTCTATAAGGGAAAGAGTTTCTAACCGTAGGCGAGTTTGGCCCACCGTAAATACTTAATAAAACAGGATATCTTTTTGTAGAATCAAAATCGGTCGGCAAATACCACAATGCAGGCAATTCATAACCATCTTCAGTTTTTATTTTAAATAATTCGGCTTTGGGTAAATTGTATTCGTCAAAAATTTCGGCTTTTGAATTTCCTATTTCTCTTATCAATTCTCCTTCTTTGTTACACAAAAGAAGTACTGGTGGTGTATCAATGCTACTGAATCTGTCAATAAAATATTTACCACTTGGAGAAAGATTGCATACGTGCGTTCCCGCTTCTTTGGTTAATTTTTTTATTTTATTGTTATTTATGTTCACAACATAAAGATGACGCTCAGTTGAGTTATTCGACCATCCATGGAAATAAACCAGTTTGTTTGTTTCGTCTACAAATTCAAGTGATGTAACGTTTATGTTTGGATCGCCTGTTAGTTTCTTTATCAACTTACCATTTCCGTCATAAAGATAAAGACGATAATATCCATCGATGCCGGTGCGAATAATAAAGTCGTTACTATTCTTCATAAAATAGATATCTTCATACCATTCGACCCAGGTTTTCTGGTGTTCGGTATGAAGAAGTTGCTTATTACCGTTGTTCAGATCAATACGATATAGTTTTATTGTATCCTGTTTACGATTCATCCATTGAACAGTAAGTTGTGAATCGTGTGTCCACACTGGCCAGGCGATGTACTGGTCGTTTGTGTCGGGGAAATCAGCCCACACTATATTATTCTTTTCAATATTTACAATTCCTAATTTTACGAAAGGATTTGGGTCGCCTGCTTTAGGATATCTCTGTCTTTCAATTGAGCCGTGCTGTCCGTCTGCTTTGAACAGGATAAATTCAGGGACGGGAGAATCGTCGAATCTGAGGAAAGAAATTTTTTTTGAATCCGGTGCCCACCAGAATGCTGCATAATTTGTCGAGCGGCCGAGTATTTCTTCCATATAAACCCACGAAGCCCAGCCATTGTAAATTAAATCGCTGCCGTCTTCCGTCAGCCTGAATTCTTGTTCGTTTTCTATATCGTAATAATAAAGATCATTTTCTTTTGTGTAAGCTACTTTTTTTCCGTCGGGCGAGAATTTTGGATTTTTTTCTTCAGCTTTGTCTTCGGTCAGTCTTTTAAATACATTTTCTTTCACCGAGAGATAGTAGAGATCATTATCCTGTATGAAGATAAACTTAGTATAGTCGTTGTTATTAGTTAACGCTTCGTCAATATTAAAACCTTCGGGCAAATCAAGTTCTGAATAATCCAGGTACTTCACTCTTTCATTATTCGTTACGTTTACTTTTTCAATTATTTTTTTCCCCTCCTTAACGCTCAATTCCAGATGATATTCATCGTCGAACCATCCTTTAATTTGAGGTAATGATTTTATAAGTCTCGGTTGACCATAATAATACGCCTGTTGAAAAGTAAGGTTTTTATTTTGTCCATAAATTAGAGAAGTAACAATAACAAGAAGTAAAAAATTTTTTGATTTCATTTTCAGCCTCAGAATTTATTAATCAATTTACCAGGCATAAGCTTCAGGAGCTTGATTACCCGGTCCAGGCCATATTTCATCGAGCTTTTTGAGTGTGTCTTGGTCAAGTTTTAAATTCAATGCGTTGTAATTATCTTCAAGTTGTTCAACGGTTCTCTGTCCAATTATGGGCGAAGTTACTGCTGGATTTGACATAACCCATGCTAAAGCAACGTCGGCTGGTCTTTGTCCAATATCTTTACACAATTTTTCATAAGCTTCCAATTGAGAGCGTAATTTTTCGACCGATTTACGCAGTGGCTCTCTGGTTCTTCTTCCCTCTTTAGCATTTTCGAGTACGCCACATAGAATTCCTCCGCCCAAAGGGCTCCATGGTATTAAACCGATGCCAAATGCCTTGCAGGCAGGAATTACTTCTAACTCGATATGTCTATTGCGTAAACTGTAGATGCTCTGTTCTGAAATAATACCCAGGAAATTTCTTTCCTTTGCTTTATAAAACGCTTCGGTTAAATTCCAGGCTGCAAAATTTGAACTGCCTAAATAAATAATTTTTCCTTCTCTCACCAATTGTTCCATTGCCTGATAGATTTCGTCCCACGGAGTATTTCTGTCAATGTGGTGCATCTGATATAAATCAATGTGGTCAGTTTTGAGCCTTCTTAAACTATCCTCGCAGGCTTTTTTAATATGATAGGCAGAGAGACCCGAATCATTAGGACCGTCTCCCATTTTTCCATATACTTTAGTTGCAAGTACAATTTTATCGCGTCTCGAAGGTTCTTCAGAAAGCCATTTACCGATCAATTGCTCGGTATAACCAGTACCTTTATCCCACCCATAAACATTCGCAGTATCAATAAAATTTATACCCAACTCAAGAGCACGGTTCATTATTCTAAAACTATCTTCATCGCTTGTATAAGGTCCGAAATTCATAGTACCAAGACATAATCTGCTTACTTTTAGACCCGACCTGCCTAAGTGAGTATATTCCATAATTCCTCCGTTCTATAACCATTAAGCTCTTTCTAATTTACTAAAGATTTTCTTTTTAGCACAAAAAAATTTATTTTCTTATAAACTTTTTAAGGAAAATAAGATGGGCTCTTTCTCCTGTCAATATATCGATAGTGAAAAAGGTTATTGCCTCAGAATAAAACAAGACTGCATACCGGGTAGACCAGGATGTGTGTTGAAAGGGAAATATGTATTCGCAATACCAATCGAAGAAAGGTTACCCAAAAATAAAGAGAAAAAAGACGATAAAAATAAAAAATCCGGGAAATAATCTGTTATTACTGATTTTTACTTTTTGTTTGTAAAAATCAAAAAACTTGACCAATGAAACGATTTGTCCTCAACTCCCCAAAATATTAGCAGAAATATATGTTCTTGAATATATAAAAAACTACATTTTATATAGCAAGTTGAAAATAAAATCAGATCAGATTATATTCCGAAAAATTGAGGAAGACATAATTTATATAAAGAGACACAGCAACATTGAAAACAACAAACATGCTCCGTAAAATTACTGACAAAATATCGCAACATAGTTTTTCCTGCAGCAGCGAATCCGTTTTTATGACAATAAAAATCTATATGACCTAAGTAAGGAATGGGAAAAATATTATTTGAATTTGTAGACGATACTAATTTGTTCTGGATTGAGGCAAATGCTACATTGACTGATGAATTTTTCGATTATTTACAATTACAATAAAGAGGTAATCATGGATGAATTCAGCGAATTAAATATCGAAGAAACACCACAACCAGTAAATCTATTCAAACTTAATTTCGAAAAGATGATCCGTGATATGCGCTTTGTGGGTATCTTTTTAATCATTTACGGAACATTAACATGCCTTTCGATAATCGGCGCAATAATTGGGATACCGATCATTATAATCGGATTGCGAATTCGCGAATCTGCAGAACAATTCGAAATTTATAAATTGACTAATCAAAGTGCAGCTTTGCGTCTGGGCTTCGAATTACAGGGTAAATATTTTCGTCTTGCTAAGATTATTATCATCGTTTCATTAATATTTACCATTATCTGGTTCGTCATTATTTTCGGATTTCTAATATCGAGTTTTCACACTCTCTATCAACTGGATAAGATGGAATATAACTCGATTAGCCTGTTTGGTAGGCTGTAAAACTCTAATAAATTACCTATATTTAGATAGCATATCTTTAATAACGAAACAATATGAATAAAAACTATAAGGTTGCTTTTCTTTTGACATATATTACAATCGGGTATAATATACTCGAAGGACTAATATCGGTTATCTGGGGTATTGAAGATGAAACTCTCTCGTTACTTGGATTTGGAATCGACTCATTTGTCGAAGTAATGTCGGGTATCGGTTTGCTGCATATGCTAATTCGAATAAAAAACAATAACGGTCAGACAAGCGATAGGTTTGAAAGAACGGCTCTCAGAATTACAGGAGTGGGATTTTATATTCTTTCGGCAGGTCTGATTGTCGGCTCTTTAATAAATGTTTTCTCAAGCCATAAGCCAGATACAACGGTTGTAGGAATTATTATTTCTGTGATTTCTATTTTTACAATGTCAACATTAATTTATTATAAAATGAAAATAGGCAAGGCGCTCCAGTCGGATGCAATAATTGCAGATGCAAAATGTACTAAAACCTGTCTTTATTTATCCATAATACTGCTGGCAGCAAGTGCCGGCTACGAATTAACGGGCATAGGCGGAATCGATTCGATTGGCGCTGCTGCGATTGCCTGGTTTTCGTATAGAGAAGGGAAAGAAGCTTTTGAAAAAGCAAGGGGCAATTTAATTTGTTCTTGTGAACATTGATAACGAGTAAAAATTAGAATAAATAATTACACTAATGTTTAGTCTTCAATGAAAAAGAATCTACTTATAATAGTGTTCTCGGTTCTCTTTTTATTAAAATGCGACGGCGGAATTGAACCAGAACCGGTTAAACCAGAAGGTCCTACCGGCTTCAAAGGCACGATTACATTCACCGGCATCTGGCCTGAAGGTGTAAAAAGGACCCATCTGGTTGTATTTAAGAAGCCTATTGAAAAAACAGAAGATTTTTTCCCGCCTAATCTCAGCTTCGTTTCCGATTCGATACCGTATGGCAGTTCTGTATTCAATTACAGTTCAATAGAAAATAATTTTTTGCCAATACTTCAACTGGGCGAAGGCACATATTCGTATGTTGTTGTGGCTCAGTCGAAAACTGAAACAATCTCATTCGAAAGAAAGGATTGGTACGTGGTTGGAGTTTACTGCAACAACAACAATCAATCGAGTCCAAAAGAACTAAAATTACGTGCCGGTGAAATTACAGAAGGAGTAAACATAAACGTTGACTTTAACAATCCGCCTCCTCAGCCTCCATATTAAAGGAGATAAAACATGTACAGATTTTTTTTATTTATTTTTCTTTTAGGAAATTTATCGCTTGCCCAGAAGGGAAAAATAACAGGCAGAATTGTTGAAGAAGATTCACAACCAATTATAGGCGCTAACATAATTATAAGTGGAACATCTTACGGAGCAGCAACTGACGAAAAAGGAAGGTATGAAATCAGAGGCATTCCCTATGGCCACTATACGATAGAAGTCTCCTGCGTCGGATATCAAAAAGTCAGCAAAAAAATTACTATTAACAAAGAACTAACTGAAATTAATTTTATTTTACAGGAATCAGCCGTTGAAACTGAACAAATATTGATAACCGCCTCAAAGTTCGAGCAAAAGAAAGAAGATTTATCGGTAAGTGCATTTGTAATTAAACCCGATTTAATATCTCACAAGAATTATCTGGCTTTCGATGAATTACTTAGAGATATTCCCGGCATACAAGTAAATCTTGAGCAGGTTAGTATCCGTGGTTCGAGTGGCTACAGTAAAGGAGTTGGTGCAAGAGTACTTGTGGCAATTAATGGAATACCATTTTACAGTGGTGATAACGGAGATATTGTCTGGGAAATGATTCCAATTTCTGATATTGAACGCGTAGAGGTCATTAAAGGTCCGGCAAGTTCACTCTATGGCACATCGGCTATTGGAGGCGTTATTAATATAATTACCAAAGATGTTGCACAAATTCCAGTGACTTACATCAAATCTTATGCAGGTTTTTATGATAATCCTTCTTACGATATTTGGAAATGGAATAATAACCTGCGTACTTTCTACGGCACAGAGATATCTCATTCATCGTCGGTAGCAGGAGTTGGATATACAGTATCCATAAAGAAGTTCGACAACATGAGTTATCGCCAAAATGATTTTCGGAAAAATTATCTCGGATATTTTAAAGTAAACAAGACAATCGACACAAATCAATCGATACTTTTATTTGGCAATTATTTATACATGGACAGAGGTAATTTTTTATACTGGAAAGACTCTCGCAATGCGTTAGTACCGAAAGACGAAGATAACGGCAACACGGTAAAATCGAACCGCTTTTTCAGCGGATTGGTATATAACAACAGGCTAACGGAAAATTTGAATTCAACATTCAAATTGAGTTATTATTATACACGATTCGACGGCTACGGTATCGAAGTAACAACATCAACAGCCAATCTTTATAGAACCGAAGCCATTTTTAATTATTCGAACAAAGGTAATTTTAATTACACTGGCGGAATCGAAATATCCGGGGCGACAGTAAAATCGAATATTTTTTCAGACACACGATTCGGAGGAGGGGCACTTTATTTTCAAACGGAATACCGAGGTATTAAAAATTTAATTGCCACTTTAGGGCTCCGTTACGACTACATTAAACTCGATACAATAAAAGGAAAAAATGCCATAACACCTCGTATTGGATTTAATTACAAAATAACGAGCAATCTAATTTTAAGATCATCTATAGGCACAGGTTTCAGAGCACCAACACCTGCCGAAGTGTTTACAACGGCAGGGATTGCAGGAGGCATAGACGTCGAGCAAAATCCGGATTTGAAATCGGAAACAAGCTTTTCTTTCGAAAGTGGTCTCATTTATAACCCGACAGACTATTTTTATATCGATATGGCTTTTTATCAGACCAATTACAATAACTTTATAGAGCCGAATCTTACAAAAACAGGCGATATAAAATTTATAAACCTAACTAAGGCAAGAATACAGGGTACAGAAATATTGTGCAACTGGACGCCCATTCCTTCATTATTAAACTTAACCGTCGCATACAATTATATGTGGGCAAGAGATATCGAAAAGAACCGACCAATGAAATATCGCCCGCGCAACACTGTTAATTTACATATTGGTCTTACCAAGCAGCCGTTTGAGTTGAGTGCCGATTTCAGGTACTCAAGCAAAGTAGAAGAAATAGACCTCGAGCTGACCGAACCACCATTAGCTCTTATAAAAGACGGTTATAAACGAGTCCCTGTTTATGTAGTTGATTTAGCAGGTGGGGTTAATTTTATTTTTAGTAATATAGCTGCTTCATTAAAATTGAGTGTTAAAAACTTACTCAATTATAATTACGTCGAGTTTATCGGGAATTTAGCACCCATTCGTAATTATTCGATCAGCGCAGAGGTCTATTTCTAATTTTCAGTGCCTGCCGTGATGGCAAACATTATCTTCTCTTTCTATTAATTGACCCGCCAGATATTTTTCAACTGCACTGTCGGCATTTTCTTCGTCAGTCATAAAAGGTTTTATGCCGTTAGCCTCGAGGTCTTCCACCAATCTCCAGCCGCCCGATGTAAAAATTAAAACATCTACTCCTTTCAGCGCTTCTATCAGTCTTTCGTGTCCGTACCTATGACTCTCGCCGTGATGATGCTCGCCCCTGCCTTGACGACCGTGATTAGTAAAAGTGTTCTCGAGATACTGTTTGCCGAGAATTTTCCCTTCAGAGCATTCGTAAATGATAAAACCGTTTACACGTCCGATATGTCCGGACACATGCAAATTGTCGTCTGATGCAACTGCTATTTTCATTTTATTCCTCCTTTAATTTGTTAAAATAATCCTGTTTAATTCTGAGCGCCTTACCGTTGATAATTGCATCTGCAATTTTTCTCCTTGCAGATTTAAGAATTCGACCAAAAGTAGGTCGGGATATTTCCATCTTCTCAGCTCCAGTCTCGTGGTCGTAACCATTATAGTCAGCCCAGTAGATTGCCTCGACCTCGTCTTCAGCCAGTACATTTTCTAATAATTCATACATTGGAATTCCACGCGGTTTGAAATAATATGCTGTCGGATAACACTTTATTCTTCTATTTTTTTTAGGTCTGGGCATACAATAATTATGAGCATATGTTCATAACAAAATTATAAAATACTACTATAATAATCCAGCAAATTATTTGGTGTTTGTTAATCGTGGTTGACGAAATTACGTCAGGATAATAATTTAAGGATTGATATCTTCTTCATGCCTTCTGATGACTTCAACAGTAAAATTTGCAGCCATTCCGGCGAGTGCGCCAACGGCAGCCAATACTGGTGCGAAGAAAGCTCCAAGCACTGCAACAGTTACAGGTATTTCGATATACGTATTCCCTTTTTCATCTTTTATTATTATTCGCCTTACGTTCCCTTCTTTGATTAACTCTTCTATCTTAGCAAGAAGCTCCTTTCCCTTTACTTTGAATTGATTAATCATAATTCTCCCGAAATTTTAATAAATCAGACGCATACAATAAGCCAGAAGTTCTGTTTATTTTAAACCAAGTTCTTTACACATACGATAAAAGTTGGAAGGTGCCAATCCGAGCTTTTCTGCTGCAGCAGAATCCGAACTTGAGATGCTCCTTACATACTTGAAATACCGTATTCTGAATCTCCTTTCCACTTCTTTCAAAGGCAGCACCTGTCCTTCGTATAAATCTTCAAAGCCCGATTCTTCTTTCGACACGATATTATTGCCAAGTATCATTGGATTGCTAACATCCTTAGCAGTGATGCGGTCGGGACAGTTCAGCACCAATCTTTGTACTACATTTCTCAATTCTCTAACATTGCCAGGCCACTTGTAATTCAACAAGATTTCCTTAGCGCTTTCTTCCACCACCGGCCTGGTAAATCCGAGGTCCTGACTGAAGTAGTCGAGAAAATGTTCAAACAACAAAATGATATCATTACCGCGCTGACGCAAAGGGACTATTTCAAGCGGCACAACATTTAGTCGATAATATAAATCTTCCCTGAAGCGATTATTGTTAACTTCGTGAGCAAGATTTTTATTCGTAGCTGCGATTATTCTAACATTAACCGATATTTTTCCAGTTCTGCCAATCTTTTCAATCTCTCCCTCCTGCAACACTCTCAATAATTTTACCTGAGCCGTTGGAGAAAGTTCACCCACTTCATCGAGGAAAAGAGTTCCATTATTAGCAACTTCGAACAATCCAGGTTTTTCTCTGTTTGCACCTGTAAACGAACCTTTTTCGAAACCGAACAATTCGCTTTCTAACAAGTCACTCGGAATGCTTCCACAGTTAATCGGTACAAAATTCTCGTATTTCCTTTTGCTTCTCAGGTGAATATTCCATGCAACCAATTCTTTGCCTGTGCCCGACGGACCGTTGATCAATATATTTACATCACTTTTGGCATACTTTTCAATGTTTTCTTTCAATTGAAGCATCGGTTTCGATTCGCCGATTATTTTTTTTGCTTCCAGTAAATTTTCTATACTCTTCTTAAGTCTTCTGTCGGATTTCAATTTTTGTTTTTCGAGTTTCTTTTTTTCGTATGCGTTGAAAATACTTAGAATAAAATCTGTAGGTTGATAAATGTATTCTTCGATGTTACCCGGATATTTTGTACAATACCAGAAAGCTCCAGCCTGAAGTAACTTATTGGCAAAGTCATAATTGGTAATGTTAATTGTCATTTTTGTTACTACGATAATCTGAATGAGTGGGTCGTAGCTCTTCATTTTTGAAATCAGCTCCTCCCCTTTCAAGCCACCCGATATTTGATAGTCCATAATAACAACGTCGTATTTATCAGGATTATCCCTGATTAAAGACAGGGCAGCCATACCATTTGAAACAGTGTCAAGCAATCTTATTCTGGAGTTGTAGTAGTCGAGCGTATTTTTTACTCTTCTTACATCAAATTCTTCGTCTTCAACAAGTAAAATGTTAATCATATCTTGTTTCTGCATACGATATCTTCCTTAATTTTTTATTTTAATAGTGAATCGGCAACCGCCTTCTTTTATATTTTCAACGTCGAGTTCCCATCCACATTTTTCAACCGCCATCTGATATGCAATATAGCAACCATAACCCGAATTAGTAGCTTCAAGTTTTTTGGTGGAAATATTTTCAAGAAATATCTTTTTAACACCTTTTGAATCGACTTCTAATAATTCGCTTTTTATTCCAACGCCATCGTCTTCAATAGTTATAATCGTTTGGCCTTTATCCTTATCACGTTTTGTTTTTATTTTAATTTTTACCGAATCTTTTTGACTGTGGTCAATACTGTTATGTATCAAAGGTTCAAGAATTTCCCATACCACAAATTCATTAACATTAACCGGAGGAATATCGTCGTCAAGCAATAATTCAAAACTGAACATGTCGTTGCGACTTGAGATTCTAAGGAAAATATTCTCCACTATGAATTTTATTACTTCGTTAATGTTAGTATGGAACATCGGGTTAATAATTGTATTGATTTCCTGGTCGTACCATTTCATGTCATATATAATTCTCGAAATGAAATTCGAATATGTCAGCACTCTCTTTTTCAATTCATCGATTCCTTCGCTGTTCATCTTGCGGACATCTTCCTTGATAAAACCAATTATCTTTTCGGCTTTATGATGAGTATGGTAAATTCTTTTTGTAAAGAGCGACTCCTTTTCGAGTCGGATTTGTTTTTTGATATTTTCTTCGTGCTCCTGGAAAAACTTTTTCTGAGCTTCGTTCCTTTCTTTTACTGCCTGTGAAGAAATGTAAAAGATAATCACAAGTCCAAGAAAAATTAAGGACGTATAGATTACAGCAACTTTATCGAAATTCGAAGTTACTTCATTTGTAAGAAACGTAAAGTCAGGTGTAATCTTCATATACATTACACCGAGATATTCGCCGTCGGGTACGAAGGGCACAAGTATTTTAAAGGTTTTATTATTTTCCAGAATCGAATAAATGGTTTCCGAAGCCCTTATTTCATCTCTATAATCGAGAAATAGTTTTACCGCTTCGGAATGACTGTTAACGCCCGTTTCGTAGGGTGCGAGTTTGTTCGTAAGGAATGCGTAGAGTTTTTGTCCACTGTCAATAACATATATGCGATGGTTCTTTAGAAGAATCAGACTTATATCTTCCACACTTTTCTGGATTAACTGCTGTTTGAAGATTACGTTAAACGAGTAAGTGATTTTCCTCTGGTCGTACTCGGACATTGGTTTTTCCATAAAGAGATTTTCATAAAGCAATTCCATACTAGTCGTAGTAATAATAGCCAGCCGTTCGGTGGAATATTTTTGATACCAGTCCTGAGTTTCATTTAAGAAATCGCTAAGCGATGATTTTTGAACAAAAGCCATTACGAGCTGAAAAATAATAAGTACGAACAGGAACGCCGAGATATGCCTGATTTCGAATCGATATTTAGTAAACTTATTTTTTAATTTTTGTCGTACCATAAATTTAAGTCATCGCTCCTGTAAAATATTTTTCTCAAGTTGAATTGCATTGGTAGCTTTGATGAGCGCTTCTTTAACGGAGATACGATTTTTTAAAGCCTCGTCGATATAGTACGACATAATTTTAGAAAATCTCGTATAGTCAGGATGTGCTGGTCGATGTTTTGCCGTTTTGAGATATTCTTTGATTTTCGGTATTTCAGGATATTTACTCAAATACGACGGATCTTCATAAAATCTTTTAATTACAGGATAATGCCCACTTAATTTATAAAAAATTTCCTGGGCTTCGTCGCTCAGCAAAAATTTCAGGAAATCGATTGTCTCTTTCTTCTTCGTAGAAAATTTAGAAACCATCAAATCCCATCCACCTACGATCGATGTAGGCACGCCGCCCTTAAAATACGGTATCCACATTTTTTTGAGTCTCGATTGCTTCTCTTTATCGTAAGCTTCATTAATAAAGTCCATATCGTAAGTGGGCCAGCCGTGAATTACAAAACCGTCATTATTAATAAAGTATTCGTAACTTGATATCTCGGTAAACTTAGTGACATCGGGCGGTGTCGCATTATATTTATAAATCAGGTCGACCATAAATTGCAAAGCCTTTTCGGCTTCAGGTCTATCGAGGTTAAAACCATATTGTTGAAAGTAATTTGGATTCTGGCTTAAAAGGAATTCCATAAAATTACAAATCATACCTTCGTAATCGGCGGCGGGGAAAATATAAAACGGTTTATCACCTTTATATTGGCTTCTGTAGTCAAGGAATTCTTCCCAGGTAATATTTGTACTATCGAACTTGTTTATCATTTCTTTACCATTGGGGAGCGTTTCGACCAGATCTTCCCGATAATAGCAGATACTGTTCACAAGAACTAACGGGACAGCAACAAGTTCGCCGTTGTAATAACACGATTCGACTGCCAGAGGCAGCAGTCGCTTTTTTTCTTCTTCGGTCAGATATTTGTCGAGTGATTCTCCCCATTTTGCAAATCTTTGCACCCAGATAATATCAACGGCAAAGAGATCAATCCCGTCGCCAGTGCCTCGTAACGAACGAGCCAGCACTTCCTTTCTTTCATTCGTACTAAAATCAAAATTGGGAAAGTCGATTGGTACAATGCGTACTTTCCCTTTATTCCTCTCGTTATAAATTTCAATTAATTTTTCATGAGCGGCAGTAATTCTGTCGGCAAAATAAATTTCGATTACCTCATCGCCTGCACGCCGATTAACATAATAGTTAATCGCATAATAAGCGAAGACCGAGACAATCAGTATACCAAGCGCCCATTTAAATTTAGTATTCATAAGTTATCTGTTCTGCTTGCATTCGTAAAATAATATTCGCAGCACTTTTATTCATCGCATTATTTTTTCTCTTGCATTACTGCTTTATAAAAGTTACCGCTGTCGGTGAGTTCATATGTGTCCCACGACTTGAACATTTTCGGATGCCATTCCGGATCAAATACCCACCAGACCCAGCTAATGCCTCTGGATTCAAGATAATTAATAATTGCCTCACCATATTCGCCGTTTGAATTAATGGATTCATTATCCATTGTAAAACCAATTTCAGTTGCAATAATTGGATATTTCTGAGCGGCAAAACCAAAATTTTCTTCCCATTTCGGTTCCCACGGTTTCGTGCGCTTATGAGGATATGGGTGCGTTACGTATCCGATATTTTCAGCTTCAACTGGTTCAATTAATAAAGGAGTAAGGTCATAAGCCCAATCGAATCCAGCTACCAATGGAATCGTTTCGTTATCATAAGCTCTGATCAACGTAATCATTTTTTCATTGAGTTCTTTCCATTCTGCCCACGACATCGTTCCGAGCTGATTAAAAAAGAGAGTCGGTTCGTTGAACAATTCATAAAAAGCCACCGTATTATTACCACTGTATCTTCGTGCAATAGTTCGCCAGAATTCGAACGTTTCTTTTTTAGTTGTCTCGTACATGGGATCCTGAAACAACTCCATACCGAGATTTCCTATTGTATGCCAATCAATAATAACATACATTCCCAATTCTGTGCACCAATCGATGGCCTGATCGAGCAGCTTCAAATAATTTTCGGCTCCTCGTTCCCGCCAGGCAACTGGATGAACTGGAATACGGATAATCATTGTACCAAGTTCTTTAACTTTTTCGAAATGCCTTTTATTCCAGTGTCCTTGTTTTTCAATTTTATCGGGATCGGAAATTGAAACACCTCTGAATAAAATTGTATCACCAGTTTCATCTACAAAACGATTGCCTGCTACTTTAATCAGAGGGAGTTTTTTCTTGTTGGGGGTTTCGAATGTTTCTCTTAAATATGTATCGTGCCACCAGGCATGATACTCGGTTTTTTGTGCATTTGTAAAATTGATTCGACCGATTAATAGAAACAACGCAATTAACTTAATAATACTTCTCATTTTTATTCCCATCTCTTAATCCCAGTTGTCTGTTCTAAATGAAGAAGCAGGCAGTCCCGCTTTGTTGAAAAGAGTGGCTTCGGAAATATTATCCCAGCAATAACGCACCGCCACAGGATTTTCAATACTTTCAGAGAAGACAATTAATTTATCATCCTTAATTTCTACTCTGGCTTTTTTAAATACTTTGTCGTTACCTGCAATAAGGAAATTGTTCTCACCGTTGATTTCTTTAATAATCAAGCCGCCGTCAGTATGATCGAACGACAGAATTATTTTATTACCTTCCCTTTGCATCGATTTAAAGATTGGACCTGAAAAATCGATTTTCTTGCCGTAATTTTTCGCCAGCGCCCATCTTGCAAGTCGTTCGCCTACCTCTTTTTTGTTTGCTGGATGAATATTATTCGGATTGCCAATGTCGAGTGTAACGGCCATCCCTGTATTGGGTACCGAAAGACTCATTAATTGAGCTTCCCTTAACTTCTGGGATTCAGCGTTGGGACCATAGTTGTATGGAGCAATTTGAACATAGTAAAATGGGAAATCGCCCAAACCCCATTCTTCTCTCCAATTTTTAATCATCAATGGGAAGAGTGTTTTATACAATTCGGGATTTCCAACATTTGATTCTCCCTGGTACCAGATGGCGCCTTTTATTCCGTATGGTATCAACGGGGCAATCATTCCATTAAAAAGTAAAGTGGGCGTATAAGATGAATATTCAATGGACAATTTCGGGCGACTATTGTATTCTGCATTCTTTACGTCAAACAAATATAATTTTCCGCTGTAATATTCGGCAACCGGCAGATATTTCCACGCACCTGTGAGAGAAATTGATTCTTGTGAGTCAAGCGGATGAATTTTCATTTTCTCAGAGGATCCCCAAATTCCTCCACCGCCCTGAGTATCGATAACGCGTACGGCAATTGAAAGATTTTTACCTTTAACCAAATCTGCAGGTACTTTGTAAATTCGGTCTGTCTGCCAGTAGCCGCCTTCTTCGTAACCTCCCAATTTAACTCCGTTAACATAAGTCACATCCATGTCGTCTATCGGTCCGAGTTCAAGTACAAGTTCTTTATTAATCCATTCTGCTTTAATTGTCACGTTTTTTCTGAACCAAACGACACCGTCAAAATTACCTATTTCAGTCGATTCCCATTTAACAGGTAAATCCATAGTTTTCCAACTCGAATCGTCAAAGTCAGGTTTAGAACATTCGGAATCGTTTAGGTCAAGACCTTTCCAGGGAGTTGGCGATTTAATTGAATTAATATCAATAGTCGGTTTTTCTGAAAGCCATGCTCTAAGGTGATCAATTTCTTTCCGTGCATCTTTTAGCTTTTCAACAATGTCTTTGTATTCATCGACAGAGGAAATATATTTAGCTCCTGTCCATGCTTCCACTGGAGTTCCTCCCCAGCTCGAATGAATTAATCCAATGGGTATTTTCAATTCGTCGTACAATTTTTTTCCGAAGAAGTAAGCCGTTGCGCTGAATTTAGCCGCAGTTTCAGGATTCGATTCCTCCCAGTGTCCGATACAATCGTATTCCGGATTTTCCGAAAGTGCTCTGCTGACGGTAAAGAATCTAATATTTTTATTCGTTGCACTGGCAATTACTTCCTTGCTGTTTGAAACAGTATCGCTCGGAGGCCAACCTTCCAGCGGCATTTCCATATTCGACTGCCCCGAACAGAGCCATACTTCTCCTACCATTACGTTTTTAAATTCTACATTGGATTTTCCGTCTGTCACCTTTAATACAAAAGGTCCTCCAGCTGAAGGTGTTTTAATGTAAGCTATCCACTTTCCATTCTCGCCTGCTTTTGTAATTGCCGATTCATTCCAGGAAGCCTTGATAGTAACTTCAGCCCCCGGTTTGCTCATACCCCATATTGCAACTTTTGAATTCTGTTGCAATACCATATTGTCCGAAAAAATAGAAGGCAAGTTTAATTCTTTTTCATTTCCAGCTAAGGCTAAAGAAGCCATCAAAAAAAACATTAAGATTCTCATTAATATCCCCCTTATTTAATAGAAGTTGTAAAAATCAGTCCATTATATTATATCTTTTAATAGCAAAAACTACGCCTGGAGAAATAATTTTTTTAATGTCAAAATTAAGTGATGACTTTCTCTTTTTTTATCAATTTGATAAAAATATATCATTATTGTAAAAACAAATATAATTTTTGCGTCAATAACAAACGAAAAAAATAGCATAATATTTGCACTACAAAATTATCAATCAATTAAGCGTTAAAGTGAATAATATATGGGTATCATGGCCGATATGCTAAATGAATTCGAAAATAATTTAATCTACAAATGGTATCCTCTGGTTATCGATAAAGAATACGGGGGCTACTTCACAAATCTTGCATACGACCTCAGTTTAATGCCCGAGCAGGAGAAGATGATTGTAACACAATCGCGTCATGTGTGGACGACATCCAAAGTGGCAAAATTTTTAAATAGTAGCATGTTGTACGAAGCGGCACTACACGGACTGGATTTCCTTAAAAATAAAATGTGGGATTTGCAGTATGGGGGTTTTTATCAGATCCGAAGTCGAGATGGAAATTTATCCGATGTAGAAGGTTGGTTCGATGAAAAGCGAACATACGGCAATGCTTTTGCAATCTATGGTTTATCGGCTTTATATGAATTGACTAAGAATAACGACGCACTCGAACTTGCAATTGACACATTCAACTGGCTGGAAGAACACGCCCATGACCCTCTTCATAAAGGTTACTTTCAATTTTTGAGACGTGACGGAAAAACCATAGAAAGAAATGATTCATACAGAACAAAAGCAACAGATGCTGTCGAAGTAGGTTTTAAGGATCAGAATTCTTCGATCCACTTGCTGGAAGCCTTTACCGAACTCTATGGTATATGGCCAAATGAAAAATTACGCGAACGTCTGGAAGAACTATTAATTCTTATAAGAGATAAGATCACACATCCAAAAGGTTATCTACAATTATTTTTCGAACGCGACTGGACACCTGTTTCTTTCAGACATGCACAACCTGAAATACGTGAGGCAAATTATCGATTGGACCATGTATCATTCGGTCACGATTACGAAACTGCTTTTTTGATGCTCGAAGCTTCATATAAACTCGGTATAAAAAACGACATCGAAACATTAACAATCGCAAAAAGAATGCTTGACCACGCAATTGATAATGGTTGGGACAATTCGAGTGCTGGATTTTTCGACGAAGGTTATTACTATTCAGAAGACGGCGAGTGCAGCATAATTAAAGATACAAAAAATTGGTGGGCTCAGGCCGAAGCGCTGAATGCACTTTTACTCTTTTCAAAAATTTTCCCGAACGAAAAGCGTTACTATAAACTTTTTCTTCAAGAATGGGAATATGTTAAAAGATACCTGATAGATCATCAACACGGCGACTGGTACTGGGGCAGTCTGGAAAAAGAACCACATTATAAGACCGCTCCAAAAGGGACGATCTGGAAAGCCACTTATCATAATGGCAGGGCACTGATGAACTGCATCCTTATGCTTTCCGACGAAGATTCTGACATCTATCAAAGAAATCCAAATTTCAGGAAGTTAAAATTGGAATTCGACCTTTTCATAGACCACTGGCAAAAAGTTGCCGTGCAAACTGTGGAAAAATAAAAAAGCCATGCTAAACTGAGAAATTAATTTTAGCATGGCTTTAGGAGGCGTCGTAGCTAAGAATCAGAGTTTAAGCTTTTTCATTATCTCCAGATTTTTATTTATCAATTGATATCTCTGCTTTACGCATTCTGCGCTTCTTAAGCCGTCTTCAGGAGTGTTAAGAACATAATCGAGCAGCCTATCGACGGTTGAACGAGCAACATGCATACGTGTATCTGAGGAAGCATAATAAATCAATACATCGCCGTTGTCTTTTTTAACCCAGCCGTTACTGAAAACAACGTTAGAAACATCTCCCACTCTTTCTTCTCCTTCGGGAGCAATAAAGTATCCACCTGGCCGTGCTATTACCTTCGATGGGTCATTTAAATCGGTAAGGAATAGATAAAGTACATATCTGAGACCCGCAGCTGTATTTCGAACGCCGTGAGCTAAGTGTAGCCAACCCTTCTCGGTTTTAATTGGGGCAGGCCCCAAACCATTCTTAACTTCTTTGATTGTATGATAAACCCTTTCGTCGATAATTTTTTCTTCTTCTATAACAGGATTTTCAATTGATTCCGTCAAGCCCCACCCGATACCGCCACCTGTGCCTGTGGTAATAAAACCATCTTGAGGTCGAGTATAAAAGGCATATTTCCCGTTTACAAATTCGGGATGTAGCACTACATTCCGTTGTTGCGGGGATTTTGATTTTAAATCCGGTAGTCTTTCCCAATTAACGAGATCCTTCGTTCTGGCAATTCCCGCCTGAGCAACTGCAGCTGAAGTATCAGTTTCCGGGGCTTGTGGATCTTTTCTTTCAGTACAAAAAATTCCGTAAATCCATCCATCTTCATGCTTAACCAAACGCATATCGTATATATTTGTATCGGGATTTTCAGTTTCTGGCATTTTAACCGGATAATCCCAGAATTTAAAATTATCGATACCATTCGGTGATTCTGCAATTGCAATAAACGATTTTCTGTCGACACCTTCGACTCTAACGGCTAAAATTATTTTCCCGTTGTATTCCATTGCCCCTGCATTAAAGGTGGCATTTATTCCCATTCTCTCCATTAAATACGGATTGGTTTCATAATTTAGATCGTATCTCCAGAACAAGGGAGTATGTTCTGCGGTAAGAATTGGATATTTGTAACGGTTAAAAACGCCGTTTGTACTGGGAAGTTGTCTGTTTTTTCTTTTAATTAATCTCTCATGTTCTTCGAACAACTCTTTCAATCTCTTATTAAATGCACTTTTAGTCATTTTATCTCCTCGTTATTGTTTCTTTTTTGTTCGAGTTCAATTTCAATTTTTTTCATAAAATCTTCGGACAATGGATAGAAGAAAATAAACAATGCAGCGAGAAGTGCGCCCAAACCCGCAAAAACACTGATTATAAGACGTATACCCAGTAAAGATTGCGGAGTCTGATCGACATTAGCCTGGAATCCAAAGAAAGCCAGTAGCCATCCTGTTAAAGCGCCACCAAGTGTCCAGCCAAATTTTTGTGACATTGAAGATGACGAAAAAATCAATCCGGTTGCGCGCCTACCATTTTTCCATTCCGAATAATCAGCGATGTCTGCATACATCGACCAGATTAAAGGTAGCACAATGCCCGCGCTAATACCAATAAATATATTGAGCACAAAAATCGAGATCAATTGCTCTGGCTTTAGAAAAAAGAGGAGAAAACTGAATCCCGCAGAAAGGAGAGTTGCAACAATAAATGTTTTTTTCTTACCGATTATTGACGAAACAGGCTTTGCCAATACAACACCAACAATATTAGTAGCAAGCCAGAGAGTCATGTATACAGAAGCAAGTTCAGCCTGGTTAAAATTGTATTGCGAACCGAATAATTCTACTTTTTGGTCCTTGATAAAATATTTAAAGTAATAAAGAATTGAACCGTCACGGAGCGAATTAAAGATTAGAATCGATACACCCGAAGCCAGCATAATAAACCATGGACCATTCTTCAATATATCTTTCAAATCATCTTTAAGAGATGAATTCTTAATCGTTGTGGACTTAAGGCGCTCCTTTGTGCCTGCAAATGTGAGCAGGAAGAAAATTGCAGCAAGTATTGCATAAATACTTACCGCCAATTGATAACCCTGTGCTGGATTTGCCACTCCTCCAAAATATTCCACAAGATATGAAGCAGTTGCTGTTACAAGAATGCCACCCGAAAATGCTCCCACGAATCTGAAGGAAGCAAGTGAAGTTCTTTCCAATGGATTATTGGTCATTACTCCCATCAGCGAGGAATACGGAACGTTAACAGCAGTGTATACCATCATCATTAACGTGTAAGTAACGTATGCATAGATTAATTTACCAGAAGGACTAAAATCCGGGGTACTGAAAGTAATTATACCGAGAATTGCAAAAGGGACAGCACCGAATAAAAGATAAGGACGAAATTTGCCCCAACGGGTTTCTGTACGATCGCATATCATACCCATCATCGGGTCGTTAATTGCATCCCATATTCTCGTAACAAGAAACATTGTTCCCACAGCTGCAGCAGAGATTCCAAAAATATCTGTATAGAAAAAAAGCAGGAACATCGAAAAGAGTTTCCAGAACATCGAAGATGCAAAATCCCCACAGCCATATGCTACCTTTTCGATCAATCTTAGTTTAATACCATCGGTGTTATTCATATTTCTCCAGCATTATCATTCAATTTTCGATGCCATTTCTCTATACATTTTTTCCGATTCCTCACCACAAATTTCATCGAGTTTATTCCACCATGTAAATTTGAGTATTAATGACGTTATAGCAGTAATGCAGAGAGTAATCGCAAAGTATAGATATTCATGGATTACAAGATAAATGGGCGCAGCAAGCAGAGTTGTTTGCCAGATAATACCTATTACAACGTTGAACATATCTCTTTTGAAACCGAAATTTGGATTGAATTCCGGAAAGCGAGCTTTAACTTTTTCATGAATTGGTTTCCATAATCCCCATGGGCGAACCGTTATATAAAATTTCATCAATACATTATCGGGCTCTGGTTCACTCAAGTAACTACCAAGTATAGAGCCGAGAATTGAAATGGCGAGTACATAAGGAAATGCATTGAGTGTCGGCAACGAAGGGAAAAGCAGAGGCATAATTAAAGCAGCCGCTATACCGATAACCATTCCCCAGAAGTATCCATAACCATTCATCCTCCACCAATACCATTTCAAAACATTTGCCGCTGTGTAACCACCCCAAAGTCCATTTACAATCCAGAGTGTTACTTGATTAACCGATTGCGCCATGATGCCGAAAATAAAGCCTAGTATAACAAAAAAGATAGAGACAGCTATACTCATGTGGACATATTTTTTCGGATGTGCGTTTGGATTAATAAATTTCTTATAAATATCGTTGACAACATAAGCAGGAGCTGCATTGATTGTGGCTGCGTATGTTGACATAAAAGCAGCAAGAAGACCTGCCAGTAAAACGCCTACCAGTCCAACCGGAATCAGTTTCCTTAAAGCCAGTGGCAATATCATTTCGAAATCGACGTTTGGCCCCATTGCATTTAATTCTGGCATCAGAAAAGCGAGAGCCAGCACAGTAAGACCCGCTATCATCATATATCGGGGGAAAAAGAGAACGAGCGAAACCAGCCAGCTCATTTTCGAAGCTTCTTTAGGATTCCTGGTAGCTAAAATTCTCTGCATATCATAATTAGGCGCTGGACCAGCTGCACTTACAAGTATACCCTTAAATAATACCATCATCATAAAAATCATAAATAATTCGTAACCGTCTTCAGTAATTTTGGCATTAACCGATTCCATTATTCCCGACCAGTTTAAATTCAAATGCCATCCGAAAAAAAGTTCTTTCCAACCTTCTGGTACAACGGCATTTAGCGCTCCAGGCGCAACGGCATTCATTGCAACAATACCCACTGCAATTGAAGCTACGGTCATTACAAGAAATTGAAGCACTTCCGTTGCAACCACGCTCACCATCCCCCCTTTGACAGCGTAGATAGCTGTAATACTCATTAAAATTATTGCATACATATCGGGCGACAGATCCCACGGTAAAAATATTTTAGCAAACTTTCCAATTCCTTTAAAGTCATAAGCTATAAATCCCACAACGCTAACAAGCGCAAAACAAACAACAATAATGTGTGCAAGGCGGGCGCCTTTGCCGTTTCCAAATCTGGTCTCGATCCACTGCGCTCCAGTCATAACATTTGACCTTCTCAACCAGATCGACAGATAAGCAAAGAGAAACACTTGATTGAATATTGGCCAGAGCCACGGAATCCAAACGCTTTTCATCCCGTAGACGAACAATAAATAGACAAGCCACATGGTGCCGGTTATGTCGAACATTCCCGAGGCGTTTGAGATACCAAGCATCCACCAGGGCAATTGATTGCTGCCAAGGAAATACGAATCGATATCTTTTATCGATCTTTTTGATACTAGTATCCCAATGGCAAGCACTACAGCAAAATAGAGTATTATGATTACCAAGTCGATGATATGTATCTGCATAATTTTCCTGTAAATTTATTTTCAATATTTTTCATTACAGTCCAGAATTCCTTCGCTCCTAATTTTTTATCATTTGTTACATAACTGGATAAGTCAATACAGCTTTTAGTAATTCAATCTTTTGTTTCTGATTGACTTGCTTAATAATTTCTTCGTTAATTGGCTTTGAATACAAATCCGGTAAATCTCTTTCAAGCAAGACTTTTTCGGTTAGTGTAAACTTTACAAAATCATCTTCGCCCGGATGACCTTTATAAGGAACATAGTAATGTTTTTCATTTGCATTCCGCCATACCATCAGATATGCGATTTTAACGGAATCTCCCCCAATGGTTTTATAGAGACGACCAGTCCACCAATTAAAATCGACAATTCCTTCCAGGCCGGTTTCTGTAAATGCAGCAATTTTGTTTTTCCGTTTTGCAATGGAAGTGACAATAGCCAGTTTCTTTTGAATCCACTGAATACCGTCGCCATCGGGCATAAAGTCATAATAGTCGTCAAATCCAAGAATATCTACATAATTGTCGCCAGGATAACGTTCCAGATATTCTTCTTCTGAATAAAAATTTCTATCCGGAGAGTATGCATAAAGAATATTTCTCAATCCCCTTTTATCTCTGAGGTACTCAACAGTAGTTTTCCACAATTTTTTAAATTCATCGGGAGTACAGAAATTTTTTCCCCACCAGAACCAGCTGCCGTCGAATTCATGAAATGGACGAAAGATAATTGGAATTGGCTTGCCCGCTGTATCTTTCAGAGTTGCAACGAAATCGGCAATCTGATCGAGCATCCTTAAATACTTTAAATAATATCCTCCTCCTGGCAATATTTTGGGAACAGCGATAGTAGTATCATAAAACGATTTGTCGGTTACGGGATTAGGTGCATGCCAGCAGAATGTATTTACTCCTCCCCTCGAATAAGCTTTGCGTACAAGCCTCGTTATATTTCTGTTTTCATTTTTAATGTTAGGCTCCCATATCAATTCTCCGAAGTCCCATCCGTATAGACCGGGATAGGAGCCGGTTATATCTTTAACGTCTGATCTTCCTTCTTTACCGTACCAGCCAATACCATAAGCTGTTGCGTCATGATGACCAAAAATTGTGTTTGTATTAGATAGCATTTTCAAATTATAATAAAGCATTGCTGTCTCTTTTGTTGCACTTGTATCGACGAGTTTTATTTCATTCCTTTTAAGAAATTCGACAGTATTGAATTCCATCATGCATGCATTTATTGTTATTACAATTATCGACAATAGACTGAGTTTACGTATCATAAAAGGTTACTTTAATTGCGTACAAGGAGTTTCATTTTTCGGATACGATTCATATCCGCAGCATGTTTCGAAATTATTTCAAGAGTCGATCCATCCGAAATAAAAACAGAATTAAGACCTTGCGGTTCTTGTGGGGGATCACCTGTAAACGGATCCCCTTTTTTCCAGATATAGTCATCGTTGTTGCGTTTTCCTTCGCCGCCCCAAGCCCAGAAATTGGTTCCAGCAATTGGAGCTCCTGCCTTAGCACTGTCTGCTACCAACTCGAATATTTTCAAAAAATATCTGTCCCTTGCTGTTACTGGTGAACCAGGCCTATACTCTTCGTAGTCTCTGGGTATTCCGAATTCTTCAAGTGTAATTGGTTTATTGAGTCGTCTCGCAAGTAACATGTGTGCATTAAAATAGTCGATTGCTTTTTTTTCTGTTGATGGATAGGTTTCTTCGATTTTTTTAGCATCAAACCATCCCCAATTTTTTGCCCAGAGATGGAATGTGGCATAGTCAATATTTGGACTTTTATGGGCATTTATAAAAATCGTATCAGAATCGAGACATCCGCCGAGACCTTCGTTGCCTGTTGTAATAAGATGATTGGGATCAATCGAGCGGATAAAGGCTGCCGTTTCATCGATCCATTTATAAAAATTTTTTGCATTTCGAAAACCCTCTTCGCCCCAGCCTGGTCTTGGTTCGTTTGCTAATTGCCAGGCCATTATTGTTGGATCCTCATAATAATAATCACCTGTATATTTATTCTTCCTTGTTACTATATGCACAATGAAATTTCGGTAATATTCATTTGCTCTTTCGTTCGTATAAAACTTCGCTGAATAGTTCATAAATTTAGTCCAGCCCTGTTCTGGATTATGCGGATCAACATAATTCGAATCACCCGACCATTTATTATAGACGGCAAAACCCCCCGACCATTCCCAGTAATTGCTCAAAAAAATTACGGCGAACATTTTCCTTTTACGCATTTCGTAAAGCAGAAAGTCGAGCCCGTCAAGCAAATCTTCATTAAATTTACCCGGCTCTTCCTGAATAGATGGATCGAGCGAAGCTTGAATGTACGACTTTTCGGATGCCGCCAGTATCCTTAAATTTGTAATTCCGAGTTCTTTTAGATAGTCGAGTTCACGCTTTAAGCGTTCTCTGTCGCCGTCTCGACCTTCACGTCCCAGATAACATCCGTACCAGAAGTTCGTCCCGACAAAATAATACGGCTCGCCCTTGTATTCAAAATGAGTATCGACGACTCGAACATATTCAGTTTTAGTTAATAGAGAAGTGCTGCATGCCGAAAAAATTAATAACGAAATAAAGAACAACGCATATTTTTTCATTAATATTCGAACTCCGTTTTGAGAACATAACCACCAAAGTAAGTGTACAGAAATTATGCCACTTAATAAATCAGATATCCGTGTGTTAATCGCTCCTTTTAATACTAATTATTTATAAGGATAATAAAATTTTATCAAAATGATAAATGCTACAATTAATTCTATTTTTTTTGCAGCGTTTTGAATTTCCTTATTTTTCCAGTATTAAAATTGGTATTAATCTAATTACGAATGAAAAATACGTTCAATCATACTATCAAATTCATTATTCTTGTTCAGCTTGTTCTGTATTTTTATTTATTCATTCATTACGACATTATTCATTTCAATTATATTTCCCTTATTTCCTCTTTACTCTATATTCCATTTGCCATAATAATACTTAAGTACGAGATTGACAGGAAAACAATTTATTTCGGACTGACGGTAGCTATTTTAATCAGAATATTGTTCATTAATAACTTTCCACTGGGAAGCGACGACATTTATCGATATATATGGGACGGCAAAGTTCAATACAACGGGATTAATCCATATCTATACCCTCCAGATGCAAGTCAGCTGAGTCACCTTTCGAGCGAGATGCTTCCAGACAAAGTCAACTTTCCGGATATGAAAACAATCTATTTCCCGCTAAGCCAGTGGCTTTTCTATACAGCATATTTAATAAGTGGAGAATCTGTCTGGGGATTAAAGCTTCTCATGATACTTTTTGAAATAATAACTATGGCAAGTACTTTATATCTTCTAAAACTAAGGGGATTAAATTTCAGTTTCGTTTTACTCTATGCATTGTGTCCACTAATTTTAATTCACATTGGAATTGATGCACACCTGGACGGATACGGATTTACATTTTTCGCGCTTTTTCTTTTTTTCTATTTACAGTCAGCTCAAAAGAATAGATGGTGCAAAATAATTTCTTTAATATTTTTAGGTTTTGCGCTGTCGATTAAACCCGCTTTCTTGATTGCGTTACCAGCAATTTTTTGGTATGAAACGGATGTCAAAAGAAAGATTATTTATCCATTAATCCCCGTGGCAATTTTAGGTATTCAATTTATTCCTTATTTATCCACGCCCGACTTATTCCAGGCACTGCAAAAATTTGCAAGAAACTGGACATTTAACGGAAGTATTTTCAACATAATAAATGCTTTCCTCGAACACAATCAAAAATCGAGACTGATTTGTTTAATCCTCTATGCAATTTCATTTGCAGCTTATTATCTTTTTATGAAACGAAGAAAAATAGAAATTGATCTTTATTATACGTACTTATTGTTGTTGTTATTTTCTCCTGTGGTGCATCCCTGGTACATTGGCTGGTTAATTGTATTATTGCCTGTTGTACCGAGATTGAGCGGAATTTTCTATGCCTCTTTAAGTAGCACAACGATTATTACTGTAATGAACTATCAGCTTTACGGTTACTGGAAGGAATATCCTTTGTTGCTTGTTGTAGAATATCTTCCAGTATTAATTTTTCTGATGCATGATTTAATTTTCGTCGACGGCAGGAATATAGATAGTAAAAATTGAGCCTTTCCCTTTAACGCTCTCAATTGATATATACCCATTCATAAATTCAATCATCTTTTTTGCTAAAGTAAGTCCCAGACCCGTACCTTCATAATTTCTCTTATGCCCTTCGCTTCCCTGACGGAATTCTTGAAATATTAATTCAAAATCTTTTTCGTCGATGCCAATTCCGGTGTCGGATATTTTAATAGCATTCCAGTATTTTTCATTGTGATTAACATTTTCCGCACTAACTTCGATCTCCCCTTTTGGAGTGAATTTAATAGCATTGTCGATAATAAAAGCCAGTGCTTTTGAAAAAAGATCGTCATCAATTTCAGAGACCAATGAGATAGTCGGTAAATTTAGTTTAAATTGCAGACCTCTTGAAACAGCAAATGGTAAATATTGTTCATAAGTATCACGTATTAATTCATTTAAAGAAGCTTTCGATAATTTAAGATATTCTGAAAGCGACTCTAATTCCGAAAGTTGAAGGACACTATCGAGCGTATTCAAAAGTCGTTTTCCAGCAGAATTAATATCAGCAATTATTTCTTTGGCTTCCTGGCTTAAGTCGTCTTCTAAAAGAAATTCGGTAAAGCCGAGAATGCCTATTAATGGTGTACGGAATTCGTGACTCATATTTGCCAGTAAAGAAGATTTCAAACGTGCTGCCTCTTCAGCTTTTTCTTTAGCTTTGATGATTTCTTCTTCGGCTTTCTTTTTAAGCGATATATCCTCATAAACTGCAAGGTAATGAGTTAGTTTCCCTCTATCATTAACAATTCCAGATACAGACGCCGACACCCATATAAATTCACCACCTCTCTTTTTAATCCTGATATCTTTCTTCCAGATTTTTTCCTGTCTGATCATCTGGGCAATTTCTTTAATGTAATATTCATCATTATCTGAGACTATTACATTTACTATTTTTTTTCCAAATACATCATCGAAATAAAAACCGGTCAATTCACTGAATTTTGGATTTACATACTCGATAAAACCCTCCTGGTCAACAATTACCATAGCCACTGGGCTCTGATAAATGGCGTAATAAAGCTTTAGTTTTTCTTTTTCTAACTTTGTTCTGGCATCAACTTCAGCTTTTAATTTATCGTATGCCTTTTTTAATTCGTGCGTTCTTTCTTCAACTTTTTGTTCCAGGTTGAATTTGAACTCAAGCAGTTCAATTTCCAGATTTTTTTGCTCGGTTATATCCGAAAACGTAGAAAGAATAAATTGTTCATTGCCGAGTTTAATTTTTTGCTCAGTTAATAATATTGGAAGTACATCACCATCTTTTTTATTAAGTAACGACTCGGAACCTAAAAGTTTTCCAAATTCTTTGTAATCCCAAGAATTTAGAAGAAATAGTTCTTCTCTTCGCATACCAATTATATCATCTTTCTTCCAGCCCGATAATTTCTCAGCCATCTTGTTGGCATCTACGATCTCTTGAGTTTCTGGATTGATTATAACAATGCCAGCCTGTATCGAATCTAAAATGTTCCTCAAATTTTTAATGCCTTCTAGTAAATCCTTACTATGCTCCTGGTTATACTCTACAAAATTTTTTTTGAATAAATTTTCTTTCCTTCGTTTATTATACTTAAACCAATTACTTATCAATTTCCCTACTGCAGTATAAAATTCAAGTAGAATTTCGTCAATTGTATTTTCCGAATCGTATCTTATTATCACAAAACCATAAATTTCCTCACTTGAAGAAAATCTAATAAATCTACTTTCACCCGAACAATAAACTAAAGAATTAGCATTCAAAATTTTTGCAATAGTACCGTCTTCGATCAACAGTTTATACTCAGTTTCTATTAAATCATTATGATTTGTAGGATGCGACGCTACAAGATGAAATTCATAATTACGATTGTTTAGTAGATAAATTGCGATCCACTTTATGGCATTATCCACTTGCATTAATGAATTAATGACAGAATTTAGTATCAACTCATCATCTTCCGAGTCGATCGCATTTATTATTTCGGATAGTATGTGTAGATTCAATGTGTTCATTAATTAATCATTAACATCTTAAAAATATGTTCGTATTCATGAATAATTTTTTTACGGTTAATTGTAAAAAATTTTTCAGACAGTTTTATTTTTTGCCAGACTGAATTTGTAGGCTTTTTAACAATATTATCGCCCGAATAGCCCAGAGCAAGTAGTTTAGATACAATATCTGCAATATGAACGGCTGCTACTAAAAAATCATTATTAGAATTGTTCGATCTACCTTTGTGATGGTTCCTTAGAGTATCAATTATAATATCCGGTAGTTTCCATTTTTCTGCTAATTTAGCTCCCAATTCCGAATGAGTTATACCTAATTTATCTGATTCAACAACGGATACCTCAACATTAGTATTCTGAGAAATCTCAAGTACTTCTGCATATTCTTTATTAAAATATTCGATCAACAGAATTTTACCGAAATCGTGCAACACACCCGCAAGGAAAAAATTTTCTATCTGTCTGTCATTAATTTCTGCACCAATAATTCTGGAGATAACCCCCGTAGACACTGAATGCGCCCATAAATCGGCGGGTTTCAGTTTAGTAAGTATTTTGCTGCCGGGCATTATTTTTAGCAATGATATTGTAAATAAAATGTTCTTAACTTCATTATGTCCAAGATAAAAAATTGCTTGTGATATCGTATTTATTTTTCCTCTAAATCCAAAGAATGGTGAATTTGCCACTCTCAATATCTTAAAAGAAGAAGATTGGTCGGCTGATATCAATTCAGCTATTTTTTCATTGGTTATATATGGATCATCCATTGCCCTGGATACCGTTGTATAGATTGTTGGTAAAGTAGGGATAGAATGAATCTGTTCAAGAATTTTTTCTTTTGTTATCATAAAATTTTATTTGTTCTAATTTGTGTTCGACCACCATATTTATTAAATCTTCTTCATATTCATTTTCAATTGTCCAGTTAATTTGTTTGAGAAGTTCTTCTCTTTCTGTCTTCTTCTCTTCTTCTGTAAAAGTAATTTGCTCATCCTCTGATTTGATTGAAACTACAGTTATCCCCCAGGTTTTAAGAAGTAGTTTATGCTTCTGGCTTAATACTGTTTCGGCAGGGATCAATAAATGGCCGTATTTATTTTTAACATCTTCTGCCAGTACCATTCCATCTTCTATCCCTTCTATAGATACAATTTCTCTCATTACTCGCTCACTCAACTTAGGAGAAGAAATAAGTCACATATTATTATCGTATTAAATCATTATTTATTAAAGACTTTTTTCATTTTGGGAGAATATCATTAAACTTCTGAAATATTTTTTGAATTTCTTCCAGGTTATCATTTGTAGTACTAAATATATTTTAATTCAGCGGGGTTGGATGTTAATACTAAAAGTGTGAAAATGAATATTATTAACATGAATTTTATTTTTAATTATGGATAGGAATAAGAGGAGATTCTTATAGTGAATATTTTTCACGAATCATAAAAATACTATCTAAAGCAGTTACAATATGCAAAAGTTATTCCCAAACTTCGACTTACTGACAAAATGGAAATGGAATGATTACTTCTTTGACATTCGATGGATTTTGATGTGCTTGCTTAGTTTGCATGCAAAACATGGAGATGTCAAAAATTTGCTTCGGAGGCCCTTAAAGACGAGTGTGTTGTGTGTATAGAGTTTGCTTCGCTCACTCCATTCGCTCGCAAAGACAAGTAAGTAAATGTCATCACGAGGAATCACTCCGCCTTTTGGGGGATGACGAAGTAATTTAAGAAAGCATTTGTTAGAGTTTACTTCGTTCGCAAAGACAGGGTGATTCATTCTGTCATTGCGAGGTCCAGCGAAGCGGGGAGGAAGCAATCGCCCGAAAAGCTCGTCTCGATTAGCACTTCGTGCTACTCGACGAGCGTAGAAATTCACGGTTGCTGAGCCTGTCGAAGCAACCGTTTTCATAAATGAGAATTTTTAAGATTCTTCAGAGTTTGCTTCGCTCGTTTCACTCGCTCGCAAAGACTGGATGGCTCAATCTGTCATTGCGAGGTCCAGCGAAGCGGGGAGGAAGCAATCGCCCGAAAAGCTCGTCTCGATTAGCACTTCGTGTTACTCGACGAGCGTAGAAATTCACGGTTGCTGAGCCTGTCGAAGCAACCGCCCCAAGCTTGTCTCAAAACACAATTTGTGCTACTTCGATGAGCGACTCCATCCTGCGGTCGTTGAGTGTTCTTCGATAGAAGAACATATCGAAATGACCGCCTGAACTCGTTTCAATACGAACTTCGTTCTACTCAACGAGCTTAAAAATCCGCAGTTGCTGAGCTTGTCGAAGCAACCGCTTTTGTAAAAGTGAACTTTTAATTATTCAGAGTTTGCTTCGCTCGTTTCACTCGCTCGCAAAGACGAAAGACTTTCGTAACTTTAGTTTGCTTCGCTTACTCCGTTCGCTCGCAAAGACTGGGTGACTCATTCTGTCATTGCGAGGTCCAGCGAAGCGGGGAGGAAGCAATCGCTCCGACGCTCGTCTCGATTAGCACTTCGTGTTACTCGACGAGCGTAGAAATTCACGGTTGCTGAGCCTGTCGAAGCAACCGCCTCAAGCTTGTCTAAAAACACAATTTGTGCTACTTCGATGAGCGACTCCATCCTGCGGTCGTTGAGTGTTCTTTGATAAAAGAACATATCGAAACGACCGCCATCATATAAAAAAATTTAAGGATTCATTAGACTTGATTACCGTGGTTAACTACGATAAACATTTCGCTCATTAGCAAATAATAGCTGTTATTCTTACGCATCTACTCACTAACTTCTTTTCATATTTAATAGAGCCTGAACGTCAATTAGCGAACTAATTTTAAACGAGAACCCAAAAAAGAATTACAAAGAACAAATTGCTTATTTTACTAACATCATTTGTTTGACATAAGTGAATTTATCTGTAGTCAATTTATATAAATAAATCCCGGATGTTAGCTTAGAAGCATTAAATGGCAAATTGTAAAAACCTGCCTGTTGGAAATTATTAACGAGTGTTTCTATTTCGTTGCCCAGCAGATCGTAAACCTTAAGGTTGACAAACGATGCTTCAGGAAGTTGATAACTAATTATTGTAATAGGATTAAACGGATTTGGGTAGTTTTGATGCAAAGCAAACTCAGAAGGAAGTTCGTTTTCATTAACCGAAACGACAGGACTTGTTGTAACCACAGATGTATCGTTAACAAATGTGTGAGTATCGAAAGCTACAACAATGATTGTAAAAGTCTTGTTAGCCTGATCTTGCGTGGGAGTCCATGTAAATAATCCAGTGGCGGTTATGCCAGCGCCGTCAGGAACCTGAAGAGCTGCATAAGTTATCGGATCACCTTCGGGGTCAGTAGCTTCATATTGAAAAGAAAACTCAACCGGTACATTATGCACTGTTACTATCTTCCCGTCCAATGTTTTTGTAAATACCGGGGGTTGGTTTGCATCATTTACAATAATCATTAAGTCCTTTGAATCCTGAGCATTGTGCCCATCCATTACGGCAAACTTAATAGTATATGTTCCTGCCTGGTTAAATGATGGTGTCCATGTAAATAAACCATCGGCAGTCAGTTCTGCACCCTGTGGCAAAGTACCTAAAGAAAAAAAGCGAAATGTTTCACCTGAATCCGGATCTGTGGCTGTAAGCTGCAATTCAAATGTTTCCCCCTCGTCGATAGTCACGGGACTGGTTGTATTCAAATTAAGAGTTGGAGGAACGTTAACATTGTTAACTAAAATATTTACTGTTATTACAGAAGAAGAGTGACCATCGTTTGCAATAAAATCCACTTCATACGTTCCTGCCTGGTTAAAGCCGGGCGTCCATGTAAAAGTCTTTGTATTTACATCGAAAGAAGCTCCTGCAGGCAATTTATCAGCGGAATAGGTTATCGGGTCACCTTCTGCGTCAGTGGCGTTTACCGTAAAAATTAAAGCTTCTCCTTCATTTACTGTTTTATCTTCAACAGGGTCAAATACAGGAGGGTTATTCACTGTACTTACCGTTGCCGATCCATTAACCCAATTTACAGTAAGAGAAGAAGGTCCAAAAGATTTCGGGTTTATATTACCATTATCATAAACTATATCACCAAATTCCAGAGGGGTAGTTCCACTCGTCTTAAATTTAATTTTAATATTAAGCAATACACCATCACCTGATAATGGTGACGAACTCGCCCAGGCAACTCTTAAATAGCCCTTTGAAGTATCAACTTTTATCGTAGGACTATTACCCGATACTTTTGTGCCCGTTGTACTAATTCCAGTTATATAAGCAGGATCGTTATTATAATTGATTTGGAATTGAAACGATGTTACGTCCTGTCCCGTTAAATCACTCACTGTAATGGGAAAAAGTACCTCCGTCCCAGGTGAACCAACTGCATTTGGCAATGATATTGTTACCTGAGCCAAAGAAAATGAAGAGAATGCAAAAATTACTATTAATGAAACTAACATATTCTTTTTCATTATGGAGCCCTTCATAATTGTTTTTAATCGAGCTAAATATAAAGTAAAATTTAAGTTTTATCAAAAAGATTTTATACACATTTTGACTTTAAGCACATTAGTCTTCATAGATAGCCCGATTAAATCAAGTTACTCTCTGCCCCTCATTACTTATGCAGTTATTGTTTTCTTACTGACTTATCTTTGCGAGTAAACGGAGTGAGCGAAGCAAACTATATTTACGATAGTCTTTCGTCTTTGCGAGTGAGCGAAGCGAACGAAGCAAACTCTAAAGAATCCGAAAAATTCTATTTTTCAAAAGCGGTTGCTTCGACAAGCTCAGCAACCGCAGATTTCTAAGCTCGTTGAGTAGAACGAAGTTCGTATCGAAACGAGCACAGAGGCGATTGCTTCGTCGCTCCAAAGTCAGGACTTGCAATGATATAATGAGTCACCTGTCTTTGCGAGCGAGTGAAACGAGCGAAGCAAACTCTAAAGAATCCGAAAAATTCTATTTTTCAAAAGCGGTTGCTTCGACAAGCTCAGCAACCGCAGATTTCTACGCTCGTTGAGTAGAACGAAGTTCGTATCGAAACGAGCACAGAGGCGATTGCTTCGTCGCTCCAAAGTCAGGACTTGCAATGATATAATGAGTCACCTGTCTTTGCGAGCGAGTGAAACGAGCGAAGCAAACTCTAAAGAATCCGAAAAATTCTATTTTTCAAAAGCGGTTGCTTCGACAAGCTCAGCAACCACATATTTTCAAGCTCGTCGAGTAGAACGAAGTGCGTATCGAGACGAGCATCCTAGCGATTTTTTCGACAGGCTCAGCAACCATACATGATTTTAAACAGATTTTGAAGTAAATCCCAACGCTTTTTATAAAATAAAAAAGCCCCTTATTCAGGGGCTTTAATAAACTTCCAATCCTTTTATCTATTCCCTAATACCTAATCCCTTATCCCTAAATTCTAATTTCTACTTCACTAAAATCATTTTCTTAATTGAAACATAATCGCCTGCTTCGAGTTTGTAAATATAAATTCCAGCATTCAAATCAGTTGCGTCGAAAGAAACTCTGTGATAACCTGCTGTCTGGTTTTTATTAACAAGCGTCGTTATTTCCTGACCCAGTACATTATAAACAGTTAAACGCACATGAGCTTCTTTTGGCAATCCATATTTAATAACTGTTGTTGGGTTAAAAGGATTGGGGAAATTCTGTAGTAACTTAAATTCTGTCGGAACTCCTTCTTCTTCAACTCCTGTTACAACATCGCTTACTTTAATAACTTTATTTGATACAGCTGTCAATTTGCCGTCTGAAACTTCAATCATAAGCACATACGATTTACCTGCTTGATCTGGAGTTGGAGTCCAGCTAAAATTTCCATCAATCGAAATGGCACCTGGACCACTAATTTTTTTAAATGTTACAGGATCACCATCGGGATCTTCTGCCTCATATTGAAATTGATATTCAACAGGGACATTATGAACCGGGATCAATTCATTGTCTGGAATTTCAGCAGTAAATACAGGTGCGCGATTAATATTTACAACTGTTACAACAGCATCAACTGCTGCCAACAAGCCACCCTGGTCTGTCACTTTGAATTTAATTGTATAAGTGCCTGCTTGCTCATAAGAAGGTTTCCATGTAAAGAGACCCGTTTCAGCATTAACTCCTGCACCTGCAGGTAAATTTTCTGCCGAATAAGTCAAAATATCTTCAGAATTTTGATCGCTACCAACCAATTGTATTGTAAGCGTTTCATTTTCATTTACTTCATAAGGTCCTGCTGGATCCAAACTTAAAGTAGGTGCAACATTGGCTTCTGCAACTGCAACCATAGCCGGGTCTGCTATAACCATTGGTTTACCTGTATTAAATTTAAAGGCAGTAAATTCAATATTTGTAACTCCTTCAGAAACTGCCTTCCCGGTTAAATACAAAAGAGTACCGCTGCCTGTTAAATTGTTACCACTTGCAAAAGCAAAGTTAACGCTACCAGATGTGGTGGCGTTTATTGATGCGCTACCTCCTTCGCTTAGAGTTCCAGCTAATTCATAACCTGTAATATTAATTATTGATGGGTCATAAGTTGCAGTAAAATCGTAAGATAATATACCTTGTTCAGATGTTAGTTCAGTAACCAATACAGGGATCATAATTTCGTCGCCAGCTACTGCGCTAACAGAACCACCCTGAACTAAAATTGAAGCAGCTTTTGCCATACCATCTTGAACAATTGCAGCAGGCGTACCGCCGTTTATTATAAAGGAGTTTCCGGTACTCAGCGTTGAAGTGCCCGCATTCTTAAATTTAAAATTCAATTTTAATAAATCGTCCGATCCACTTAATGCAGGATAACCAGCCCAGGCAACAATAAGTTTACCGTTGGCAGTATCCGGATTGACTTCCAGTACTCCTACACCTTCTAATAATGTTCCTGAAGCATCGGCGCTCGAAATCGTAACCACATTTTTGTCATAATTCAACATAAACTGAATTGCTGTAATGTTCTTTCCTGTTAAATTATCAACAGTAATTGCAGCTACTTTTTCTGAACCAGGAGTTCCCGATACAACAGGTAATGAAACATTAACAGGAGCTCCTGTGCTTGTTTCGTCAATTGAAGTTCCTATTATTCTTACATCTTGTACATAAAGATATTTTGATGTTGATGGCGAGCTGTCGTACCAGGGATAAATCCTTACAAAAAGCGTGTCCCCATATTTGACAAGTTTATTTAACTTATATTCATAAAGTGCAACTGCGTTTTTTACGAGATACAATGTAGTATCGTTTAACTGCACTGGGTTATTAAATGCAGAAGAAACATCGATAACAATATTTGCTCTAATGTGGTCTGTGCCGCCACCGCCAAGATAAAGTGAAAGTGTGTCGGCCTGAAAATAATAGCCGTCTTCGGGTGTTACTGCAAATTGAACATATCGTCCAGAATTGGGACCAGTTTCATTACCCCAAGATATTGCATTGCTACCATCATGAGGCCACCATCTTTGATTGTTTCCTAAAGGTCCTGCAGATGTTCCTGAATAGCTTCTTACTCTGAATATTGGTGTTCCAGTTTCAGGAAATGCAATTATATGACCAACTAACTCTGACACTTTTTGACTGTCGGGCTCAATACATTTCCATCTTGCATATGCATGATCCTGCGCACTTATTTTACTAGTAACTCCTGAAAAAATTAAAATCATAAAAATTATCTGTACGATTTTTTTCATGGTACCTCCAAAAAATAATTAATATTTATTTCAAACTTTTGCCCTACTTTATCGTTTAATTAATTATTGTTACAAAATTTTTATCAAATTTACCTAAGTATTTTGTGTAATGCAATCTATTTTTTTCATACGAAAATGTTTTTTTATTTTATTTATTTCTTATAACTAATAAGACAATATTCTTTACGAGTGAGCAAAGCGAACGAATCAAACTCAAACAAATGCTTCTTAAGATTACTTCGTCATTCCCCCAGTAAAGGCGTGGCGATTCCTCGTAATAACATTTACTGACCTGTCTTTGCGAGCGAACGGAGTGAGCGAAGCAAACTATATTTACGATAGTCTATCGTCTTTGCGAGCGAGTAAAACGAGCGAAGCAAACTCTGAAGAATCCTAAAAATTCACATTCACGTAAACGGTTGCTTCGACAGGCTCAGCAACCGCAGATTTTCAAGCTCGTCGAGTAATACTAAGTGCGTATCGAGACGAGCATTGGCGGTCGCTTCGATAGGTTCTTCTTTCGAAGAACACTCAACGACCGCAGGATACATTCGCTCGTTGAGTAGAACGAAGTTTGTATCGAAACGAGCGTCAATGCGATTGCTTAATTCCTCAAACGTCGGATTCGCAATGACAGAATGAGCCATCAAGTCTTTACGAGCGAACGGAGTGAGCGAAGCAAACTATAGTTACAATAGTCTATCGTCTTTGCGAGTGAGTGAAACGAGCGAAGCAAACTCTAAATAATCTTAAAAATTAATCTTCACTAAAACGGTTGCTTCGGCAAGCTCAGCAACCGCAAATTTCTAAGCTCGTCGAGTAGCACGAAGTGCGTATCGAGACGAGCATCCTAGCGATTTTTTCGACAAACTCAGCAACTATACATGATTAAAGCCGACTTTGAAGTAAATCCCAACGTCTTTTATTAAATAAAAAAGCCCCTTATTCAGGGGCTTTAATAAACTTCTCATCCTTATATCTATTTCCTAATCACTAATTCCTACTTCATCAAAATCATCTTTTTAACTGATGTAAAGTCACCTGCCTCGAGTTTATAGATATACATTCCTGTATTTAGATTCGAAGCATCAAAATTAACAGTATGGTATCCAGCCGATTTCAATCCATTTACGAGAACAGCAATTTCCTGGCCAAGCACATTGTAGACAGTCAACTTAACATGTGCTTCTTTTGGCACAGCATATTTTATTGTTGTTGTTGGGTTAAATGGATTTGGGAAATTCTGTAAGAGTTTAAAATCTCTTGGAATACCATCTTCTTCTATTCCAGTTACAGTGTCGCTAACCTTAATAGTTTTTGTTGAGACTGCTGTTAAATTACCATCAGATGCTTCAACCATCAAAACATAGGATTTTCCAGCTTGTGAAGGCGTTGGAGCCCACGAATATTCTCCATTAGCAGAAATTTCTCCAGGACCGCTTACAATTCTAAATTGAACAGCGTCGCCATCTGGATCTTCTGCTTTGTAAATAAATTCATAAGCAACCGGAACATTATGAACTGGAATTATTTCATTATCCGGAATTTCAGCTGTAAAGACTGGAGCTCTGTTAACATTGTTAACTGTAACCGAAACAGACGTAGTAGCAGTTAAACCAGCCTTATCTTTTACAGAAAATGAAAGGGTATAATTTCCAGCCTGTTCGTAATTAACATTCCAAGTAAAGACTCCAGTTGTAGCATTTACTGAAGCTCCTGATGGAAGACTTGTGCCAGAATATGTCAATACATCGCCAGTATTGGCATCGGCGCCTACTAACTGGAATGAAAGTGTTTGGCCTTCGTTAACTGTAAATGGTCCAGCTGGATTTACTGTAAGTGTTGGTGCCACATTTGCTTCTGCAACAGCTACAACTGCTGGGTCGGCAACTACAGGGATGTTACCTGTATTGAATTTGAACGAAGTAAATTCAACTTCTGTTGTCCCTTCTGCAACTGCTGTACCAACAAGGTAAACCAGCGTTCCACTACCGGTTAATTTATTACCACTTGCAAAGGCAAATGTAACAGTTCCATTTCCAGCATTAATAGAAGCACTACCACCTTCGCTCATTGTACCGGCGAGTTCGAAACCTGTAATATTAATTACATTTTTATCGAATGTTGCAGTAAAGTCATATGATAATACATTTTGTGCATCAGTTATTTCAGTAGTAAGCACCGGTATCTTAATTTGATCGCCGGCTGTTGCAGTAACAGAACCACCTTGAATCAGGACAGCAGCAGTTTTTGCCTGACCTGCTACAACACTAACCGCAGGAGTTCCGGCATTAAATTTAAATGTGCCGCCAAAATCAAGTGTAGTTGTGCCTGCATTTCTAAATTTGAATACTAAGTTAAGTAAAGTTCCCTGACCTTCTAAAGCAGAACCATTTGCAAATGCCACGGTTAACTTTCCGTTTGCTGTGTCGGCATTAACTTGAATTGAGCCAATACCTTCTACCAATGTATTAGCTTGATCTACACCGGTTATATAAACAACATCTTTATCGTATGAAAGAGTAAACTCAAAAGAAAGAATACCTAATCCGGTTAAATTGCCAACTGTAATTGCGCCATTTTTTACAACACCGGTCGAACCACCGACATTCGGTAGAGTTACAGTAACCTGTGCAAACGTACTCGTTCCTAACATAAGCATTGCTGCTAGAATAGTCAGAAACTTTACAACGCTTATTTTGAAACTTCTCATTTATTACCTCATTTTATTTTCAACATTATTTTAACACACAAAACAAACTTTCATTTTAATATTAGAGGAGTGGTTTTAGCCACTCCTCTTTTTGAAAGCGCAATTACTTCAAGAGATTCATCTTCATGGTAGAAGTGTACTTGCCGGCAGTAATTCTATAGATATAGATACCGGAAGATACTTTGCTACCGAAGTCGTTTGTACCATCCCATCTTACTGTATAATAACCAGCTTCCTGTTCTTGATCAACCAGAGTTTTAACTACCTGTCCGAGCATGTTGTAGATAACCAGACTTACTTTTGCATCCTGCGGGATACCGTATTTGATGTTAGTAGTCGGGTTGAATGGGTTCGGATAGTTCTGGCTTACAGTAAATTCTGTTGGTATTTCCTTAACTTTAACAGACATCTGTCCGCCAATCTGGTCGTTCAGTTTTGCTGAAGCTGTAAGATTAACTGCTGATTCTTTGTCTTTGAGTGCAACGCCAATAAGAGCAACATCGCCGTCTGTTAATGGGGTTGTACCTGCAAGAGCTAACTTGAGAACACCATTTTCAAAGTTGGAGAACATTACCCAGCCTTCTGGCAGTCTCGGTGTTACATTCTTGAACTCAACTTGATTGCCAAGTTCAATTTCTGCAGATACTGAAAGGATACCTTGAGCCTTCATCAATGTAACTGGTATTGAAAGCACGCCTTCTTCATTTACAGCTTTACCAAATTCAACTGTACCCATTGCTGCGCTAACTTTTGCAGTTGGGAATTCACCATTAACAACATAGTAGAGTATCCAGGCTGCATCATATGCACCGATGACACCGTCATTGTTAACATCTGCAGCGTACATACCCTGAGCATCTAATGTATCGAGTCCAACAACGTATTTCAAAATAACAGATGCATCGTCAGAAGCTATATTACCGTCGCCACCAACATCACCTTTTTCAACTGGATAATCAACTGTTACCATAGCGGTAGTTGTGTCGCTTGCAGTACCATCTGTAGCAACTACCGAAACTGTAAAGGTCTTACTTGCATCGGCAAAGACTGGTGAGAATGTAAGGGTACCAAGTGTAGAAGAAATTGTTGCTGTACCGCTAAATGCAGGAGTTATTGGCAGCAAGGTATATGTAACCGGGTCGCCGTCAACATCAACTGCATTATAAGTGAACGATAAGGTTTCACTGCTTTTGATTGTTGTATCAGCAAGAACTACAGCACCACTTTCTGTAAATTTAGGACCACGGTTAACATTTGCAACCGTAACTGCAACAGTATCATATGTTGTCAGTGTACCGTCAGTAGCAGAAAGAATAATAGTATGGCTTCCTGCATCTGTATAACCGGTAATCCATGTTAGTGATTTAGCTGATGCATTGTAGACTGCTGCAGCAGGTTTCTGAACTATAGCTGCGCTTGGTGTTTGTCCAATGTCAGGATCCGTTACTGTCCAAGTAACACTTACAGTATCACCTTCATTGACTGCAATGTTATTAGAAGATGCAACAATCTTTGGAGCTTTATTTAATTGGCTGTAAGTAAATATTGCACCTACTGTTGAGATAGCACCAGTTGCATTTCTTACTATAACTACTGGAGTTGTTCCATCTGTGTAGTTATCATAGCTTGTTCCACCCTGTGCAATCCACTGGTTATTAACATTGCCATCAAATCTTCTAACAAATCTTATATTTTGAATACCATCAGTCTGAAATTCAGTATATCCTTCTGCTCTTGCTTCTATATCATAAGTAACGGATGGTTGCAAAGTTAAATCAGATTTTACTAACCAGTAAAAATCAGGATAATTTGTAATAGTTAAGTTACCACTAGTTATCGGGAAGCCGTTAGTACCCTTAGGACTAACTTCTGCTTCTGAAACTGTTAAAGTAAAGTTAGAAGTGGGTATACTTGTAAATTGGAAAGCCAACGGCTTATAATATGGTGTAGAAGACGGAGCAGTACCAACAGGGAATTCTACTCTTGTAAGAGCTATTGCTGGAGTGCCACCATGAACAGTACCGGTAGCATCAATTAATTTCTTAACATTACCAACGACGTGGCTTGCATTTGTTCCCGTTACACCACTTCTATCGAATCCTTGAGTTGGTTGTGAACCATTGTCGTCATGTCTCAAGATAACATTCTTGCTACCTGTTACCAGTACACCGTTCTGGAAATAGAGAACAGAAGCTGTGAAATCCAGGTCACCACCACTAAATGTTAAAGTAGCTTCGTTACTGCTCTTGTTCATTCTGAATTTAATGTTACCCGGCACAGCCCATGTTCCATTAAGTGCTAAAGTTGTGTTATTTGCACCTGTAAAGTTAAGGAATGCGGCAGTAGTAGCAGTAAATATACCACCGTTAGATGTTTGGGTAACATTTCCACCTATATTAACATCTTTACCATTTATATCGAAATTACCGCCGTCAAATGTTAAATCACCATTCAACGTAATCTTGTTGTCGAGCGTCACATTTGATTTAAATGTAACATTACCTGCATACGGAGCATACGAACCGCTTGTAACTGCTCCTAATTCACGAGTTGAGGTTGCAGTAGCACCGTTGTATATCAGAGCCATCGAACCTGCTTTAACAAGGTCTTTATCGAGGGCTACTGTGCCATTGATTTTAAGTTCTAATGTAGAACCATCGGCCATAGTAACAGTTTTATTATTAGTAACCGCATCAAGTTTGTCATTAAGGCTTAATGTCCCAGCAACTGTTACATTTGCGTTTAATATTACTTCGAAGCCGTCAGCATTGTTAGCGGTTGCATCACTGCTTGCTATAGTTAAATTTCTTACTGTTGCAGGCAATTCTTTACCTGTCACTATATCTGCTCCACCTGTATATGTAGTATATTTAACATCTGTATTTGCTCCAAAAGCAGGTAATTTAGCCAATGTTGCAGCATTTGCCTGTCTTTCTATTAATATACCGTCACCTAAAGTAAGGTCGTTATCATTGGTAGTTGTAAGAGCTGCCTTGAGGACTAAATTCTTATTGACAGTAAATTTATTTGCTCCAGTATTTACAGCGATATTTACTGTTAAATTATCAATTGAGAATCCAGAAGAAGGAATTGTTACACCAGCATTCGACCAGGTAAGCATACCTGTGGTCTGGGTAATAGCACCAGCAGTAAATGTGAATGTACCGTTTACTACAAGATGATTAATACCCATTGCTAAAGTACCTGCAGTATTTGTAAATGCAGTGCTTACCGTTAATGTTTTTGCAGTAGAATTATCGGAGTTTACCTGTACTGTACCAGTACTATTAATTGTTAACGTAGGAATTGTATAATTTTGTTTTAGCAATACATTTGCTGCGTTACCTTTAAGTTCCAAAGCACCGGTGGTGAATGCACCTGCGTCAGATTCAACAGTTACACTATTACCGGTTACGGTTAACGTTCCTGTTTGAGCAAATGTTGCAGCATTGTCGATTAAAAGAGAATTTGATACTGTCATACCAGCATTAATAGTAACACCGTTTGCAGTACCAACAGAGCTTAAATTCGGAACTGTAAATGAAGCACCGGGGGTCAAGTCAATTGCTGCAGCAGTTGAATTAAGTTCGAGAGTACCATTTGTGAATGTACCAGTACCTGTTCTATTATAATCAGGTGAGGCAGCAGAACCTAATTGAATATATTTAAATCCACCGGCATTAATATTACCTGCAACCTGAGTAGTCGCTCCCGTAACCTGGACATTAGAGCCCAAAGTAAGTGTTCCAGCTGTTAATGTAACTGTTCCACCAATAACTGTGCTTGCACCTCCGCGTGTGAGCGTCAATGTACCATTTGTAAGAGTTAGGTTACCACTAAATGTGGATGTTGTACCTCCAGCAATTGTAACGCTTGCTGTAGGACCTACAGTAGCATTACCGACTACAAGATTTCCACTCAACGTAGAGTTAGTTGAATTCATTGTTACAGTGGCTACAGCACCAGTTTTTGTACTAGTTCCTTGTAAAGTTAAATTAGCAATCGATTTGAGATCGCTGGATGTAAATGTTGCACTATTTGCAGCAGGTTCAAAAGTAAGATTGTTAACTGTAGCTGCATCACCTGATGCCGTTGAGCCATTAACTGAGGAACCATTTCCTGTTACTTCCAGAGTACCACCGCTAACAGTACCTTTTACAGAGTGTGTCTTGCCATCACCTGCCAAAGTATATGTATTAGCACCCTGTGCAAGTGTAGTACCGCTATTAACAGTCAGTGTACCATTAATGGTAGAAGCACCATTGTGACCTGTAACAGTTTTTCCACTAGCTACAGCTATTGTAACGTCGTTAATCTTGGTTGGTGTGCCTGACCATTCCGGACCCGCAGTATAATCGTCAGCACCAAAGTAATACAGATTAACATTTGTTGAATATGTTAAAGTGCCACCACCCGTATTAGTTAAAGCAGCACTGTTTGCTGTTGTTGTATTTATTTTAACTGTCGGATTAGCAACCAAAGCATTATTAAATGTAACCGTATGACCTGCAGCAGCTATATCAAAATCACCTTGATTTATATATAAAATACCTGAAATAGTTACTGAGGAACCTGTAGCAACTTTATTAGCTGCATTTGACAGATTAACCAGTATATTTCCAAATGTACCAGTACCCTGCACCGTTCCGCTTGCACCAATAAAAGCAACATAGCCTACACCTGTAGTAGAATATGCATTACCGCTATTATCAAATACACTTGCACCAGTCAAATTAAGATTGTAGTTACCTACATCTAACGTTCCGTTGGTAATAGTAAGGTTACCTGCTACTGCGATAGAAGCAGCTAAAGAAACAACAGTGCTAGCGCCTTTATTTACCGTTAAATTATTCAACACAAGCGAAGCACCGGGGTTAAATGACTGGGTTAAATTTCCCGCAAACACTAATGTACCAGTTGCAGCTACGTTATTAGGTGTATTATCTGTTCTATTAAATTGACTGCCATAAATTGTTAATGTATTACCATTATCAGTCAAAGCACCAGCGACATTTGAAGCCAAAGTTAACGAGCCATAAACAGAAGTATTAGCGCCTAATGTGAGCTTACCACCTGATGCAATCGTAACATTTGGTAGTTCACCTCCACCATTAGCAGTTACAGTACCACTTATATTTAACATACCGGAGCCAACTGTAGATGCGGCGGAGGAAATAATATTTCCAGCATTAGTTAGAGTTGTGGTACCCGAAAGCGTTAATTGGTATCCATTCAGCTTAATAACTGAAGCTGCGTTATTATTGCTAACTGTTGCATTAGAGAATGTTGCTGAAGTAAGAAGATTTATTGTACCGCCAGCATTGTTGTTAATCGGACCCGAATAAGTTCCAGCACCTACTTCAATTGTACCTGTTGAGCCGTTTGTAAGTCCGAAATCAAATCCTGTCGTACCGACACCACCCGTTAAAACAATTTTCCCAGTAGAAACATTATTGATTGTCCTAATAGGCGTAGGAGCACCACTTGTAACTTCCGCGCCAAGCAATTGAACTGCAAATGTTACAGTACCAGCACCATTATTTACAATAGCATCAGTACCAGTTGCATCACTTGTAAACGAAACCGTACCATTAAATGTAGGCGATCCCTGAGTAACAATTATTTGTCCTGAAGAAAGGGCTAAATTTCCATTAACTGTTAATGTAGTAGCTGCAGCGCCTAAGTTAACTGTCAAAGTACCTGTTCCCAAATTCGAAGGCAATTCTGGCCCTGCAACTGTATTAGAAGTAGAAGTATAAGTAACATTTACGTTTGTAGTTGTCGGTGTTTCAGTAATTGCACCAGCTGACCTTGTAATCGTACCACCGCTGCCTATGATAACATTAGCACCAGTTATATTCAAGGTACCGCTCGTAAGAACTAGAGCATTAGCACCTGTTCCAAGATTAAATTTCTGGCTTCCGTCTGCAGTAGTACCAAGATAAACATTTTTACCTGAGCCAGGATTAATTGTCATACCATTGGTAATTGTAACAGTATTTAATGCGTTAAATGTTTGAGCAACAAAATGAACTGCTTTTGTTACATTAACATTTGCTTCATTATAAGTATCTGCATCAATTCGTATAAAGTCCCCGTCGGCAGCTACACTTAACGCTTTCGCAATGGTTTGATACGGGGTTGTTGAAGAACCATTCCCCGTAATGTCATTACCATTTGTATTACTTACGTAGTATGTATTTTGAGCAAATGCCGTAGTGGCGGCAAACGTAAGCAACACAAGTAGGAGACCTAATTTGTTAATGATGTTTCTAAAATTCATTTTTTTCTCCCTAATTGGTTGAGAAATATTTAACAATAAAAGAATGACTTGATTAAAAGATTGTTTTTGCACGCAAACAAACTTTGTTCAGAAGGATAACCTTCGAATTGAAACTCGCGCCCTAAGTAGGTATTGGTTTTCTCATCAGCATTTACCTCCTTGCTTTGTTTGTTAATAATTTTGTTTGTTGTTTTGTTCATATTCTATTTCTTTGCTTAAGAAAATCAAATTTAGTTTTATACAGCGCTTTTAAAATCAAAACACCAAAGAGCCTAATCTTTCCCTTCCGTAAAAGATTTACTCTTTGTTTTACAATAAGTTATCAAAACTTATATAGAGTTTTGGTTTAAAATATCAGAATCCCTCGTACTTGTCAACTCTTTTTTAAATAATTTTTCATTATCGGGGTATAAGATATAAATTTGTATCAGTCTTGTCAATTAAAAAATGTTCTTTGTTCGTGGTTCAAGGTTCAATGTTCTTGGTTCAATGTTCGTAGTTCAAGGTTCTTGGTTCAAGGTTGTAATAGAGTTTAAGATGGTTTCTGAGCTTGTCGAAGCAAACACTCCGGGCTCGTCTCGATACGCACTACGTACTACTTCGACGAGCGGCTGCATCCTGCGGTCGTTGAGTTTTCTTCGATAGAAGAACATATCGAAACGACCGCCCGAGCTCGTCTCGATACGCACTTCGTGCTACTCGACGAGCTTGAAAATTTGCGGTTGCTGAGCTTGCCGAAGCAAACACTCCGGGCTCGTCTCGATACGCACTACGTACTACTTCGACGAGCGGCTGCATCCTGCGGTCGTTGAGTTTTCTTCGATAGAAGAACATATCGAAACGACCGCCTGAGCTCGTTTCGATACGAACTTCGTTCTACTCAACGAGCTTAGAAGTCTGCGGTTGCTGAGCTTGTCGAAGCAAACACTCCGAGCTCGTTTCGATACGCACTTCGTGCTACTCGACGAGCTTGAAAATTTGCGGTTGCTGAGCTTGTCGAAGCAACCGCTTTTGTAAAAGAGGATTTTTAAGATTCTTCAGAGGTTGCTTCGTTCGCTTCGCTCACTCGCAAGGACATGGTCTCACTCACAAAGACGTTGACAAATCTAAAAAACCAAAACTCATTCGGGAATAATTAATAATTATTCCACCTGACAATATTTAAAGAACTTCCACTTTTCATTAGCGATTTCGACACTTTGCTCGATCGCTAAGAGGCAGTGAGAATTTCTACACCATTATCTGAAGAACAGTAAACTGAATCTACAAGTTTATTCAAAAAAATTCCGTGCTCTACGACACCAGCTCTTTCGTTCAACAACGAGCTTAATTCTGCGGGATTGTCAATCTTTCCAAAGTACGCATCAACAATAAAATTTCCTTCGTCAGTAATAAAGAGTTCGCCAGCTTCCGTTTTTCTAATTTTTGTAGTGGCGCCGAGCGACTCAAGAAATTTAATTTCACTTTCCAGAGCAAATTGTAAAACTTCTACTGGCACAAAAAAGTTCGTCCCTAATTTTTCTGATATTTTTGTTTTATCTACAACTATTAATAATCTTTTTGTATTCTGAGCAATCACTTTTTCCCGCAGCAAAGCACCACCACCACCTTTAATTAAATTCAATTCGCTGTCGACTTCATCTGCACCGTCAATTGTTATGTCAATTATGTTTGCCAATTTTTCGGGGTTGGTTCTTTGTTCTTTGTTCGTTGTTCGTGGTTCGTGGTTCGTGGTTCGTTGTTCGTGGTTCGTGTTTTTTTTAAATAGTTGGTTTAAGGACAGTAACGGAATTCCGAGTTCGGTGGCTAAGTCTTCCGTTCTTTTTGAAGTTGGGATACCGTAAATATTTTTCAAATTACCGTCCTTAATTTTTTCAGCGATTTTCATTATGGCAAATTTAGCTGTCGACCCCGTGCCCAAACCTACAATCATGTTGTCTTTAATCTCGTCAACTGCCTTTTCTGCTGCAATTTGCTTCAGCTTACTATAATCCATGACTTTATTCCTAAAAAATTTCGTGCCAATGTGAATTAATTTGATTCCTTTAAAATATTCAATTTTTTTCACAAAATAGGTGCGAAATATTTTCGGGGTTTAAAAATTTTTTGCGGTTTTTTCAATGCAAGGAGGGAGGGGAATATTGAAACCGCCAAGAACGCTAAGTGTTCTCTGCGTTTCTTTGCGATCTTTGCGGTTTAAAAAAATTAGTAGCTCAGCCTTATATCTTCTTCCTTTGAAGTAGAAGGCAATATTGAAACCGCAAAGAGCGCTAAGAGCGCTAAGTGAGTTTTGCGGTTAAAAAATATTTTACAGATTATTAACCACTCTCCTAATTCCGTCCTTTAACATTTTCACATTAAAATTAATCAAATAGCCAAGCTTACAGTTGCTCAACTTCAAGTAAGTTAATATCTGCGCCAGATGGACATCGTTTAAACTTTCCACAGATTTTATTTCAATTATAACTTTTTTATTAACCAGCAAATCAATTCGGTAACCGATATCGAGTTTAACATCTTTATAAACAACCGGCAATTCTTTTTGTGATTCAACATACAAACCTGAATTAATTAATTCATACTTAAGAGTAGCCTCGTAAGTCGATTCTAAAAGTCCAGGCCCGAGTGTTCGATGTACAGACAATGCACAGTCAACGATAATTTTTCCTATTTCATTTTCCGTCAACATTTATTTCTCTGCGGCTTTGGCGGTTATGCATATATTTATTGAAACCGCTAAGAACGCAAAGAGCGCAAAGTGTTCTCTGCGCCTCTTTGCGGCCTTTGCGGTTTAAAAAAATCTCTCTCTGTACGTTAGCAATGTAATAAGTTATTCACTCTTTAGCATCGAGTTTCTTTTCTAGTTCGAGTAATTCTTTTATCTTCATATCAAGAAGTTGATTCTGTCTTTTCAGTTCCTCAATTCTCTTTTCAATTTCTTTTTCATATTCAACCTTATTCCAGTACCCTCTCTCCTCGAAGTAGCCTTTGAAAAGCCAGTTATGTTTGAGTGCTTCCATATTTTCGTAGAGACTCGAAGTAGCCATGCGTGCTTCGTCTGAAGTGCGTGTTAGATTCGAAATAACCTGCTTAAGCGAATCCGCCATTTTTTGATCGCTTACCAGCACACCCAGTACTCCCTCGCCTCGATCAACTTTGTCGACGACTCTTTTTACATCGTAGATTGCCGAGTCGACATTAGAAATAATTGATTTTATACTTCCGGTCATTTCAACAATAATATCTGAAACATCTGTTAATCGTTTAGTAACTTGAGTTAAGCTCCTGTCGGCATTTTTTGTAATGCTTACAGCCGATTCATAAAGTCGGTCGTCGTTGACAATTTTTCCAATTGTTCCTTCGCCTTTATTAACTTTGGCAACTATTTCTGCCAGATCTTTCGTAAGGTCTTTCAAGTATGAAATTGTCGATTCCGTTTGTTCCATTATTACAGAAAGATTGAGAGGATTCTTAGATTTAATTATGCCGCCGTTTTTGATGACGGGTTGGTCGGCAGAGCCAGGCGAAATGGTAACAATCTTTTTACCGACGAGTCCTTCAGTTTCAATTGAAGCTTCGCTATCGAGTCGGATGAAATGAACCAGGTCGTTGTCTATTCTCATAACGACTTCAACGTTTCCATCTTTTCCGCCTACTAAAGAGATATTGCTCACACTCCCGATATCGTAGCCGCTCAGGCGCACCGGAGCGCCGGGTTTTAGTCCTTCTATCTGATCGAAATATGTTCTGATTTCGATTGTGCTTGTAAACAAATTTTCTCGATTCCCTATTAAAAAAATTGATATTACCAGAAGAACTGTACCGATAAAAATAAATAGCCCCAGGCGTGCTCCTTCCAGATTTTTTAACATTACTACCTCACTAAGCTTTAATTAATTCGTGACTAAAAAAGTTTTTCAGGAACGGGTCGTTCGATTTAATAAGTTCATCGATTGTTCCTTCGTAAGCAATCTTAGCATCTTTCAGAAAGATTGCTCTATCGGCAATAATTTCTGCGCAAATCAAATCGTGAGTAACAATAACAGAAGTCATATTTAATTTTTTTTGAAGGTTTAGAATCAACTCGCTGATTTCCTTTGTGGTAATTGGGTCGAGTCCGGTAGTTGGTTCGTCGTAGAGCATCAAGCGCGGCTCTGTAATAATCGAGCGAGCAAGTCCAATTCTTTTTTTCATTCCACCCGATAATTCAGATGGCATTTTATTGATTGCGTGCTCTAACGACACAAGTTCCAGCGTATATTCCACTTTGTCGTTAATTTCCTTATCAGTAAGATTCGGAAAATTTCTTTTGAGAGGAAATGCCAGGTTTTCCCTTACGGTCATTGAATCATAAAGAGCTGCACTTTGAAATAAGAAACCGATATTTTTTCGTACTTCATTCAACTGCTTCAAATTAAGAGCTACTATATTTTTCCCATCAACCAAGATATTGCCGCTATCGGGAGATAATAAACCGACAATGCATTTAAGCAACACGCTTTTGCCCTGTCCGCTTCTTCCGAAGACGACAAGGTTTTCACCTTTCGAAACATAAAGTGAAATGTTGTCGAGTACAACCAGTTGTCCGAATCTTTTACTAAGATTTTCTATTTCGATCACCCGAGCGTTGGCCATAACCATAAAGTAATTTTTACTAAAATCATATCAAAAATTAAAATCAGAAGAGAAGCAAGAACAACTGAAGTAGTCGAAGCTCTTCCGACTCCTTCGGTGCCTCCTTCGGTTGTATATCCTTTGTATGCGCCGACAATTCCAACTATGTAACCAAATACAAATGTTTTTGCAATTCCAGGGACAAAGTCACCGAATTCAATTGACCTTATAACCGAGTCGATATAGTATCTGAAATTAATACTTTCTGTAATTAGGATAGCAAGGTAGCCGCCAAAAATAGCGATAACGACCACATAAATTGTAAGTACTGGTAATATCATTGTAGTTGCAATTACACGAGTTACTATCAAGTATTTAAACGGGTTAACGCCTGTAACTTCCATTGCGTCGATTTGTTCAGTAACGCGCATCGAGCCGAGTTCTGCACCGATACCAGAACTGACACGACCGGCAAAAATGAGCGCAGTTATAACAGGTCCCAACTCCCTGACTACGGAGAGAGCAACCATTCCAGGCAGAAAATCTGATGCACCGAATCGTGCCATAACAGGTTGGCTCTGCATTGCAAGAACCAGGCCGATGATAAATCCAGTGACGCTTACAATGCCGAAAGTTTTGACACCCAGCTCGTCCATATGCTTTTTAATTTCTGGAATTTCATAAGGAGGCAGAAATGCTTGTTTGAAGAATTCGATGTTGAAAATTGTAAGTCCTGTAATGGTAGCAAAAAAATTATAGAGATTATCTCTAAAATTTAATTTTCTGCCATATCGATGTTTGGGTAGTTTCATTGTTTATTTATTCTAAATAGCACTTCCAAAATAGTAAAACTATTTTATAGTTAAAAAGGGATTGGTGTGCGGGGGTTATGGTGTTCGTGGTGCGGGAGGTGGGGAGTTTTTTGTTTTATGGTAATATGCTTCTGTTGTAAGTCCTTACGTACGAGTATATCAACATTGTCTTTGCGAGTGAGTAAAGCGAACGAAGCAAACTCTGAATAATCTTAAAAGTTCACTTTTACGAAAGCGGTTGCTTCGACAAGCTCAGCAACCGCTGCGTGTGCTTAATTGCTCTTTATTAAAACTACATGAGATTGCTTCGTCCCGCCTTCGGCGGGACACGCAATGACAGTCTCAGGATTGTCTTATCGAATGATTCCCAAAAGTCTTTGCGAGCGAGTGAAACGAACGAAACAAACTCAAACAAAAGCTTTCTTAGATTACTTCGTCATCCCCCCCGCCTATGGCGGGGTGATTCCTCGTAATGACATTTACTGACTTGTTTTTGCAAAAAAACGGAGTGAGCGAAGCAAACTCTCGTACATAGTTTTTTCAATTTAACAATGCTAATCCTGACGTTAAATTAATTCGTTATATAAGTCGCGCCAGGAGGGATTCATATTATTTATAAGCTCGAGCTTTTTTCTTCGTGAGCCTGCTTTTATTTGCTTTTCTCTTCTAATTGCATTATAAGGTGAATCATGAATTTCGTACCAAACCAGTTTTGTGCAATTATATCTTTTCGTAAATCCTTTTATTAGTTTGCATTTGTGCTCATAAACCCTTCTTATGAGATTATTTGTCATACCGGTATAAAGTACTGTATTATTTTTATTAGTCATAATATAAACGTAATACTTCTTCATTAGAGAGACTCTAATGCTATATGAATGTAAAATTATTTATTAAAAAGTACAATTGAAAAATATTTTGTATTGACAAATGAGAAATTACAATTGATCCTGGCTTTGCTAAAGAGCCTCTCCACTTTGTCTTTGCGAGCGAGTGAAACGAGCGAAGCAAACTCAAACAAATGCTTCTTCAGATTACTTCGTCATCCCCCCGCCTATGGCGGGGTGATTCCTCGTAATGACATTTACTGACTTGTTTTTGCAAAAAAACGGAGTGAGCGAAGCAAACTCTTAAAAAATGAATGTCATTCGGAATTATCAAAAATATTTTTTAAGAAGGTTTTTCTATGGATTGGAGTTATCCCATATCGCTTAATTGCATCGTAATGCTCTTTCGTAGGATAGCCTTTATTTTTGTACCATCCATATTCAGGATAATAGAAAGCATAATTCTTCATAATTTCGTCACGAGTTACCTTTGCCAGAATCGAAGCCGAAGCAATTGCAAATGATTTTGTATCTCCTTTGACAATTGTGCGGCATTCAAATTCAGTGTCGAATTTTTTATTACCATCGACTAATATCAAGTGAGGTTTCACGCTCAATTTATTCGTTGCGCATTGCATAGCTTTCAAAGTTGCATTCAATATATTTATCCGATCAATTTCTTTTTGATCGACAATTCCCACTCCATACGACAGTGCATTTTTAATAATCCACTCAAAAAGTAGTTGTCGTTTTTTTTCACTTAGTTTCTTTGAATCATTAATTTCGTCATTCCAAACCCATGAATTAAAAATAACAGCAGCAGCAACAACTGGCCCGGCTAAGGGTCCTCGACCCGCTTCGTCCACTCCAGCAATGAATTCACCATCATTTTTCAAGAAAGAATTATCAAACTCTTTCAGGTTCATATTAAAACTCATTAATTATTCCGAAATGAATTTTCCCCTCTCGATAAGAATCGCCTTTGCCAAGAGCAAAACTGACACTCATTATACCGAATGCAGTTTCGAAATTAATTCCCATTCCATAACCAAATTTATAATCCGAAATATCATCGCGCTTGAAATATCCAGTATCAAAAAAGAGAAACGCATAAGTTTTTTGGGTCAGAATATATCTGTATTCAATATTCGACCAGAGAATTCTTTTGCCGGCAAATTGATTTTCAATGTAACCGCGTAATGTATTTGAACCACCGAGCAAATACATATCGCTTACTTCGATATTATCGCCTCGAATTTCGCGTGCATGAAAAGCAAAGGCAAGCACCTGCAATCGAAATATTTCAAGATAATAACTGAAATCTACTTCGAATTGTTGCAAACTGTAGTTTCGTTTTTCAGGTAGATATTCCGCCGGTCCGTTTATTTTTTTTGAGTTGAGTTTATAAGTATTGTTAAACAAAATTCCACTCAGTGGAGAATAAACATTCTTTCTTGTGTCGATACTTAAATTAACACCGGTAATCAATGAAGTAGAATTATAAACCGTAAAACTTTTCATCTTGCGTTCAGTAGGAATAGTTGAACGATGCGCAACCGAGATTGAGCCCGTTACATCTTCGGAAGCAATAAATATTAGTTCGGCAGAAAGATTTCTTTGTACGTAAGTTGAATCCTGAATTCTCTGAAACAATCCCGAACTTAAATTCAAAGGGAAACCCAAAAGCCATGGTTCAAGATAGTTGACTTCGAGCTCCTGCGAATTACGATTTTCATTTTGCCAGCGGAAAGAAAGATTTCTTCCGGTACCAAAAATATTTCCGAGTCCAACATTTACCAGTCCCGTCACATAACCTTTTCCTGATGCGCCTGCAGGTACATATCCGATTATTCCGTCGAACTGGTTCGTCTGTTTTTCTTTTACTTTTATTCTCAGTACACCTTCATTTTTATTATTAATAAAATATTCAGGCTTTTCCACAGTATCGAAATATTTTAACCTCATCAATCGCTCTGGAATTTTATTTATTTTATCACGCGTAAAAATTTCGCCAGCAGATATTCCTGCGTTTCTCAGTATGACATATTTCTTTGTTTTATTATTACCCTCTATTTCTATCTTTTCAATTTTCGCTAAAATACCTTTATCTATATTTAGATAAATATCCGCAAAGTGTTTATTCTGGTTTTCGAAGAAATAAATGGAAGCGATCTCAATTTTAGCAAATGGATAGCCTTGTCTTTCATAGTAATCCAGCAGACGATCGACATATTCCTCGAATTGCAACACAGAAAATATTTTTCCTTGAAGTTCGTTAATTACGTCGGTAATAAAAGTTGAATCCCAATCTCGAGCATCCACAAAAATTTTATTTATAAATGTTGGATTTCCTTCGTCGATTTCTATCTGGGTTTTATCATTTTCGTATTTCTTGATTATTACATCCGTGTGATAATAGCCGTAGTATGAATACAATTTTTCTATTGCGGCTTTAATCGAGTTGTTTTTGGCTCTTTGAATTACAGAGTCAAGAAGACTTTGTAATGTTTCCGAATTAAATAGTTTATTTCCTTTAAACAAAATTTTATTTGTTGGTTGAGAAAAAGTATTAATGCTTAAGAGAAGCAAAAGATAAAAAACAAATTTAATATCTCGGCGTGTCATCGATAATTTTCATTTTCTTTCCAATCGGCTCTACCTTAACTAGTTCAATTAGATCCGAATATTCTTCGACGGAAACAGCACTGGTCTCTAGTTTGGAAGCATTCGCCGATGCAGTTGCCGTTGCAATGCGAATAAATTCATCGAAGACCATTGATTTTTCCAGTCCATATGCAATACCTGCTACAAAAGAATCACCGCTTCCAGTTGCATCATAAACATCTATCTCTGGAGGAAAAATTTTATAATGAAAATCAAATTTGGCAGCGTAATATGGTTGGCCTCCGTCGGTTATAAAAATTAACTTTATTCCTTTCGAATAAAGATGTTTCATATAGCTGCGGATCTCCTCTTCACTTGAAAGCGAGATGCCGAGCGATTTTTCAATTTCATTCTTATTATTGTGAATTGCTGTTGGTACTGCGTTAAGACAATCTTCGAGATGAGGGCCGTAAGTATCGAGGATTGAAATCTTATCGTATTTATGGGCTAATTCTATCCCATATGGAAAAATTGAATTTGCATTTGCCGATGGAGAACTGCCTGAGAAAACTACAATCGAACAATTTTTTATCATTTTATCGAGTTTCGATTTGAATTCTTCTACTTCACTGGATGTTACTTCGTTGTTTAAACCAAAAAATGTAGTCACTCGCTTATTTTTTTCTTCGATTATAAGTTCAGCAGCTCTTGTCTCGGATTTGATTGATTGAGCTGTGAAATTTATTTTTTCTTCTGTCAATACGGAACGAAGTATCTTACCGTTATTGCCACCCAAGAAAGTAAGTGCCATGTTTTGAATTCCGAAATAATTCAACTGACGGCTAACGTTTATTCCTTTTCCACCAGCTGCATAGGCTTCATTTTTACATCGATAAGATTTTCCCAGTTCAACTTCTTCGAAGAATTTTCTTCTTTCAAGTAAAGGATTTATTGTTACGGTTAGAATCATAATTTTTCATTTTTTTCGATATGCTAAGATATCGATAATTCATCAAAGATTCTCATTATTAAGGGTTTGGGGGATTTTTGTAATGGGGTTTGGGTGTTCGTGGTGCGGGAGTTTTGGTGTTCGTTGTGCGGGAGTTGGGGAGTTCTTTTGCTGGAATTTATGCTTTTGTTATAAGTCTATGTGAACGTGCATATCAGTCTTGTCTTTGCGAGCGGATGGAGCGAGCGAAGTAAACTCTGAATAACCTTAAAAGTTTACTTTTACGTAAGCGGTTGCTTCGACAAGCTCAGCAACCGCTGCGTGAGTCAAATTGCACTTTATTAACATGAGATTGCTTCGTCCCGCCTTCAGCGGGACTCGCAATGACAGTTTCAGGTCTGTCTTGTCGAATGATTCCCAAAAGTCTTTGCGAGCGAGTGAAACGAGCGAAGCAAACTCTGAAAAATTCTAAAAATTCTCTTTTACTATGTCGGTTGCTTCGACAGGCTCAGCAACCGCAGATTTATAAGCTCGTTGAGTAGAGCGAAGTTCGTATCGAAACGAGCTCAGGCGGTCGTTTCGATATGCTCTTCTATCGAAGAACACTCAACGACCGCAGGATGCAGCGCTCGTCGAGTAGCACGTAGTGCGTATCGAGACGAGCTTGGGCGGTTGCTTCGGCAGGCTCAGCAACCGCTGCGTGAGTCAAATTGCACTTTATTAAAACTACATGAGATTGCTTCGTCCCGCCTTCGGCGGGACTCGCAATGACAGTTTCAGGTCTGTCTTGTCGAATGATTCCCAAAAGTCTTTGCGAGCGAGTGAAACGAGCGAAGCAAACTCTGAAAAATTCTAAAAATTCTCTTTTACTATGTCGGTTGCTTCGACAGGCTCAGCAACCGCAGATTTCTAAACTCGTTGAGTAGAACGAAGTTCGTATCGAAACGAGCTCAGGCGGTCGTTTCGATATGTTCTTCTATTGAAGAACACTCAACGACCGCAGGATGCAGCTGCTCGTCGAGTAACACGAAGTGCATATCGTAACGAGTTCGTAGCGGTTGCTTCGACAAGCTCAGCAACCGCTGCGTGAGTCAAATTGCACTTTATTAAAACTACATGAGATTGCTTCGTCCGCCTTCAGCGGGATTCGCAATGACAGAATGAGTCATCCAGTCTTTGCGAGCGAACGGAGTGAGCGAAGCAAACTCAAACAAATGCTTCTTTAGATTACTTTGTCATCCCCCCGCCTATGGCGGGGGGACTCCTCGTAATGACATTTACTGAATTGTCTTTGTGAGACAATGATGTAAACTATTTAAATCCCTCGTCTTTGCAAATTAACAATTCAACTAATTCGTTTTGCGTTCATAAACGAAATTAATTCCTCAGGCACCGTTCAATTTATTTTCCAGATACAGCTCGTATGCGCCGAGATCAAGAAATCCATGACCAGATAAATTGAACAATATTGTTTTAGCCTCGCCTGTTTCTTTACATCTTAACGCCTGTTCAACAACTTCTTTGACGGCATGAGAACTTTCGGGAGCCGGTACAATTCCTTCTGTTTGTGCAAAGATTTGTGCAGCTTTGAACACTTCGAGCTGTTCGTAAGCAGAAGCTGAAATAATTCCTTGATTATAAAGTAGGGAAATCGAAGGTGCCATGCCGTGATATCTAAGTCCGCCTGCATGAATTTTAGGTGGTATAAAATCATGACCCAGAGTATACATTTTCAACAAAGGTGTCATTCCCGCTTCGTCACCGAAGTCGTACTCGTACTTGCCTTTCGTTAAAGATGGGCACGATGCAGGTTCAACTGCAATAACTTCGAGATTCTTTTTAGCACCACTGAGTTTATCCTTAACAAACGGGAATGCTATACCGGCAAAGTTACTACCACCACCGGCACATCCAATAACGATATCGGGATAGTCGTCAACCATTTCCATTTGTAATTTGGCTTCTTCACCGATAATGGTTTGATGCAACAAAACATGATTCAATACGCTGCCCAGACTGTAATTAGTATCGTCACGCTGCACTGCAACTTCAATTGCTTCGCTTATTGCAATACCAAGCGATCCTGGTGAATCAGGGTCGGCTTCGAGCACTTTTCTACCGGCGTTTGTTAAATTTGTCGGACTTGCATGAACAGTAGCACCGAACAATTTCATGAATGTTCTTCGATACGGCTTTTGGTTATAACTAACTTTCACCATAAAGACCTCACATTCCAGTCCAAAGTGTTTACAAGCCATCGAAAGAGCGCTGCCCCATTGTCCAGCACCAGTTTCAGTTACCAGCTTTTTAATACCTGCTTTCTTATTGTAATAAGCCTGCGCATAAGAAGTATTTGTTTTATGACTGCCAGTCGGATTTGCACCTTCATACTTAAAGTAAATCTTTGCAGGCGTGTCAAGTACTTTTTCGAGATTTGCCGCACGAATTAAAGGCGTAGGTCTACTAATTCGATATAAATCTCTCACTTCATCGGGAATTTCGATATACCTTTCGGTAGATACTTCCTGCATAATTAAGTCCATTGGGAAAATAGCCGATAAATCCTCCGGTCCGGCAGGTTGTTTTGTAACAGGATTTAAAGGTGGATCCATTGGCACTGGTAAATCTGCAAGAATATTGTAATAATGGGTGGGCATTTTCGATTGCTCGAGAAAAACAATTTTGTTGTCCGACATTTTTTAACCTCCGTTTAATTTAGTGTAGAATAAAAATCCATATAACAAAAAAGCCGTGAACGGTTCTACCATCCACGGCTTTAATGACATAAAAATATTTAAAGTCCTAGGACGGCAGAGAAGAATATCTCCACCACCACCAGAACAAATTAACAAAAGCGATATTTAAATTTAGTTTCATTTGACTGCAAAGATAAATTTTAACCGATCAATAGTCAATAAAAAATAAAGCGTGTGAACTTCTTCATCCTGCCTTCTGATATTTCTCTGGCTTTAGGATTATTCCCATGTTGAGAAGTATAAAGATTGCTGACTCAGTTTTAGCCAGCGCCATTATATACTCGTCGCTGTTGCCATTGCCAAAGTCGGGAGCATTTTCGATTTCTGAAGCTTTTACATCGTAGACCGCCTCTACTTCGTCGACTATCAAACCGACTCTTATCAATAAGCCATCGACTTCATCTTCGACAATTATAATTCGTGTTTTATCGTCGTATTCTTTTTCAGGCATGTTAAGTTTTAATCTCAAATCGATTACAGGAACTATATTTCCTCTTAAATTAATTACGCCTTTTACATAAGACGATGTATTTGGGACAGGAGTAATCGGGAAAAGGCGAATTATTTCGATAATTTTCAGAATCTCAATACCGTAATGTTCATTTCCAAGTGTGAAACGGAGATATTTACCTTCCATATTAAGTACCGCTTTGGTTTTACTATCTCTTTGGCCTGAATTGCCCTTAACGAGGAGGGCTTTTGCTTTCGATGCCAGGTCGATTTCGCTTACATAACTTCTTGCCGCTGCCTTGTCGCTACCGTTGCATACTTGATCGGCAAACCGTTTATCGACAAATTTATTCAAGTCGATAATCGACCCGATTCCCATTTTATCGTGCATGTAATGTTGAATAAAATCGAGGTCCTGAACAACCGGATATAAATTATTTGTTTTGATCCCTTTCGGCTCGGTCAGTACATTTTTGAGAATGGGCACTTTCAAGCCGAGTTCTTTTTTCGGATCCAGGAATTCAACCGCAATTTCTGCTGCCGTCGAAGGTTTTTGTTCGATAAACTTGCCGCTGTAGACGAGCATTTCAGTAAACTCTTTCACAGCTTCCGGATAATTATTGATCAATTCTTCCTGAAATGTAACCACGCAGCAGGGGTGATTTTCCCACAGTTCGCTCGATAGAAATTGAAGTTCGGCAATTCCAGAAGCAATGGCTTTTGTACCGAGCGGCTCGGCAACTAAATAACCACTTGCATCGGGATTGCCTGCCAGAAATTCGGGCATCTTAATGGGTGCCACTACTTCGAATTCCACATCAACACCTTTTTGTCCCGTCACGCCCGGATTCAGTCCAATATTCTTGAAGAAAATATGCCCCAGCATATTATGAATCGACATAGTATGAGGAATATAGAAAGACTTTCCACGAAAGAAATCCGCACCGTGACTTTCCTCTTCTCCCGTCTTATTCCTTACACAGCAACTTCCGTTTTTATGTGCGAATAATACTAATTTTAATGGCACACCGTAATTATATAGATCCATTGCAAGCGGCGCCAGTATGAAGGCAACATCAGCAGAACCTTCTTCGAGCGCTTTTGCAACTGCATTCCACGAGGGCATACATTCTGTTTCCAGCTCAAAATGCTTTGGATTTAATTCCCCCTTCTTAATTAAATGCTTCATTACCCCGAGTGTGAGATGGTCTGTAATCTGAATATGGATTGCTTTAATTCTCACCTTTCCATTGCTTGTCAGGCGGGACTCTTTCTTTTTATTTTTATCTTCGGTTTTTATTCCGAAGGCTTCGTTTATCTTTTCCTGAAGTTCATCCTTATTAAAAGGTTTAGAGATAAAACTGCTAACTCCAGCTTCGTTGGCTTTTTCGACCTCTTTTTTTTCGCCTCTTCCTGTAGCCATCAAAAATGGGATTTTTGAAGTAGATTGGTTTTCTCTAACCCACTTCAGCAATTCAAAACCATCCATCTGTGGCATATTCCAGTCGCTTATAATCAAGTCGACTTCCGGATTATCCTTGAGATACTCAACGGCATGGACACCGTTTTCTGCTTCTACAATATTTACATATCCGAGTGAATTTAATGTTTTGATTTCCATTTGCCGCATAACGCCGGCATCTTCGACAAGGAGGATTCTGATATTTTTATCCATAGACTACCCTAAATTGAGAATTTTCCGCATTTAACTCTTATAACTAATTCAATCTGCTTTTATTATCGGATGGCTGGCAATTTTTTTTAATCGATTGATCTCAGCAGTCATTTAAATTTTATCAGAGATTTTTCAGGAACCTAAAATTATACTCAATTTTAAAAAAAACCGACATTTCATTTTTATTTACCGACAGGAATTATTTCACAAACGAAGGGGTACTCTATGTTAGGACAGCATAATATCAACAAAATTGCATTTGTCGGTAATTATCTCCCCCGACAATGCGGCATTGCCACTTTTACTTATGACCTGTACAATTCTATTTCTGAACAACACCTTTATGCTGGTAGATTTGTGGTAGCTATTAGTGATCGAGATAAGAAATTTGATTATCCACCTGAAGTTCGCTTTGAAATAATTAAACAGGACATCGATACCTACAGGAAGGCAGCAGACTTTTTAAATTACAACAATGTTGATGTCGTTTCTGTCCAGCATGAATTTGGTATTTTTGGAGGCAACGCCGGCAGTCATGTTCTTGCATTGATTCGCGATCTTAAGATGCCGGTTGTAACCACTCTTCATACAATACTTTCAGAACCAAGTGTCGAACAGCGGCGTGTAATGGAAGAGTTGATTGCTTATTCCTCTCGTCTCGTTACTATGACAGAAAAGGGTAAAAAGTTTTTAGAAGAAATTTATAATGTGCCTGTAGATAAAATTGATTTGATTCCACACGGTATACCCGACATGCCATTTGTAGACCCGAATTTCTATAAAGATCGTTTTGGAGTTGAAGGTAAATACGTACTTCTGACATTTGGACTTCTTTCGCCTGGCAAAGGTATCGAATACGTCCTGAAAGCATTGCCTAAAGTAATTTCGAAATTTCCCAATCTCGTTTATATTATTCTCGGTGCAACTCATCCAAACATTATAAAAGAACAGGGTGAATCGTATAGAATGAGTCTTGAAAGATTGGCTTACGACCTGGGTATAAAAAATCATGTTATTTTCTATAATCGTTTTGTCGACGCCGAAGAACTTAAAGAATTTATTGGTGCCGCCGACATTTATATTACACCTTACTTAAATAAAAATCAGATTACTTCCGGTACTTTATCCTATTCTTTTGGCTGCGGCAAAGCTGTAATCTCAACTCCATACTGGCATGCGGAGGAATTGCTGGCAGACAATCGCGGTATACTTGTACCTTTTGCTGATGACGAAGCAATTGCCAGTGAAATAATTAAATTACTCGAGGACGAACCACTTCGGCATTCGATTCGCAAAAGGGCTTATATGCTGGGTCGCGAAATGGTATGGAGCAATATCGCACATTATTATTTGAATTCTTTCCAGAAAGCAAGAAGACAAAGGGCAATAAAATCGAACGGATATTTCCCCGTAAAAACCTTGAGTGAAAAACGAATGGAATTGCCCTCATTTAATTTTAATCATCTAATAAATCTATCTGACAGTACAGGAATTTTTCAGCATGCTTATTATACGTTCCCGCGCTTTGAAGATGGATATTGCCTCGATGACAATTCGCGCGCATATTTATTGACAGTTCTACTCGATGAACTCGGCATAGCTGACGAACAGATTTATAGACTTGCTTCAAGTTATGCTTCTTTCATCAATTTCGCTTACAACCCGGATAAAAAACGCTTTCGAAATTTTATGGACTTCAGTCGCAAATGGCTTGAAGAAATAGGTTCTGACGACGCACAGGGAAGAACCATCTGGGCTTTGGGCGCAAGTGTTGGTAGATCCACTAAAAATTATTTCAAGGTTTGGGCGCACCAATTATTTAACGAATCGATCAATTCAATTACAGAGCTTACTTCGCCGCGAGCATGGGCTTTTGCTCTACTTGGAATCAACGATTATTTGAATAAAATGAGCGGCGATAGACTGGTTTTAAATATTCGTGAAATACTGGTAGATAAACTCGTCACTCTCTATAAAAACTGCGCCGACGAAAACTGGAAATGGTTTGAAAATATACTCGCTTATGACAATGCACGACTATCACAAGCTTTAATATTGAGTGGACATGCAATGAACAATTCCGAGACGAAAAATATCGGTCTTGAATCTCTAAGGTGGCTGATGGAAATTCAAACCAGGGAGAAAGGATATTTAAGACCGATTGGCTCAGAAGGCTGGTACACAAAGAATGGCAAGAAAGCCAATTTTGATCAGCAGCCTGTTTCAGCTTACGATGCAGTTTCGGCTTGTGCCGATGCGTATCGTATAACCGGTGATGAATACTGGTACAATATGGCAAAAACAAGTTTTGAATGGTTTCTCGGAAGGAATGACCTGGGTTTGCCACTATATGACCCAAATTCCGGCGGATGCTACGACGCCCTTCATGTAGATCGTATTAATCTTAATCAAGGTGCTGAATCTACATTGTCGTTTCTTTTATCTCTTACGGAAATTTACAGAATTGAAAACATGATAAAAACATTTGAAAGCATTAATTCTTTTCATAAATAAAAAAGGGAGCTCGTTATGAGAAAGTCCAGAAAAGAATTATTTAAACGTTTTCCCGATAACCCAATTATTACAGTTAATGATTTGCCGTATGAAGCAAATTCAGTTTTTAATTGTGGTGTTACAAAAGCAGGCGACGAAATTATTCTTTTAATGCGAGTTGAAGACAGAAGGGGAATTTCGCATTTGACTGTAGCCCGCAGTAAAGATGGGATATCGAACTGGAAAATTGATGATAAACCGTCAATTGCACCTGAACCCGAAAAATTTCCAGAAGAAATATGGGGCATCGAAGACCCACGAATAACATACATCGACGAATTGAAAAAATACGCCATTACATACACAGCATATTCAAATGGGGGACCGTTAGTTTCGCTGGCAATGACGGAAGATTTCAAAACCTTTGAAAAATACGGTGCAATTCTTCCGCCCGAAGATAAAGACGCCGCTTTATTTCCCATAAAATTCAACAACAGATGGATTATGATTCATCGCCCCATAATTTCAACACCTCAGTCGGCTGCGCATATGTGGATATCGTATTCTCCCGATTTAATTCACTGGGGCGAGCATCGAATATTAATCAAAGCCCGTGAAGGCGCCTGGTGGGATGCAAATAAAATTGGACTTTCGCCCCCGCCACTTTTGATCCCCGAAGGATGGCTGGTTATGTATCACGGCGTAAAGAAAAATGCCAGCGGGTCACTTTATAGATTAGGCCTTTTATTACTCGATAAAGATAATCCCACAAAAGTTCTTAAACGAAGCGACGAATGGATTTTTGGTCCGCTTGAACCATACGAAACTAAAGGAGATGTGGACAATGTTGTGTTTCCCTGCGGATGGTATTCCGATGGAAAGACTCTCTATATCTATTACGGCGCTGCAGACACTTCAATTGCCCTTGCTACTGCCGATATGAACGAAGTGCGCGAATACGTTTCAAAACTTCCTGAAGCTGAATCGCCAAAGAGGTGGGGATAATTACCCCCCCCTCCTTAATTTCTTCTTTTAATTCTGAATTTTCTTTTCAAATTTTTCGATCGATATCTTTTGGTGAAAGCCTATCATTTATCCGTGTAAACAAATTTTTAGATGTCGAAAACTATAATCGTTCTAAAAATGTCTCCCGCTTTTTCGATTTTAAGATTATGAAAAGTTACGGCTTTAATTTCAATTTTAATCCGTTCAGGTTCAATCGGTCCACCTTTCAGAGAAGCTATCAGTTTAATTCCACTATCTTCTTCGATTATATCCAGAAACGGAATATCCCGACAAAACCATTTTTTTGTAAAGAGAAAATAATTCAGTTCACTTAAGAATTCGACGAGTAAAACTTCATTGGATTGTGCAGAAAGTCGAATTTCTTTTTCCTGATCGGTCGATACTCCATACGATTCAACTACAGTTTCTTTCCATACTTCGTAAGCTGTCAGGAAAATTTCTGTAATAGAATTTCCCGAAACTTCCGCAGCTATATCAGCCGTATGTTCAATAAATTTATACGGCATATCAATTCAGATAGTAACGTCCGCCGATAGCCAGATCGAGTCCCAAACTCGTAGATGGGAAAAGATTAAATACGGGTACAAATTCGAAGAAAAGATCGATTGGAATTTTATCGCTCTGGAATACCAATCCTGCCACTCCTCTTGCGCCGAATGAATTATCAGCCCCATCGACAAATCTCATTCTCAATCCAAAACCGTAATAGAAAGGAATTGAGTATCTCGACTCGAAAACGTCGTTAATATGATACAAATAATCTGCATGGAGCGAAACGGCTGTTTTTTCTCTGGCGAATGAATAAGCAATTCCTCCGTCAACTGCAGTCGACTGGGTAAGCCAGTATTTTCCATTTATCCCTGTCGGTTCCCCAATCATAATTCCAATTCCAAATCCCTCTTTCTGTGCATGAGAATTAGATATCATGAAACAGAGAAGCAGAATTGCCAGTAATTTTTTCATATAAACCCCACTGATGATTTGCAAAATTTAATACAAAAATAGTAAAAGAAATTAATTCCTTCGATAGTTTTTACTATTTTCATTAATCGAAAATTACAAAATTAACCAGTCAGAGGTTTTAGATGTCCGTCAATAATAATTTCAAGGAATTAACAGATGAATATTCGGATTCATTTGACAATACAAAAAAAGAAACAGCAATTATACTTGCTGCAGGGCATGGAAAAAGAATCAAATCGAAAGTCTCCAAAATGTTACATAAAATATGGGAAGTTCCTACAGTAGAGCGGGTTTACAATGCCTGTCAGCGCGGACTTCAAAATGCTAACACAATTCTTGTAGTCGGCATAAAAGCTGACGACGTAATTAAAACAATAGGGAAAAAAGAATCTTTAATTTATGCATATCAGGAACAGCAGCTGGGCACAGGCCACGCTGTCCAAATTGCGCTTGAAAAAATCGATGCCACTCAATACAATGGAAATGTTTTTATCTTTCCCGGCGACATGGGATTAATCGACGCTGAGACTGTTGAATTTTTCAGGAATAAATTCCTCGAATCCTCATCGGATATGATGGTATTAACTGGAATCTACGAAGGAGACATTGAGAAAAATTATTACGGCAGAATTGTGCGCGTTAAAGATAAAGATGCCGACGGCAATTCTTCTGTTAACGATAGAGGCAATGTTATTGAAATAATCGAATATAAAGATATTCTGAACTTAAGCGACACGGAACCTTATTTCACTTATTACAAAGGGAAAAAATATTCATTTACAAAACAAGAGCTCCTCGAAATAAGGGAATTCAATAGTGGTGTGTTCGCTTTTCGATTCAAACCGCTCTCGGAATTAATAAATAAAATATCGAGCGACAACGCCCAGAAAGAGATCTACCTGACAGACCTGATATCATTATTTAACCGGAATGGATACAGAGTTTCTGCCGTAACTCCAGAATCTCAGTATGTTCTTATGGGCTTCAACAATAAATCTGTTTTACGTGAGATGGACAATATTGCAAGAGAGCTGGCTTACAATAAACTGAAAGACATCGTAATGATTCACGACCCTGAAGACTTTTTTATCGACGATGCGGTTATCGATTATATACTCGAAATGGACAGGCAAGGAGAACCTCTCGATATTGAAATAGGAAAAGGTGCATATATTGGTAAAGGTGTAAAACCGAATTACAATGTTAAGTTCAACAAAAATTGTTTTTTGCTCGGCTCGATTGAACTCGGTAGGAATATTATTATTCACGATGGAGCGCATTTATCCTGTTTTGAAAATCAAAAGATAACAATCGGGGACAACACACAAATATTCTGGAACGACGTTATAAAAGGTCGGGTTAAAATCGGGAACAATTGTGCAATCGAATCTGGCGTTCGAATTACAGGCAGCGACGATTCTCCTGTCGTTATCGGGAACGATGTTACGATAAAAGGAACTACTTATATTTTTGGCACTGAAATCGGGGAGAATTTACTGATAGAACATTCCGTCTTAATAAACAAAACTGTAAAGAATCCCAATACCGATGGCTCGCTCTTTAAAGTGCGATTTTATATTCCAGAGGCGGAGGGGGTTAATGCGATTGAAGATAAAAAAGCCCACCTGTAGTGGAGGGCTTTAATCTGAAAATTCAAATTAAATAAGATTTTATTCGGCTTTGGCAGTCAATTTGTTAACAAATTTTGTCAAAGCGGCCTTTTTACGCGCAGCATTGTTTTTATGAATTCTTCCTCTGGCAGATTCTTTGTCGAGAGTCGAAACAGCTTCTTTCAAATTCTTTTCAGCTACTTCTACATTCTCGGAAGAATAGACTTTCTTAATCAACGTTTTTACTTTAGAAAGCGCGGCTTTATTCCTTTTTGTTCTTTTTTCTGTCTGACGTATTCTCTTAATTGCCGACTTATGATGAGCCATTAATCTGATTTCCTGATTTTATTAAAAAAAACGTTCGTAAATATATTTTCTTTTTCATTCTAAATCAACTCCAGAGTCCAGCTTTAATCTGACACGGGATATTATTATTTTGAGCAGTTAAAAAAAAAAGATTATGCTGAAGGTAAACGAAATATATTTTTCGATACAGGGCGAAAGCTCGCGGGCTGGAATTCCCTGCGTTTTTGTGCGTCTTACTTATTGTAATTTAAGATGTACATACTGCGATACCGAGTATGCTTTTTATGAAGGCGTTGAAATGAGTATCGAAGAAATTATCGAAAAAGTGAGTCAGTACAGCTGCAAATTAGTGGAAATCACAGGCGGGGAACCCCTCGTTCAGAAAGAATCACTCGATCTAATGAAAATATTATGCGATAAAGGTTACGAAGTAATGCTCGAAACCAGTGGCAGCTTACCCATCGACAAAGTAGACAGACGTGTTATGATTATCATGGATTTAAAATGCCCTTCGAGTAAAATGGAAAAGAAAAACCGTTATGAAAATATCAAATACCTCAAACCTGGCGACGAAGTTAAATTTGTCATCGGCGATCGAGAAGATTATGAATGGAGTCTGAAAAAAATTAAAGAATTTGAACTCGACCAGAAATGCGGCATTCTCTTTTCGGTCGTATTTGGAAAACTGGAGCCGGTCACGCTGGTAAACTGGATTCTGGAGGACAAGCTTAATGTCCGTTTTCAGCTTCAAATGCATAAATATATCTGGAAACCAGAAACTAAAGGTGTATAATGAAAATAGCAAAAGAATTCAAATGGGAAATGGGTCATCGTCTTCCTTTTCATAAAGGGAAATGCAGAAATCTACACGGTCACACATATCGCTGCATGGTTGAAATTGACGGCACAACGGATCAAAACGGCATGGTACTCGACTACTATGAATTAAAAAGAATAATCGACCCGATAATTGAAGAAATGGATCATTCTTTTATGGTCTGTTCAAAAGACACTGAATTAATGAATCTTTTAAGGTCTCTCGATAGCAAAACCGTGATTGTCGATTTTGATTCGACTGCCGAAAATATTTGTATTTATTTATTAGACAGAATAAAAAAAGCCGGACTTCCAGAGAATATTAATAAAGTGAAAGTCCGTGTGCTTGAAACCGAAAACAGTTATGCTGAAGAAGAATTAAGTTTGAGGTGATTTAATTTCGCTAACTGCTTCGACAATCAGCGGCAAAACAGTGCCTGCTTTTTCGAAAATCGAATAGTTCACCACGCTACTGATTTCTGTGGGTTCAATATTAATCTCAACAAGATATGAACCCGATTCTCTGGCGGTAAATGGTATATAAGCTGCAGGATAGACGACTGCGGAGGTACCCACAACAAAACAGATATCGCTCAAAGCTGCCGCCTCTTCGCCGCCTTTAAATTGATCCTGAGGTAGCATTTCGCCGAACCAGACAACATCTGGACGAATTAACCCACCGCATTTTTCGCACTTCGGAATACCACCCCGAAATTCTAATTCAGGCGAATTGTAAAAAGTCCTGCATTCGATACAGTAATTACGTTCGATATTTCCATGTAGTTCGAATATCTTCGATGAACCTGCTCTTCTGTGAAGATTATCGATATTTTGAGTAACTACAGTTACGTCGTAGTATTTTTCCAGCTGAGCAATAGCCAGATGAGCCGGATTCGGCTTTGTGCTGGATATAATTTCTTGACGGTGTTTGTACCAATCCCAAACTAATTTTGGATTTCTCAGAAAAGCGTCGAAGTTTGCCAGTTCTTCGGGTTTCATCTTATTCCAGATACCGTCCTGTCCGCGAAAAGTAGCGATGCCGCTTTCGGCAGAAATTCCAGCACCTGTAAAAAAAACTAACTTTTCGGCACTCCTTAGTTTCTCAATAAATTCTTCTTTCAATTCCTCGCGTTTCATATCATTTGTTTTTGATTTTGTTTAACAATTCTCTGGCTTCCTGCTTTCTGATAGCATCGTCTTCGTCTTCAATTGGACTTTCGAGAGCTTTATTTAACACTTTCCGAGCAGTTTCATAGTCATCTTCACGAATTAATGAGTGCGCATAATCGACATAAAACATTACGAAATTCGGTTTAAGTTCGATCGCCTTTTTATATTCTTTAATGGCAATTTCATTATCTGCCCAGCCGAGTCCGAGAACTGATCGGGCGGGTTTCCATTTTTCACTGGTTTTGGCATGCGTACGAGCCAGTACATAATGGGCAATTGCTTGAATGTCGTTGCCGCCGTTGCCCAATTGAATTGCTTTTTCGAGGTCAGCTTTGACGGAATTTACTACTGAGGCTACCGAAAATACTCCTTTATAAAGGGCAATTCTACCATTGGCAATAGCTCTTCTCAAGTAATTAACTGATTTATTAGGAGCAGCTTTAACAGCTTTCTCGGCATATTCGAGAGCTTTCTGAAACATTTTAAGTTGTTCGTCCTTTTGTTCATCTGTACTCGATGGCATGTGTTCCCCGATGTCCACATAAGCACGACTGATGCGCCAGAGTATTTCATAATTACCTGGCTCCAGCTTCTCGGCTCTATTGTAGAGCTCAAGTGCTTTTTGATTGTCAAACGATTTGTAATAAGAATCGCCTTTCGAAATCAGTTCATCGACAGTTTGAGCCATCTGGGCATAGAGAGGTAATAATAATAGAAGTAAAACGACATTTAGCTTTTTCATAACAACCCCGCCTTTTTATGGATGGTTACCTTCCTCGTTAATTTTGCCCTCGTCTGTTTCGTTTTTTTGGAGACCATCGGGAATATAGAGATTAGTTTCTGCCAGGTAAATATATTTAGTCCATTTTTTATCGCTCTCGCTTTCGGCAAGAATTGCATGCTTGTATGCATTAGCTTTTGCACTCAGTTCGTCAGACTGGTAGAGAACAATAGCTTCGAGTGTTTTGGGAACAACAGGCGATGCAAATTCGAGTTTGCCCTGATGACTCAAAATCAAATGGAGTATTTGATTCTTCAATTCTTCAGGGAAACCTTCAATTTTATCGATTGCTTTTTCCACCTCGATTGCTGCAATTGTTATATGCCCAAGCAGACTACCTTTATCCGTATATCCGAAAGCTTTTCGATAATCCAGCTCTTCTGTCTTGCCAATATCATGCAACAAAGCACCCGTAATCAAAAGGTCGCGATTTATTTCGGGATGAAAAGTTGCCATCAGATCACAAATTTTTACTATTTCAAGTGTATGTTCAAGCAGACCATGTAGATATGCATGATGCCACGATTTACCTGCCGGTGTCATTAAAAATCGTTCTTTGAGCTGGCCGTCGAAAATCGAATCAATTAATTTCTTCAAAAATTCATTTTGAATTGAGTCTGTCACGCGGTTAAATTCGTCGAGCATTTCATCGAGCGGCCTCTTAGATGCGGGCAAAAAATCTTCGAGCTGAACTTCGTCGGTTTCATTTGCAACCCTCAATCTCGTAATTTTTATTTGTTGTTCGCCGTTGTATTCTGAAATTGTACCCTGAATTTTAATAATTCTCCCCGGCTCAAGTTCATTTTTGATTTCGTCGAAATTTTCCCACATCACCGCTGGAAAAGTCATCGTTTTATCTTTGAGTTCCAGCGATAAATACGGTTGACCATTTTTCTTGGTTTTAAGTTCGACCTTCGAAATCAACAAAAAAGCAATAAATTCTTCATTGGGACTTACTTCGTTTATCCTTTTAATTTCCATAACTGTTACACCTGTTTAACCACGCAGTTTGCAGGAAGCTTTAAGAGTATTGAGCGTTTGAGAAGATCGACACTAACAGAAAGCCACTTTTCGTTGTTGTATTGAGTTACCTGCCCAATAATTCCTGTAAAAGGTCCTTCGATTATTTTAACTTTTGTGCCGATCTCAATTTTGTTGGACACAAAGACTTGTGGTTTTTCCTGCAGTAAAATTTTGATGTTATCGATTTGCCATTCAGGAATAATCGACGGCTTACCTTCGCTGCAAATTGTTCTGACGATAGAAGGTTGATGCAGCGCAATAAGTCGTTCTTTTTCATCGGCTTTAATAAAAATATAACTACGGAAGAGTGGTTCTTTAATAACCTTTTTACGGTCACTCCATTTACGAACAACTTCAATTACGGGAAGGTAATGCTCGATAAAGAGTTCATGAAGTTGTTGCTGGGCTTTAAATTCGTGCCTCGGTTTTGTATAGAGCGCAAACCAGTTTCGTTTGTGCGCGTCTCTTTCAATCATTTTATACCCTCATAAAAATAAAGAATCTTTAATTGTATTTTTAAACTCTTCTGGTTCAAGCGGTTTTATAAGAACCTTAAATACTCCCTGGCGTGTATATTTCCTGGCATTTTCATCGTCTTGTCCATTCATCATAATAATAAATGGAATATTTTTGTGTGCATCGTGTTTATAAACGGCTTCCACCAGTTGAAACCCTTTCATCAAAGGCATTTCGTGATTTGCAATAATAACGGCAGGAATTTCTTCCTTTAAAAACTTAATAACGTCGTAGCCATTTTTGACAAGTTTGATTTCGAATTGCGGAAGATTTTCATTAATCAACTTTGTAATGCAACTGATATCATCTGGATTGTTTTCAACAAGTAAAATTATATATTTGGCTTCGGGCACTGTAAAATGGAATTCGCTTCCTTTTCCTTCTTCAGAATAGAGCCAGACTTTTCCGTTGTGTTTATCGATTATTTCTTTCATGAGAGTAAGTCCAAGACCGCTCCCTTTTTCACCTTCGGTTCCGGCCAAAACAAATTTCTGATCGATACGGAACAATTTTGTCTGATTCTCTTCCGAGATGCCAAGTCCTTCGTCCTTAACAACAATTTCGATAATACCTTCTTTAAAACGCTGCGCCGTAATTTGAACTTCTTTACCTTTGTGAGAATATTTAATTGCATTACTAACCAGAATAACTACAGCCTGCGAGATTAACCGCTCGTCGGCGAACATATACAAACTGGGAGGTATATCAATATGTATTGAAATGTTCTTGCGTACGGCTTCGCCAGTAAGCGTTGCTATTGCGTTTGCAATTGTAGTTCTCACATTTAATCTCGAAGCTTCCACTTTTACTCTTCCGGTTTGAAGTCGCGACCAGTCGAGCAGGCAATTAATTAAATTCAATTCGCTCTTAGAAGCTTCGTAGATGTAACGAATATATTCGTTTCTTTCTTCTTCAGATAAATCCCTCTCGTTCAGAAGAATTTCAGAAAATCCCAGCAGGGTTGTAAATGGTGATTTCAAGTCGTGCGATATAATCGATATAAATTTGTCCTTATTCTCATTTATTTCTTTTAATCTCCTGTTTTCCGACAGTAGTTCTACTTCCTGCTTTTTAATTTCAGTAAGGTTGAACACGATAGAATCACGCCTGACTATATTGCCCTCGTTATCTCTTACCGAGCTGACAATTTCTTTCAGATAAAGTGTCGTACTGTTTTTGCTGAGGCAATGGTATTCGATTTCAAGTTTGTTCAATGAAGAATCGCCATCAAACTCGAGGAACCGATTTCTCAGGTACTCTGAATCTTCTTCGGCAACAAGTGATAGATGCCCTTCTTTCATTCTTTTCAATTCTTCAACTGTATAGCCTAAAATCAAATTTACGTTATCCGAATAAAATTCAATTTCGCCCTCTTTCCAGATGCAGATAAAAAAATCACGCGAATTTTTACTAATGTAATTGAGTGTCTCTATGTCCAGAGTGTCGCCTGTCATAAAAGTAATGCTTAATTTTGAAGCAAATATAAAAAATAATTGCAATTACTTCATTAAGTAACGGAACCTATTTTAATTTGAATGCGTTTATCAAAAAAAAAATTTAACGAAGTTATGAAAAATCTAATAATTATTTTATTCGTATTATCGTGTGGAATATTTGCACAAAACGGAAAAATTACCGGACGGGTTGTTGATAGAGACACAAAAGAACCTTTACCTGGAGTAAATATTGTATTAATCGGTACAAATAAAGGAGCTGCCAGCGATGCTGATGGTAATTTTGAGATAGGAAATCTCGAACCTGGCAGATATCAAATAAAAGCTTCTTTCATAGGCTATGAACCTATAACTAAGTCCGAAATAATCGTAACAAATGTCCGTCCTGCAGAATTATTGATTGAATTGAAACAAAAGGTAATCGAGATAGAAAGCGTTACAGTAAGCTCAGGTTACTTCAATTCAGATCCGTACGAATTAAATAGCACTGCAAATTTCAGTTACGAAGAAATTCGTCGGGCGCCGGGTGGTTTTGAAGATGTAATTCGAGCACTTTCTGTACTACCTGGAATTGCACAAGCAAGTCCGGGACGCAACGACCTGATAGTACGCGGTGGAGCTCCATCGGAAAATTTATATCTTGTAAACGGATATCCTGTTCAAAACATAAATCATTTCGGAAGTCAGGGCGCCACAGGTGGTCCTTTAAGTTATGTTAATCTTGATTTCGTCAGAGAAACAAACTTTTCGACAGGAGGCTTTTCTGTAGCATATGGCGACAAAATTTCATCTGTTTTGAGAATCGATTTAAGAGAGGGACGTACTGACCGTCTCGGTGGTAAAGCTACGATCTCTGCCACTCAGTTCGGACTCGACTTCGAAGGTCCTGTATCGGGAAATTCCAGTTTTATAATATCAGCCAGAAGAAGTTATCTCGACTTCATTTTCGACGCTGCGGGATTTAATTTTGTACCGGAGTACTATGACGCACTCGCTAAATACGACCATAAGATCGACAGCAAAAACTCGCTCAGTTTTTTGTTCTTAGGTGCTTTCGACAAAGTTAAATACAACAACAATAACTCCGACGATCTCTACGAAAACTCTCGTATACTCGGTTCGAATCAGAATGAGTATTTAACAGGGCTGTCTTACCGTCACATTTACGACAGAGGTTTTTACGATATATCTCTGAGCAGAAATTTTTTTGAGATCAACGCTTCTCAAAAGGATACGAACTTAACCCCAATTTTTCTAAACAACTCTATTGAAGGCGAAAACACGCTTAAGTTCGATGCTGTTTACAAATTGAACAATCGGTCTGAAATTAATCTCGGAGTTATATTAAAGTCGGTTAAATTCAAAACGGATATTTTTTTCCCGCAATTTGTAACTTCATACGGCGACACATTAAATGTGGGCGAACTGAAATTAAATGAACGTTATAGTAAGTACGCTGGTTACGTACAATATTCTACTACGGCGGGGATGTTTTTATTTAATGTCGGATTGAGAGCAGATTATTACAGCTTTTTAACCTCACGATTTTATCTTGCACCCCGCGTCTCTGTTTCTTACATGCTCGACCCAAGTCAGGCAATATCAATATCCGGTGGAGTTTACTATCAAAGCCCTTCGTATATATGGCTGGCAGGTTCAGAAGAAAACAAGAGCTTACGTGCAATCAGAGCAAACCAGTTGATTGCCGGTTACGAATTAAAATTAAGAGATGACATGCGATTAAAAGCAGAAGCATATTATAAATATTATAACGACTACCCGGTCAGTAAACTGCGACCTTATTTGATACTTACAAACACAGGAGCTGGCTTTGGTGGTAGTACCGATAATTTTTCTTCATTTGCTTTAGAAACGCTTGTCAGTTCAGGAAAAGGATTTGCAAGAGGCATCGAAGTCTCTATACAGAAGAAATCTTCCGATATTCCTCACTATGGTATATTAAGCGTAACGTGGAACGAATCTATTTTTACTGCACTCGATGGAGTTGAAAGACCCGGCAAATACGACCAGAAATGGATAATAAATCTAAGTGGTGGATATATCTTTAACTCAACTTTAGAAGGCTCGTTGAAATTCCGATTTGCCACTGGAAATCCTTATACGCCTTTTGAACCAGACGGCAAACAGTTAGTTGAAAAATATAATTCACTCAGATTCAAACCTTTTCACTCTCTCGATATAAGAGTCGACAAAAGATGGTATTTCGAAAACTTTGCATTAATTACTTATATCGACATTCAAAATATCTATAACAACAAAAGTTCAAATGAAATTAGCTGGGACGATAGAAAAAAGGAAGTCGATGTACAATCTTCTATTGGAATTTTACCCTCGATCGGTATCAGTCTTGAATTTTAAGTACTTGTTATAGTGATTTCTGCGAATTAAATTTAATCGTCCAATTAAATTTAATTCAGCAATGAAAAAGTTAATCCCGATATTTTTATTTCTAAGTTTTCAGTTGATATTTTCTCAGGAAACAATAATTCAGGAAAATGAAATCGGTTTTTGTTCAGTAGATGGTAAAATCGACAGTAGCGTTTCGGGTTATACAGGAGAAGGCTATGCAGATACGGACTTTGGCATTGGTAAAAGCATCAGCTGGCAAATTTATGTTTCGGAGAATAAAGAATATTCTTTCATCTGGCGTTATGCAGTTGGTGGCACCGACGATCGGAATGCTCGACTTGTAATCGATGGCAACGTAATTATTGATACAGTCTACTTCCCCACCACGGTCGACTGGAAAAACTGGCGGGAATCTGATACTCTAAAAGTTTTTCTCCTAAGCGGAAGTCACAAAATTCGAATTGAAGCATTAGCCGAAAAAGGGCTTGGCAATTACGATTATTTTAAGATCTTAGGTGGTGAAATTTTACCAGACAACTGTACGCCATCTTACACAGTAAACATAAATACAAATAACTTAGAGTGGGGAACTGTTTCGTATACACCCGTAAAAGACTATTACGATGCCGGTACAGAAATTACACTCACGGCACATCCAAACCCGGGCTATTTTCTCGATTGCTGGATGGGAACTCACACATCTAATGACTCGATATTTACATTTAAAATTGAGCAGAATGTCGAAGTTACTGCACGTTTCCTGCCTTCGGGAATTCAACAGGACACTAACTTAATCGGCTATGCCGGTATTCTGGACGACAGAGGAACCACGTTTACGTTAATCGGCGGGGCACTCGGGGATACAGTAACAGCTCGTTCGCTCGACGACCTGAAAAAATATCTTGGAAGCCCACAACCTTATTATGTCCAATTTGAAGGTATGCTCGAAGGAGAAGATGTTGTCACTGTTACTTCCGATAAAACATTAATTGGTACTGGAGTGGTAAATTATCTGAAAGGGATTGAACTTTCAATCAACAACGCGCGGAATGTTATTGTGAAGAATATTACAATTTCGCATGTAAAACCTCAGGATGCGCTGGAAATAAACGGGAAATCGCAAAATATATGGATTGACCATTGCGAATTTTTCTCCGATAGAAATCACGGTATCGATTATTACGATGGATTGCTCGACATTAAAAACGAATCTTCATTTATTACCGTCTCCTGGTCACACTTTCACGACCATTATAAAACCATACTTATTAGTTCGGGAGATGAACAATATGCCGACACAGTTATACGCGTGACCTTCCACCACAATTTATTTGATAATTGCGAGTCGAGACTTCCAAGTATTCGATTCGGTAGAGCTCATATTTTCAATAATTATTATAAGAATTGTAATACTGCAATCAATACAAGAATGGGTGCCTGGGTTAGAGTAGAAAACAATTATTTTGAAAATGTCGGCAAAGCAGTTATGTCCGATTACAGTGTAGAAAAAGGCTATGCATTACTTTTTAACAATTACCTCGTAAATTCAAGTATCCTTGCAGTCGATGGTTGCAACTATGAAGTACCATATAATTATACACCTGACGACCCCGAAATATTACCAGCTATAATTCAGAATTCTGTTATCACTGATATCGTTATGGAAAATCCATCTAATTTTGATATTGAATGTTATCCCAATCCATTTAATCCCTCAACGACAATAAAGTATTACCTGCCAGAAAATTCGTTTGTCGAATTAAAAGTTTATGATTTACTTGGTAGAGAGTTGAAAACGTTAATTAGCGAGCACCAAATCAAAGGGAATCACACCTATAGATTGTCGATGAACGAATTTGGTAAATCAGCTTCGTCACTTTATTTATGCAGACTTAATGCCGGCAAGTATTCAAAGACAATAAAACTCCTTTTGCTGAAATGATAGTTCGTTTAGCTTTTTCTACGCATTAATATTCGATGTAGTATGCAAGCAATCCAACAATAATTAATATAAGCCCAGTAAACAATTTATCGTGGTGTTCGAGGAATTCCCATTTAAGTTTATTCATTCCTTTTCCAACCAGATAAACGAGTAGCATCATAAAGAAGACAGTTACAAAAAAGTAGACTACCGATACGATAGCAATCCCGCTCCAGCCCATCCTTCCGGCACTTAAATAATATATTTCAATTTCAAGGCACGGCGAAAAGAACATGGCAATCATTAAAGTAAGCACAATTGATCTTTTATTCTTTTTCTTATCGATTATATGATCGATATCAATGTGATGATGTTTGTGAGGATGTTTGATAAATTTATGGCGATATTCGAGTGATAAGTAAATTAGTCCGAGAAATATCAACACAGCAGGAGCAAAAAAATGTGTAATCAGATGATACGATTCCGAAAGCTTGTATCCAACAATTCCCACAACAATACCGATGATTACAGTACTTAAAGTGTGGGAGAAACCCGTTACTGCAGTAATTTTAAGAGTTTCCTTCTGTGACCATTTTTCAGCTTTTCCTATTGTTACCAGTGGCAACCAGTGGCTCGGAATCAAAGCATGAGCCAGACTCAACAACAGACTTCCCAGAAAAATTTGTATGTAAGGATTCATCAATCACTATTTTTTTTGAACGTAATAATACACAATTAAATATTAACTCCGTCGGATTAGATGCAATGGACAGAATAAATATTCAAAAACTATTTTTCGGATGAGAATGATTTCACATTATAATCGACATTTTTAACATACATCTTAGCATAAATAAATTTTCCATCGGGTTCATGCCAGACAGCCTCGCCGTAGGACGCAAGTTTTACATCCCCAAAATTGCGATAATTTTTGACAGGAGTACTCCATTTGTAATTCCTGTATGTTTTACCATCACTCGATTCGTATCTGTCGCTGGATTCGAAATTAACGAGTTCACCTTTTGCATTGAAATAGAGTCGGGCTTTTATTTTACTACCAGCATTTTCAAAAACCGCATCTACAGTAAGCGAATCAATGGGAAACCATTTAATTTTTCTATCGATTAAAGCGCCCGGTGCAAGAAGGCAAAGGTCGTTGAACATAGTTACGGTTTCGCTTTTATTCATAATATCACCTTTTGCTTCGGCAACATTAAAAAATGACGCAAGCCTGATCCTCATAATAGCATTTGAATCGATATAAGTATGCAGGCCTTCGAAAGGAATGCCATAAAGTGAAGACCGAATTAAATAAATACGTGCCGGACTATCAATAAAATTGTATTGTACAGAAGTGTATTTAAGAAATTTCGAATCGGGTGAAGTTTTTATTTCCCCTTCGGTTACGGCTTTGAAATTGTAAACGCGCGGTTTTCCAACTACGCCCGTATATAACAAATATTTCTTTACAGGCAAAGGCAAATGTTCAATGTTGGAAGAAGTCACAATCAACTTTTGTCCGCTTGAAGAAATTCTTTTGAGTGCTTCTGTCTTGAATTCGGCTTTAAAACCGACTGGCAAACTATCTGCAGCAATCACAATTACTGGAACAATCAAAATAAGATTGACTAACGTGCCGTATTTTGCATCCCGCCAGTACTTGAAAATTAGAAACTGCGAAATTGCAATGCCCGCTGAACACACCACCCACCATAAATAAAAATCTTGCGAATATAATATCGCTGCAGACAGAAACAGAATTGTTGCTATTAACCATAACAATCCGTCCCGCTTCGAAATGTGACTCTTTAACTGCTCAACTTTTGCAAGATTAAAGGCTTTTATAAAACCGAATAGATGAATTATACCGTGGAAACTCAATATTATCAATACAAATGTGCGCATGTGATTTTTGTTCGTTGTTCTTAGTTCTTTGTTCGTTGTTCTTTGTTCTTTGTTCGTAGTTCGTTGTTCGTTGTTCTTTGTTCTTTGTTCTTTGTTCGTTGTTCGTTGTTCGTTGTTCGTTGTTCTTTGTTCTTTGTTCGTTGTTCTTGGTTTTTGGTTATTGGTTTTGAATTTTGTCGTAAAAGTTTTTCAGTATGAAAAAAGCTTTCTTTTTAATACCGGAGCTGGAAACCAGACCTTTTCTGTTCCAGAAATTCTGGTAAACTGGATGTTGTCTTCTCGGCGAGCGAAAATCCACAAGAATCCATGGAGTCATTCCTTTTATTTGTTTTTGTTTACTGATCATTTCAATTTGTTTTTTGTAGAAATAGGCTTGATGTTCTTCCGACCAGACAGTAAGGTTATCAGCGTTGTAACCCTGCAATGCGCCCGCACCTGTTTCGCTTATTAATACGGGTTTATCGTAACCGAATACCCAATTAATTTTGCTGCACTTGTCGGGTTTGCCGTCGTACCATCCAATATATTCATTGAACGACAACACGTCGAGATATTTTCCAAGTGGATCGTCAACAACGTAAGTAAATGGTTCGTTATCTCGACGATGAACTTCGAGCGCGGCAGATATCAATCTACTGCCGTCGAGTTCTCTGGCTCTTTCTGCAAGTTTACTCATAAATCGAATTCGCTCTTCAGTTACGGGCGTTTCGTTACCCATCGACCAGATGATTACATTTGCGCGGTTTCTATCCCTGACGATCATCTCTTCGAGCTGGCTCATTGCATTCTGGAAAGTAGATTCGTTTTCCCATTGAATTGTCCAGTAGACCGGAATTTCTTCCCATACGAGGAGTCCTAACTTTTCAGCTGTTCTAACCATATACTCGTTATGAGGATAGTGAGCCAGGCGTACGTAATTACAATTGAGCTCCTTTGCCCAGTTGAGCAGCATCAGGGCTTCGGCTTCGCTATATGCCCTGCCAGTTTTTAACGGATTCTCTTCGTGTATACATATGCCTCGTAAAAATATCGACTTGCCGTTCAACAATATGTCAGTACCTTTAACGGCAATTGTACGGAATCCAATTTTATCTTTCAGCGTATCAGTTTCCGTCTCGATTTTCACATCATAAATAAATGGATTTTCGGGACTCCATAAATTCAGGTTTTTTACGCGTATCTTAAATTCAGCATATCCATTTTCATCGGTTTTGAATTTATGCTTAACACTTGCCTCTGCGATTGTGATAATTCCGTTTTGCTCAAATTTGCTTCCGTCGAGTTGTACAAAACCTTCAATCAGTTCGGGATCGCTATTATTCAATTGCAATTTGAAATCACGAATAAACGTATCGTTGGTTTCTATCAGATAAACGTCACGAGTTATTCCTCCGTAGTTCCACCAGTCGGTATTGACTGTTGGCACTCCGTCCATTCTCCTTTTATTATCAACTTTTACAACGACAAAATTACTGCCTTCATTTAACAGTTCGGTCACTTCAAAATTAAACGGGGTAAAACCACCGATATGAACGCCGAGTTTTTTGCCGTTTAAATAAACGTGCGCTTCATAATTGACAGCACAAAAGTAGAGAAAATATCGTTTGCCAGCTTTTTTCTTTATTTGAAAATCTCTTTTGAACCAGACCGTTCCTTCATAAAGTTTAAGTTCGTTTACCTGAGAATTCCAGTCGCCGGGGATTGTCATCGCAGGAGCTAAATCGAAATCATATTCGACCCGATCAGTTTTATCGACTGGTTTTCTGTTCGAATAAAATCCGCCTGTACGATCGCCTATTTCATCGTACGGCTGACGCCTGTAATTATAAAAGCCGTTTTCATACGGGTCGATAATATAATTCCATCTTCCATTCAGTGAAGTCAATTCTCTGTTGATTACATTCGTAATTAGATCGGTTTTGCAGGTATTTTTATTCTGTGAATGCATCGAAGAAAATAAAAGGAAAACAAGCAGAAGGGTTGCAAAGCGCTTCATCTAATCCTCTTTTCTTTTTATGTAAAAATGACGAATGTTAATATAACCAATTTATCTTTTAATTAAGTTAATATGAGTCGGATTGACCCTCGTTCTTTTCAAGGAATAGAAGACAATAGCAATTGATTGATTAATCATTTTTATCTTAAAGAAGAAGTCAATGAATAATTGACTTATCTTCTGTCCTCGAGTGAATTTATAACAAATCAACAATATAAAACAACGCAGAAAGTATGTTGCTCCAGATAATATTTTTCAGAATAATTCTTTCAATTGTCTTTCATCAATACGATACGATGGATTGAACTTATCCGACTGCATATAATTCAGAATCGATTTGTAAAGATTGTACGCTTCGGGATAATCTTTAATTTTATTTAGATTCGACATGCACACAAGCAATGAACCATTGCCAACTTTAAATTCGAAAATAAGTCCAAGCCTGTAGTTCCGTTCGAGGTTATCAATCATACTAACAATTGGTTTATAATCCGTAAGTTTATTCAAAATCAAAGGACGAGAGGCTTTTATTATCGAGAACCACTGCCAGTTGGTGTGAAAATCTGTCGGGAAGTTATTGAATAATGGATGATCTGGATCGGTAAGAATTCCGAGAGTGCCAGGGGATACAGGTCGTTTGTTCATTTCGCTAATTTGTTTAAACATGCCGTAATTCCAGAAATCGGGGATGAATAAACCTTCAACGCTTTTTTCTTTGATCAATTTATGATCTGGAAAGAGAAGTACTTTTTTTCCTCTTCGAAGTTCTGCACTAATTTTATCGTCGATCCTATCAGTAACTATAATATCTTTTAAATTTAGTTCGACTTTATCTGATGGATAAACCCACAGGGGATATTCATTTTTGTAATGACCGTAATTCAATTTCAGATTCAGTTTTACTGGTGTTTCTGAAAATAATTTTGTTTTGATTTTTCCAGCGTCTGAAAGTTTACCCGGAGTTGTTTTGTAATTTTTTACTTTGCCCGATGCAATGACTTCTTTTCCATTTGTCAATTCCCACTCAACATTTTCGATAATTTCCTTATTCGAATAGTTTGCAATTTTTATATTTGCCAGGAAACTTTCATTCGATCGCCAGCAATATTTCGGGAATTCAGCCAGCAGCACAACATCGTTACAGGATTGTTTCCAGTTATCGATTGACACCACATTTTTGCTTTCCATAAATGCATCAAGGATTCCAACAAGAGCAGTTCCCTGTCCAGGAAAATCCTGTAAATCGAGCAACTGGAAACCCGCAAGATCTTTAGTTCTCAATGCAGCTTCAATTTCTGCTTTGTAACAGATAGCTGACCATGCACCCGAGGCTTTTTGAAAATCTTTATCCATGCCCGCCAATCCATTTTGAATCATTCTCTTGCGGAAAACTTCTAAATTCCACGGCTTTAACACACCTGTATATTTTATTATCTCATTGTAATCAGGATAAATTTGATACTGCCCAACTTCGTGACTTATTACAGGAATACTGATTTGACTTACGGGATAGTCAAAATTAATTTGTGTTGATGGATAAAAACTATTGAGAATTCCGCCGTCTTTAGAATCGGCAAATGCCTGTGATAGTCGTAAGTGTGTAAGAGTAGTATCATGCAAATAAGGAGTCCTGGCGCCGATATAATAGTCGGAAATTTCATCTGGTGCTCGATATCCTATATTGTTATTTGCTCCCGTTGTGTAGAGCAAGCTGGAGTTAATAGATTTTAATTCAGAAATAATCATTGCAATGCGGTCGTGACCCGCCCAGATTTCATTACCGGCTCCTAACATAACAAAAGATGGGTGATTGGCGTAACTTCTGAGTATTCCGATCCCTTCAGCTTTAAGTTTTGATGCAATCGAATCCGACTCGAGCCCTCCCCAGAATGGAAGTTCAGCTTGAAGATAAATTCCGATGCGGTCGGCTGCTTCGAATGCCGCTTCAGGCGGGCAGTAGCTGTGAAATCTGTAATGATTGATACCGTAGGCTTTTGCAATCTTGAATACTCTCATCCAGCTTTCGACATCTGTCGGAGTAAAACCTGTCAACGGAAATACAGCCGCTTCATGTTTTCCCCTCAAAAATGTTTTCCGTCCATTTATCGAAAATTGTTTTCTTTCAGCCCTAAATTCACGCATGCCAAACTTCACAGTTTTACTATCGATTATTTTTTTACTCTTAATCAAAACAGTCAATTCATAAAGCGGCTGATTATATTCATCCCATAATAATGGAGCATCTTCAAAAATATATTCAAGGCGAATTACTGAATCTGCAGGCATTTTATATTCAACTGATTTTTGTCCATCTTTAACTCCATTATTAACTATAGCAACATTCAATTCAATATCGACTGTTGATAGTTTTAAACCATTTTCGAGTCCAATAATAACCTCTGCTTTGTTTTTATTAATTTCAGGTTGAACGCGTAATTCCTTTATAAAAGTTTTTTCACATGATTCGATATAAATTTTACCGATAATTCCATTCCAGTTGGTTTGAGTATCGTCACTGTAGATATGGACATTTCCGTAAGGAGTCAATTTCAGATCGTTATCAATTCTCAAAGTGATGAAATGAGTTCCAGGTGTAAGAACATTCGAGATGTCGTAATGCTGAGGTGACTGCAGCAGGAATGAATTACCGATGTATTTATCGTCAATCCAGAGCATAGAAGGTTTGGTTCTTTCGAGCATCAGTTCAATATGTTTGCCTTTGAAATTTTCAGGTACAATAATTTTTTTGCGATACCAGGCGGCACCTTCATATTTGAATTCCCTGTTCAGGTGTAGAGTTGTCGTATCAGTATTAAGAAAGCCTTTTTTATTCGAGTCTGTTGTACCGGGAAGCGAAATGGAATCGATCAAATTTCTGTCGTACCATTTTTTTTCAATGCCAGCATTTTCAGGGTCGAGCTGGAATTGCCATACTCCCGATAGATCGATTTCGTCTCTAACGAATATTTTTTCATTGCTACATGATAAAAGAAGAAAAACAAAACTAATTGCCATATAGAACTTCTTTTTCATTTCAGTGCCTTGCGTTAATAAAAAAATAAAAATGAAACAACTAACTATCAGAACGAACTAATATCTCTTTACGGCTCAAATTATTTACAACCACGGCGCCGCACGAGTCGCTCCATACATTTACAGTCGTACGCACCATATCGAGTAACCTATCGACAGCAAGAACCAATCCGACCCCTTCAAGCGGAAGACCAACAGCTTTAAGAATAACTGTAATCATAACAAATCCCGCCATTGGAATTGCAGCCGCACCAATCGAAGCCAGTATGGTTGTCACTAAGACAATTGCTAACTGAACAAAAGTCAGTTCAATACCGTAAGCCTGTGCGATAAAAATAACCGCAACGGCTTCGTAAAGCGCCGTGCCGTCCATATTGACTGTAGCTCCGATGGGCAGCACAAAATTGGCTACTTTAGGTTCGACTTTATCGTTATTGATTACGCAGTCCATTGTAATTGGCAGAGTTGCCATTGACGAACTTGTAAAAAATGCAGTTTCAATAGCGAGTAGCATATTCTTAAAATGGAGCCATGGATTCATATTACCGAAGAGCGAGAGGATAAGCGGTAGAGTAATAATCGAGTGAATAAGGAGTCCACTTAAAACCGTAAAGAAATATTTCATCAATCCAATAATTGCATCGAATCCAGTTTCGGCAACAATACCTGCAACGATACCAAATACACCAATGGGAGCCAGCCAGACAATCCAGCGTACCATTTCCATCATAACATTGAATCCGCCCTGGAAAAAATCGTTGAAAAACGTACGGTATTTATCCTCGAATTGCATAATAACTAAAGCAAATAATATCATAAAAAAGATCACCTGTATTACATTTCCTTCAGCCATAGCTTTGAATGGATTTGTAGGTATTATATTGATCAGAATATCGATAATGCTTCCCTCAGTAGCAGGTATATTATCCACTTCAGCAGAAACCAGATTGGTTATATTTGAGCCGGGTTTTACAAGTAAAACCAGAATTTGACCGGTCAAGATAGCAAGAGCAGTAGTAATCAAATAATATGAAAAAGTTTTAATACCGAGCCTCTTTAATTCCTTTCCTGATTCGATATTCAGAATTCCACTGGCAATTGAAAAGATAATGATTGGCATGACAATCATTTTTAAGGTATTGATAAAAATTGTCGCCATTGGATTGGCAAGAGGTAATATGCTTTCCTTAAATATATAACCGAACAAAATACCGAAAGCAAAACCTATAAAAATCCAGAAAGTAAGGGACTTTAAAAACTTCATAAATACCCCGATATTTTTAATAAATACAATTGATAAAGAAGCGAACTATCGATTATAGTCCACATCGAAAAATTGTAATAATAATATAATAAAAAGAGATTGACGGGCATATTTAAAAGCAGCAACAAGTTGGGACAGGAGTGGTTAATTTCTTTTTACTACAGAGGATATAAAATAAGGCAGATATGATTTCTTTAGCTTCTACAATTTTTTTCTTGAAATCGAATAAATTGAACAACACATGGAAGATCTTCTAATGACGGTTGCTTCGATACGTTCTTCTATCGAAGAATTACACTGCAACCGAGGACGTAATCGCTCGTCGAGTAACGAAGTGTACCGAGACGAGCATTAGCGGTCGTTTCGATACATTTCATTACTCAACGACCGCGGGGTGTTCCGCTCGTTGAGCGATGCATTGAGTTTATCGAAATGTAGCACGAAGTGCGTATCGAAACGAGCGCTGGCGGTTGCTTCGATACGCTTCGCTACTCAGCAACCGCGGGATGATTTCCGCTCGTCGAGTAACGAAGTGTACCGAGACGAGCGATTTATTTCTTTTTTCCATGCTTTTTTGCAAGCACAGATAAATCCTCAAAACGACCTTCTATAAGAGCTTCTTTCTTCTTCCTGCTCCATCCCTGAATTTGTTTTTCTCTGTAATATGCCTCATCTATTCGTTCGTACTCTTCGTAATACACCAACTCTACAGGAAGTCTCTTCTTTGTGTAATTTGCTCCTTCACCATTTTGGTGCTGCCATAGTCTGCGTTCCAAATCATTTGTACTGCCTGTGTAATATGACCCATCGGAACAACGAAGGATGTATACATATCCTTTCATGGCTACAATCCTCATTGTTATGGCGGTTGCTTCGACAAGCTCAGCAACCGAAATATCTTCCGCTCGTTGAGTAGCACGAAGTGCGTATCGAAACGAGCGCTGGCGGTTGCTTCGATACGTTCTTCTATCGAAGAACTACTCAGCAACCGAGGACGTAATCGCTCGTTGAGCGAAGCATTGAGTTTATCGAAATGTAGAACGAAGTGCGTACCGAAACGAGCGTCAATTCATCCTATGCGTTTCCTCTGGAATCGGTGATTATTTTCTTTTTTTATCACTAAAACAGAGATATTTATTTAGTAATAATTTTTTACTAATCATTAAGATGCCCATGTAACTATACGCAAGACTATCTATCTCTGGGTCACACTCAATGGATATTCATTCCATACTTTCCCTTTGAATAACCTACCATTGGCTTTCTTGCTTCGTTTTACTTCATCTGCGCCCCAACTACCCCATTGCTTAAAGAAAAATGCAACACCCTGTTCTTTACATTGTTCAAATAATTCGTTCACCCATGCTGATTTAATTGCCCTGGCTTTTTTTCCAGATTCGCCACCCACAATTGCCCAATGAATATCTTTTAAATTTACTTTACCTACGGAACCAATAAGCGGTTCAAATGAAATAAATCTGATTGAAGCTTTTACTTCTCTTAGTGTATCTATCCTTTTTTTATAAGTTGCATTTTCAACACTTACCCCAAGCCAAACATTGTTGGGAACATTTCGATTTGAAAAATATTCCAGCATTAGTGTATCTCGCTTAGTAAGTATTTGATAAATGTGTTGTGGTGTTTTTTTTATTACTTCAAATATCATATCAAGATATTCAAATGGCATTTGTTCGTGGAATAAATCACTCATTGAATTAACAAAAAATTTTGTTGGCTTTTTAATCTTTAGCGGTTCTTCCAGACGATGCGGTAATATCTTAAAAGTAAATCCATCTTTGTAATCTTCAACGCCCATTGCCTTTAATCGTCTGGAAAAAATTTCTGCATAGCAGAATTTACAACCAGCAGAAATTTTATCACACCCAATGCTTGGATTCCAGACTTTTTCAGTCCATTCGATCTTTGTTGTTTTCATTTATTTCTCTTCTTAATTATTTGCTTTGCAATATTTAATGCTGTTTCATTGTTTGATGCAAAAACAAAATGATAAATAGGTAAATTCCGCGTGTTATTCAATATCAAAGGTTTATCCGTAACGAATCTCCAAATCTTTTTTCAAATTTTCTATATAAAGTTCAGCAATTTTATGAATAGAGTCATTTGTTTTTTTAATCTTTTCTTCATCACCAAATAAAGTTTCAACGGTCTCTACATCATAAAATCTATCTCGGATTTCATCTTCTGTTAGCCCAAAGTAGGACTGTAGTTTCTTTGAAAATATCAACTTCCCTTTTTTATCTAGAAATCTATTTATTATTACACCAGATGGTATTAAAATCCAAAGATCAACTCTTTTATCTTTAAGCTTTTCAATACTCGACCAGTTAATTTGCATACCGAATGGATCTAACAAGACAAGAGCAGCACTCGTTTGATTCAGAATTTCAGAGAGTTTAATCAACTGATTATTTACATCATCGGGAATAAAATAACAATTGTTTAAAATCAAATTCAAGAATGAGAGTTTATTTTTCAATTTTTCAATTGCTCTGAGATCATTATCTACAAGATAGTAATAATCGAATTTTTGACTTATACTGAGTACTCTTTCTGCCGAACCTTTATAAACTGCTAAATCTTCTTTTACAAGGTATTCAGAAAATAACTGTCTTTGTTCTTCTGACATTGAAATTCTTTCTCCACTCCCGGCAAAGCCATCAAAATAAATTGTTATAGGCCAGCCATTGTATTTTCTCTTTTGTGCATTCATTATAGTTAGATAAGCAGACACATAATTTTCAAACGCTTCAAGTTTCTTTTCCGTCCAATTTCCTCCCCAAATTGATTTTGGTTCATTTACTTGATTCATTTCTACCCTCTATTTTATTTAGTACTTCTTCATTCTTTTTATCCTCCATTAAATCGCATAAATTGAACATCACATGGAGGATCTGCTAATGCGGTTGCTTCGACAGGCTCAGCAACCGCGGGTAGTGTTTTCTATAATTTATTATTTCAACTAAGTATTAAAACTTTAAACAGTAATTATTATTTTATCAATAAAAAGATTTTTTTCGAAAATTATCATGACAATGAGCTGAAAGTAAGTGAATTGGATTTTTTATTTTTGTGTCAATAAAAATTGTCATTTTTTTCCCCATACTTCTGTCAATAAAAATCCTTATAAAATAATATGTTACCTTTTTTCCCATTTTATAACCAAAAAAATAAGCATTTATTTCCCCCAATTTTCGTCAATAAAATATCTGCGGAATTTTTTACTTCCTGAAGATTTAATTTCTCCATTTTTAACAAAATTATATAAACAAGTTCTTAAATTTCTAATTGAAATTTCTTTACCAATTCGATTATGTATTTCCTTAATAGTTGAATGAGGATAATTTTTTAAATCCTCAATTATGAGTGCTTTTAAACGATGAGGCTCGATGTTTATTAAATTGGTTTTTTCTAAATCTGTATTTTTAAGTACTACGGGATTTATGAAATATTTCATTCCTTTTGTTTTGCCTATTGTCTTTATAATCTCATATTTAATTAATCTGCCCAACCAGTTCCTAATTTGTTTATCATCTCTACTCTGTATTGCACGAGCAAATTCTGTAGCTATAATACTTTGTTTCTGGGCAATAATACCAAGACAGATAATCTCTTTTTGATTAAGCAGATAAAACTGTTTTATTTTCTCAATTAATGTAATAACCTTTTGATCCTGAATAGCACTAAATATTCTTACTACGACTCTATCATCTTTTTCTTCTACCTCTGGAAGCTTTTTGGCTTCACTTAAAAGAATTTCATATATCTTATCATAACCACTCCCTTCTCTTTCCATCAGATTAAGGTCATAAAAAATTTTTGAAAGATGCTCGTTTCTTCTCACAGATTGATGTAATATATTTTGAGGTGTTACTCCCAAAGGCAATAATCCTGGATTATGAATTTCCAGTCTATCTGGATATAAATTGATAAAAATATCGCCTCTTGTAGTATATGGTTTGTGGACAATAGCATTTGCAAGCAATTCTCTTATTACATTTTCATTATAGTTATAAATAATAGTTCTACCAAATATGCCCTCAGAGATTTCAACCCCTTCTCTCCACTCCTCTATCTTTATCCAAATATCATGGATGAGCTCTTTGGGATTATAAGAAAAATCGTCCCAGACTAATTTTTTTATTTTATTACCATTGATATCGTATTTTATAAATTGTACGACTGGAGCATATAGCAAATTACTTCTTTGATTTTGATTACCCAGCCATAAAATACCTAAATTTGTTAAATATCCATCTTCATTTATAAAATGATAATACAGTAACAATTCTTCTATAGATTTTTGTTTTACAAAATCACTAACACGAAACGATTGTTTTACGTCCTCTACAAAATGTTTAAGTTTATTCTGGTCGCATTGGTGCAATTTTATTTTTTGAACAACCTTTGTTTCCCAGATAAAAGCAGATTTGTCGGTAAAAAGTCGTGAAAGTTCATCAGGCAAGACTGGTTTGCATTGGTCTGATACGCGTATATAATATCTTCCATCTGTTGTGGATGCAATAGTTGACTGGGAAGGTAGAACCTGTATCTTCAACCATTCTCCTCCATTTTCGGATTTTTGAATAGTTACATCAATACCAACATTAACCGTGAGTTCGCTAATTCTTTTCCGAATGTTTTCCGGTAAATCTTGGGGAATTTTTTGATTACTCGGTGGATAATCCTGATTATTTTCAATTCCTATAGCAATAACACCTCCCTTTGCATTTGCAAAAGCGACGCATTCTTTTGCAATCGATAAATAATCAGGATTGATTGACTGAAATAATTTTAGTGATTTTTTTTCGTAGTTAATGTTTTCCATTTCCAGATTGAAATTGCTTGTATAAATATATTGTTTTTTTATGAAAGCAAGTTTATTAAATTTTGGTTGTTTCTTGTTTTGGATGGCGGTTGCTTCGACAGGCTCAGCAACCGCTGCGTGAAATAGATCGCCTTTTTAAACTACAAGAGATTGCTTCGTACCACCAATAGCAGGACTCACAATGACATTATGAGTCAGCTCGTCTCTGCGAGGAATAATCCGCAGGTGAATGACAAAGCAAACTTCAAAATGCTTCTTTAGATTACTTCGTCATCCCCCCGCCACAGGCGGGGTGATTCCTCGTAATGACACTTACTGAATCGTCCTTGCGAGCGAACGAAGTGAGCGAAGCAAACTCTAATGAATCTTAAAAATTCACTTTCACTTAAAAGCGGTTGCTTCGACAAGCTCAGCAACCGAAATATCTTCCGCTCGTTGAGTAGCACGAAGTGCGTATCGAAACGAGCGCTGGCGGTTGCTTCGATACGTTCTTCTATCGAAGAACTACTCAGCAACCGAGGACGTAATCGCTCGTCGAGTAACGAAGTGTACCGGGACGAGCATTAGCGGTCGTTTCGATACATTTCATTACTCAACGACCGCAGGATTTCATCGCTCGTTGAGCGAAGCATTGATTTATCAAAGTGTAGCCGCTTGTAAAAAACGTACCGGGTCGAGCGGGCTTTATGGTGCGGTCGTTTCGACAAGCTCAACGACCGGGGCCTATCCCTCCACAATCTTTATCTACTAATCTGTCAAATCGTACAAATTATACACAATGGGTTTATCTTTCTTTCACACTTGCTTTTATCTATCTAGTGAGTTTCCATTATTAAGCCAATATCTTATGCACCAGTTCCTTTAAAAGACTTAATTAAGCTAATAATCTGACTAATGATTTTTTCATATACCGTAATCGGAATACCATTTTCTACTTTATCATTTATGGTATTGGGACTAAAATATTTTTCTACTAATTTTTCTTTAATTTCTTGTTTTTTCTTTTCATCAAATAATTCAATAAAAGGATTAATAGCAGCCAAATCTAACTCCATCTTTTTATTATAAATTTCTTGATCTCTATGAATCTTTGATTGATTAGCAGCATATTGAGCAGGATAAATGAAAAGAAGAGTTGATAATATCCTTAATAATGAAATGTGCCAATCATAATGTCCAATATTCAATACAGTAAACGCCATATAACCAACAGCTACCGTCATAAATACAACTGTTATTCTTCTCCACACATTTGCTTGTTTTCTATGATACTCCGCAGTTTCTTGATAGTCACCTGTAACACTAATATTACCAATTATGTTTACTATTTTCTTTGCACTCTCAAGTTTATTTGATAGTTCATTCAATAATCTATTACTCTGTTCTATGACTTTATTTTTTTCTTCTACTATTTCTTTACTTAAAGAAGATTTTAATTGATTAAACTCATTTTGAAATCCTGCAGATAATTGATTTATTTGTTGCTGTTGTTGACTAAATCTTTGATCAATCTGTGTAACTAGTTGATTAAAGGAACTAATTTTATTTTTAATATCATTAAATTTGTTTTGCATTTCTTTTAATTCAGATGTTACTAAATTTCTAAAGTCTGTTACAATCTTTGATAAATTATCTCTTTTAGGTATTATAAAAGGAAGAGAATTTATAGATGGTATTGCATTTATTAAACTATTCTTCGCATTATTAATATGTCCATAATTTTTGTTTACCAAAAAATTATTTATATCGTTAAGGGCTTGTTGAAAGTATGTTTGAATGGTATTAAGCGTATTTTTAATCGTGAATTCGACGTAAACGATACTCATTCTTGCTTCAAAATATTCAATTATAGATATAATTAAATCTCTATCCTCTATTGGTATTTGTGAAGCATCATCAGAACCTAAGCGGCTTCTTATCTGATCAATTACCATAAAAACTTGATGATTATTTATATTTTGGTTTGTACCCATACCTCCACCCTTTTTATTTCTTCTCAATAATCTTTATTTCTTCTTCTGTTAAATCGTATAAACGGTACACCAGCTGGTCTATCTCGCGTTCCCATGCGGTGGTGTCTGTATTTGGGTTGGCTTTCTTAGCCTGAAGAATTTTGTCTACCAGCGCCTCTATCTGCGAAACTATCGGCTGATTGGAGGCGGTGATGGAGGGAATTTTATGTGGCTCTAGAGCTTGAACACTGATAATTACATCACCAGTACCAGTTTTTGGTGAATTCTCTAATAGTTGCTTTATAGATAATCTTGAATTTAAATAACCACATAAAAACTTAATATTTTTACCAGTCATTATAACATTACTATCAATTGTATACATACTTTTATTGTCATAAGAAAATCTAATTACTGAACCGATCCTTTTCCATACCACCTTCTCCTTCTCAAATTTACCAAGATATTCATCATTGGGATTATTATCCAGTTCCAGCCAATGATGTTGTCCAGGAAAATCCTGATTTTTTTGTTTTTCATTTCTTGAATACCTGCATTGACCTCTGTCTTTTAATTGAATCTCAAATTTTTTTAAATGGTTGTAGATTGCAGGATATTCATTTGGAATAATTTTATAACTATTATATTTAGCAATAATCACCCACAGCCCTGCCCATTCGTAGTAGTAGCGTTTTATATCGCGCCCTCTTAAAATTGGTTTGATAATGGCTTCGGTGCGTTCCCTTTCGGCCACATCTTTACAATTATCAAGTATCTCATTGCGCTTTTCGGTGGTGATGATAAAGGCTTCGTTTAAGCCGGTTACAATTCCACGGTAAATATTCACATCCCAATCCCTTAGGGGCTTGCCCTTCCGCTCAATTTTTTCTTTGAGCCTTTGCTCAGCGCTGTTGCCTATGAACCAGGCATCTTTAGTAAGTTTATTTAAGATTACGCCACGCTCATTGAGTTGTTTAGCTATGTCAGCATTATTATTTTCTTTTTGTAAAGTAACTGCCAATAGTTTGTTATCATTGTTTGCTTTTTGTATCAACAGGATGTTTGTATCAACGGTGGCATTTTCAAAAACACCGGGACCTAAATCAATTAACAGTATGGGATTTAATCTTGAGAAGAACTTTCTTAAAACTTCTCCGTAACCCGCACGCATCCATTTGTTAGAAGTGATGTAACACAAAAATCCAGATTCTTTTAATAGATTAATTCCTTTTTCATAAAAAAGACAATAAATATCTCCAGTCCTATCAAATGTTTTATAATTCTGATTTTTGTATAAGTCGGCATATTTTAATTTTGATTTGTCACTAATCGATTTTTGCAATTGAACATACGGCGGATTCCCAATCACGATATAAAATCCCTCACTTCGATCCTGTTCGGTATAAACTTTTACTCCAAACATCCACTCGGGGTCAAACCAATCTGCGTGAGTGTTCTGATCGAATGGGTCCCATTTAGTTATTTTTTCTGTAATGTCATTTGGAAAGCCGTTATGTTCTAATGCAATTTTTAATTCCGCTCTTAACTGCCTCTCTTTTTTCTGGAGTTCATATTTTTCTTTCCGGCTGTTTGTGTAAAAAATTTCTTCTCTAACTTTGAATAAATTCTTTTCCAGTTTTTCAATTTCATTTGAAGTTAGTTTCATTTGTTCCGAACGTTCCAGTCCAATTAATGTATTAGCAGCAACAAATTTTGTTTCGAGATTGGGCAGGGCACGAATGTCGCGGTTTTCTTTTGTGTCATCAATTTCCTGTTCAACGAGGAGTGAAATGAAAAATCTCAGTTTGCTTATTTGAATTGCTATCTCCTGTATGTCAACTCCGTAAATGCAATTTTCAATCAGACCTAATTTTCTTATATAATCAATCGACTTGTTCTGTAGAGATACTTCAGTTTCGTGTCGAATTTCTGCAGGCACTTTCTCGAGCATTTTTTTCTTCCATATCTCATTCTGAGGATCGAGCTTATGCAATGCAAGAACGAGTTTATGCAGAACTCCCATAGGAAAAGCACCGCTGCCGCAGGCAGGATCCAGCACTTTTAGATTTTCTATTGCATCAATTAAAAATTCTTTTTCTTCTGCTGTAAATTCGGGTTGAGTATCGTCATACGAAAATAGCTTTTTGAGTTCAGCTGTAAATTGCTCTTCTTTGTTTATCCATCTGCCTCTTAATAATTCTTCCTCAAGTTTCAGTTGACCAACAATTACACTATTGCCAAACATATCGGCCTGGTCTGTTCCAAGTGGCAAATAACTTTTTGCACGTTCAATTACCTTGTTTTTCAAATAAGCAATTAAAGATTCATCAACCATATACTCGACAATTTCTCGCGGTGTGTAATAACTACCGGTGGATTTTCGTGCTGTGGTTGCTGTTTCGGGGACATAGGCAGCTAAAAGATTCTCAAAAACTTTACCTAAAAGTTCAGGGTCTAATGCAACATCCTGGTCAACCGGAGTATTCTCGTCGATTGTAAAGTTATATTGCTTAAAAATGGAGAATAATCCTTTGACTTTTTTGTTATTAGCTTTTTCAATGTAGTTAGAGAGGTTTATTTCTCTTTCCGTTTCAAGAAAGAAGAGTTCATCCGGTACTTTAAGTCGGGTTTCATTTTTTGGATTATCCGAGAAGCAATCGATTCTTATTTCTTTTCCATCAACTTTTTTATCAAGCGATTCAAACAAACCACCATTAAGAAAAGGTACTTTTTCAAATTGCTTCAGGAATAGTTCTTTATTTTTAATAAATCTTTTGTAACGGTAATAACCTTGCTCAAGATACGCATCGCTTACAAAGCCACGTTTTTCTGCCTCGTCAACAAAAATTCTGCTATTTGGGTCATCGCTTTTCATTTTTGTATTAAGTGTGGCAAAAAACAAATTTTGAAGTATGGCTTTGTAGTAAGTACTGCCGGTTTTATCCTTGTAGTTTATAATTTCATCAATTACAGATTTTTCAAAGAGTGAAGGAGGAATAAGTCTTTTCTCTTTCATAAACCAGATGAAAATCATTCTGGTGATAAGTCGGATGAGACTCTTTGCATTTCTGTTTTCCCTGTCTTTGTCTTCATCATCAGGAAATTCGACAAGATCCATAGCCCAGAAAAACCAGTTCGCAATTTCTGTGTAAAATTCTTTTGTAACTTTCTCTACGCTGAATGCATCTATTATTTTATCGAGGGTTGAAAAGTCGGCAGAGGTTATTTGATTGATAAATGTTTTGTTCGCCTGCTCTTTACTGACAAAGTAAGTGTATCTTTTGAAATTGTTCCAGTCTCTTTTTCCCGTTGCGAGGGGAATTGCGTAGATTAAAGAAAAACGGAAATCACTTTTATCATCGTAAAAAATAAAAAAGCCACCGATGTAACTGTTGAGATTTTTCAGGATTTTTTTACCTAATGCGTATTGTGCTTTTTTGCCGGAGCGTTCGGAGAGTTCTTTGCTTACTTTAACAGTAACAACTATCATTTTGTCATGATTCTCTAATGTGAACTCACCTAAATGTAAACAGTCGATGAAATTTTCATCGTTATACTGCGGAAGGGATCTATTAATTTGTCGAAATGTTCTTGCCTTTTCTCTTAAGAGGTGAACAATATATTCAGGGTCAAAATTGGTTGTAAGGTTGCTTATGATTTCTTTGATGCTCATAAATTACTCCCTCGTTGCTTGGATCTTTTTTAACCGCTAAGGGCGCTAAGAAACGCAAAGATCATTGTGTCAGAGCATTCTTTGCGCAACCTTTGCGTTCTCTGCGGTTTAATTTTTCAGTCTTTCATTTCTTCCTTTTTCTTTGCCCATTTAATCAATGTTTTTAACCGCTAAGGGCGCCAAGAATCGCAAAGGTCACTGTGTCAAAGCGTTCTTTGCGCATACTTTGCGTTCTCTGCGGTTTAATTTCTCAGTCTTTCATTTCTTCCTTTTTCTTTGCCCATTTAATCAATGTTTTTAACCGCTAAGGGCGCCAAGAATCGCAAAGGTCACTGTGTCAGAGTGTTCTTTGCGCATACTTTGCGTTCTCTGCGGTTTAATTACCTTCACTGAGATTTATTCAAGATTGCCACTATTACTTCTTTTTCTTTCGATGATATTCTTTGTTTTTCTTTTGATAAATAATCTTCGCCTAACTCAGCTTCCAATTGGTTTATTTCTTCTATTATGCTTTTGAAATCCATAACTTCAGTTTTAAGATTGGCAATTCTTCTTAATGTATATTCAGACAAAGTTCCGTAGTCAATAATATCTTCTCTTAACATGCGCAGGAATTTTTTATGAGGTAACAACTCAGCAGACTCGTTAGTGCGGATAAGGAAGTCAAGTTTACCGAGTGCTTTATTTTCAATGCTAAACATTGAAGCTCCATTACTGGATGTATTTTCATAATTTTTAACTCTCTCATACATTTCCCAGAATTCATCGTCAATTTCAATTGGTTTTTCCTCCGGTTCGCATTTAATTTTTTCGAGTATCTCTTCAAACGAAGAATCAGAAATATCCATTTTCCCATCAACTTTCCTTAAAAGTCTTATGTACACTCTGCTTTTACGGAAGCAAACAATCATTTCGTCTTCATTAGAAGTTTTAGTTACTTTTACTCGACTTGGAAATTGGTCGATTGTTGAAATTACTTCTGGGTATTTCTCTTTAATTTCCTGATAAAGATTAAGAATTTTTGTATGGAAGCTTTCCTCTTCGCTTTCGTCAGGAGTTTGCATTAATTTTTGATAAAGCTTTGAAGGTGTAGGTTCTTCGTCGATATCAAATATTTTTGAATCTTCTCCTAAGGTATTGTGTATCATAAACATCTTATTCTGTGCAATTTCTCGGGAGCGAACCAGTTCGGCACCCTTTTCGGTCGGGAAGAAGTTAACGATATAGATTTTATCAAATACTTTTTTGCTTATGCGATTAATTCTTCCAAGTCTTTGAATTACTTTAACGGGATTCCAGGGAATATCATAATTAACAATCATTCCTGCGCGATTAAGGTTAAAACCTTCGCTCAGTTTATCCGTTGAAAGTAAAATGTCATAATCATTGTATTGTACACTCGCCGATGCATCAAAATTCTTATTCACCTCTGAAATTTTCGAATCGCTTATTGAGCCTGTAACAACTAGCGTTCTTTCAGCAAGTTGCGGCTTTAACTTTTTCATTTTTTCATAAACATAAATTACAGTATCGGCGTATTCAGAAAAAATTACAATCTTTCTTTTGGGTTCATGTGGCGATGGTACCTCATTCAATTCTTTTTCGATATTTTTAAGCAGACAGGAAACCTTGGGGTCATTATCAATCAAATTTAGATTTGAAAGTCTGTCAAGAATTTCATCAAACAATTGAATATCTGATTGAATATCCGCAATAAATTTTTTTGCATGTTTGAACTTTTCGATCTGGTAGATCTTATATTTTTTCGGGTAAGTTTCTTTTTTAAGAATTTCTGGATACTCTTTTAATTTATCTTCAATTTCATCCGGTGTCCATTCGACAATTCTTTCAATTAATTCTCTGTCTAAAATATATTTCCCTTTTTCTGGATCGTCATTTCCTGTTTTAGTTATAAATTCAAGTACAGTTTAGTTAATATGTTTGAAGTTCTTGATACTTTGCACGAATGCGCCGAAAGAGCTTTCAAATCTCTTAACAAGGAGTCTGCGCATAATATCGAATAAGTTACGCTGTTGTAACAACTCACGATTTTTTTCTTTATCCTTGTCATCGGACGATCTGGTGTCAACACCTTCCTCATAAACAAAAGGCAGATAAATAGCGCCTTTGAATTTCCCACCGTAATCAGGGTCTTCAAAATAATTAGTCATTATTTCATCATAAAAACTTGATTGCTCGTCGGTCAATTCATAAAACCATTCAATCGGTGGTTCGACTTTAGATAAATCTTTAACCTCATTTTTGTAGAAAGGATTTTTCAATAAATCCAATCGATTTCTTCTAATAGTTATTGGTTCAATTACATCGCGAATTTGTTTAGCCAGCGAATGTGATTTCCTTTTAACTCTTCTTAGGTCAATTTCACTTTCGTCAAATAATAATCTGTAATAACTCTTAGCCCTATTTAATTTACGTTTATCTTTCGAATTATAATTTTTTGTAATATAGGCAAGTCTATCGAATAAAGTATTTATTGTTCTAAATGTAGAGATGATGTTGTTTTCAAGCGTGATTGACGATTGTTTGGGAATAATGAAGAGATTGAGCATAGCCAGAATATCTTCCGGTTTATTATTGAAAGGTGTGGCAGTAAGTAGAATTACCTTTTTATTTCTGCAAATATTTTTTAGAAGTTCATAACTTTGAGTATCGGGATTTCTGAAGCGATGTGCTTCATCGACAATAATAACTTCAATGTCATCATTGTTTTTCACAAAATCTAAAACTTCTTCAAGGTCACCAATTGAGCGAGCCTCCCAATCATAAAGCTGAAATTCATTTAAATATTTCCGCCAGCCTTCAGTTTTATTATCATCGCCAATTAAACCAGGCGGACACAACACAAGTCCTCTTGCTCTCAACTGTTTAGCAATCATGCAGGCAATTACAGATTTACCGAGTCCTACTACATCTGCAACCAGTACCCCGCCATGCTGCTCGATGATCGAAAGAGCAATTTCAACAGCATCATTTTGATATTTATAGTTTTTGTACCCTTTTTTACTTAATAATTCTTTGAGAGAGGACGATAAAGATTTATGCTGGAAAGAATCGAGATATGATTTTAAAACGAATACATACGCTTCGAATGGTTTTATTTTTCTGATATGAGTTTCGTTTTCAATAGTTTTGATCAATCTTTCTTTAATATCTTCCTGTTCTGTAATTTTAACTGCGGTATTCCATAAATCATCAAAGTATTTTTCAGCTTCTTCAAAGCCGTAATCGCTAATTTCAACATTAAATTCGTTTTGCTCAGAAAGACCCGCCCGGGTTAGATTGCTGCTGCCTGTAATAAATAATTTTGACTTACCAACCTGTCCTTCCTCCAACTTAAATAAATACAATTTTGAGTGGTTCGGCCGATAGGTTTTTCTTATAATCAATCTATTGTCGGCAATTAATTTCAGGAAAAAAGTCGATTGTTCATAGAACTCCTTGACATCAAAGGCATCATTATTAATTGATTTTTTAACTGAACTAAAGAAATTTTCTATTTTTTCCTCATCAGATAATTTTTCGTCCTCTGAGTGCTCAATTAAACGATAATTGATCTTATCGACATCAAGTCCAACGAGCACTTTAATTGTCACTTTTGGATTTTCTTTTAGTCCATTATACAATTCTCTGATGCCAGAGAAATAAAAAAAACCTATCAGAAATTTTAATTCGTCGCTCTTTGCGAGTAATTCGATAAGTCTTGTTTTTAATTGCTTTTGCTGACTATTCGTTATGAAATTGCTCATTGAGTTAACAGAGAAGGATTTTTACTTAAAATATTTTTTGTAAAATAATGAATTATCATAACTATACAAAGCATAAAGAATTAAACTCAGATATCCCGAATAACAAAAGCAGGTTTAAATTGAAAGCCCTCAAAACAGAGTGCATCGATTTTTAATACTTCAAAAAATTATCTCTTGCCATAATACCGTCTACAAGGAATTAAAGAGCAGATAAGATCAGCTATGGTTACTTAACAATGCCCCGTTACTCTCTGCATATAATAAATGAAGGTTCTATTTTACTTCATTTTTGAATTACAATAGTTCTGTAGATGAATCGTCTGGAATTAATCAGCAATTTTAAAAATAAAAAAGCCTTGCAACAGATTTAAGTTACAAGGCATTAAGGGAGTGAGCGCGGGTGGGCTCGAACCACCGACCCTCTGCTTAAAAGGCAGATGCTCTACCCCTGAGCTACGCGCCCCGAAAAAATGAACGTAAATATTAGATAATTAGTACTAATTGAGATGCAAATATATCGTTTCTGGCAATAAATTCCAAATTTATGGCTTATATAGTTCGATGTGAATTGGGCTTCTTAGTCGAAGTCTTGCAATGAATGCGATATTACTAAAAAATAAGTTTACAAAGGCAATTAACTGATTATTTAGTTGCATTCGATATGCAATAATTGCTCAATAGTTTTCCAATTAAATATGGAAACATTACCGTCATCATTAACTGCAAGGAAAGCTCCTTTCGATAATTTTCCGATTGGAGTACTTGTATACCAGATACCATCTGTATTTGTTGTATTTGTTCCGATAAAAGAGCCAATATAATTAAAATTAGCTCTATCAAATATCAAGAACCTATTATTTTTCTTTGACTGATTCGTGATTATCCATTTACCCCTTTTATCATCACATTTTACTAAAAATATTCCTTCAATCTGGCCATCAAATAAGCCATCACCCATTACATTTCCAGTAAAATTACCCTCGAGGTCGTACACCTTTATAGTAGACTGGGTTGTATCCTCTTCGGCAATCAATAAGAGATTGTTTTCAACGTCGGCATGGATAGACTCAACAACATGCAGTACACCTTTTGCTGTGGTATCGCCAAAAGCTTTTTCAAATCTCCACTTCATATTATTATTTACAATAGTCACTGTATAAATATGAACTCTCTTATTAAGTAAATTACGAGGGGGGATTTTTTCACCGTCTAAATTGTAATTATCTGTAACATACAATCTGTAATTAAAATCATTTGTTTTATATACGAAAATTCCATAAGGTTTTTTTAACAATGAATCACCCAGAGTACCAATCGATTTGAATTCTGGCAGTTGAAAAATCTGTACTCGATGATTGTCTCTTTCTACTACAAAGGCCAAGCTATCGATTACAAAGATGCCATTAGGTCTATCCATCTGGCCTGGTTTGTCGCCTTTAGTACCAATTCTTTTAATGTTTTTACCTGTTTCAGCGTCATCAACTATTAGACAATCAGAGGACTTGGCAGTGGATATAATCCATTTCTCTCCGTTTTTACCCGCCCAGAAGGCTGGCGAGTCGACATTATCTGTTGTATCACGTTTAGTTTGAATATATTCTTTAACTATTACAGGATCTATTGTAGATGAGCATTTTAATGTAAAGAGATTCAGACTAATGAGTAATATAATCTTTTTCATTATTCCACACTTTAATCTGTTTTAACAATTTTATAAGTCAAATTTAATACCTGCAGTAAAATGGATATTATAGTATTCAGCTTGATATGTCCTTGAACTTTCGCCTGCATAATATCGTAAGGGTTGATTTAACAGGTTATTTACTTCAAAAAACAGTCGTAACTGAGGCATAATTCGGTAATAACCATTAAAATCTAAGTAAGTAACTTCATCATAATACCTTTCAAGTCCAGGTGTTAAATCTAATTCATCCGGGTCTAAATAAGGTGCAGTGTAGTTAAATGCAACTCCCAGTGCCATTTTTTCATCTTGATAAGTTAGAGCTAAATTGAGAGTATGCGGAGCCGTCCCTGGTAAAGCAATGTCTTTATCTCCATCGACCTGTTCGCTAAGCATTGGATTATCGGCTTTTGAATATATGTAAGTATAATTTGAATAAAAGTTGAGATTATTTAATAATCCGGGTAAGAAATCCAAGCGTTTTTGTAAACTAAACTCAAAACCAAAGAGTGTAGCACTAGCACCGTTACGAGGCTGGAAAATTTCATAAACATTACCTGATACAGGGTCGAAATAATCATCCTGGTTATAGATATAAATAAAATCTTTAATACTTTTATAGAAAACTCCGCCTGAAATTATGCCCACATCTTCAAAATAATTTTCAAGCATCAAGTCGAAATTCATAGAACGAGTAGGTTTCAGTGCAGGATTACCAACTTCTAATTCATTATCTTCTGTAATAATATTTCTATAGGGCACCAGGTCATAATAGTTTGGACGTGCAATTGTATTTGTCCATGCTGCTCTTAGTATTAGATTTGGCGATAAGTTAAACTTAATATGAACTCCTGGTAAGAAATTGGTATACGAATCGCTTCCATAAGTTTTATTAATTTCTTCAGTCTCTTCGTTAAACTCATTTCCTGCGTAATCAAGAGAAGTATTTTCCACTCTAAAGCCTGCAATAATTTTTAAATTTTTATCGACGTTTTGTTCAAGCATGGCATAGGCAGCAAATATTTTTTCTTTCGCATTAAAATTTTGGGGTGCATATTCTGCTGGTACATCTTCTTTCTCGAAAAGAGTCTGGTCATTCAAATCTAGGCTGCCTAAAAATTCTTCTGTTGCAAATTTACCAATCTTATAAGGACCTGCCAGGAAGTTATTATCAGTATAATCCTTCACGGGTACATTGGCTAAAGTTTCGAAGCTATTAATGGGTGTATATGAGAAGAAGTTATTATCTCTCAATTTATCTTTCTTTGAATATTTGGCACCAAATTTCAGAGTATTTTTATTAATTCCTTGTGAAATTGGCAGTTCTAAGTCTATTTTCGCTGAATAATTTTTTTCTTCCGTAAACTGGCGTTCTTCTGTTAGCTCGTCAAATTCCCAATTATTCAAGTCCTCTGGTAACGAGGAATTATAATTTATAATAGGCTTTTCCGGGTTTGATATATCATAAAATTGTTCAATATTTTTCACCTGGAATGATATATATCTTTCATTAGGTCTTTCCTCCGATGCTGAAGAATAGTAAGTCGCCCAGTTGATTTTAAGCGAGGTCAAAAGAACATGTTCGCCTTTTAACGATATCGTAAATGTTCTCTGGTCTTCTAATCTTGCATTATTATTCCTATTGTTGTTAATGCCACCTTTTGTTTGTTTTACAATTCTGTCTTTATCGAGACGATACCTTAAACGATATCTATTTTCCCAATCGTTTCTTTGATTATACATTGTTTTTAGATATATATTATCAGTTGGAGATAGTTGATAATCAAATGATGCTGCAAGGCTTTGTCGTAATCTTCTAATCTTATATGCTCTTACTTCCCATTCAGAGGGAAAAATATTTCCATCATCATTTTCCCACGTCCCTTCTGTATTGTCCGAGCCTAAATTGTGGTCAAATAAAGAGCCACTTAGCACCACACCCAATTTGTTATTTATGTATCTATTAGCGAATACAAGAGCACCATTCCAGATCGGTTTTTCTGATAGGAAATTATAACCACTCGCCAAAGTACTACTTAATCTTAAAAGTGAGGATGGTGCACGCGTAACCAGATTTACAGCTCCCCCTATTGCATCGGCGTCCATATCTGGAGTAATAGCTTTGTTAATCTGGATTGTTTGAACCATATCTGATGGAATTAAATCGACCTGCACATTTCTTATTTCTGCCTCTGCAGATGGTACTCTTTCTCCATTAATCATAATAGAGTTTAAGCGTGGTTCTGTTCCTCTTATATTAACATAACGTGCTTCTCCTTGATCATAATTAACAGTAATTGAAGCAACTCTTTTTAATGCATCGCCTATATTCTGATCCGGAAAACGTCCTATCTGATCCGTCGAGATAATATTTGTAATGTTATCGTTGGTTCTTTGTTGATTAAGCGCTCTTGCCTGCCCTTCTATTCTTTCTCCTAATACTACCACTTCACCAGCTTCAACTATTCCAGGCTTTAATTTAATTTCAACAAATGTTGTTCGGTTAGCTATAATTTCTACCTTTTCTTCTTTTGCTTGATATCCAAGATAAGACACCCTTAAGCTATATTTCCCCTTTTCTAAATTTAATATCGTAAAGTTTCCGTTGTTATCCGTCGTGCTACCGATGGATAATTCTTTAATATAAACATTTGCCCCTATCAACGTATGCCCTTCTGTATCCATTACCTTACCAGCTAATTTACCGACCTGGGCAAAAACTAAACTTGCCCAAAAATTAATCAAGAAAAATGGTATAACTATTTTTTTCATTTCTCCTCCATAAATGGATTTGTTTAATTCGAAATCTAATCCGCAATCATTAAATTTATATTAACCCAATATTAAAATAATGTTAAGATGACTTTGCTATTTTTTGTTCTATCATTTGTATTTTTAGTGAAATGTTTTCACTATACGTAATTGTGGAGTTACAAATATTTTACTTATGATATGATAGTTCTGAAATTGCAAGCTCTTAGATTATTATCTTATGTTCATTGTTTAGAATAAGTGCTTCAATTACTATAAAAATTAAAACAGATGTTTAATGAATTGCCTTCGGGGCATTGGACTTTTCGTTTTGAATTGATTTAAGATGAAACTGGGCGGGATAAGCGAAATTAGAATACGAGAATACCACAAATGGTTTTATCCCCGATTTTTTTTATATTGTTAACAATTTATTTAACGATTGCAAAGATGAAAGACGCCAAAATACTAATTGCTGACGACGACGAAACTTTGTGCTATCTCTTAAAAGAAGAATTGGTTAACGAAGGTTACCGCGTCGACGTTGTTTACGACGGTAAATATGCTATCGAAAAGTTAAAATCGATTCCATACGATATTCTTCTACTCGACCTCGAGATGAAAGAAGTTCATGGCGAAACCGTACTCGAATATGTTATCGAAAATCACCCTTCAACACAGATTATCGTATTGACCGCAAAATCCGACGTACGGACAGCCATCGATTGCATCAAAAAGGGAGCTTATGATTTTATTACCAAACCCTACGAATTTGGTCAGCTCTGCGTAACCATCGAACGCGCTATGGAGCATAAAGACTTAATTGTCAAAAATAAAATTCTATCTTCGAAAGTTAATCAGGCATATACAGGTGCAATTATAGGCGAAAGTGAGGCAATTAAGGAAGTAATCCGTCTGGCTGAAAAAGCAGCTCGCTCGGATTCGAATATTTTACTCGAAGGCGAAACCGGTACAGGCAAGGAATTATTTGCGGAGTTTATCCATAAAAATTCAGATAGAGCTTCAAAACCATTTGTCGCAATTAACTGTGCTTCGTTGCCCGACCAGTTAATCGAAAGTGAATTGTTTGGTTATGAAAAAGGCGCTTTTACAGACGCAAAATCTTCAAAACAGGGTCTGGTTGAAATTGCCAACGGCGGTACTCTCTTTCTCGACGAAATTGGCGAATTGAGTCTTACACTTCAACCCAAATTCCTCAGATTCCTTGAAAACGGAGAATTCCGTAGAATCGGTGGGGTTACAAATTTAAAATCGAATGTGCGGGTTATCGGAGCAACTAACAAAAACCTGATGGAAGAAGCTGAAAATAAGAACTTCAGACGCGACCTCCTCTTCCGTTTAAATGTAATCACGCTTACAATTCCACCGCTTCGACAGCGTCAGAATGATGTTCTCCTTTTAGCAGAGTATTTCCTGAGAAAAAAGTCTCCTGTAAGATCACTCAAAAAGTTATCCGAAAGCGCTCAAAAGGCACTTCTAAATTACAGCTTCCCCGGCAATGTGCGTGAGCTTGAACATATGATCGAAAGGGCAATTATTTTTTCGGACGGAAATATTATTCAACCGAAAGATTTAAACATCCCTAAAGATGAATTCGATTTCACTAAATTTTCTGAAAAAGATGGAGAATTCCTTACGCTCGAAGAACTTGAAAAAATTCATATCAAAAATGCGCTGGACAAATTTCAATGGAATCGGGAAAATACAGCCCGTGCTCTTGGAATAAGTCAAAAAACTCTCTATTCGAAGATTATCAAGTACAAATTGAAATAAAATGAATAGACGGAATTTATCGACATCTCATCTGACACACGATCTGAATAATATTATCACTCGGATTCTAAACAGTCTCGAACTCCTCAAGAAGAAAGTGGCAAACTATGATGAAGTCGAGCCGATTATCAACAGCATCGAAAGCAGTGCCTTTATGGCTACTGAAATAATGGAAGACATGCAAGCCGATTCTAAGGGTAAGCCACATCACAAAAAGAAAATCGACGTCAATAAATTAATCGAAATTCTGGTTTCTACAGTTAGCCTTAGCCAAAGAAATAAAGTCAAATTCAATCTCAAACTTCAACCCGACCTGTACCCCCTCGAAGGGCGCTATTCCGATTTTTACAGAATTTTTCTGAATCTCATCGTAAATGCAATAGAGGCAATTAATAACCGGGGAACCATTACAATAACAACTTCCAATATCAATATAACCGATCGTTCTGGTTCATCGGATTTATTCAACACTCAGCCTTACATACAAATAAAAATATCCGATAACGGCACGGGTATCGATCCAGAAATAATTCCTTTTATTTTCGACGAAAATTTTTCGACCAAGTCGAAAGTTAAAAATAGAGGCTTCGGACTGTCGATAGTAAAACAAATAGTCGATAGTTACGAAGGCGTAATCAAAGTCTGGAGCGAGAAAGGTAAGGGAAGTGAATTTTTACTTACATTCCCATCACTGGGGCATCCGAAAGAAAAAACTACCGAAAAAGCAAAACAGATCCTTTTAGTGGAAGACGAGGAAATTTTACTGGAATTGCTGACCGAATTACTCGAATCGTACGGGTATAAAATTACTGCTGTTTCAGACGGTAAAGGAATGTTTAAAAAGTACGACCCGGCCAATCCTCCCGACCTTTTGATTATTGACCAGAAACTGCCCGATATCGAAGGGATCGAATGCATAAAAAAATTAAGAACTATGAACAAAACAATTCCAATCATACTTGCTTCAGGTTCTCAAACCGATTACAGCTTAGAACCAGGAATAAACGAGATTGTCAGCAAAATAATTCATAAACCCTATAACTTCGATGAAATCCTTTCGATGGTAAAGGAATTAATTGGTTAGTTTTTGCTCTCGTCTGATTTTAAATCGATTATATTCAGATCGTTTACATATGGTGTAATTACGGGTTTTTTAATTGAGCCGAGTTTTTCAAGTACTGCAACTATATCGCGTGCAGCATTTTCAATAAATTCGATTCTTTTAAGAATAGCCTCCTTAGAAAAATTTTCTTTCGACAATTCACGCCTAATTGCAGCAGTGGAGAGATTTATCAAAGTCAGAGGCTGTTTGATTTCATGATTCGCCGTTACGACTGTAGCAGCATACGTTTTGATTTTTTCTATTTCAATCAGGAACTTATTTGTTTCGCTGAAGCGAAGAGCTGATTTAATTCGTGCCACAAGTTCGGTACGATTAAACGGTTTTTTAATATAATCGAACGCCCCAGCCTGCAAGCCTTCTTTCAGATTCTCAGCTTCTGTAAGCGCTGTCAAAAGTATTATCGGAATTTGTTTGGTCTCTTCGGTATTGGTTAAAGTTTTGCATACGTCGTAACCGGACATACCAGGCATCATAATATCAAGAAGTATCAAATCGGGTTTTTCTTCGATCGCTTTTTTAATGCCCATCTTTCCATCATATGCTTTGATCACTTCAAAGCCTTCCTGTTCGAGCCTGTCCTGAAGTAAGAATACATTATCTGGATAATCGTCAATAACCAAGATCTTTTTCATTTATACGCTCTTGCCTTGAAGAATGTTTTTTATTTTAGCCGCAAGCAGAGAGAATTCGACAGGTTTTGTAACCAGATCGTCAAAACCGTTTTTTTCGATAACCTCTTTGTTTTCGAGCATTGCATAAGCCGTTAGAGCAATTACAGGTATTGAGGCAGTTCTGTTTTCTGTTCTAATTTTTTTAATAGTTTCAAAACCGTCCATCATCGGCATCATTATATCAAGAAAAATTAAATCAGGCTCAACATGATTCAACGTCAGAAGGCATTCCATTCCATTGTGAGCAAAGATGGCATTGCAGCCCAGCTGCTTGACAAATTCCCCGATTGTAAAAAGTGTGTCCTGATCATCGTCAACTATCAAGACAGTCGGCTTGTTTTTTTTGACCACAGTTTCTTCTGCCGGTTTTGGGGTTTCGTCGGTTTCGATTAATTTTTCTTTGAGAAACTCATTATCAATTTTTATTCTATCACGGATTACTTTGAGTATATCGAGAGGATGATTTTTTTCCCGTAGCGCAATTGAGTTCATTACACGCGTCAACTCTTCGGCATTCATACTATCATATCTTTCGGGGAGTATTAATATAATCATTGTATTTCGCGTAAAGACGTTATGCCGTATCATTGCAGTAAACAAAATTGCATCGGCAACAAACGACTCAACATCGATAAGAAAAATTTGTGTCGAGTTAAAGTCAATAGCGCTCATTGCCGCTTCGAGACCCGACCTGTATTCAAAATTTGACAAACTTTCACTTTTCAGTGAATCATAAATTTCTTTCTTTTTATCCACCCAGAAAATTGTTTCGGCTTTATTGCCGAGATAGCTTTCCACATCGTTTATCAACTTTTCCAGCCTTTGCCGCGACACCGGTTTTACAACAAAATCGTATATGTTGGGTATCCAGCCAACTTTTTGATCTTCCAGAACGGTAAGTATTATTACAGGAGTATTCGCGTACATTCCCGTCTTCAGTTTATAGAGCGTTTCCCATTCTCTTCCACGATCGTCAATATTTCCGATAATAAATACGTCGGGTTTTTGTTTTGTCTTTGGATCAGACAGATTTTCTGTTTTTAACTCCATCACTTCGTAATTATACGAGGCAAGATAATCGGCAATTAATTTGTATGTATTTTGATTCGATGTAATTATAACTGCACATTTTTTCAGGTCGGAATCTTTTGTTTGGAAAGTCTCGACTTCAGAATCGAAAGTTTCGATAATTATATTATTCAGGAGGAAAGAAAACCGCGAACCTTCTCCGGCTTTCGACTCAAGTTCAATTTTCGAGCCCATCAATTCCAGGAAATGTTTTGCTATCGATAGTCCGAGACCAGCTCCGCCGTATTTACGCGAAGTGTTCGTCTCGATTCTTCCGAATTCTTCAAATATCTTTTCTTTATTTTCTTCAGTAATGCCCACGCCTGTATCTTCAACTGCAAATGCGAGTGAAGTCTCGTCCATCTGTTCTACTTTCAATCTTACATATCCTTCTTCGGTAAATTTAAATGCGTTGAACAGTAAATTAGAAAGAATCTGTTCAAGTTTAGAACGATCAGCCTCGACCATGAAATCGATATTTTTCGGCAGCTCGAGAATAAATTTCAACTTTTTTTCTGCCGCCATCTGTTCGACGTCCTGGATAATATCTTCGATCAAATCGGAAAGTAAGAATCTTTCTTTGTTCAGTTCGAGTTTACCAGCATCCACTTTAGAAAAGTCGAGAATATTATTAATCAGTCGTAAAAGTTTTTTCCCGTTTCTTAAAATAACTTTTAACTTTCTGCTGCTTTTTTCGGAATTAATTTCTTTTAGCATTAATTCTGTCAAACCGAGTATCGAGATCAGAGGCGTTCTCAATTCGTGCGACATATTAGCAAGAAAGCGTGATTTTATATTGTAAAGCTCCACAGCTTTTTTTCTTTCTTCTTCGAGTTCTTCTGCTTTTGCCTTTAATTCCAGATGGAGCTGTTTGAGTTCTTTATTTTGCAATTGGTATTCTTCGTTCAAGCGCCTTAATTCGCCAACCAGATTTTCGAGTTGTTGAAGCGACCGAGCATTGACAAGACCTACAGCCAGTTGCTCCTGAATATTATTCAAATAAAGCTTGATATCGCTGGCAGGTAATTTTTCCGACGCCAGTTCCAGTACGGCTACTGTTTTATTATTATAAATTATTGGGTATAAGAGCAGATAACGAATTTTAATACTACTAAGTCCCGTTCTGATTACAGGGTGATTTTCTTCAAAAGTCAGTTCAATTATTTCCTTTTTATCGATAGTTTGTTTAAGATAGGCCTCCGGCTTTTCTATCGAGTTGCCCTCGATGCCGTAAGAGGCACCGGTTATTAATTTATTTTTATCTATTACGTAAATTATTCCGAAACTAATTTGAGTCGTTTTAATAATCTTGTTTAGTGCGGCGTCGCATATTTCATCGAGTGAAGGATTTTTATTGATCAGTTTAATAAATTCTGTGTATTCTCTTTCGGTCTTTTCTTTTTCGTTAATAACGTCGAGCATCTTATTAAATGCTTGGCCGAGTTTGCCAATTTCGTCTTTTGTAATAATTCGCGCTCGGTGATTTAAATCTCCTCTGGCAGTAATTTCAGCAGCTTCATCGAGTATCGAAATCTGTTTTCTGAATTTATAGGTAAAAATCAATACTATTATAAATGTGAAGGCTCCCCCAGAGACGATAACAAGAATAACAACATTCTTGAGAGTATTTCTGAAATTTACACCTTCTTCGAATGTGTCGAAGGTAAGAAACGAGAATTTTCCCGAAGGAATTACAATTTGTGTGGGTGTATAAATCGATGCGCTGAAATCTATTTCGTCTGATTCTATGCTGAAAATATCATAGTTGTTCTTGTATTTAAGGTTGTCAATTGCTTGCTCAAGATAGTTCACTATACTTTCATTCTTCAAAGGATTTGATACTTCCATTACTTTATTATTGACCACAAATGCAATTTCCGAACGAATCTTTTCGCTTATTTTCGTCAGGAAATCCGAGTCGATTATCATACCATAATAATAAAAATTATCTTGAGAATTCAGATAGCCGAGGACTATTCTTGGATTGTTATTAATGAATTCTTTGAAGTCCAGTCTACTCAGATCGAGCTTGTACTTTTTTTTTGATTTAAACGACTGCAGATCTATAATTGAATTATCTTTTAAAGTAAATAAAAAATCGATTCCAAGTGAATCAATGTCAACTGAATTACTATTATTAATAATTCTTTTTATGTCGTATTCATTTTGCTGTAAATAATTTTCGAAGAGGAAAATGAAGTCGTTGGTTGAATTAAGTATCAATTGCGATTTAAAGCGTGTAAAAAGCCTCTCAGTTAAAGAATAGTAGATAGTTGACGAGGCACCAATTGTAATGAGTACAATTACAAGCGATATTAATATCAGCTTGGCATTTAGTTTCATCTTTTCCCGACATAGTTATTATAGAGCCATATTATTTATCTTCGTATTCTTTTTCTCTTTGGGATTCCTGCATATATTGTTTTATTTCGTCGGTATTCTTTTTCAATTGTTCTTTCAAAACGCCTTTGCTCTTCTTGTCGGAAATTCTGTCTTTAAGCGACGGCAGTATATCGGCTTTAATAAGCATAATAATTTCTTTTGTTGTTAAACTTTTCTGCTCGTAACCGAATATATATCTCAATCCCAGAACCCACCAGGGGAGATCTTTCAGGATTGGGACGCCGCGTCTGTCCGAAGTCTCTTCGTTAACGTAGAGTCCTCCGATAGCAGTTTCTTCACCGTCGAGCAGAAGCACACTTGTTTCTGCAGTTGTCTTACGAATTTCGGTTGTAATCGTTCCTGGATTAGCCGAGCTTCTTTCAACTTTCAGCTTTAGGTAAACATAATCTATTCCGTCTTCTGTATAGATATAAGGAGTAACTTCGATAATTGTTCCGGTTGAGTAGAATCGGTCAATAATATTCCCTGCAAAATCGCGTTCTTTAATTGAAATATCCGAGCCAACCTGCGTCCTGCCTTTAACTCCGTTTACAGTGCTAACAGTAGGACGTGAAATTATTTTCCCGAGATTTTCTGTTTCGAAAAATCTAAACAAAGCCGTTGCGTCTCCTTCAAATTCACCCATTGTAAACTGTGATTTAGTTTCGATACCGAATTCGGGCGGTTGCTGCTGCACTTGAGTTGTTGTGGTTGAAGATTGCTCCTGTTGTTCCTGTAATGTTACCAATTTACCACCAATTGATAAGCCGCTTCTCGACAGAAGGAATTCCCAGTTGATTCCTCGTTCTCTCATATCGGCTACATTTGCCTCGAAAAGAAGTGCAGAAATTTTAACTTCCCTTTCGTCGACGGGGGCATAAATTTCTTTTGAAAGTTCAGCTTTAGCGTCGTCTTTTTTCTTGACAATTATTGTCGATTCGGTCTCCTCAAACATTAAATTATTGTACTGAACTATGATTAACAATGCTTTTTTGTACTGAATATTTTTCAGTTCTATTCCGATTGGTTGATTGATTTCTACAGTTGATACGATTTTTTTACCAGTAATTTTCTGGCTGACTGCGCTCAGCACTTCAATTGCCTGATTAAATGTAATATTCTCCGAAAGTGTAACAAGTTCTTCAGGGTTGACATAACCTTTTAATTTCTCCTGCAAATCTATTTGTGCATGCAGCAACGCTGAAATCAACATGACCGATATAAAAATTAACCTTTTCATTTTATTTACTCTTTTTATTTTCTTTTTCGAGTTTTAGAGTAACCGTTTCGACAATGCCGCCTTTATTGAGGATAAAGTTGACCTGATTGTTATCGTAGTCGATCTTTGTAAGATAACCGAGATAAACTTTGTCACCTTCCCATAATAGATAAGTATTTCCGCTTGCATCTGAAAGGAACGCCCCATCGGGAATTAATGCCAGCAGCGAAGCCGATTGTACATCCAGCAGTCCATCTACATTCGGTGGAATTTCATTGCGTATCAAAGGATAAAATATATCATATACTGGATTTGGTGTTAAACTATTTTCAGCATAATCTTTAACATAAAAGCGATCGTCATTCGAAAAATAGACATTCACTGTAAATTTATACGAAACGAGATAATGCGGAATCCCATCCTTATCCACCTGGACATTGTTTGCCATGTTGAGATCACTAATTTTCTTTAACATCTTGCTCTCTTCGATTGCATAAATCAATCGATTTAAATCATTGAAGGTGGCAACTCCACTTAATTTATATACATAATAATTGAGTTGACTTCCAGTCTCAGTTCTGTCATATTCGATATTAACGTATGAATAAGGCGAAAATGTGAATGATATTTTATTAACAAAATCATAGAAATCCGACTGCGACAGATTGAACGGAACATTATATTTTCTATTCGATAAAATTGAATCGAGTTTTGCAACTTTATCTTTCAAGAGGACCAGTTGTTGTTCAAGTGTTTCAGTATCGAGCTGAAAGAGTGTCAGATCTTTAATTTTTTTCTGTCTATCCTCAATTTTCCCTTTTAGATAAACATAGTTAAACAATGAGCCAACAGCTACAACACCTATGAAAATTGCAAGAATTATAACCGTATTTTTTACTTTGAGGCTCATTGAATTGAACTCTTCTTTTCATTGAGTTTAAGATTAATTATGAATGAGAAAGCCGACTTTTCCCGGATTGTTTCCGAATTAATATTTTTTATAACTGCAGTCGGATAGTTTTGTGCAAATTCTGTAAGTACACTTCTTGAAAGAGAAAAGCCATAAATGATTATATCGCCTTGATTAGGATTTTCGAATTTCGATATCCAGAAATTTCTTCTCCGTTCCATAAAATCCGAAATTGCTAAAAGATTTTCGTTCCAGATGCCGGCATTTACTGTAGCAGAATCGAGTATCGACTGGGTTGCGTCAAAATTGTTGATTCGATTTTGAAGAGGAGTAATTTGTTCGATCAATGCTTGATTTTGCATCTGTTTCTGGTTTAGTCGAGCAATTTCTAAATCGAATTCATTAATTTTTTGCAGATTAGATAGACTTTCAAATGTAAAGAAAAAAGTAGCGGCAAATAGCAATGGCATTACAGCATAACTGTGCCACCCAAACTGAAGAAACTTTTGATTTTCCTGAATATAACGCGGCAGTATATTAATTCCGACGTGCTTTTTCTCAAGTTCGTCAAAATATTCGACGGCTGCAGAAATTGGGATGGAGTAGAGTGCCAGCTCTTTCTGAACCTCTTCACTTAACTCGGAAATATCGATATCCTCAAATTTCATTTCACTTACATTTGCTTCTGGAAATGTACCATAAAAAGAGAGAATAAGATTTTCGGAACGGTCTTCTCCGCACAAAATAATATTGTCGAGTTTTGTTATACCACCATTTTCCATTTCGAGCAAAATTTTTGAAAAGTAAACATCGTATGTATGCAAATTTGTGAGGCCTACGTCGAGAGTTGCTCCGATGTGCTTTAATTTATTTCCTTCGAGGAAAATCAATTTACTGGTTTCCCTTCCAATATAAATTATCAGCGTATTGTCCTCAGGGAAAAAGTTTCCGTTTTTTGCCACATAATATGCCAGCGATAATTCAGCCGGCTTAATTGCTGGAATTTTTAAATAACGCCTCTTATTAAAGTTTGCCAGGCGATTAATAAGATTAACGGCCGGAATCTCTCCTTCGAGAAATACGCTAAGTAAAGTCTTCTCGTCAAATTCTGTGTAACCAAGCATGTCAGGGCTTACTTTTACGCCTTTCGAATTCTCTATATCGGAAATAATTGCCTGTAATAACTTCTTCTTATTAGTATCAGCGGGAAGTTCAGAGAAGTGATAATTAGCCGTCGGTTCGCTCACTACAGGCATAAACTGAACCTGTGAAAGCTTGATGCCCGAGAGTATTGAATTTAGTTGCGACATATCCGAAACGTCGCTGCCTTCGCTTTCAGAATCAGCTATGTTTGCCAATTCATCGAATGAAAGGTCCTTATCTGCAGCGGGAGTTTCCAGATCGAGCATATAATTGCCTGTGCCAGCTCTGCCCGGCGCCGATACAGAAAGAGACATTACGCGCAATACTTTGACAGATTCTTTCTCTTTTTCGAGCAATGCGACTTTTGCATTACTACTTTCCGTATAAACACTCAGTAGATATTTCATATTATCACGCTTTTAGTAACTGCATAATTCGAGTTTTATTATTAGCGTATGCAATTGCATTTTCCTTCGAAATCTTCCTTTCGGTATAAAGTCTCAACAAATCCTGTTCCAGAGTAATCATTCCCTGCTGAGTACCCTGATTAATCATCATATATATTTCGCTTGTATTATTGTTCTTTATTGCGGCTTTAACGCTGGGCGTAACAATCAGTACTTCTTTGGCAAGGACACGTTTACCATCGAGACTTGGAACAAGTTTTTGAGATACGACAGAAATCAATACATCGGCGAGACGATTTCTAACACGTTCCTGTTCAGATGGATGAACTTCGGCAATTATACGATCAATCGACTCAACCGCTGAAGATGTATGTAGAGTCGAGAAAACTTTATGGCCGGTATCGGTTACTTCGAGGGCAGCCATAATTGTTTCAGGGTCTCTCATTTCGCCAATTACAATTATATCGGGATCCTGACGCAAAGCCTGAATTACGCCATCCTTAAATGAGAGGACATCTCTTCCTACTTCGCGATGTTTTATAATAGATTTTTTTGACGTATGAACATATTCAACAGGCGATGCAATGATAACGATATGACATGGGTCGAACTGATTATGATAATCGATAATAGCGTCGAGAGTGGTAGATTTACCCGAACCAGTAATACCTGTAACGAGCGAAAGTCCGAATTTGATATAATTATGGCTCATTGCTCTAATGGCAAGAGGATGAAATTCGAGTGAATTCAGAGGTCTAACTTTAGCCTGTATTGCTCTCATATTAAGAGCAAGCGTATCGAGGTCGAAATATGCATCGGCACGAAATCGTACGTTTCCATTTTCTTTTTCATAAAAGAATGTATAACTAAAATCGAGATTACGTTCTGTAAGTAGAATCTGACGTTGATTTGGATTTAATAGCGACATAATCAGTATTCCTGCTTCGTCAGGAGTCAATTGCGGTAAATCCTGCACACGTTCTTTATTGCCATAAATTCGAAACCAGACGTATCCTTGAGTTCCAAATCCGCCAATCTCAACGTCCGATGCCTCTCGCTCCAGCATCAGCGTAAGGATATGATTGGCAAATTTTAACAGCAGGAGTTTTTGTTCATCGTTCAATTTATCGATATGCTCGGCGATAAAGCGCACTCTTTCTGGACCGAAATAAATTTCAGGTATCTTTGAAACGAATGCAGACAATAATTGTTTAGCTTGTTCTATCATAATTACACAAAATAAGTAAATAATTTATTTTAATCTTCCATTGTAGCGCCAATAACTTCCTGTATAGATGTAAGTCCCAATTTTACTTTTTCGAATCCCGACTCGCGCAAACTTTTAGTACCATCTTTCCGTGCCTGATTTCTGATGGCTTCTTCATCTACTTCGTCTCCTGAGGATACAATAATTTTTCTAATTTCTTTTGTAAAATAGAGCGCCTCGTGAATAGCAAGCCGACCTTTGTAGCCGGTATGATTGCACTTTTCGCAACCCACAGCGTCGTAGATCTCGCAATCCTTCCATTCATCTAAGTCCAGACCTAAAGATTTAATATGCTCTTCGACATTATCCACTTTCTTTTTACAGTTTTCGCACAATCTTCTAATCAATCGCTGAGCTACAATGATATTAATTGCATAAGCAATAAGAAAAGGCTCGATGCCCATCTTATAAAGACGTGCTACGGCGCTGGGAGCGTCGTTTGTATGAAGAGTTGAAAATGTAAGGTGACCGGTATTGGCAAGTTTAATTGCAGTTTCAGCCGTTTCCTTATCTCTCATTTCGCCCACAAGGACAATATCGGGATCGTGTCGCAGGATGGCTCTTATCGCCTGTTCAAAATTCATCTTGTGACCGATTTTCAATTGACGCGCTCCTTCAATTACGTATTCAACCGGATCTTCAACAGTCAGAACATTTTTTGTCGGGTCAATTACTTGATATAGTGCGGCTATTAGAGTGGTCGATTTACCACTTCCGGTCGGTCCTGTCAGAATAACCATTCCCTGCGGTTGTTTAATTGCTTTTTCGAATGCGGTGCGTGCATACCCCGTCAATCCGAGTTTGCTTAAATCGCGTATTACTTTTCGATCGTCGAGTATACGAATGACGATACTTTCGAATTTGTTTCTTAGTTCTGTGCCCACTGTTGGCAATACCGAAACACGAAAACGAATAATATGACCATCGATTTCCCTCTGAATAAAACCGTCCTGAGCTTTTTCGCGTTCGAAACGGTCGAGTCCTTTTGAACGATCTTTAACCACAGCCATAACAGCTTCGGGCATAGTATTTTCCTGTACATGCCATAGCTGCAGTTTACCGTCGATTCTGAAATGGATTTCAGTACGCGTTGCCGATCGGGGAATAATATGAATATCGCTTACTCCTTTTCGCACTCCTTCGACTAAAGCGGCTTCTACCAGATTAATCAACGCGCTTTTATTAATTTCCGCATCGAGTTCTTCTTCATCAATACTGGCTTCGTCCTGAACATGAAATTCTTCTTCGGCTTCCTGAACCATTCTCAAATATTCGTTTTCCGAAGTAATTACCAGATTAATTAGTTTATCGTAATCCTTTTTGCGGAGATAATTTATTTCATATTTCTTGGCATTGAGGGCATAAGCAATTTTTGGTAAATTTCTGTCGGTAGGGTCTACAGCAGCAAGTATCAGTTTATCTTTAATTTTATCGTCGTATTTGAAGGGAATAACTCGATGTTCAAGCAGAAGGCGTTTTAACTCGTCGCCCTGCTTGGTCATCATATTCTTAATTTCGTTAATCCGTTCTTCTGATAGTTCTTCCGGTTTTATGTTGAGTTCCTTGAAAGCGTAGAGTATTGACACTTCACGAAAGATTACGTCGTGTTCAAAACCAAACTCTTCGACCAGAATTTGTGCGAGATTTCGTTTTTTTTGTAGCTGGTCTGCTTCTTTAATTTTAAGAGCCTGCTCAAGAATATTTGCATCGATTATCCCTTTTTTAAGAAGTAGATAACCGATTTTATCAGCCATTTCGAGTTGTGAATCCAGCATAACCAAATACCTTCGTTAAAATTAATTTATCATCCCATCATAGGCGACTTAGGACTTATTGTTGCCGTTTCTGCCGAAATTAGAGTTAAAGCAATCATCACAATCATAATTATCATTGCTATTACTACCTGAATCAGTTCGATTACATTCTTAAGTCTGAACACAGTTTCGCTTTCGTAATAATTGGCAAGTTGCAGAGCAGTATTTTTAATTGTACCGGTTTCCTCGCCGGAATGGAAACGAGAAATGGCGGTGTCGGTAAAAACACCACTTGCCTGAAAGGCATCCGTAACGCCGATACCTTTTTTAATCATCAACGGAATAGCCACATTTTTAATTTGATTTTCAAAATACGAATTTCCGGTGGCTTCTGCAGCAATTCGTATCGGCTCGATGCTTTCTGCCGAGCCGCTGTAAAGAGTATAAAAGACGCGGCAAAAAACTTCAATCGATGTTTTATGTATCAAAGAACCGATCACAGGTATTTTGTACATCAATCTATCGACAATCAATTTTCCTTTTTTGCTTTTAGCAAACTGCCATAAAAAAATGGGCGGTAGAACAGACGCAAGAGTAACCCACAATACATTATCGATCAAAAATTCACTTAACTTAAGCGTTGCGGCTGTCAGTGGCGGCAAGTCAATCTTAAATTTCACAAAAAGTTTTGCCGTTTCAGGGAAGATATAACCGACATAAAACAAAACAGCCAGAAAGAGAACAAATAAAGTAACAAGAGGAGTAATGAGGGCGCTTCTTAAATTCTTTCGAAATTCTTGTTGACGTTCCAAAAACTTTGCAGTGGCTTTATAAATTTCTGCCATATTGCCACTTTTGGAAGCCAGTCCGAGCATATAAGCCGTAAATTTACCGAATATCGATTGATATCTGAGAAACGTAGTCTGGCTATCGGCACCTTTTTTCAGTTCGTTGTTAATTTGTTTTAGTGTTTCCCTGAGTGTTTTGTTTTCAATGTCGTTTATTAGCAAAGTCAGGATTTCACTGTATGGTAATTTTTGGTCCAGTAATTCTGCAGAAATTTTAACAAAGGAAACGATATCCTGCTGTGGCGGTTTGAGATTGAATTCTAATAATTTTTTGTTTACCGAAATTACTTCGTAGCCCAATTTCTGAAGAGCGTTAACCACTTCATCTTTTGAGAAGGCTCTTTGCTCACCTGTAATTGGCTTTTCGTTTCCGCGTCTTATCTTGTAGATATAAGTACTTTTTTTCTGGATGGAGCTGATTTTAAGATTGTGTTTGCCGGCTAATTTATGGATTTTCCTTTTTGCCTCGCTGTAGGAGGGTTCGTTTAGTATGCCAGAAATTGCTTGGCCATTCGGTTTAATTGCACTGAATCTTACCTCAATCATCAGAAATTTTCCACACTTATCATATTAAGAAAGCTGGTAAAACAGTAAATTGTTTTACCAGCATTTTAAAACTAAAATTATAAAAATTAGTTGTTAATAGTTGTTGATGTAATATCACTTGGACCGACAACCATAGTAACCTTAACGGGTGTAGTACCATTGTTACCGGTTTCATTGCCTGTTCCAACTAAAGTAACAGATTGTGCTGATACTGTTGCTGTATAGACGCCATTACCTGTAGTATCAAGTTGAGCGGGAACCGTCCAGCCGGTAAAAGTATTACCCCCACCTCCCAAGGCAGTGGGTTTACGATAGTATTGCTGAGCAAGCGAAGCTAGATTAGTCAAATCTGCAATAACTGCATCTCTGTTTGCCTGCGTGCTGCTTGCGGTAAATACATTAATACCTACAACTACGGCTATACCGACAATAATAACACCGAGTACAATAAGTAATAATTGTTGTTGACCCATAACTTACTCCTTTTGTTTTGTTATTGTTATGTTGAATGTTGATTAAGGATAATACTTCAGAAAAATTTATTGAACATATTAATTAATAATAATTGTTCTGAATGAAGTAGCGCCTATTGAAATTCTCACTTTTATGGAGTCATTAGCTGTAACCACCTCATTTCCCGTACCAATAATCACAACACTATCCTGTCCAACAGTTTCAATTCTGTAGTTTCCATTTGCAGTTACTCTAAGAGAAGGAGGTATCGTCCAGCCAACAAATGAACCTGCACCGCCTCCAAGTGCTCTGGGTTTAAGGTAATATTGCTGAGCCATCGATGCAAGATTTACCAGTTCATTCGTAACGTTGTTTCTTTTGGCTTCAATTGCATTAGCTCTAAAAAGATTTAGACCCATAAAAATTGCTATACCCACTATAATGATTCCAAGTACAATTAAAAGTAATTGTTGTTGTCCCACTCAACTTTCCCGATATTTTTTAGTTATTATCGGTAGCGTTTAATTATTGTTTAGCAAATACCGCACCAAAGCCAAATCGGTAATAATTTCCGATAATGCTCTATGGAATATAAGAAAGGGCGCAAATAAAGCAAAGTTTTTTTTGCGTTTGAGAAGATTTATGATTTTGTGCTGTAAAAATTACATGTAGAATTTTGTTATTTTTTAACAAGATTCAAATTGTAGTTTGAATTTAGAGTTTGATTCGCTCACTTCGTTCGCTCGCAAAGACATGTGTGAGTCATTCCAAAGACAATAATAAGCCAGTTATTAAAAGTCCAGCCGAAGGTGGGACTAAGCAATCTCTTTAGTTTTAAATAAGCCATCTATCTCACGTAGCGGTTGCTGAGTAGCAAAGCGTATCGAAGCAACCGTCAGCGCTCGTCTCGATACGAACTTCGTTCTACTCGACGAGCGATTACCTCCCGGTCGTTGAGCTTGTCGAAACGACCGCTAATGCTCGTTTCGATACACACTTTGTGCTACTTGACGAGCGATGAAATCCGCGGTCGTAATGAAATGTATCGAAATGACAGCTTTTTAGATAAAGTAAACTTTTAGGATTCTTTGGAGTTTGCTTCGCTCACTTTGTTTGCTCGCAAAGACAATTCAGTAAGTGTCATTACGAGGAATCCCCCCGTCTATGGCGTGGGGATGACAAAGTAATCTAAGAAAGCATTTGTTTGAGGCTGCTTCGTCATTTGCCTTTGGCTTATTCTTTCGCAAAGGTGTGGGACATCTGTGTAGGAAGGTTATTATGCTCGTTGTACTAAATCACGAAGACAATCCTACAACTGTCATTGCAAACCCTCACCCATCTAAGGCACGGGAGGGTGAAGCAATCTTCTGCCGGTTTTTACAAGAGTTTGCTTCGCTCGTTTCACTCGCTCGCAAAGACATGTGTGAGTCATTCCAAAGACAATAATAAGCCAGTTATTAAGAGTCCAGCCGAAGGTGGGACGAAGCAATCTCTTGTAGTTTTAAAATAAGCCATCTATTTCACGTAGCGGTTGCTGAGTAGCAAAGCGTATCGAAGCAACCGTCAGCGCTCGTCTCGATACGAACTTCGTTCTACTCGACGAGCATAGAAATCCGCGGTTGCTGAGTAGCGAAGCGTATCGAAGCAACCGCCCTAAGCTCGTCTCGATACGAACTTTGTTCTACTCGACGAGCATAGAAATCCGCGGTTGCTGAGTAGCGAAGCGTATCGAAGCAACCGTCAGCGCTCGTCTCGATACGAACTTCGTTCTACTCGACGAGCATAGAAATCCGCGGTTGCTGAGCCTGTCGAAGTAACCGCCCCAGGCTCGTTTCGATACATACTTCGTGCTACTCGACAAGCGATTACCTCCCGGTCGTTGAGCTTGTCGAAACGACCGCTAATGCTCGTCTCGGTACACACTTTGTGCTACTTGACGAGCGATGAAATCCGCAATCGTTGAGTAATGAAATGTATCGAAATGACAGCTTTTTAGATAAAGTAAATTTTTAGGATTCTTTGGAGTTTGCTTCGCTCACTTTGTTTGCTCGCAAAGACAATTCAGTAAGTGTCATTACGAGGAATCCCCCCTCCTATGGCGGGGGGATGACGAAGTAATCTAAGAAAGCATTTGTTTGAGCTTGCTTCGTCATTCGTCTTCGGCTCGTTCCTCGCAAAGATGAGTGTTATACGTTCACTCGCAGGGACAGGACTTCTTCAGTGCTTACTACGTTCACTTCCTAATACGAATATGAAGCTCGGTCAATTGAGCGTCGTCTACATAAGAAGGTGCGTCGTCCATAAGTGAAATTCCACTGGAAGTTTTGGGAAAAGCAATCACATCTCGAATAGACGATTTTCCTGCAAAGAGCATAACGAGTCGATCGAAACCGAAAGCAATACCACCATGTGGTGGCGCCCCGTATTTGAAAGCATTCATTAAAAAGCCAAATTTTTCTTTTGCTTCTTCTTCACTAATGCCGAGCACTTTGAACATCTTTGCCTGTAAATCGGAATTGTGAATACGAATACTACCACCTGCAATTTCGTTACCGTCGAGCACAAGGTCGTATGCGCGTGCTTTAACTCTGGAAGGATCGGTATCCATCAACGGTATATCTTCGATTCTTGGAGATGTAAAAGGATGATGCATAGCATAATAGCGCTTGGTTTCGTCGTCCCATTCAAATAATGGGAAATCAGTAACCCATAACAACACATGTTTATCGTTGTTTTCGAGCAGATTCATTCTTTTTGCCATTTCGAGTCGGAGAGTACCCATGATAGAAAGTGTCTTTAAGCGAGGACCGGTCAAAAGCAAAAGGAGGTCTCCCGGTCGGGCGTCCATTGTTTTTATCAAATTTAATTTTTCTTCCTCGCTTAAGAATTTAGCAATTGGAGCTTCGAGTTGATTCTCTCTAACGCGCATCCAGATTAACCCGCCGGCGCCTAATTTTTTGGCATAATCGGTCAATGTGTCGAGTTGATTTCTTGTATATTCACCGCACCCTTCGGCTTTCAATCCAGTAATAATTCCGTTTTTCTCGATCGATTCCTTGAATACTCGAAACTCGGAATTTTTGAACACTCCATTTAATGTTACCATTTCAAGTCCGAACCGCAAATCGGGCTTGTCGCTGCCGTACTTCTCCATTGCTTCGTCGAATGTCAATCTTTGAACTGGAACTTTTAATTCAATTCCCCAAATCTCTTTGAAAAATTCTTTCATCAATCCTTCGGCCATTTGGAGTACATCTTCCACGTCGACAAATGACATTTCGACGTCGATTTGTGTAAACTCATATTGTCTGTCGGCTCTCAAATCCTCATCACGGAAACATCGAACAATTTGAAAATAGCGGTCAAAACCCGCGACCATCAAAATTTGCTTATAAGTTTGGGGCGATTGCGGTAGAGCATAAAACTTCCCTTTATGGAGACGGCTGGGCACAAGAAAATCGCGCGCACCCTCGGGTGTCGATTTCATTAGAAATGGTGTTTCGATTTCAACAAAATTATTCGAATCGAAATATCTTCTGGTTATCTGATACATCTTATGACGAAGAAGGAGACTTTTTTGCATCGCTGGTCTGCGTAAGTCTAAGTATCGGTATTTCAATCTGATATCTTCGCTGACGTCAATATTGTCCTCAATCTGGAAAGGAGGAGTATCAGAAGTATTCAGAATTGTAATTTTGTCAACCATGACGTCGATCATTCCCGTTTCGAGCGCAGGATTTTCAGTTCCCTCGGGTCGTTTTCTTACCATTCCTTCGATAGAAATCACATATTCGCTTCTTAATTTTTTAGCTGTTTCATGAGCTTCGGCATTATACCCAGGTTCGAAGACCACCTGAGTTATTCCGTAGCGGTCGCGGAGTTCAATAAAAATAACGCCTCCCAAATCGCGCCGTGTTGCAACCCAGCCATTTAGTACGACTCTTTCTCCAATATTCGATTCTCTTAATTCTCCGCATGTTTTAGTACGTCTTTTAAATTCCATACCGCTATTTTGTCTCCTTAACTTCCTTAAAAATTACGGCAAAAATAACTAATTATTAATGCTATTACAAATAATTTGCACACTAATGCATAATTTTGAAGAAAATACGGTTCACAAAAATTATTATCTTTATATTTGAATTAAATCTTTTCGGTGTAAAAATGAAACATAAAATCGTAGGTAAACAGAAAAATTCAAAATTATGCTTCGTATGCGGGATGAAAAATGACCTTGGACTTAAAGCTCATTTTTATATTACAGAGAGCGGGGAATTAATTGCCTTGTTTAAGCCATGCGAAGAACACCAGAGTTATCCGGGAAGACTTCATGGCGGCGTTGCCACTGCTATTTTAGACGAGACCATTGGTAGAGCAATTTTGAATAAATACGACACCGAAGTTTGGGGCGTTACAATTGAATTGAATGTTAAATTCAAAAAACCAATTCCGCTAAATGAAGAATTAAAAGTAGTAGGTCGAATTACAAATGAGAATAACAGAATTTTTGAGGGCACCGGTGAAATTTATCTACAAAATGGAGATGTAGCTGTCACAGCTTATGGCAAATATTTCAAAGTGCCTCTCGATAGAATTGCAGATTTCGACCCCGTAGAAAACGAATGGAAAATCATCAATAAAGATGATGATCCTGACGAGATTGAAATTTGAGATTCATAAAAGAATTATTTAACACTTTTCAATCGCGGGAAACGATAAATAATTAATAAATAAATCAATAAAAGAATTATACCGTTTAATAACACCGCAGATGGTATTCCCACCAGTTCAGCTTCGCTTCCAATTAAAAGCGAACCAAGAGGAGCAAATGCAAGAAACGAAAAAGTATAAAGACTCATAATGCGTCCCCTGAACTTTTCGTCGACGAGCGTTTGAATGAGGCCATTGCACAAATTGTAAATAACAATCATAAGTCCACCTAAAAGGACAAGTAAAAGAATTGTAAGTAATAAAGACCGATTGAATGAAAACAAAATTATTACAAGAGGAACTGCCAGGATCGCATACGAAAGCAATCTTCCTCTGACAACATATTTATTAATAGTTGCAATTATAAGAGAAAAGATAACTGCTCCAACGCCACGTGCCGACTGCATAAAGCCGTTTGTAGTAGCATCTCCGTTTAGAATCTTTACTGCCCAGGCAGGGAAAATAGTTACAAGTGAAATTCCAAATAAACTTACAGCAGAAACTATTAAAACAAATGCCATAATTGTTTTCTGAGTAAACAAATATTTAAAACCCTCTTTAATATCTTTGAGTACAGAATTAGTTCTGATTGTTTTCTTAATCGACACAATATTCATTCTTAAAAGGCCAATCAGTACGGCCATAAATGATATTGTATTAATAATAAAGCATGCCGCAGGTCCAAGCAACGCATAAATAATTCCTCCCAGTGCAGGACCAATTGAAGTAGCCGTGTTAAACATAGTTGAATTCAGAGCAATTGCATTAACCATATCTTCTCGTGGTACCATATCGTTAACAAAGGCATGACGTGCAGGAGCGTCAAACGTGTTCATCATTCCCATTCCTGCAGCTATTAGTAAAATGTGCCAGCTTTCTATAATTCCAGTAATTGTCAGAAGAGAAAGGATCAACGACAAAACCATCATACCCAGTTGAGTATAAATAAGGATTTTTCTCCTATCGAACCTGTCGGCAATTACGCCGGCATAAAATGTTAAGATCCACGCAGGAATTCCTCCTGCGAAACCGACATATCCAAGAAATGCAGGCGACTTTGTCAGCTCGTAAACAAAAAATGCAAGCGCGGTAGATTGCATCCATGAACCAAACAATGAAATCATTTGCCCCCAGAACCAGATTCTATAATTCCTGTATCCAAGAGCAGCAAATGTATTTTTCAGTCGGAAATTTTTTCTAATTGCCGGCAGGATTCTTTTAGTACTTCCATCTTCCGGTGGTATGATCGGGTATTCCAATTTACTTTTCGACATTGTCAATATCTAAAAAAGAAAATGTAAAAATAGTAAATTGTAATGATTGATGGTAAGGATGAAAAATTATTGATGAGTGTCTCGGTTATATTTTTTAGTCGTGGAAACTATCGTTTCAAAGTTAGGGAGTTTTTTTGTTCAGCGTATATTGCATAAATGCTTTATTTATTAAATAACGAATTGGTTACAAAGAATGATTGATTCCCAATAATAAAACACGAAGCAAATCTCCTCGCGATGAAACTTTGTACCTTGCCTCTGCGAGCTAACTGATTGAGCAAAGCAAACTCTTGTAAAAACCGGTAGGAGATTGCTTCGCCCCGCCTTCGGCAGGGACTCGCAATGATAAATTGCGTTAGAATGTCACTACTTACAAAACAATTTCATGTCTTTGTAAACGAATGTATTACACACTTCATTGCGAGCAAACGAAGTGAGCGAAGCAAATTGACTTAAAAAACTTAAAGGTCTTTTAAGTCTGGACTCAAAGAGAAATTGCTAATTAAGTGTCAGCAACTCATAATAGTTCTAAACGGAAACAAAATCATTTTAATAGACGTGCGACGTCTTTTGCAAAATAAGTGAGTATCATATCGGCGCCTGCACGTTTTATAGCAATCAACGATTCGAGCATAACTCTTTCTTCGTCGAGCCATCCGTTTTTAGATGCTGCCTTTATCATTGAATATTCGCCGCTGACCTGGTAAGCTGCCGTAGGCATACCAAATTTTTCTTTTACACGCCAGATGATATCGAGATACGCTCCAGCAGGTTTTACCATAATAATATCGGCACCTTCTTCGATATCGGTTTCGGCTTCTCTTAAAGCTTCGAGAGCATTTGCCACATCCATTTGATGCGACCTTCTATCGCCAAAAGCTGGAGCTGATTCGGCAGCATCTCTAAAAGGCCCATAGAATCCCGAAGCATATTTTACGGCGTAACTCATTATTGGAATTTCCACGAATCCGTTATCGTCGAGTATTTTTCTAATAGCGGCCACTCTTCCATCCATCATATCCGAAGGCGCAACCATGTCGGCACCAGCTTGAACGTGAGTAAGAGCCTCTTTAGCAAGTACCTCAACAGTTTCATCATTGAGAATTTTTTCTCCGTTAAGCAATCCACAGTGGCCGTGTGAAGTATATTCACACAAACATACATCTGTAATGACAAGAAGATTTTTAACTTCTTTTTTAATTGCTCTAACTGCTCGTTGAATTATACCGTTGGGATTGTAAGCCTCCGATCCTTTTTCATCTTTGTGCTCGGGAATACCAAATAAAATTACAGCAGGCACGCCCAGTTGTTCCAGTTCTTTGCATTCTTCAACAAGTATATCGATTGACATTTGATACACACCTGGCATTGAACCAATTTCTTTTTTAACCTTTTCGCCAGGCACTACAAACAAAGGATAAATCAAATCTTCTTTACTTATTTTGGTCTCGCGTACTAAATCCCTCACAATAGGATTGTATCTTAATCGTCTTAAACGTTTGATTGGGTAGGTAGCCATAACTTCTCCTTTTTGAATACAGCGTTAAAATATTCTAATTTTTTAACATAATTTAATATATGATTATAAATTAACAAATATCTGCAAAAATTTATGTTAAAGAATATTAGACTAGCAATGAGAGCATAAAATTTGCAGTCCTAATATTACAATTAATACACAAATTTTGATTTGAGATTCTGTGCCGCACGCTTCTTCCAAGATAAACACTGGTAATTATCTGCTAGAAGATTTATTGATATTCAAAATTAATTGTGAACCATCTGGCTATGTGTCTTCTTCTATCGAGTAATTGAATATTTTTTCAAAGTATTCTGATTAGATTTGTTAAATTAAATAATGTCTTATCAGGTCGACTATTAAATTTCATTACAAATTCATAATATGATACACCCGATTATTAATATTTAGAAATCGTTATTTACAATGGAAAAGAAAGAGATCGAAAAAAAGAATACATTAAGGGGAATTCCATTATTTGCTGAATTGAGCATAGAACAGCTCAGAAATATTTCTTCCATAAGCAAATTATATAAATTTTCAAAGCACCAAATTCTTTTCAATGAAGGCGACCACTACAATGGTTTTTATATATTATTAAAAGGAGTAGTAAAAGTATTTAAAATTGCATCTGATGGCAAAGAGACAGTCATACACATAGTAAAACCCTTGAATGTATTTGCAGATATACCATTATTTGAAGGTGGTAATTATCCAGTTAGTGCCGAAGCACTTGAAGAAAGTATCGCCATTTTAATCCCCAAAGATAAATTTCTCGAAATAATCAGAAGCGAACCTCAACTGGCTTTAAAAATGCTCGCTGGTTATGCTAAAAGGTTAAAATCGTTAGTTAATCAACTCGAAGATGTAACCTTAAAAGAAGTACCTAACCGACTGGCAAAATTTTTACTAAAGGAGTTGAAAACTTCAGGTACAGAAAATTATCCAGAACCATTTGTTAAACTCTCCGTTCCTAAAACTACGATAGCTTTGTATCTTGGCACAATTACAGAAACTCTATCAAGAACCTTCCGGAAGCTCCAGGCTGAAGGAATAATAAAAGTTAAGGGTAAAATTATTATTGTTACTGACTTAAAAAGATTGAAAGAACTTGCAAGATAAATTATCCGCTAATTGCTTCTTACAAATAAGCTATCATCTAAAAAAAACTGACTTAAGTCAAACTTATCATTCATTATAATTTTTATTCTTTACTTACAAGGATTCAAAAACATTGAAGGAGTAAAAAATGAAAATAAAAGAATTAGATATTCGACCTATTCCACCGAGAGAAAAACATCCAACTATATTTGCAACTTTTGATTCACTTAAAAGTGGCGAAGGGTTTCAATTAATAAACGACCACGACCCAATTCCATTATTCTACCAGTTTAATGCTGAAAGACCAAACCAGTTTAATTGGGAACCTATTGAAAAGTATCCTACAGTTTGGCGGGTTAACATATTTAAAAAATAATTATTCTCTTATCTCAGTAATGAGTATCGACTTGATGATAACCAAAGAGATGAAAATATCGGAAATACTTTCAAAATATCCTCAAACACTTGCTGTGTTTCTGAACATGAGTCCGCATTTTAAAAAATTGGAAAATAAGTTCTTGAGAAAGGCACTTGCAAGTAGAGTTACAATTGAACAGGCGGCTAAAATCGCGAATGTTGATTTAACAACTCTTTTATTTGAGTTAAATAAATCGATCAATAAATCATTTGAACCAATTGATTTGCAAACAGAGGAACTTCAATTAAAGGAAAAACCAAATAGTCAACCCGATTTCATTAAAAAACTTGATTCAATGCATATCAAGACTCTCGATGTTCGCCCAATAATTGATTCAGGTAAAGATCCCTTTAATGATATAATGGCTAAGATTAAAGAACTCAGTGAAGGAGAAATACTTCTGCTTATAAATTCTTTTGAACCAATCCCGCTCTATTCTGTTCTGAAGAAGAAAGGTTTTAAGCACTGGACAATCAAAGAAAATGAACTATTCAAAGTATATTTTTATAAAGAAAAATTTGCGGATACTTCAAATAGTCCTCCTGAGCAAAAATTATCCTTACAAAAAATTGATTATAAAAACGTAGTTGAGATAGATGTAAGAGAACTAACACCACCCGAACCTATGATGAAAATACTCGAGACTTTGTCACAAATTGATAATGATACAGTTTTAATCGTTCATCACCATCGCGAACCTATGATGCTATATCCGAAACTTGAGGAAAGAGGATATGAAGCAATTTCAAATAAAATTGAAGAAAACTACTATAATGTAATTATAACGAAGAAAAGAAGTTAATATGAATATTACAAGCAATATGGCATCTTCATATTCTCCACCATTTAAAATAGTTGCAAAGTATTTTATTTCCGGAATAATCGCTTTTATTTTACTTAATATTTTGTTCATGTTAAATTATAAAGATATCTCTGGTTACCATTTCCAGCCCAAAATACTTTCGCTCACTCATATTGCAACGCTGGGCTGGATTACCATGATAATTTTTGGTGCAATGTTCCAGCTGGTGCCAGTAATTTTAGAAGTAAAACTATTCAGTCCAAAATTATCCGAGATACAATTCTGGATTTATCTTATCGGAATAATGGGACTGGCTTATAAATTCTGGTATTTTAATTCATTTATTAGTTTTACTGTTCCGGCTTTATTAATTAATCTCTCCATCTTTATTTTCATTTATAATTTAATCGCTACAATGAGAACCGTACAAAAATGGAATTTAACTGGCACTTATCTAACGTGGGCTCTATTTTATCTTTTTGTTACTGCAATAGCTGGATTGTTATTAGCAATTAATTTAGATCATCCTTATATAAAAATTAATCACCTTCAGTACTTAAATCTACATGCACACGTTGCTTCTATCGGTTGGGTCACTATGGTTGTCATTGGGGTTACTTTGAAATTAATACCAATGTTCACACTTTCGCATAATTATAAGTTAAAGTTAGCAAAATATGCACTTATTCTTATTAACGCAGGCTTATTAGGCATATCAACTGTCATTCATTATAGTAAAACAACAATGGTTAATTATATTTTGGTGTCATTTATTTCCCTCGGTTTATTTTTATTTCTGCTTCAGGTACAAGATATTCTAAAGAACAGAATAAGGAAGAAATTTGATATTGGAATTAAATATTCCATATTTGCATATACCATCTTAGGGCTCACAATCATATTAGGGTTTATTATGAACTTTATAAATTATGAGAGCGTTGTCAATTTTACATTAATATACGGCTATCTTATTATTTTAGGTTACATATCAATGTTAATAGTCGGTCAAATGTATAAGATAGTCCCCTTTTTAGTCTGGTATCATAAATATAGTAGCAAAGTAGGCGTTGAAAAAGTTCCACTCCTGAAAGATATGTTCAGTGAAAAATACGCATTAATACAATACTTTCTGATGATAATCAGTCTAATTTGTACAGTAGTTTCTCTTACCTTTCAACTAAATTTTCTTTTGTTGTTTTCTTTTACATTAATGTTTATAAGCTCTTTGATTTTTGCTACGAATATGATAAAAATATTCAGGAGTTAATAATAATGGAAGAAAAAGAAAAAATACTAAATTTATTAAAGCATGTAATTGATCCGGAAATTGGAATTAACATTGTAGACCTCGGCTTGATATATGATATAAATATTACTGAACATGATATTATAGTCAAAATGACACTAACAACACCAGGTTGTCCAATGCATAATAGCATGATTGACGGGGTAAAAAATATAATTTCGAATTATGCCCCTTCTAAAAAAGTTAATGTAGATCTTATTTGGGAACCTGCATGGACACCGGATAGAATGTCAAACGAAGCAAGAGAAGAACTGGATATATAAAGGAGAACTTATGTTTACAACAGTAAGGTATTTTATTAAAACAAGTATAATTTTTCTTGTCATTGGAATTATAACGGGAATTTATATCTCTTTAGTAAAGTATTTTCCTATCGCAATTTATTCTCAGGAATTAATCTCTGCTCACACTCATATTATTCTCGTTGGTTCTGTAATGATGATGATTATGGGTGTTGCTCTCTGGTTTTTCCCCCGTCCAGAAAAAAATGATAAAAAATATAATCCTACCTTGATCTGGATTACTTACTGGATGATGACATTATCAACTTTATTAAGATTTATTTTTCAAGTTGTTGGAGCTTATTATTATATACAGTGGGTTAATGTTGCAATTGTCATATTCTCGATTTTTCAGGTACTGGCGATGATTTTATTTTTCTATTCAATATGGGGAAGAATTAGAGCTGTTGGTAGTCAATACCGTGAAGCCAAAGGAGAGAAGTTTTGATGTCAATGATAATTACTGACGATTGTATAAACTGCAGCGCTTGTGCTGTCGAGTGCCCAACAGAAGCTATTTATGAACCCGGAATAAGTTATGAAGTAAAAGAAAAATTCTATAAACCAATTTCGAATGAACATTTTTTTATTGTAACAGATTTATGCAATAGATGTGAAGGCTTTGAGGAATTTAAATGCGTTCTGATTTGCCCGATGGATGCAATTAGAGCAACTCATAATTTCGATTCTGACATCTGGAAGAGTTAAAATCCTGTTTTTAGTTACCAGATTTAAATTTATAAATGTGATGGACAATAAGCTGAAAGAAAATATTGAGAAATTTTTAGATGATTTTATGTTGATTCAATACAAAGGCAATGATCATATAATTGCAAGACAGTTCTTCCGCAAAACATTCAATGAACTTATTCCTAAGTATTTTGAAACAAAAAGATCAATTGATAAAATTACCCCTGAAAGTTCTGAAGACAGTTCCTTAATAAAAAATATCGTCGTAATCGGTGCAGGTTATGGCGGAATAACTGCTGCTCTTCGTCTTGAACGGTTATTAAAAAAACATCCTTTCTTCAGTGTTCATCTTATTGACAAAAATCCATATCACACTATTAAAACTCAGTTGCACGAAGCAGCTGTTCGCAAAGCCGAAGTTTCAATTCCTCTTTATAAGATTTTGAAAAACCGCAAAATACATTTTCATTTAGGCGAAGTAAATAGTATTGATGTCGAAAATAAAATCGTTTCGATTGACAATCGCACGCTCCAATTTCATTTTTTAATTATTGCAATTGGCAGCAAAGTAAATTATTACAATATACCCGGAATGAAAGAACATTCTTTCCCGCTGCAAACTTTATATGACGCCAATAACATTTATGAGCATATTTCCAAAATGTGTGCACTATCTGCTTCTGAAAAAGATGAGAAGAAACGGAAAGAAAATCTTCGTTTCGTTATTGGAGGCGGTGGATTATCGGGTGTCGAATTGGCTGCCGAGCTGGCAGAACATACTTCGAAGTGCCTTTCAGATTTTAATATCAACAAAAAATATTTAGAGGTTATACTTATCGAAGCTGCAAATCGATTAGTGCCTTTTATGGATGAAGAATTTTCCGAAAAAATAAAAGAGAGATTAATCGAAAAAGACATAAAGATTTTACTAAATTCTAAAATAATTAAACGAACAGAAAATGAAGTGTATCTCGAAGATGGGAAAGTAATTCAAACAAATAAATTTTTCTGGACGGGCGGAATAAGAGTATCGGATTTATTAAAGCGAGGCGGTTTAAAGACCGGTCCCGCAGGTAGAGTAATTGTTAACGAATATTTACAGGCTGAAGGAAACAAATATATTTATGCCATAGGTGATAGTGCCAATGCCATAAATCCAGTAACAGGCAAACCTGTGCCGGCTGCAGCACAATTTGCTCTTCAACAGGGTAGATTGGCAGCTGAAAATGTTTATGCGGAAATATTTGGTAAACTTAAAAAATCATATTGGCCAAAGGTTTTGGGTGAAGTTGTTAGTCTCGGCAAACATCTCGCAATTGGATGGTTAGCACTTCCAATATTAAAGAAAATTACATTTGTTGGCTTCCTTGGAAGATTATTAAAAACAGCAATTAGAGAAAAACATATTATTTTATTGCGGAAAGAGAGCAGAAACTGGATTACATATTAAACCATTTATAATGAGAAAGAAACTCATAGGATAGACTAATATAAGAATTTAAAATAACTTTACTCGTCAATTAAAAATAATTGCAAGAGATATCTCGAATCAATCCGAAAGGAATTATAATTATGATTTATCGAGTAAAATATCCATATGCTTTAGCAGCCACTTTCATCTGGATTGGATTTGTAGGTGCAATAAGTTTTATGGAAGCCTGGCTAAAATTCAGAGCACATGGAATTACATTGCCATTAGGGCTTGGAATTGGAAGGCTTGTATTCAATGCATTGAATAAAGTTGAATGGGTACTGGCTTTTGTTATAATCCTTAATTTAATTTTTGCAAAATCGAATTTGTTATCGCTGAGCAACCTCGCGTATTATATCCCCTTGTTGATTCTCATCTTACAAACTTTCTGGCTTCTCCCCATTTTAGACGCAAGAGCAGAATTGTATATCACAGGGCAAAATGTACCGGAATCGAATATTCATTTTGTTTATGTAGTGCTTGAAATAATTAAAGTTGTTTGCCTGTTCATCTTTGGAATTTCAATCTATCAGAGTTCAGCAAATTGAAATAAGATTTAAAGGAGGGAAAATGAAAGAATACAAAGTCAAAATTCTTGATATAAAAAATGTTACTCACGATGTGAAAGCATTAAAAATTGAGAAACCTGCCGATTATAAATTCACACCGGGGCAAGCTACTGATGTTGCAATTAACAAACCAGGCTATGTTGATCAAAAGAGGTCGTTTACTTTTACTTCGCTGAATGAATGGGATTATTTTGAATTTATTATAAAAATATATGATGGTCATAATGGAGTAACAAAGGAAATCGGTAAACAAAATGTTGCAGATGAACTAATTATTGGTGAACCCTGGGGCACGATTAACTATAAAGGTGAAGGTGTTTTTATTGCCGGTGGTGCAGGCGTAACACCATTTATTGCAATTTTGAGAGAGCTTAATTCCAAAAATAAAATTGGAAATAATAAGCTGATATTTGCAAACAAAACAGAAGCAGACATAATTCTAAAGGATGAATTCGAAGCAATGCTTGGTAAAAACTTCATAAATATTCTATCCCATCAAGAATCCCAAAAATATTATAATGGATTTATTACAGAAGAATTCCTTAAATCTGTAGTAGAAAATTTTAATCAGTATTTTTACATATGTGGTCCCGCTCCAATGATTGAATTGGTGGAAAAAATACTCGACAAATTAAATGTTGATAAAAGTAATATAGTTAAAGAGATTTGTTAATTAAGAGAAAGTAATTCAGATGAAAAACTACAATAGAACTAACTGCCAAGATAATTAAAATTACTTCATTATTACAGGAAAAAATATCCCGAGCTATATCAATATCTCGGAGAGATACCAATAACGATTCCAAATGATCGAAATCCACATATTGATAATCAAACTTAGAATGATTACTATGGGTATATAGTAACGATGTTGAATAACTAAATTAATTCATACAAACAAGAGCCTCACAATGACAATCAAAGTAAAAAGAGTTTATGAAAAACCCGAAAAAGAAGATGGCTATAGAATTCTGGTTGATAGACTTTGGCCAAGAGGTATATCAAAGGATGAAGCTAAAATTAATATGTGGTTAAAAGAAATTGCCCCAAGCGATGAGTTGAGAAAATGGTTTTCTCACGATCCTGCAAAATGGAATTCATTCAGGGAAAAGTATAAAAGGGAACTTGAAGGGAAAAAAGAAATTATGAAACAAATTAAAGCACTGGAAAAAGAAAACGGTATTGTAACGCTTCTTTATTCAGCAAAAGATGAAAAGCACAATAATGCAATTGTTTTAAAAAATATTATCAACTCTTTGTGATTAAAAACACTACTATTAATTAAAGAAAAAATAAATAAAAATTCTCTTGACAAGAATATGAAAACTTATTATGTTTGTTAGTGTACGATAACTAATTTATGGAAGTAAAAAAATGCCGCGTTTAAGTACAGAGCAAAGACAAGAAATGATTATTGATGAAGCAATCAAAATCATTCACGCTGAAGGGTATCAATCTTTCTCAATCAGGGAACTCGCAAAGAAAGTAAAAATTAGCGAACCAGCAATTTACCGTCATTTTCTCAACAAAGAGGATATTATACTTGGCATATTAAACAGAATGCTGGATTTTGATCATTTGCTTGGAAAAGAAATATTGACAAAAAAAACTGCTCAAAATAAAATTAAGCACTTTGTTCAATTTCATTTCGATTTCCTAGAAAAAAACCGCGAAATGACATCAATTTTATTTGCTGAGGATATGTTCGATAAAAGTGAAGTACTGCGGAATCGTCTTTTATTTATTATTCAAAAAAGAAGAAATCTGTTAGCCACTATAATTGAAGAAGGTAAATCAAAAAATGAAATAGTTGATATTGATACCCAGGATTTATTGACGATAATTTTAGGGATGATAAGAATGATTGTTTTAGAATGGCGGTTGAATAATTTTGCCTCTTTTTTGTCACAAAGAGGTAAAAATGCTATTAAATCTTTAGATGAATTAATTTTTAAGAAAACATAACTTTATATTTTTTTTGATTATTATGTTAGCGTACGATAACAAACATAATTTAATGAGAAATACTAAAAATCAGCTTACCAGAAGCAAAATCGAGGAGAAGCTTATAAATCTACTTGATGAGAAGCTTAGCAGAAATGGATTTGAAAAGTTTTCTATGGATGAGCTTGCAAATGAGCTGCACATCAGCAAGAAAACTATCTATAAAAGTTTCCCTACAAAAGAAGAGTTAGTTAGAAAGTTCTACTTAGGAAAGCTCGACTATGCTTATAGTGTTATTGTGACAAATATTCAAGCGCAATCAAATATTGTAGAAAAATTTGTTGAACTATCAAAAATGATTCAAGAGCATCTTGTTTTGTTCAATAATGTATCAATGCTACAGCTGAAGCATTATCATCCAGAATTAGCAAATGAACTGATCACTTTTAGAAATGAACGGGTTATTCCACTAATAAAACTTTTACTGAGAGTTGGAAGGAAGAAAAAATTAGTTAATGATATTGGTGATGAAATCATTATAAAAGTATTTACTACATCACTTGGGGAAATTACTCGGCTGAAAAAAAATTACGAACAGATTGAATATCAAAAAATATATGAAACTGCTTTTGAAATACTATTAAATGGTATTCTAACAAAAAAAGGAAGACAATTATTAATTAATAAAAGGATAAAAAATGGAAGCAATTAAAATAACAATCATCTTTGTATCAGTATTACTTATTGCGGGTTGCAATAGTAAAAATAATGATACTTTCATCGAAGCTACAGGCACAATCGAATCAACTAACATTATCGTAAGTTCAAGAACAGCCGGTGAGGTAAAATCAATTTTATTTGATGAAGGCAGTCGGGTTAATGCTGGCGATACAGTTCTTATCATAGACAGAGAAGCACTCGATTACCAATTAGAACAAGCATTAGCTGCAGAGCAGATTGCACAGGCTCAACTCGATTTGATGCTTAAAGGTGCAAGAAGTGAAGACATTAAACAAGCAGAAGAAATGCTGAAACAAAGCGAAATCAATTTTAACACCGCCAAAGCAGATTTTGAAAGATACAAACAGCTCTGGGAAACTAAATCAATATCTAAAAAACAATTTGAAGATATGACAGCGAGATATGAAGTTGCATTAGCACAATACAATTCTGCTAAAGAAAACTATCAAAAAGTAAAAAAGATTTTCAGGCCCGAAGAAATTGAACAGGCAAAAGGTAATCTTAGAAAAGCCAAAGCTTCGGTTGACCTTCTTAAAAAGAATATACGCGATAGTTATGTAACTTCTCCATTGAGCGGTTTTATCGTAAAAAGATTTGTTGAGCCGGGAGAAACTGTTACTCCAATGTCTTCGCTTTTCAAAGTATCGAACTTGACGACCGTTGATTTAGTCATCTATGTGTCTGAAGTCGAACTGGGAAAAATAAAACTCGGAGAAAAAGCTGAAGTTACAATTGATACTTATCCGGATAGAAAATATGTAGGTAAAGTAACCTACATTTCACCGGAAGCAGAATTCACACCAAAAAATGTTCAGACGAAGGATGAAAGAACTAAGCTTGTTTTTGCTGTAAAGATTTCTGTTGATAATAAAAATTTTGACTTAAAACCTGGTATGCCAGCAGATGCTAAAGTTTATTTATAAATCAGATATGAGTTAATAAAATGGATGCTATTATAAAAATAAACGGTTTGAAAAAAAGCTACGGTTCAGTTATAGCAGTTGATGGTGTAAGCTATGAAGTTAATCGAGGCGAAATGTTTGGATTGGTCGGTCCCGATGGAGCCGGCAAAACTTCTACTATGAGAATGCTGGTTGGTTTGCTTAATCCAGATTCCGGGAATGCTGAAGTTTTAGGATATGATTTATTAACACAAAAAAATCTCATCAAAGATGAGATTGGATATTTATCGCAGAGATTTTCACTTTATGGTGATCTGTCGATTGATGAGAATATTGAATTCTTTGCTGACATACACGGTGTTAAAAATTATAAAGAAAGACGAAATGAATTACTTGAATTTACAAGATTAACTCCTTTCAGAGATCGTCTTGCCGACAAACTTTCGGGAGGAATGAAACAAAAATTAGCTCTTGCTTGCACACTTATTCATAAACCCAAGATTATTTTCCTTGATGAACCAACCACCGGCGTAGATCCGGTATCAAGAAGGGATTTCTGGAAAATTCTATCAAATCTTTTGAAAGATGGAATTACAATTTTTATGACAACGCCCTATCTCGACGAAGCTGAAAGATGTAACCGTGTTGCCTTGATGGATAAAGGAAAAATTATAAGCTGCGACACACCAAAGAATGTAAAGGATTCAATGAATATGCAAGTGATTGAAATTGTTTGCAGCCCGATTAGAGAAGCTTATAACGCTATCAAATCATCAACAGAGTTTGAAGTGCAGATGTACGGCGATAGACTAAATGTTGCTGTTCCAAATTACGACAACGATTATGCTGTAATCAAAAAATTATTCGACGAAAACAATATCACAGAAATTGATAAAAGATTAATTACGCCGTCACTGGAAAATGTGTTCATTCATTTTATGAGTAAACCGAAAGAAGTTGAAGTATCATAAAGTTTTAGAAAAATAAAAAGGAAATTGAAATGAAAAAAATATTAATCTTAATTCTCTTTGCAAGTTCATTATTTGCGCAAGAAAGAATTCTGACACTGAAAGAATGTCTGGAAATTGGATTGCAGAACAGCAAAGACTTAAAAATTTCACAATCAAGAATAAATTTTTCTGAGGCAAAACTCTCTGAAATAAATAGCCAGTTTCTGCCGCAGTTTAAGTTATTTGGTAATTATACACGCTTGAGTGATAACATTCCGGCTTTTGAGTTTTCATCTCCTCTTTTCCCGAGTACAATTAGAATATCAGAGCCGCTTTACAACAATTACACTTTTAAATTTGGTTTCACTCAACCTCTTTTCACCGGCTTTAAACTTCTATCTTCAAGAAGTGCGGCAAAGTATAATCTGCAAGCATCTGAAAGTGATTATTCAAAAGATGCGAATGAAGCTGCATTTAATATTTACAGCGCATACTGGAATTATTATAAAGCAAGTGAAATAAGAGATGTGATTGAGCATACATTAAAGCAGATTGAAAGTCACCTAAAAGATACGCGTAATTTTTATGAACAGGGATTAGTGCCTAATAATGATCTGTTGAAACTTGAAGTCAAATATTCAAACACAAAATTAATGCTTATCGAAGCGGAGAACAATTTAAAGATAGCACGAATTGCATTAAATAAAGCACTCGGAATTGAACTTGATTCACAAATAAAAGTATCGGGTGCAGAAACATCATTAGAAAATGTTAATTATGATTTATCTGAAATTTTAAATGAAGCATTAAACAACAGACAAGAATTAAAATCCTTAGCTTATCGTGTACAAAGCAGTGAGGAAGGAATTAGCGCTGCAAAGTCAAACTGGCTGCCATCAATTTATTTAAGCGGCAATTATTATTACAGTAATCCCAACCCAAGATTTCTACCGGCAAAGGATGAGTTTAATTATAACTGGGATGTTGGCGTTACACTTAGCTGGGATGTTTGGAACTGGGGTCTAACTTCATCTCAGGTTTCACAAGCTGAACAAACAAAAATTCAACTTGAAACAAATTATGATCAGCTTAAAGAAAATATTCAGATGGAAGTCCATTCAAATTATTTGAACTTATTAAAGACTGAAGAAAAAGTTAAAGTAAATAAAATTGCTTTAGAACAGGCATCAGAGAATTATCGAATAACTGCCGAAAAGTACAATCTGCAATTAGCAACAAGCACTGATTTAATTGATGCCGAGACTTTAAAACTTCAAGCAGAAACTAATTTGAAAACTGCAGAAGTTGATTATCAATTAGCAAAGGTAAGACTTGAGAAATCACTTGGGAGAAGGATTTACTGATGAAAGCCATAGAAGTAAATAATCTAACTAAAAAATTCGGCAGCTTTACTGCAGTTGATAATGTGAACTTCACAGTAAAGCAAGGAGATATTTTCGGTTTCCTTGGCGCCAACGGAGCCGGTAAATCTACAACAATAAGAATGTTGATTGGTGTATTAGAACCAACTTCCGGCGATGCTCTGGTTGGTGGTTATAGCATTATGAAGGAACCGGAATTGGTGAAAAAAAATATTGGTTATATGTCACAAAAGTTTTCACTCTATAATGATTTAACAGTTGCAGAAAACATCCGATTCTATGCAGGGGTTTATGGTCTTGATGGTAAGAAATATCAGGAAAGAAAAGAATGGGTTTTGAAAGTCGCTAATCTTGAAAATATGGAAAATGTTCTTACTGCTTCTCTACCCGGAGGAATAAAACAAAGATTGGCACTTGGCACTGCTGTAATCCACGAACCCAAAATTGTTTTTCTTGATGAACCTACAAGCGGTGTTGATCCAATATCACGAAGAAATTTTTGGGATTTAATTAATGATTTATCTGCCGCTGGTACAACCGTTTTAGTAACAACTCATTATCTGGATGAAGCTGAATTTTGTAATGATATTATTCTTATTAATGCAGGTAAAATCGTTGCTCAGGGCAACTCAAAGCAACTTAAAACAAATTATATAAAAAATCCTATTCTGGAAATTGAAACTGAACGTACAGTTGAAAGTCTGGAATTTTTAGAAAAAGAAAAATGGGTCGGCGAAACATCAATCTTTGGAAATTACATTCACGTAATCTTAAATGACAATACAATAACAGAACAAAATATTATTCACTTGCTGCAGGAACAAAATGGTATAGCTGTAAAGCGTGTTGATAGGATCGTTCCAACGCTTGAAGATGTATTTATTCATCTAATTGAAAAGGGAAACAAATAAAATGTTAAACAGAATATTTGCAATTGCTAAAAAAGAAATCAAGCAGTTAAGAAGAGATACCAGAATGTTGTTTATCATTTTTTTCTTCCCGATTGTCCTTCTGATAATTTTTGGATATGCAATCAATTTTGATGTTAAGCATATTAAGATTGCTGTTTATGATCTTGATAAATCTGATTACACAAGAGAATATGTTAATGGACTCATCAGCTCTGAATATTTTGACCTTGTAACTTATGTTCAGGATGAAAATGAAATTAAAAGATTGTTGGATGAAAAAATTGTTCAGGCAGTTGTTGTTTTTCCAAATGATTTATCTCGCAAATTATTATCAAAGCAAGATGTAAAAGTACAATATCTTATTGATGGAGTTGACGGAACAACAGCCAGTGCAATTCAAAATTATGTTAATGCAGCTACTTACAGCTACTCAATTAAGTTAACAAAAGAATATCTGGCTGTTACAGGTAAGAATTTATATGTACCAATAGATTTACAGCCGCGCTTTTGGTTTAATCCGGAACTGCAATCAACAAAATTCCTTATTCCCGGTTTAATGGGAATGATTTTGATTGTTACTGCAGTAATCTCAATTTCACTTTCAATTGTACGAGAAAAAGAAAGAGGAACAATAGAACAAATAAATGTTTCTCCACTTTCATCTTTTGAGTTTATTCTTGGTAAGACGATTCCATACATTTTTATTTCTTTAATTAATGCAGTAATAGTTCTTGTTGCAGGTTACTTCTTATTTGGAATTGTAATTAAAGGTAATTTGTTCTTGCTGCTATTCGGAACACTCACATTTTTATTTGCAGCATTAGGATTAGGAATTTTTATATCAACAGTTGCAGATTCACAGCAAGTAGCATTCCAGGCAGCAAATGTTACTTCATTGCTTCCTTCATTTATTCTTTCTGGATTTATTTTCCCTATTGAAACGATGCCTACAGCAATTCAAGTGTTAACAAATGTTACGCCGGCAAAATTTTATGTTGTGATTTTAAGAGCAATTCTTTTAAGGGGTGCAGGAATTTCAGCTTTCTGGGAGCAGCTATTCTACCTTGGAATTTTCGGAACCATCTTTATTACACTTGCAGTCATTGTTGATCAAAGATCGAAAGGAAAAGACTAATATGAAAACAATCTATCATTTTATTATCAAAGAACTATTGCAAGTAAAGAGAGATAAAAAGATGCTTGTAATAATTTTTATGGCTCCTATTCTGCAGCTAATATTTCTTGGTTATGCTGCAAATATGGATGTTGATATTGTTCACACAACCATTTATGATCTGGATAAAACCGAAACAAGTCGTAATTATATAGAAAGGCTGGTAGAGACAGGATATTTCCAGATTGATTACTATGTAAAAAGTTATGAGGAAATAACTGATTTGCTGGAGAACGGAAAAACGCTCGTCGCTATTGTGATTCCAAAAGATTTTGAGAAAAAAATAAATCGCCGCGAAACAACACCGGTTCAAACTTTATTTGAAGGGTCGGATGCAAGCAAAGCTTCAATGGCACTTGGTTACATACAAGGTGTTACAACAAAATTTTCTCAGAATCTTATAGTAGATACTAAAGACAAATTGGGAATGAAAATATCACTCAGCGGTTCTCTTACGCCAGAAGTAAGAGTGTGGTATAATCCGGAAATGAAATCAAGGATATTTATGGTTCCGGGAATCTTAGGATTAGTTTTAATGATTTCTACCATATCCTTGATGTCGATGGCAATAGTAAGAGAAAGAGAAATTGGAACTATGGAACAGTTAATTGTAACTCCGATTAAAAAATATCAACTGCTACTTGGTAAGTTAATTCCATTTACAATGATCGGATTTGTGATCCTTGTAATTGTAATGATTATAATGACTCAGTGGTTTGGAATTTCTGTTAGAGGAAATGTTCTTTATCTGCTTTTTGCGGCATTTCTTTTCATCTTATCAAATCTTGGAATCGGATTATTTATTTCAACCGTTTCCAAAACACAACAGCAAGCAATGATGGCTTCTGTTTTTGCTTTGATGATGCCGATGATTTATCTGTCTGGCTTTGCATTCCCGATAGAAAATATGCCTCAGTTTTTCCAGTACATAACTTATGCAATACCATTAAGATATTTTATTACAATAATCCGTGGAGTAGTGTTGAAAGGAATTGGCTTTTCATCGCTTTGGCTCGAGACATTAATTCTTTTTGCAATGGGAGTATCAATTTTAGTTCTGAGCGCTAACAGATTTAGTAAGAAAATAGAATAATAAATTGAGGAAAACAGTATTATGAAAAAAGTACAACAGAATCTATTAAAAACAATCTCATTCATTGTGATTAGCTTTTTCTTTGCATCAGCACTATTTCTTAATGATACAAATGCACAAACAAAAGATCATTATAAGGTGCTTGATATTAAAAATGAAATTAATTCTGGTAAAGACAAAGAAATAAAAATGTTATTTGAAGGCGAGAGAAGAAAGATTGTTCAGCTTACATTGCGCAACGGGAGAAATCTAAGGTGGCACAGCGTACCTGAACCGATAACAATTCAATGTATTGCAGGCGAAGGTGATATGTTGATAAAAACTGAAAACCAAACAGATACGATTAAACTTTTACCTGATACTTTCATAACACTTGACCCTCTGGTTGATCACGATATAATTGGGAAACCAGATGTATCAATTCTACTCATTAGGTTTTTAACTGATGAAGACAACGATGAATAAATATTCAACAATCAGACAGTTCACGACGGGGCTGTCTGAGTAATTAAATAAATATAATAAATAATCAAAGGAGTGATACAATGAAAACAAAATCATTATTATTAACAGTTGTGCTTTTACTTACAGGCACAAGTCTATTCGCTCAATCGAGCAGAGCAGGAAAATTTGGTGTTGGATTAGATAACATATCTTCATCACCAAATTTAATGTTCAAGTACTATGCTTCAGATAATTTCTCAATGGATTTTATCGTTGGAGCTGATCTTAAATTCTTAGGTGAAGATGCACCGTTAGGCGAAACAAAAGTAGATGGTTACAACTTAAGATTTGGTTTAGCTGGTTCGTATCATTTTAATGTCGATAAGGTTTCACCATATCTTGGCTTACAAGCATTATACGGTATAAACCAGGATGCTGGTTATTATGCTGTAGAACCGGATCCCAAAAACAGTGTAAAAGTTGGTTTAATATTTGGCGCGGATTATTTCTTATTCGAAAAATTCAGTGTTGGTATTAAACAAAATCTCGGTTTTGATTTTCAACTTTCCCGAGATATTCCAAAAGAAGAAACCGATGTGTTAATGAATACGAAAACGGAGTTAACAGCAAGATTCTATTTTTAATTTGCTAAAGATTCTTTTGGTAAAAGCCGGTTGCGTTGTACAGCCGGCTTTATTAAAGATAGGTAAAATAAAAAACAGGAACAGAATGAATAACAATTTATACAAAATATTTTTTACAATTATTTTTTTAAGTCAAAACTTATCTGCGCAGCTTAATGATACTAAGTTTCTTCCTTCCGGTTTATCTGATGATCAAACGAAGGTTGAAAACGATTCAACATCTACTTTAAGTTCTGATGTTAAAAAAAATTACTGGCTGCCAGCAGTTGAAGTTGTTGGATTAAATTTTGCTGTCTGGGGATATCAGAGGTATCTAAGCAGGCAGAATTGGGCAGCAATCAGTTGGGAATCGATAAAAAATAATTTCAAAAACGGATTTGTCTGGGATTATGATGGCTATTTGATAAATCAGTTTTGGCATCCATATCACGGTGCTAATTATTATAATACAGCAAGATCAAACGGACTTACATTCTGGGAGTCAGCACCTTATGCTTTTTTTGGAAGTTTGACCTGGGAATACTTTTACGAAAACGAACGGCCTTCTTATAACGATATTGTAAACACACCCGTAACAGGAATTATTCTTGGTGAGATTTCTTTTCGTGTTTCTAATTTAATTATTGATGAAAGTGCAGTCGGACTTGAAAGAGTTATTCGTGAATTCACCTCAATTTTAATTGACCCAATGCAAGGATTGAATAGAATGATTAGAGGTGACATGTGGAAAACAGGATTGCCCCGGAAAAGAGACAATTTTAGTGTGGTTGTCTCAACCGGAGTTCATAATGTTTTTTTTGGTAATAAGTTTAATGATAATAAGTCATATCTCGCACTTAGAGCAGATCTGAATTATGGAGATGAATTTTCAGTTTCACAACATCAAAAACCATTCGATTACTTTTCATTGCATATTGAAATCAATATAACACAAGACGATAATATAGTTGTAATTCTTGCCAGCGGTGTTCTGTGGGATAATAATATTAAACTCTTTAACACTTCAAAAAATATAATTGGCGTTTACAAAGAAGTAGATATTCACATCAATACTGTCTACAAACTTTCCGCTACAAGTGTCACCGGACAAATAATAAACAGAATAGAACTCAGTCCTTCAGTGGCAATGCAAAATTATCTTGGTTTATCTGCTATTCTTATGGGCGGCACAAATTCTCAATATTCAAGCGAGTATGGAAAAGATTATAACATAGGTCCTGGTGCAAGCGGTAAAATAGGGCTTGCTTTAAAAGTCAAGAATATTGGTGAAGTTTACACGAACTATAAACGATATTGGATTCACACTTTAAGTGGTGCAGAAAGTGAAGAGTTTGTCGGACTTTTTAATTTTGGTATAAGTTACAATTTATTTGCTCAGACAGCGCTTGGGTTGGATTATTTATTGTATGAACGCTATGGTGATTACAAATATTTTCCAAATACATCTGATGCAAATTCTGCACTTAGAATTTATATCAGGTATAATATTTAATTATAAGTAAATGATGTTTTTAAATTATAGTTAATCATAAAGGTAGACATTGAATAAATCAATTAGAATTATTTCAGCAATCATTGCAATCCTTTTTAGTCTTATGACAATTGTAGAAGGCTCAAAAGTATTACTTGGAATTACAATTCAGGATTATACAGTTTTTACACCAGTGTTAATCTATAATGTTATTATGGGAATTGTCTGACTCTCAGCTGGTGTCGCAATATGGTTTAATCACAAAAAAGCTTTTACTTATACAAAAATTGTGTTAATAATGCACTCGATTGTTCTTGTAACTGTAATTGCACTATACCTTTTAAGTAATGTTGTTGCAATGCATAGCGTGCAAGCAATGATTATTCGTGTAATTGTATGGATTGTAATTTTACTCTTGGTCTGGAAAAGCGAACGATCAAAAACAAATAATCAAATAATGTTAAACAAATAGATAAAGGTCATTCAGATGAGAAATAAAATAATTGCTATAATGTTTGCAATGCTAACATTTTCAAACTTCACTTTTCCGCAAAACAAAATTTCATTGCTTGATTCGGAAAAAGTAAAAGATTATTTAGAACTTAGCCAGGAACAAATTAAAGTAATCGTTCCAAAAATTGAAAGAATAAAGGCAACCATAGAAGAAGACAAAAAAATTATTGAACAAATAAAAGAACGCGTTAAAAACGATGATGAACCCGGATTCTTTGAAAAAATCAGAGTAAAGCGAGGGCACGATAAACGCGCTTCGAAGATAGAAGATTTGATAGATGAAATTAAAGATCAACTAAATGATCAGCAAAAAATTAGATTTAAAAATATCGAAAAACCGGTGTTAAAGCCCTTAGACAAAAAAGAAATTTTTGGAAAGTAATTTGACGGAAGTCTAAACGGTTAGCAAATTGAAAAAGAATTATTAAATATTATGTTAATAAAATCGTTATCAAAAATATTTGTTTTTTTCTTATTAGAAGTGGGAATAATTTATTCGCAATCGCTGGATGAGAATGTGAAAGTAAGCAGGGATGGTTTCTATCCAGTGCCTGTAATTTTTTATTTGCCAAATACCGGATATGCTTTTGGCGCAGCATTTCTATATTACAATAACCCAGACAGAGGTAATTCAAATAGATTCCCTGATATTGTCGGTGGATTTGGTACATATTCTACAAAAAAACAGGTTCAGGGTAGCATACGCGTAAACAGATATTTTGGCGATAATGATTACAGGTTCGACCTTGATATTTCTTACTTCAGGACACCGGATGAATTTTGGGGAATAGGACCCGATCCAGCAACCAAAGTTAAAGAAGATGTAACTTATAACCAGTATAGAATAAAAGTTGATTTTATTATTGCAGTAGAAAAACATTTCTTTATTGGTCCATATTTCTGGTTTGAAAAATTTTCAATCGCTGAATATGTACCAGGCGGAATTATAGAAACTGGAAACTTACTCGGGGCCTTAGGCGTAACCACATCTGGCGCCGGAGTAGGATTTGTTCTTGATTATAGAGATAGTTTGTTTTTCCCAACAAAAGGGATCTATGGAGATTGTAAGATTCTGTTCTATAGAAAATTTCTTGGTGGGGATGTTAACTTTTTTCGATTCGATTTTGATGGAAGACATTATTTGACTATTGCAAAGGGACAGGTTATTGCTTTTAATACAATATATAACGGTACTGCTGGTGATGTTCCGATTCAAATGCTGCCCAAATTAGGCAATCACCAAATGATGCGCGGCTACCCAATGGGAAAATATTTAGATAAAAATTTGTGGGCTTCTCAAGTTGAATATAGAAGACCATTATTATGGCGTATTGGAGCATCGGCATTCTTTAGTATTGGGCAGGTTTTTCCGGAAATTAAAAAATTCACATTCAATGATTTAAAGATTTCGGGAGGGCTCGGACTAAGATACTTGTTGGATAGAGACGAACATTTAAATGTTCGGTTGGATGTTGCTCAATCACGCGAAGGCACTTACGTTTATTTTACAATACAAGAAGCGTTTTAAAGTTAGAAAAACTTTAATAATGAAATGAAGATAGGTTTTTCAAATATACTTACATCAATTATGATTTTTTCACTCGGTATAACAATTATAACCGAGAGCTTTGCACAAGGTATAGAGTATGGCATAAGAACGGGGATAAATAATACGCATAAAAAAGATTTGGACTTATCAGTGTTTGAAATCTTTTTACATACTGCACCACCGGTATATTCATTGATGGATAATATTTTTGCTCCGTTAAATATTTCTTTTGAAATTGCGTTTGGAATGATAAGAGAGAAAACAAATAGTTCTTTGATGTTTTCAATGGGTCCAACATTAAATTTAATTAACTATAAGAATATTTTCTCTGTTTCAACTGGTCTCAAACCCAGCTTAACGACTAATCATATATTTAACAATTTTGATCTCGGTGGAACGCTTAATTTTAAAAGTCATATCGCAGTAAATGTTTCACCTAACAAAAAAATTATTTTAGGATATAGACTTGAACATATTTCAAATGCCGGGTTATATCAAAAGAATCCCGGATTAAATATTCACTATGTGGAAGTTATTTTTGTTTTGTAAAATGAGTAATAATATCAACATAAAGAGATAAATATTATGGATTTAGCAATTATAGCTGCTGGGGAAGGGCTTAGATTAAAAGAAGAAGGAATTACTATTCCAAAACCACTCGTGAAAATTAACGGTGTTCCTTTAATTAAGAGAATAATTGATATGACACTTATAAATGGATTCGACTCTATAGTATGTATTATTCGTGAAGAATCGAAGGAGCTGGAAAGATTCTTAAAAGAAAATTATACAAATTACCCGTTGAATTTAATAGTGAAATCAACACAAAGTTCATTCCACAGTTTATATCAATTAAGTAGATTATTATCAACGCCATTTCTACTAACTACTTCTGATTCAGTATTTCTAGAGTCAGAATTTAAATCGTTTGTGAATTATGGAATGAATTTAAAAGATGCCGATGGGGTAATTGCTGTAACAGATTTTATCGATGACGAAAAACCATTGTATGCAGACATAGACGAAAACGATAGGATAATAAACTTTAATGATTCGAATAACGGTTATGAATTTGTAACAGGCGGTTTGTATTTGTTTAAAAAAAATATTCAAAAAGAGATTGAAGAAGCTATGAACTCTGGAGTTATCAGATTAAGAAACTTTCTAAGGTTTCTAATTCAAAAAGATTTTCGATTGTATGCTCTCCCATTTTCAAAAATTGTTGATGTAGATCATGTAAGTGATATTAAAACAGCCGAGGAATTTTTATCTGATCACAATGCTAAAACTCAGGAGAAAAATTAAATTGACCCGTTTTCAAAAAATGATTATTAGTTTGCAGGAATATTCTTTTTTAGTGAAAGATATAATCGTCGGCTTTTCTAAAATTAGAGATTACTGGGGCGAAATGATTGAGGAAATGTACTTAATTGGTACGAAATCATTTTACCTAATTTTTTTAGGTGGATTGTTTACCGGTGTAATTCTTGCAATTGAAACCGGTCATCAACTTGAAACATTCGGAGCAACAAGCTGGATTGCGAAGACTGTATCTTTAGGCATGGTTCGTGAACTGGGACCTGTAATTACAGGATTATTACTTGCCGCAAGAACAGGCGCAAAAAATACATCTGAACTGGGGGCAATGCAATTAAGCGAGCAGATTGATGCGTTAAAAGCATTCGGTGTTAGTCCTGTCGAAAAACTTGTAATTCCACGTACTGCAGCTGCTCTTGCAATGTTTCTACCTCTCACATTGATAGCAGACCTTGTAGGAATTCTGGGCGGTATGCTAGTATCAAATCAAACGTTCAACAGCGACCTAAATACATTCTGGCATACAGCGGTTATATCTCTTAAAATGAAAGACCTGTTCGTTGGATTCATAAAGCCGTTCTTCTTTGGATTTTTTATAGCAACAATAAGCTGTTACTTTGGATTAACCACTAAAGGCGGTACAACTGGTCTGGGTAAAAATACAATTAATGCTGTTGTCTATTCGTCGGCAATCATATTAGTTCTTGATTTCATCTTTACTAAAGTAGTCTGGGAGTTATTATAAAATTATGGTTGAATTGAAAAATGTTTCATTAGAAATAAACAATAACAGAATATTGAGGGACGTCTCCCTTACGATTGAAAAGGGAAAAAATACAGTAATAATGGGACCAAGTGGTGCAGGCAAGAGTTCTATACTAAAAGTAATACTTGGATTATGGCTTCCCGATGAAGGAGACGTAATTTTTGAAGGTAGAAGCATCAATGAAATGAACGATAGTGAATTGTTGGAATTAAGGAAAAATATCGGAATGGTTTTTCAGGGGAATGCGCTTTTCGACGCTTTAACAGTAGCAGAAAACATCCTTTATTTTTTACCGGATAAAAGAAAATATTCCGAAAAAGAATTAAAAATTAAAATCGAAGAACTCCTTTCGTTTGTAAATCTTACAGGCACAGAAAATTTGTATCCTGAAGAATTGAGCGGTGGAATGAAAAAAAGAGTTGCCATAGCACGCGCCCTTGCTTTCAATCCTAAAATTATTCTCTTTGATGAACCAACCACGGGACTCGACCCGATTAATACCGCTTCGGTTCTTGAAATGATTGATAAATTAAAACTTAAAAACGCTACGTCTGTAATAGTTACACATATTGTTGACGATGCAATAGAAATAGGTGATAAGTTTATAATGATTAATCAAGGAGAAGTAGTTGACGAAGGAGACCTTCAAAAAATTCTGAACTCGAATAATCCTTTTGTAAATCAATTCTTTATGAAAAGAAAACAATTATTGTCCAATAGAGTTTCTCTCGGAGTTTAAAAGATGATAAGAAATGGGAAAAAAAATCAAAGCTTAAAAGTCGGTTATACTATTTTCGCCGGACTGGTAATATTTTTTGTTTTTATAATACTGGTAGGAACGGAAGGCTATTACTTCTCGAAAACATATACTCTGAATATGTACGTAAAGAATACCAACGGTTTAATCGAGGGGAGTAAAATTTATCTGGGAGGATTAAAAGTCGGAACAATTGATAAAATTGAGTTCACAACATTTGGAGATAATAATCTAGTATTGCTGCGACTCGCAGTTCTTGAGAAATACAAATCCCGGATTACTGTTAATTCTTATGCTAAAATTGAAACAAGTGGATTATTAGGTGATAAATTAATCAACATATCATTAGGAAATCAGAATGAAAGACCTCTTCAAGAAGGTGAATTTATACAAGTAAAGGAATCAGTCTCCTTCGATAATATAGCGGATAAGATTGTGCCAATTGTTAATAACATTGAAAAAATTACTGCTAATATTGCAACTGTAACAGATTCATTAAATGGTCAAAATAAACTTTCGGGGTTATTATTTGGAATCGAAACTACGAAAAATTTGAATTCAACATTAAAAGAACTAAACGCTATAACATCCAAACTCAATAACGGTAACAACACATTCAGTCGTTTTATTAATGAAGACAGCCTGTATGCAAGCCTTAAATCACTCGTTGATAATTTGCAAAATATTTCCAGTTCATTGAGTTCAGGCAGGGGTACGCTGGGGAAATTAATTAAGAATGATTCAATTTATAATAATCTTAATGATATTACGGGCAATCTTGAGAAAGTCACCTCATCTCTCAATAGCGATTCTACAATAGCAGGTGGTATTCTCAACAACCCGGAAGGTTTTGAAAAGTTAGTTAAACTGTTAGACCAGCTTGCTAATCTCGTTAAAGATATTAAAATAAACCCTGAAAAATATTTTCATATATCGGTCTTTTAATAAATAGGAAAATAGTTATGGAAAGGATTGCCGGTATTAAAAGAAGCAGAGAATTTTCCCCCAATCATATAGAGAACGACTCACTCATATTTATGAAGACTGTCGAGGAGCTTAATAAACTTGGAGTTGAAGTAAATATTTACAACGAAGAAGAGATAGAAACGGGTAAGAATTTAAAAGAAAACCTAATTTTTTCGATGGCAAGAGGCACTCAAGTATTAAAAAAATTACTTAAAGCAGAATTAGAAGGGAAAATTGTTATTAATCCATCTCTAACAGTACTTAAATGTCATAGAATTAATATGTCAAAGTTGCTTAAAGAAGCTGGTATTCCTTTTCCTTTGACGATTGCTGGCACTCTCGATTATTTAGAAAGTTACGATTTTGAAAATATTGGTACTACAAAAGTATGGATAAAAAGAGGCGATATTCATGCTATACATAAAGAAGATGTAACGGCAGTATTCAGTAACGAAGAAAAAATAAATATTTTAAAGGAATTTGGATATCGTGGAATTACTTCTGCTATTTTACAAGAACACATTGAGGGGGAAGTTCTAAAATTCTATGCTGTTAAAAACACTGATTTTTTTGAATACTATTTCTACAATAGAGATAATAAAATAAATGTAGATGAAGATAAATTGAAAGAGTATGCTGCTAGGTCAGCAGATGCACTAGGACTGGAAATATTCGGTGGCGATGCTATTGTATCCGACTCAGGGAAAATTACAATAATCGATGTAAACGATTGGCCTAGCTTTGCCCCTGTACGGAATAAAGCGGCAAAATTTATAGCGAATTAATCTATGACAAGCTAATAAATAGTGGAAATTAAGAGGCAAAAAAATGATAAAAATTGCTGGCATTAGAAGACATGTAGCTTATTCACCAAATCACATAAGTAATGATACAAAGATATTTCTGCGCACAGTTGAAAAACTAAATGATAAGGGATTTGATATTACTATTTATGAAGAGCAGGATTTGACCTATATAGATATTAAAGAATCTATTATATTTTCTATGGCGCGGGGAATGGAAAGCACTCTAAAATTAAAAGAGCTCGAAAAAGAAGGTCGGCTGATAATTAATTCACCGCAAGGTTCAATCAATAGTTACAGAGTTAATATGGTCAGAATACTTCCTGAAAACGGAATCCCTTTTCCCAAAAGCTTTGTAATTAAAGTGGAAGAAAAGGAAAAAATAAAATTTAAGGATTTTAATAGTCGTAAAATCTGGATAAAAAGAGGAGATGTTCACGCTGTGCATCGGGAAGATGTAACAATAGTTTATTCAGAAGAAGAGAAAGAAAATATTATTTCGGAATTTGCACGAAGAGGAATACAAAAAGTAGTATTACAAGAGCATCTCGATGGCGATGTAGTCAAATTTTATTCAGTGGCTAATACGAATTTTTTCCATTGGTTTTATTTAAATGGCATAAATCATAATCCTTTTGATATAAATCTGCTTAGAGAATTGGGCAATGAATCAGCCGGGGCAATCGGGTTGGATGTATATGGAGGCGACGCAATTATTTCGCGAGATGGAACTATTTCTATTATTGATATAAATGATTGGCCAAGTTTTGCGCCGGTACGCGAAGAAGCAAGTTCCTCAATAGCCGAACTAATTGTTAGAAAAATAAATAATTTTTTTGTGGAGAGATGATATGGAAGTAGAACGAAAAATCGAATATGCCTCTGTTCTTACAGAAACTCCCGGTCCGAAATCATTGGCATTGTTTAATGAAGAGCAGAACTACATTGCTCCGGGCATTCAAACCATTGCGACACGTTCAAAAATTGCTATTGAACGTGGTCAGGGATGTTTTGTCTATGATGTTGACGGTAACAGGTACATTGATTTTTTTGCAGGTGTCGGTGTCGCAAGTCTTGGGTACAATCATCCGGTTTACAACAAAATGATGAAAGAACAACTTGATAAAATTCATGTTGGCAGTTTCACTTCTGAAAATAGAGTCAAGCTTACCAAACTTCTTTCTGAAATTGCAATAGGTGATTTAAGATGGAGCCAATTTTACAGCGGCGGCGCTGAAGCTGTTGAAGCAGCTCTTAGAATGGCAAAATCATACACAAAGAAAAATGAGTTTATAGGATTCTGGAATGGATTTCACGGCAAAACTGTTGGTGTACTTGGATTACTTGGAGATAATTTTAAGTTTGAACTCGGTCCTCTACCACCAGGAATTTATACCACTCCTTATGCTGATTGCAGACATTGTGAATTTAATAAAACTTTTCCTGGTTGTAATTGGGAATGTGTTGATCACATAAGAAAAAAAATTAGATATGAAACAACAAACAATATAGCTGCAATCATTGTAGAGCCAATTCAAGGAACCGCAGGAAATGTTGTACCTGCTCCAGGATATCTAAAAGAATTAAGAAAACTTGCCGATGATATTGGAGCATTATTAATCTGTGATGAAATGATAACCGGATTTGGAAGAACAGGAAAAATGTTCGGGACTCAACACGAAAATATTATCCCTGATATCATTACAATTGGAAAAGGATTTGGCGGCGGATTTCCAATAACCGGAGTTATGTCTCGCAAAGAAATAATTTTTGCCAAACCTTTTGGTAATCCAAGTGGAAGTTCCTCCAGTTATGGCGGAAATCCATTTGCATCAACAGCGGCTTATGCTACCGTTAAAACAATTATTGAAGAAGGTTTAGTTGAAAATTCTGCAACAGTTGGTGCTTTTATGCTCGAAAAACTTAACGAGATGAAGTCAAGAATTCCGATTATTGGGGATGTGCGTGGCAAAGGTTTAATGATTGGGATTGAACTTGTCAAAGGTAAAGATTCAAAAGAAAAACTTGATAAAAAATATACCGAAATGGTTTTTCAGGAATGTCTGAAACGCGGATTGATTTTAATGGGATATAATGCAGATATAAGAGTTTATCCACCTTTAATCATCACAAAAGAAATTGCAGAAGAAGGTATGCAGATTATGGAGGAAGCATTTACTTATGTGGCTGAACAAATTAAAAATTGAATCAACATATAAATCAACTGATACTGAAGAATTTCTCGATAAAATATTTTATCGGAGAGTGGGTTATGCAATGGCTCTTGCTTCGAAGTCATTGGGACTCACACCAAATAATGTAACATTTATCAGCGTTATTTTTGGTGTGGTTGCAGGTAATCTATTTTATTATCAAGATATTACTTTAAACATAATTGGCGTCATTTTCCTTATAATAGCTGAAGCGCTGGACGGAGCGGACGGGCAGCTTGCTCGAATGACCAATACTTATTCACGTTACGGTAGAATATTTGATGGGGTAGCCGGTAATTTATGGTTTATAAGTATCTACCTTCATATGTCCGCAAGGTTTATTATAGAAGGTGGAACACCGTTTATATTACTGATTGCATTGATTTCCGGAATTAGTCACTCTTTTCAGAGTGCAATGGCAGATTACTACAGAATCTTCTATTTGTATTTCACTCAAAATAAGAATAAAGATATTGATGATCTTAGTGAGGTTAAAGAAACATATTCCAGACTATCCTGGATAAATGCACCTTTTAAGAAATTCCTGCTTAGGGTTTATATAAATTATATTCGTCAACAACATATCCTTGCAAAGAATGTTAGAAGCCTTTACAGGTATGTTGAAGATAGTTTTAATGGTATCGCCCCGCAATGGTTTAAAGAGGAATATAGAAATCTAAACAAACCAATGATTAAGTATCAGAATATTTTAACTACTAATACAAGAATGATTGTTCTGTTTATTTCAGTCTTTTGGGGCAATATCCTTTACTATTTTCTTTTTGAATTAATAGTACTCAATCTGGTGCTGATCTACTTTGTAATTAAGGAAGAAAAGATTCATAAATACTTATTTGAGTTTGTGAAAGGTAAAAAGGAATTATCAAATGCTTAAAGGAGCTATAGTTGGTTTTGGCAAAATAGCAAGAACAAATCATCTTGTAGCTTTTCGATCAGAAGAATTAAAAACAAGTATTGATATAACTTCTGCGGTTGAATCAAATGCTAACACAAGAGAAAACTGTAAGAAAGAGTATAACGAAATAAATTTTTACGAATCATTAGACAAAATGTTTGAAACCGAGAAGATTAATTTTATTGATATAACTACTCCGCCTAAATATCATAAAGAAATTATAGAGTGGGCAATTGATAAAGGCATTCATATTATTTGTGAAAAACCATTTACTACATCTTACGCCGAAGCAACAGAACTATATAAAACTCTTATCGAAAAGAATATATTGTTCGTACCTTGTCATCAATATAAATATTCTCCTCTGTGGGGCGAGTTCAAATCTTTTGTTGATGAATTAAATGATAATGAAAGAATATTTCTCCAATTCAATGTTTTCAGAACAGGTGCTGATCCGGGTTTGAGTGTTAATCTTCCGCCGTGGAGATTAAATAAGGAAATCAGCGGAGGTGGAATTTTGTCTGATACAGGCTTTCACTATCTCTACCTTTCAAACTGGTTGTTGGGCAAGCCATTAAGGGTAACTACGGTTAACCAAAATCTTGCGCACAATCAATATCAGGTTGAGGATACATCTCAAATAATTTTAGAATATCAGCAAGGAATTATACAAATTAATCTCAGCTGGGCTTATCACTCCCGCCGAAATGAAGCAAAACTGATTTCTAAGAGTGGAAGTCTTTTCTATGATGGCGATAGCTATATCATAAAAACTAAAAATGAGAAAAGTGAAAAAATATCTGTGCCCGATGCTTCTGATAAATCCCATTATACAAATCTTTATATAAAACTCTTTTCTGATTTTACAAAATCTGTTCAGAACAAGAATTTTCATAAAAAAGGATTGGAAGACGCATACAACACAATTTACTTGCTGGATAAATGTTACCAATCTGCTTGCAAAAACAAGACAATAGAATTATACAATGAGTAAAAAATCCAAAATAATATTGTTCTTAGTCGGTCTTACAATATTTACTTATCTGGTTTGGGATTTCGGATTAAATAATATTTTATCAAACCTTTATAAAACCGGCTGGTATTTTATTCCCGTTATTGGTGTATGGTGTTTCGTCTATTTTTTTAATGCACTTGCCTGGAAATTTATACTTGGAAATAATAAACATAATTTCCCATTCTATAAAATATTTTCCCTAACCATCAGCGGATTTGCAATTAATTACATTACGCCATTTGTTGGACTGGGTGGCGAACCATATCGTATTGCAGAACTAAAAGCGCAGCTGGGAACAAGTAGGGCGGTTTCTTCTACTATCCTGTATTCAATGATTCACTTTCTTTCTTCTTTTATTTTCTGGATACTAATTATTTTGCTTGCGTTCATTACACTAACCCTTACAGTAGCAACTAAGCTATCTTTGTTAATTGCACTGATAGTGTTTTTGGTAATAACATATTTTTTTATCACACGCCACAAAAAAGGGGTAGTAAAATCTTTATTTAATATCTCTTTAAAAATCCCTTTCATAAATAGAGTTTTTGTCCCCCTTTTTAATAAAAAAGAATCAATTCAAATAATCGATGAGCAGATAACAGATCTATATTTAAATCGAAAACTGAATTTTTATTTAGCACTATCAAGTGAAATTATTTCACGGATTATTGGATCACTTGAATATTTGTTTATTCTAAAGGCAATTGGAATTAATATAACTTTTATTGAGGCATTGTATATCAATGCTTTTTCCGCTTTTATGATAAATCTTTTTTTCTTTATGCCTTTAGAATTGGGTTCCCGCGAAGGTGGGCTTATACTTGTTTTAGAAACTTTAAATATAACTTCTTCGCTTGGTATTTATGTGGGATTGGTAAATAGAATACGAGAACTTTTCTGGATATTAATTGGAATTATTCTCATTGCGCTAAGCGGGAAAAAAGCAAATCCGGATTTATTAACTGAGACAGATTATGAAAAAAGCACTGTTATTTGATTTTGGCGGAACACTTGATACTGATGGAATTCACTGGAGTGAAAAATTCTTTGATCTTTATAATCATTTCCATATTCCACTTACAAAAGCAAATTTTAGGGAAGCTTTTGTTTATTCTGAACGGACTATTTCTAATATCATTAAACCAGATTTCAGCTTAAAGCAAACTCTTAAATCTCAAATAGCATATCAATTAGAATATTTTAAAAAGAATAATCTGTTAAAAGAAGATTTTTCACAAAACATTAACAAACTAACAGATTGGTGTTATAGTTCTGTAATTGAAAATGTGAAAATCACTAAAGAGATATTAAATCAGCTTTCAAATGAATATTTGCTTGCACTTATTTCTAATTATTATGGAAATATTGAGATAGTTCTAAAAGAACTTTCAATCAAAAAGTACTTCGCTTTCATTGTTGATTCTGCAGTAATCGGATTCAGAAAACCAGATCCAAAAATTTTTCAGTTCGCTTTGAATGAATTAGGCGTAAATCCCAATAATGCTGTTATGATTGGCGATTCTTACAACAATGATATTGTTCCGGCAAAGTTAATTGGTTGCAAAACAATTTGGATAAATAACAGAGGATGGAACGAACAAAACGAAAATGATAAAGCAGATTTTATTATAAAATCATTTAAGGAGTTACCTGAAATTTTAAAAACGATAAATAAAGTCATATAAATATTCATTATTCTAAAGAAGGAGAGAGAAAAATGGAATCAAAAATGATTGAAAATCCCGATGGTAAACTTGGTGTTTTAATTGTCGGGTTAAATGGTGCAATATCAACAACATTTTTAGCCGGCATCTATGCCATTAGAAAAGGATTGGCAAAGCCAATCGGCTCGCTTACACAAATGGGTACAATTAGAATCGGAAAAAGATCCGATAATAATTTCCCATTGATAAAAGATTTTGTTCCACTAGCTGCTATTGATGATCTGATTTTTGGTGGCTGGGATATAAGAGATGAAACCTGTTTTGAAGCTGCCGAATATGCAAAAGTATTAAATGAAAAAGATTTGAATAATGCTGCAGAAGAATTAAAATCTTTAAAACCAATGAAAGGTGTTTTCGACCAAAATTATGTTAAGCGATTAACAGGCACTTATGTAAAAGAAGGAAAAACAAAATACGATCTGATGATGAAAATAAGAGATGATATAAAAACTTTTAAAGAATTACATTCACTTAAACGTGTTGTTGTTATCTGGGCAGCAAGCACAGAAACTTTCATACCGGTAAGCGAGGTTCACAAAACTAAAGAAGCATTTATTGAAGGGATGAAAAATAATCATCCTGATGTTTCGCCCAGCATGCTTTATGCTTATGCGGCAATTGCGGAAGGAGCTCCATATATAAATGGTTCACCAAGCTTAAGCGTTGACGCTCCGGCAATAGTAGAATTTGCTAATGAAATGGAGGTCCCGGTTGCAGGTAAAGATTTTAAGACTGGTCAAACTTTGGTTAAGACTGTAATAGCTCCTATGCTTAAAACAAGATTGCTCGGTTTAAGTGGTTGGTTTTCAACAAATATACTTGGCAATAGAGATGGAGAAGTGTTGGATGATCCCGGTTCCTTTAAAACAAAAGAAGAAAGCAAACTATCCGTAATTGATTCAATTCTTCAACCGGATTTATATCCGGATTTATACGAAAATTATTATCACAAAGTCAGAATTAATTATTACCCGCCGCGTGGTGATAATAAGGAGGGCTGGGATAATATTGATATTTTCGGTTGGCTGGGATATCCGATGCAATTAAAAATTAATTTCTTGTGTCGTGATTCTATTTTAGCAGCTCCAATTGTACTCGATTTAATTTTATTTGCTGATCTTGCAAAAAGAAGCGGAATGAAAGGTATTCAGGAGTGGATGTCTTTATTCTTTAAGAGTCCCATGCATTCGCCAGATGTTGTACCTGAACATGACCTTTTCATTCAAATGATGAAATTAAAAAATACATTGCGAAGATTAATGAATGAATCTCCAATTACACACCTGGATACGAATGGAACAAATCATTTAATAGACGAACTAGAATATTTAGATTAAATAATTAATAAAAATGATGATAAAACAAACTGCTAATAATAGACTAAAAATAAATGCTCTCTTGCTCTTATTATTTAGTTCACTTTTTTATGCCGATGTTAAAAGTCAATCAGAGATTAGCAAATCAAATGAATTTGCTTTCCTGAATAATGACTTAATTGAAGAAGTTATAATTGATTCTCTCGTTCAAAAAAATAATGACATTACAATTTCAGCACTGCCCTTCGCACTTTACAGCGAAATATTTGGTTGGGCTGTCGGCGGGTTTGTTGGAGTTCAGGGATTATCACAAAAAAATATGTCCCTTTATATGGGTGGATTAATTAGCACTAATGGAACCAAGTATGGATTCATTCAATTCAGAGAATTTTATTTACCGTTTTATCCGCGAGTATATATTGCGCCGGATATTTTAGGCGGTTACTTTGGCGTGCTTAAGGTTTACAAAGACCCGCCCGGTTCACCTCCCCCAGCAACTTCAAAAGAACGTGCGGGAAGCAATGATTCCGATGAAAATGATTATGCGGAAGTCAGCGGTTCCGATCAATGGTACGAAATGAAAGTGAGATTTTTGCTTCCAATTGGTCACGGAAAGGATAAAGTCTATTTCGCTCCGAAATTTAAAAACGGAATATTAGTCTCGGGAGAAACGGGCGGGACTCATTGGAATCCTTTTCTAAGTGGAAGGACATTTATCGATATAAAACCTTTTTACAGAAAACGTGTGGCTTTTGCTACAAATGGAATTGAATTTGCGCTTACAAGAGAGAATACAGATTATTATGTAAATCCTACACGAGGGAGCTTCCAGAAATTTGCATTTCGAAGAGATTTTGGATGGTTTGATACTATGGCACCCTGGAGTGTTGTCGAAGCAGATCTAAGATGGTACTTACCGCTTCACGAAATTTTTTCAGATAAAAATTCTCTGCCAAAAGTATTAGCTATTGATTTCTGGACTGTTAACACACTTACTTGGAATAGTTATGATATTGTCGGAATAGATCAAAATGGAAACAATATTAAAAAATTTCATCGACCACCGCCATATACCGGAGCTTATCTCGGCGGAAGATATCATTTACGGGCATATTACGAAGGCAGATTCAACGATCGCGCTGCAATTTATTATGGTGCAGAATATAGACAAATAATTTCCTGGAATCCTTTCAACGAGTGGTGGTTAACAAGAAATCTTAATATTCATTGGCTGCAATTTGCTTTGTTTGGAGAAATCGGCAGAGTTGCCTCTGATTGGAAATTATCAACATTGCATTCCGATATGAAATGGTGTGCCGGTGCCGGTATTCGAATATTTATGAATAATTTAATATTAAGATTGGATAATTCTTTTGGCAAAGAAGGAATGTATATTCAAATGTTTGTTGACCATGCGTTTTGATATTTACTGAAAATCGGTTCCGTATCAAGCAATTTGAAAGATAAAGTAAGAATACTTAAACGATATATTTAAAATCCTTTGATATACATTTGAGAAATATCTGATAATCTTTTTAATATCCTGCAAGCCGCACATTAAATAAATGAGTCATAGGATTTATTGAGCTTAGATTTTTCCGCATTTTAAGAGTAAGTGAATTGAATACTTTATACAAACTAAACTATTCTGACCTAAGTCAATGAATTTAATTTGTAATGGAAATAGTTTAAACCTGCTATAAAAAAAGGAGAATATGATGAAGATTAATATCCCTTTATCCTTAAAATTTAAACACGCTGAGACCTACAATCACCTCGCCAATGCAAGCAAATTGGTGGCGTAGAACTAAGACTATTGTTATAGCTCTTAATAGATTGGTTGAAGTAACAAAGGGAAAAAATAAAAATGATATCGTTGATTTAGCTCAACAATTGAAACTACAAGCAAAAATAGAAGAGGAAGTTACCTATCCAACTGCACTATTGTTTGGAGAGTACTTGTAAATAAAATCAAATTATTAATTAAGGAGGATACTGCTATGATACTCAAATCAAAAATTGCAATGATATCATTTTTAGCGTTGTTTACTTTTATCCTGTCAGATTCCACTTTTGCTCATTGTGATTCGATGGAGGGTCCAGTTGTTAAAGCTGCTCAAAAAGCTCTCGAAACAGGTAATATTAATTATGTATTAATCTGGATTAAAGCTGAATATGAGTCGGAAATCCAAAATCTCTTCGATAAAGTATTGCGTGTCAGAACACTTAATAATGAAGCTCTGGAATTAGCTGATATGTATTTCTATGAAACTGTTGTCAGGCTTCATAGAATGGGTGAAGGTGTTGGTTATACCGGATTAAAACCCGCAGGTTATAGACCAGAAGAAGGAATTGAAGCTGCAGACATCGCAATTGAAAAAGGTTCAGTTGAAGAAATTCTTCAACATGCAGATAAATCCAAACATTCGGATGTAATAAAGTATTTTAATGATGTTCAACTAAAGAAAAATTATAAAGTAAATGATATAAAAGCCGGGAGAGAATTTGTTGAGGCTTATGTTCATTTTATCCATTATGTTGAAAAGCTATTTAATACAGACAAAAACGAGAATCAACATAACACGCACAATCAAAATCATTTTTAACAAAATGAGGATATTATGAAAAAATATTGGATCAGCTTTTTAAGTGTGATTATTGTATCCTTTACTGTACTTAGTATAATCGGTATAAAAATTTACCAGCAAAAACCTCCCATACCGGAAAGAATTGTAACGAAAAACGGAGAAATAGTCTTTACGAAGTCTGATATTCAGGAGGGGCAAAATGTATGGCAGGCAATGGGTGGAATGGAATCTGGTTCGGTTTGGGGACACGGAAGTTATGTTGCACCTGATTGGACTGCTGATTGGCTCCATCGTGAGTTGGTAACTGTCCTTAATATTTGGTCGGCACAAAATTATGGGACAGAATTCAGCAAGCTAACGGCAGAGCAACAATCATCTCTTAAGGCAAAATTAATAGAGATGTATAGAACAAACACGTATAATGATCAAACAGGTGAAATTCAAATAGCTAACGAAAGATATGATGCGATTAAAGAAAACATTAAGCACTTTAATAACGTCTTTACAAATGGGAATGATGATTATGCAATTCCCAAAAACACTTTAAGTGATCCTGAAAAACTAAGAAAGCTTAATGCATTCTTTTTCTGGAGCGCATGGGCTGCATCTACTAACAGACCTAATGAAAATTTTACCTACACAAATAATTGGCCTCACGAAGAATTAATTCAGAATATTCCTACTCCCGATACAATTGTTTGGACTGGAGTAAGTATCATACTGTTGTTGCTTGGCATTGGTGGAATGGCGTGGTATTACGCCGCAAACAAAGGCACGGTAGAACACAAAGATTTTCCAAAAGAAGATCCACTATTGGGAGCTACAGTAACACCTTCTCAAAAAGCTGTTATTAAATATTTCTGGATTGTTTCATTGCTTTTTCTTCTGCAAATAATTTTAGGAGTGGTTACTGCACATTATGGAGTAGAAGGCGGAGCTTTTTATGGAATACCTATAGCCGAGATTTTTCCATATGTAATTACACGAACCTGGCATATTCAGCTAGGGATTTTCTGGATTGCAACCGCCTGGCTCGCCTCTGGTCTTTACATCGCTCCTGCTGTTAGTGGTGTTGAACCCAAGGGACAAAAATTAGGCGTTAATATTCTTTTTATCGCTTTACTGGTAGTTGTTCTTGGTTCAATGGCAGGTGAATGGCTTAGTATAAAACATTTATTGCCTGAAAATTTCTGGTTTTACTTCGGACATAGTGGTTATGAATATATTGATCTTGGCAGATTTTTTCAGATTTCACTTTTAATTGGATTATTTTTGTGGTTATTCCTGATGTGGCGTGGAATCAAACCTGCTCTCAAAAAAAATAACGAACAAAAACCTATTCTTACTCTATTTTTAATTTCTACAATTGCTATTGCTTTATTTTACGGAGCTGCATTGATGTACGGAAAGCATACAAATCTCGCAATTGCCGAATATTGGCGCTGGTGGGTAGTTCATCTTTGGGTCGAAGGATTTTTTGAGGTTTTTGCTACAGTTGTAATTGCATTTTTATTTGCCAGATTAAACCTGATATCTATTAAAACTGCAGGACAGGCCACCGTACTTTCAGCAACAATTTTTCTTTCTGGCGGAATTATTGGCACACTTCATCATCTCTATTTTTCCGGAACTCCAATGATTGTGCTGGCATTAGGCTCCGTATTCAGCGCTCTTGAGGTTGTACCACTTATGTTTGTTGGTTATGAAGCGTGGGAAAATATTAAACTTTCAAGATCGACTGAATGGGTGAAAAAATATAAATGGGCAATCTACTTTTTTGTCTCGGTTGCTTTTTGGAATATGCTGGGAGCAGGACTTTTCGGGTTTATGATTAATCCCCCAATTGCCCTTTATTATATGCAAGGACTAAATACTACTCCTGTTCACGGACACGCTGCATTGTTTGGAGTTTATGGAATGCTCGGAATTGGATTAATGCTATTTTCACTACGCGGAATTAGACCGGATATCGAATGGAATGAAAAACCAATTAAATGGTCTTTCTGGCTGATAAATTTTGGATTATTTGCCATGGTTACCTTTAGTTTACTCCCTGTCGGTTTAATGCAAACCTGGGCTTCAGTTGAACACGGTTACTGGTACGCAAGGAGCGCTGAATTTTTGCAAACCAGCACAATGCAAACATTAAGATGGCTGAGAGCATTTGGCGATTCAATTTTTGCAATTGGTGCAATTATCCTCGTCTATTTTTTTTTCCAATTGTCTATTAAGTTCTTAAAAAATAAATAAAACAATTAGTGAGTAATATAATGAACGATGAAATTAATAAAGTGTCACTAGCCGATTCAATTGCTTATCAAAATGGCTCAATTGTCAGTAAACAGATTCTTAAAAAAACGAGCGGAAACATAACACTTTTTGCTTTCGATAAAGAAGAATCTTTAACAGAGCATACTTCACCTTACGAGGCTGTTGCTTACGTCGTCGAAGGCGAAATGGAAATAACAATAGGCGGAAAGGTTAATAATGTTAAAACTGGAGAACTAATTATAATGCCACCAAATATTCCACATGGATTAAAAGCGATAGACAGATCTAAACTGCTTTTGATTATGATAAAATAATTTGTTGTATATCATCGGGCGGAATTTCTTATTTATTTATAAGTCCCGGATTCTTAACTCGGAATTTTTAATACAATCTCCTACTGAGATTCCGCCCCGATAATTACCGCTCAAAACGATACCTTTATTCTTTTTTTCAAATTGTTCAATATAACTTTCATGCTCGATGTAACCGAGATTATACTGAGGAATTGCTTTTTCCCACATTATAGATTCAATAATTATCGGCTCACCTTCAATTTTCATTATCTCATGAAACTCCGAAAGCACAATTTTTATTAGCTTGGATTTTTCCATATTAAAAATCTGAGGCGAACGAGCACCACCGATAAACAACGTAAAGGCTGCTTTATCGTCGGGGCATCTATTCGGAAAGATCGACGAACTCCATATTGCGCCGAGGAAATGCTTTTTTTCTTTTGACGGTATCAGGAATCCAAAACCGTCGAGTTTCCTTTGTATATCCGATTTTTTATAACCCAGATATAGCACCATTACCGGCGGATAATAAATTGAATTTAGATGCTCAGCCAGCTTATCGTCGAGCTCACAAAAAACTTTTGAAGCAACATATGCCGGCAATGTAGAAATAATTGAATCTGCTATTAGACTCTCCTGCTTACCATCCAATTCAAATATAACCTTCCATTGATGATCGTTAGTACCCAATACATTCAATACTTGTGCATTAAAGACGATTTTATCTTTCAAATTTGCCGCAATTGAGTTGGGCAGCGATTGCATTCCTTCAATAAAAGAAAACATTTTTGCACTCTGTTTCGATTCCTCGTTTCGTTGTTTTCTTTCTTTTGCGCCTTTAATCATACCCTTGATTAATCCGCCGTAGACTTCCTCGAGTCTGTATAATTTTGGGAAAGCCGATTTAACACTCAATTTTTCGGGGTCGCCGGCAAATACTCCACTCACAAAAGGATCAATTGCATAGTCGAGAAATTCATTGCCGAGCCGTCTCCTGACAAATTGAGCAATACTCTGATAATATCCGTCGTCGGATTTTGAAATAAACGGTTCCGCCATCAATCTGAATTTTGCACCCGTAGAAAACAAATTTGTTTTAATAAACGAAAGCGGGCTCATCGGCAGTGGGATTAATTCACCGTTTTTCAAAATGTATCGTTTCGATGCCGAACTGTTAGCATAAATCATTTCATCGTTAAGTTGTACTTCATCAACCAATTTCTTAATCAATGGAGTCGTTTCCAATCCACTGTTTGGTCCATAATCAACCAGGAAGTCATCAATCCTTCTTGAAACCATCGACCCGCCAGGCTCATTTTTTTTCTCGAGGATTATTACATCAAACCCATTTTTAACAAGCCAGTAAGCAGTCGATAGTCCTGATATACCTGCTCCGAGAACAATTATTTTTTTTGACATATAAAACATCCATTTATTATTTGCACATCTAAGAAATGGGAACTATAACAAAAGAATAATTTAATTTAGACCTCTTCTTTTCAGTAGAGCATCAACTTTTGGTTCCCTGCCTCTGAATTCGATATATAGCTGCATCGGTTCTTTTGTGCCTCCTTTTGCCAATAATTTTCCGAATGCATTTGCCGTTTCTTTGTCGAACAAATCGCCTTTTTCTTTAAAAGCTTCGAACGCATCTGCATCCAAGACTGCAGACCATATATAGCTATAATAACCGGCTGAGTAACCACCTACAATATGTGCAAAATTTGTCGTTTGATAACGTGATTCGATTTCAGGAATTTTACCGAGTTTATCGAAACATTTCTTCTCAAATTCTTCCACGTCGTAGATTGCAGTATCCGTTAAAGTATGCCAGTCCATGTCGAGGAATGCTGCCGCCAGATATTCTACCGTTTCAAATCCCTGATTAAACAATTTGGAGTTTTCAATTTTAGCGATTAACTCGTCCTGCATGGGTTCGCCTGTTTTGTAGTGTTTTGCATAAAGTTTTAACACTTCCGGTTCCAATGCCCAGTTTTCCATAATCTGCGAGGGTAATTCTACAAAATCGCGCGGCACCCATTTGGTTCTGTGATAAGTTGTATTCGACAAGAGTGAATGCAATGCATGTCCCAGTTCATGGAATAAAGTGTTAACTTCGTCCACACTCATCAATGCAGGTTTATCTGCAGTTGGTTTCGAAAAATTGCCGACGTTGTAAACCAGCGGCGTCACAAAATTGCCGTCAATATTCGTCTGAACTCTAAAGCTGCTCGACCATGCACCGCTTCTTTTACCGTCGCGGGGATAATAATCGGTATAAAAGATACCGATATGTTTATCATTCTCATCAACTACTTCAAAAACTTTTACGTCAGGGTGGTATGTCTGTATATCGTTTCTTTCGATGAATTTTATTCCGTACAATTTAGAGGCGACTTCAAAAGCACCTTTAAGCACATTTTCCATCTTGAAATAAGGACGAAGCATTTCCTCATCGAGATTGTACTTTTCTCTTTTCAATTTTTCAGCGTAGTACCACCAATCCCACGCTTGCAGTTTGAAATTATTGCCTTCAGATTCTATGATCTTCTGCATTTGTTTAACTTCCGATTTTGCGCGTTTTAATGCAGGAGTCCATAATTCATGCAAGAATTTATAAACCCTGTCGGGAGTTTTTGCCATATTCACTTCGAGTACATAATCCGCATGTGTTTTATAACCCAACAAATTTGCTCTTTTGACTCTCAGAGAAACAATGCGTGCAATAATTTCTTTATTATCATATTCATTATTGTTGTTGCCTCGTTTTATATACGCTTTGAATAATTTTTCGCGCAATTCTCTTTTAGGTGAATATTGCAGGAACGGTATCCAACTTGGTTTTTGAAGAGTAAAGACCCATTTGCCTTCATATCCTTTTGCCGAAGCGTTTTCCGCAGCCAGTTGAATAACGCTTTTGGGCAATCCTACCAGGTCTTCTTTGTTATCGATTACAAGTGCGACTGCATTCGTTTCCTTTAATAAATTTTCGCTGAACTTAAGAGCAAGAGAAGATATCTCCTCGTTGATCTTCCGCAATTCTTCTTTCTTTTCCGGCGGAAGGTCGGCTCCGCTACGCACGAAGTCTTTATAATAAAATTCAAGGAGACGCATTTGTTCGGGATTAAGTCCAAGCGATTCTTTTTTTTCGTAGAGAACTTTTACACGCTTATATAACTTTTCGTTAAGATAAATATCGTCTTCATGGCGCGTAAGAATAGGAGTAATTTCACGCGCTGCCTTCTGCAATTTTTCATTTGTATTCGCCTCGTTCAAAGCATCAAATAATCTCGATACCCGATCTAACATACTTCCGCTTTTTTCCATAGCTTCGATAGTATTTTCGAACGTTGGCTCTTCACTGTTGCTGGCAATTGCTTCAATTTCTTTCTTCTGCAATTCGACTGCATATTTGATAGCCGGTAGAAAATGCTCGTCTTTAATTTCGTCAACCGGAGGAGTTCCAAAGGGGGTATTCCATTCTTTTAATAAAGGATTATCCATAATTTTCTCTTGAGGAATTATTGTTGATAAAGTTATAACAAACAAAAAAATAAAGGACTTCATAACAGCTCCGATTTATCTAATTATAATTTTATTTCGGAGGTAGATAATTAATAACAAGCTCGTATAGAGCGTCTACAAACAAAGACGAATCGTTCAGTCCGTTCATAACAAAATAATTTTCAATTCCGCAATCATCTGCCACATGCCGGTATTCGATATCGAGTTCAAATGAAGTTTCAATGTGGTCTGAAACAAAACTAATCGGAATAACAAGCAAGTGTTTATTGCCATTCGATGCAAGTTTTCTAATCATTTCATCAGTTGCAGGTTCAAGCCATTTTTGTGGACCTACTTTACTTTGGAAACAGAGGTGATAGGGATGTGAATAATTTCGAGCTTTCATTACAGCTTCCATTGTCTCTTTTATCTGGTGACTGTAAGGGTCTCCTCTTTTAAGGAGATTTACCGGAGTTCCGTGGGCACTGAAAACAAGAACTATTTTATCGCGAACATTTTCGGGAAAACGTTCTATTGTTTCATCGATCCTTTGATTTAATGCAGCAATATATTTATCGTTAGTGTGATAATGGTCGATATAAATCAGCTTGTCTTCTGGTCCGCGATATTTTCTTTTCCACTCATTAAAAGACGAACCTGTTGTGGTTATTGAATAATGAGGATATAGAGGAAGTAAAAGAATATGATCGTAATTGCCGGATTCTACTTTATGCGCAACTTCATCCGTAAAAGGTTTCCAGTATCTCATTGCCACAAAAACGTCGTACTTAGAATCCGTTTGATTCAATTTTTCTTCCAGCATACTTCTTTGTTTTTCGGTCCATTCGTTAATTGGCGATTTCCCACCAATCAATTTATATTCTTCTATAACTTTTGGAGCTCTTCTGCTGGAAATAACTTTTGCAAATAACTTTTGACCAATTGGAATTTTGAATATATCAGGGTCCTGGAATAAATTAAAAAGAAACGGCTCTACGCTTTCAAGTGAATCCGGACCTCCCAAATTAAAAAGTACAACCGCATTTTTTCCCATTTTCTCTTCTTTCTGCTATTATGAATATCTAAACACGCAAATCAATTATATGGTTCGTGAATATTTTGTATTTTCTTTTTCGAGATATCTATCGAAATTCATGGCGATATTTCTAATTAATAATCTACCCATTGGAGTAACCGTAATTTTCCGATTATCAATTACAACAAGGTTATCCTCGGCAAATTTTTTCAACCCTTCGAGAGCATTTTTAAAATAGTTTTCAAATTCAATATTGAATTTATTTTCGATTGACTCAAAATCGAGCTCGAAGTCGCACATAATCCTGGTGATGACTTCGCGCCGCAATAAATCGTCGTCGCTAAGATAATATCCTCTCTCGGTCGGGAAGGTTTCGTTGTCCAGAGCTTCGAAGTATTCTTTCTCCTTTTTGTAATTCTGAGTATAAATTCTTCCGATCTGACTTATTGAAGTAATACCCATAGCATACAGATCTGCGCCGGCGTGTGTGCTGTAGCCCTGAAAATTTCTGTAGAGTTTCTTCTCTCTCAAAGCAACAGCCAGTTCATCTTCCGGCCTGGCAAAGTGATCCATCCCGATAAAAACATATCCGGCGGATGTCAGTTTTTCGATTGTCATTTTAAGAATCTGTAATTTAACTTCCGGCTTTGGTAAATCTTCAGGATTAATAAGTCCCATATGTTTTTTTAGCCATGGAACGTGAGCATAGTTAAAAACCGCTATTCTGTCGGGCGAAATGTCAATTATTTTATCAACAGTGCTTTCAAATGTTTCGAGGGTTTGAAAAGGGAGACCGTAAATTAAGTCGAGATTAATGCTTTGAAAACCGAGTTCACGCACCCAGTTTACCACTTGCCTTGTCATATCCTCGGGTTGAATTCTGTTGACGGCTTTTTGGACCTTCTCGTTGAAATCCTGCACACCCATACTTATTCTATTGAACCCGCCGTATCGTAATGCTTCAAGATGTTCTTTAGTTAACCCGCGAGGATCAATCTCGCATCCTTTCTCTGCTTCGGGCAGCATTTCGAAATTGGAATTGATATAACCGATAAAGTCTTCAATTTCATCAGGATTTAAATGTGTAGGAGTACCTCCGCCCCAATGTAATTGGATTACCTTTCTATCGGGTTTTATATAAGTCCTTAGCAAGTCGATTTCATTTTTCACGTAATTGATATATTTTTTTATTCTGTCTCGGTTCCTAGTAACAATCATATTGCAACCGCAGAAATAACAAAGCGTATCGCAAAAAGGTATATGATAATAGAGCGAAAGATAAGGTGGATTATCCTGATTATTCGTTCTGATAACTTCGTCAATAAAATTTTCCGCTTTAAACGATTCATTAAAATGCGGCGCCGTCGGATAACTTGTATATCTTGGACCGGGTCTGTCGTATTTCTTAATCAAATCGAGATTTATGTCGAACATTTCGTACCCATTTTTTTATTAAAAATTTTTTTTGCTTTCTTCTTTAATCGTGGCGACGAGAAACTTCACATTTTCCGGATCGATATCGGGTAAAATTCCATGACCGAGATTAAATATATGTCCGGAACCTTTACCGTAAGAATTAAGAACTCTTACAGTTTCTTCAAAAATTTTATCTTTACCTGCATAAAGTACAGTTGGATCGAGATTCCCCTGTAATGCTACTTTACTACCTACTTTATTTCTGACTTCATTCAGATTCATAGTCCAATCGAGGCCGAGCACATCAGCTCCGCAGTCAGCCAATTTTTCAATCGAGTAATGAACGCCTTTTGCAAAGACAATAATTGGTTGGTCCTTGCGATTAATTTTTGAGATTACTTCTTTAATATATCTGAGAGAAAATTCCTCGAAGTCGTGAGGGGTCAGAATGCCGCCCCATGTATCAAAAATCTGAACGGCATCTACTCCGGATTCCAATTTAGCCGATAAATATTCTGCCACTGCGTCAGAAATCATTCCAAGTAAACGGTGAGCAGCTTCGGGCTGGTTATAAATAAACTTTTTGACTTCCGAAAAGTTTTTTGTTCCCCCACCTTCCACCATATAGGTCATTAAAGTCCAGGGCGAGCCGGAAAATCCAATTAAAGGTACTCGATGATTCAATTCTTTTTTTGTTAGAGATACCGCATCGAGGACATATTTCAGATCTTTAACTGGGTCAATTTTTTTGAGTTTGTAAATATCGTTTGCGTTTCTGACCGGTTCGTAAAGTTTTGGTCCTTTACTTTCTACCATTTCGAGTTTCATACCCATCGCTTCGGGAATAACGAGTATGTCGGAAAAAATGATTGCGGCATCAACACCGATTATATCAACCGGCTGAATAGTTACCTCTGCTGCAAGTTCCGGTGTTTTGCACATCGTGAGAAAATCGTATTTTTCTCTTACTTTTCTATATTCGGGCAAATACCTTCCCGCCTGTCTCATTATCCAAACCGGAGTTCTTTCGGTATTTTCTTTTTTACAAGCTTTCAGAAATAAGTCGTTTTTTAAGTTCAATTTTCCTCCTTAAGCCATATTGCCTGTAGATTTATAAAACGTTATGATGGCATCTGAAATTCCATTTAGCGAAAATTCTGCCGGGACGATATTTACATTCACACCGGATTTTCTTATCTCTTTCTCGGTAGTTGTTCCGATTGCGCAAATAAAACTATCGCCAAAATAATCGGCAGGATTGTCAATGTTCATAATGCCGATAAAATTCTTGTAGTTTGACGGACTCGTAAACACGAACAGATCGGGTTTATCTTCTTTAATCAATTCAATTTTATCGGCGAGAGTATCTGAATCGTTCTGAACCGTATCGTAAATTTTCATTACTTTAACGGTGGCACGAAGTTCTATCAGTCCTTTTTGTAATTCATCCCGTGCAATTGACGAAGAGGGTAAAAGGATTTTTTTATTTTCGACGCCGATATTTTTAAATCTTTCGAGTAATCCGGCTGCGCTGAATTGTTCCGGAATTATATGAATATAATAGCCTTTTTCTGCGCACTTATCTGCAGTAGTTTTACCTGTTACTGCAATTTTTGTTTTAGAAAGGTCCAGTCCGAAATCCTCTGCTATATCATGAAAAATCGAAACTGCATTTTGTGAAGTAAAAATCAAATAGTCATAATTTCTAATTTCGGTCGAAAGGTCGATAATTTCCTTTTCGCTAAAAGCAGGGACTATTTTAATAGCCGGGAAGAAAATCAATTCGGCTCCCTCGTCAGCAAGGGGTTGCAACGAGGAATAAATTCCTTCCTCTTTCGTTATCAATATTTTTGTGTTTTCGAGTATCAATTTATCCGTTTGATTTAATGTCGGATAAAATTTTTCGTGATCCGGCACGCAACAAATCCTTCGCCAGTTTTTTACCAAGGGCTTCCGGTTTGGCGGACGAACCTCTCATTTTCTTTCTGAAAGTAATAGTACCGTCTAAACTGGCAACAACCGCGTCGAGATACAAACCGTTCGATTCTTTTTTAGCATAAGCTCCGATGGGCACCTGACAGCCTCCTTCGAGCGATTTCAGCAATGACCTCTCGGCAGCAGTTTCAACGTAAGTTTCAAAATCGTGAATCGATTTAAGAATTTCTATAGCGTCTTTATTATCATTCTTAACTTCGATACCGAGAGCTCCCTGCCCAACAGCAGGTAATATTTCTTCAGTTGATATAAAAGAAGAAATATATTTTTTAAGATTAAGTCTTTCAACTCCTGCTCTTGCAAGAATAATTGCATCCCAATCCGACTCCAGAAATTTATTTATGCGAGTCGGTACGTTTCCTCTCAAATCGACAATTTTAATATCTGGCCGTAAATGGAGTAATTGTGCTTTCCTTCTGAGTGATCCGGTTGCAACTATAGCGCCTTCGCGCAAAGATTCGATAGTAGTTCTTTTTTTTCGAGCAATCAGAACATCTTCAACCGGGTGTCTTTTTGTTACTGCGGCAAGCATCAAACCGTCGGGTAATTCAGTTTGCAAGTCTTTCAAACTGTGAACTGCTAAGTCAATCGTGCCTTTTATTAATTCATTCTCGATTTCTTTGGTAAACAATCCTTTATCGCCAATCTTCGAAAGCGATTTGTTTAATATTTTGTCGCCTTTTGTGCGAATAATTTTAATTTCAATGTCGAGATTTTTATCGACCTTTTCGAGTTGTTTTTTAATAAAATTAGCCTGCCAGAGAGCCAGTTCGCTCCCTCGGCTGCCAATAATAAGTTTACGCTTATTCAATTTTTTTCCTCTTTATTTTCTTCCGTGCCGTTTGTTTTATTATCGAGCGAGAAAAGTTCTTTAATCAAAAACGAGTGATTTGCTATATCGTCGGGATTGATGCCCTGTTCGGCAAGTTGTCTTAATTTAATTGTAGGATTATGCAATAATCTGCCTATCATCCTGCGAGTCATATCTTCTATTTTATTAAAATCTTCCGGAGTAACTTTATGTTTAATTTTTTCGAGTTCATCTTCGCGAATTGAATCGAAGAAATTCCTGAGAGATTTAATTACCGGCACAATTTCGAGAGTATTGTACCATGCAAAGAAATTCTGCATTTCTTCCATAATAATCGATTCGATTTTAGGAATTTCATTTTTTCTTTTCTGAATATTCTGGTCGACAATAACTTTTAACGATTCCATATCGTGATAAAAAACGCTGTCAATTTCTTTTACTCTCGAGTCGACATCTCTCGGAATTGCAATGTCCATAACTACAATTGGTTGTCCTTTTCTTTTTTTAACAGCAGATGCCAAATCCTCATAATGAATAATAAGATTTTCTGCACTTGTAGCGCTTATTATAATATCATAATTATGCAAATGCTCTTTAAGGGATGGGAACGGAGTAATCCCGCCTTTAACTTTTTCTGCTAATTTTTCGGCGCGTTCAATTGTACGGTTGGAAATACTTATTTTGCCAATTCCTTTGTCTCTCAAGTGAACTGCAGCCAATTCGCCAGTCTCACCTGCCCCAATAATCAACGCTGATTTTTTATCGAGATTCGAGTAGATTTTTTCGACCACTTGGACAGCGGCATAGCTGACTGTTACAGCGCCTTCTCCAATAGCCGTCTCCTTTATAGCTCTCTTTCCTACTTTCAAAGCAGCTTCGAATACTCGCTTAATTACTGAACCGGAAAAATTAATATCCTCGGAAATTTCATAAGCTTCTTTAACCTGTCCCAATATCTGGCTATCGCCAATTACCAGCGAGTCGATTCCCGCAGCAACAGAGAAAAGATGCTTTACGGCTCCGCATGAAAAATATCTTCTGAAATACTCGTTTTTAAGATTTTCTACTTTTTTAAATTCCAGCAAACTGGCAATTATCTTATTAGAATCCAGATTGTAATTGGGAAGTAGCGAATATATTTCCGTTCGGTTGCATGTCGATAAAATCACTCCTTCTTTATAATTTTCTTTTAAGTGCGATATAAATTCAATTATTTCATCACGACTAAGGTGGAGCGATTCGAGTATTTCAATCGGCGCAGTATTATGATTTATTGTAATTCCAACAAAGTTCATTTATGCAAATCTATTTTTAATAAAATGAATGAAAAGTATTTTGCAGAGTGCTCGTCAAAATCAACGAGACCATTGTAAGGACAAATCCGGTAAGCGAAAATATTATAACTTTTCTGCCATACCATTTCCCGATTAATTTGCTTGCAATACCGAGACAATAGATAATCCACACAAAGAACGTTCCGACAAGCTTCGGGTCGCCGTAACTGAAATCGGGGAAAGCGCTCGGCAGCCATATTATTCCAATAATCATTGCTACTGTTAATAAAATAAATCCAATCAATACCGAATAAAAACTGAGCTTCTCAAGTATTTCGAGACTCGGCAGTCTGTTGAAAATCAGTCCGAATTTATTTGTCTTGAGATTTTTGTAGAGTATAAGGAACAAAATTCCGTATACTGCGGAAATTGTAAAACCGGAATATCCAAGCAGTGCGCTTATTACATGTATACCCAACATTCTGTTTCTGAGCACTTCCGGCACCTGATAGTTATGTTCTATAAAGAGGGAAGAAATAATCTGAAATATTACAGAGAAAAAGAGGATGAATGTTCCGGTTCCTCTGATATCTGTGAGGAGTTCCAGTAAAAAATAAGAAAACGCAATTGAACATGCCAATAATGAAAATATTTCGAATTTACTCGTAATCGGGGTATGATCGAATTCAACCGTTCTGAAAATGATATAGAGAATGTGGGCAATTAATGTGACAAAGAGGAATATTCTCTTTGAATGCGTGAACTTACTTTTCTCCGAGAAAAAGTCGAAAGCGTAGACCAAAAATACAATTATGTATAAGAACGGTAGCAATATATTGAAAAACGAAATAGTAGATAGCATATACTTTATTAATTTTATTTGTTAATCATAAATTAACAAATTATTAGCAAAAAAGCCGTTAATCTTTCATGTCATAGAAGACAATATTTCGCGATAAAAAAGCATTAACATTTCCTCATTGCAGCGAATTTTGATATTTTTAGATCAGTAATTGAGAATTAAACAGTAAAGGAAATTTATGAACACAGAAAAAAGTGAAAAATTGTTTGAACGAGCGCAGAAATTAATTCCGGGCGGAGTAAATTCGCCTGTCAGAGCATTTAAATCCGTCGGGGGAACGCCGCTTTTCATAACTAGAGGCAAAGGTTCCAAAATGTTCGACGTCGACGGCAATGAATTACTCGATTACATTGGTAGCTGGGGACCTCATCTATTCGGGCATAATCCTCCTTTTATAAAAGATGCACTACTAAGAGCAATTGAAGAAGGCACAAGTTTCGGAGCTCCCACAGAAATTGAATTAAAAATGGCAGAATTGATTTGCGAACTGGTCCCATCGGTCGAAATGGTACGAATGGTAAACAGTGGCACAGAAGCTACAATGAGCGCTATTAGAGTAGCCCGCGGTTTTACAGGCAAAGAAAAAATAATCAAATTCGAAGGCTGCTATCACGGACATGGCGATTTCTTTTTGATTAAGGCTGGCAGTGGTGCTCTAACTTTCGGCGTTCCAACCAGTCCAGGCGTTACAAAAGGAAACGCAGCAGATACATTACTGGCTGAATTCAATAATATCGAGTCGGTTAAAAAAATAATTTCCCAAAACAAAGGCGAAATTGCAGCCCTGATTCTCGAACCAATTGTTGGAAACATGGGAACCGTCAAAGCCGATGGCAATTTCATAAAAGAATTGCGCGATCTGTGTTCTGAAGAAAAAATTGTATTGATATTCGACGAAGTAATGACGGGATTTAGAGTGGCTGCAGGCGGCGCTCAGGAAATTCTCGGCGTTAAGCCTGATATGACAACATTCGGAAAGATTATAGGTGGCGGACTACCCGTAGGTGCATATGGAGGCAAAAAAGAAATCATGGAAATGGTTTCACCTGTTGGACCGGTCTATCAAGCAGGAACTTTAAGTGGCAACCCGCTGGCAATGAACGCCGGATTTGCAGCGCTCTCCTACATCAAAAATAATCTGAGCATCTACGACGAACTCGAAAAAAAATCCTCACTCCTGGCAGATGGGATTATTAATGCTGTCAAGTCTGCAGGTAAGAATTTTCAACTAAATCGAGTCGGCTCAATGATGACTCTCTTCTTTACAGAAGAACCTGTTTACGACTTTAAGACCGCTATTAAATCCGATACGGTGCTATTCGGCAAATTCTTCCATTCGATGTTAAAGAGAGGAATTTATCTTCCTCCGGCGCAATTCGAAGCGCTTTTCGTTTCTACAGCTCATACTGAAAATGATATTAATACAACTATTAAAGCAGCTGAAGAATCTTTGAAAGAAATATTATGATTTTCCCGGCGGATTAAGCTCTGTCGGATTTTTTTAGTATACTCCTTTCGCATTCAAATGGAGAGTGTATTTTTTATCGCTGCCCTGAATATGTCCCACAAGCCAGTCCTGGAGGAAATTCATAACATTAATACTTAATGTGGTATTCCCTTTACCGTAACTATCTATTAATTCTTTCAACTGATTAATTAAATTCTGGTGTGTCTGTCTGTGGAATGTAAGTTCGCTGTAACCATATTTTTCCATCAGTTTTTCTTCATAAGAAAAATGTGAATGAGTATACTCAAGAAGTTTGTCAAATATCTTACCCAAAGCCTGCTTACTATTGCCTACTTTCATTGCATCGTGAAGTTCATTGATTATTTCCAGTAGCTTTTTATGCTGCTCGTCAATACTTTTAATATTGACAGAGTACGAGTCGTTCCACTTTAATAAAGACATTATACCTCCAATTTTTAATATATTATCGATAGAAAAATTAAAAAGTGTAGTATGACATTCGTACCGTCTTACATTAAACTTCTCGAATCAGGTGAACTTGAAATGCGGGCTGAATTAGCTTACAAAAAAATGTACGAATGTACTGTATGTCCAAAAAATTGCCATACTGATCGGATAAATTATAAATACGGTTTTTGTATGAGCGGACCTTTACCTATTGTTTCTTCATATACTCCTCATTTTGGTGAAGAGCCTGTTCTTTCTGGTACCAAAGGAGCTGGCAATATATTTTTTGGAAATTGCAATTTGAGATGCATCTATTGCCAGAATTACCAGATTAGTCAAAATTGGGAATCTGAAAAATTCAACGAAGTTTCCCACGAACGACTGGCAGAAATAATGCTCGAATTACAGGAGATGGGCTGTCACAATATCGGACTTGTATCGCCTACTCATTTTAGCGGCACAATACTCAAATCAATTTATATTGCTGCAAAAAAGGGACTGCGTCTTCCAATAATTTACAACTCGAACGGATATGATTCGGTAGAGATGCTGAAATTGTACGACGGTGTGATTGACATATACTTGCCCGACTTCAAATACGGAGACAGCAAATATGGTAAACTTTATTCCAATGCAAAAGATTACTTTGAAGTAGCAGGAAAAGCAATTAAGGAAATGTACCGACAGGTAGACTCCAAACTGATTTTCGAAGGCAACACAGTAGTGCGAGGACTGATAATCCGTCACCTGGTTTTACCCAATGACCTTTCTGAATCAGAAAAAGTTTTCAAATTTATTGCAGAAGAACTCGATCGTGATGTTCATATCTCTTTAATGTCGCAATATTACCCAGCACACAAAGCCATTAAGGAGCCATTACTGAGCAGAACGTTACGTCCTATTGAATATTACAAAGCCATTGAACTGATGGAAAAATATGGTCTAAGAAACGGATGGATACAGGAATTGGAAAGTTATAATTACTATCGCCCCGATTTCGATTACGATCGGAAAAATCCTTTTGGGATTTAATTAAACATACAAATGTTCGTATCTATGAAATATTCGTTCAAGTCTTTCGGTCAATTGTGAAAGGATATCTGTTTTCAAAAGACAGCCTTCTATCCTGTAAGAAATTAATTTTTCGATATGTTCCCTTTCACTATTTGTCGTTAAAGCTATCACAGGCACGTTGTAAGTCTTTAATGTTTCCAGGAATCCGAGCCCGCTTTCAAAGTTCGTGTCCGTGTCGACAAATACCATTCTTGGTTTTCTTCGGTCGATTTTATCGAGTGCCTCTTTTTCAGAACTTGCTTCAACTACAGTCGTAATGAATTTCTTTTCGATAAACTTTTTCAGTAATCCCCTAAATTTGAGGTCATTATCAATAAGCAAAATATAACTCATTTTAATCCCTCTTTTATCTATCTGTATTATCGTAAAAAAAAGGGGGTAAATTTATAGCTCAATAGTAAAAATTTTTATAAAAATAGATTATATAAAAAGACTATTGAAACATCCTTTCGACAATTTTCTTGTTTTGGTGGTTATAAATATTTTTTCCATCCGCAGTAAAAAGGTAATCGATCCTTTGTTTATAGAATTCGGTTATTTTACTGCGAACCATTTTAAGTGTACTGTTGAGGAAATGATTTTGCTCTGTAAAGGCTTCGCCCAGAAGGGCAAAAGTAGCCGGTAGCCATCTTTCTGGAAATTCTCCTGCAAATTGACCTCCTTGTTTGAATTTTGATATCTCGTCGTCGATCAATTTTATGACGGTATTCTGCCCTTCATCTGTTTTATGAGATAAGTTTTTCTCTTCGAGGTATAGTCTAACCTGTTCTTTATTAGGAACAATAAGAGCTACTGTATAAGGTGATTGATTATTGTAAAGCATAATCTGATCGATGTATCTGGAATTTTCTGTAAGAGATTCTTCAATTCCTTCGGGTGAATATTTCTCTCCGTCGCTGGCAATTAAAAGCGATTTGAATCTGCCCAGTACATAGAGAAAACCATCTTCGTCGAGATACCCGAGGTCGCCGGTAAAAAGCCATCCATCTTTGACCGTTTCTGCGGTAGCTTTTTCGTTCTTCCAGTAACCGGCCATTACATTTTCTCCTTTAACCACAATTTCACCTTTTTGACCGATGGGCAATTCGTTTCCGTTTTCGTCGCATATTTTAATTTCAAGGTTATCTACAATTCTGCCCGAAGAGCCGAGTTTATGTTTAGCCGGTACATTTGCCGAAATAATTGGTGCTGCTTCGGTTAAACCGTAGCCCTGAAGCATAGGAATCCCAATTGCATAAAAAAACCGCTGTAATTCGATATCGAGCAAAGCTCCGCCACCGATAAAAAATTCAAGTTTTCCGCCGAAATTTTCGCGTATTTTCGAAAAAAGGATTTTATCATATAGTTTATAGAGTGGTTTTAAGAATTTTCTTTTTCCTCTTCCCCTGTTCCATCCCTCGGCATTGTATTTATAAGCCAATTTAAGAGCATGATTAAAAATCTTTTCAACCCGTTCTCCTTTTTCACGAATTCCTTTTTCGATATTCTTTCTGAAATTCTTTGCCAGTGCAGGTACACTCAAAAGAAAAGTCGGTTTTATTTCTTTAATATTTTTAGGGATGTTTTTCAGAGTTTCCATCGGAGTCCGGCCTAATTCAACAGCTGCCAGCGATGCTCCGTTATACATTAAAGTATAAATCCCAGCAGTATGCGCAAAAGCATGGTCCCACGGTAATATTAACAACGTTGTGTACCATTCAGGGATTGGCAAAAGGCCAGAGGCCTGTTCTACGTTTGCTGTATAATTTCTGTGAGATAAAACTATTCCTTTCGGATCGGCTGTAGTACCCGAAGTATAACAGATATTTGCATAATCGTTTTCTTTAACTGATTCCATTCTTTCATTCAAGATATGTCTGTTTGATTTTAGAAATTCCTCTCCCATTTCAAATAAATCTTCGATGTATAATTCATCATCCTGAAGATCCTCAATTTTATCGAGCACAATTGTTTTTTCGAGTTCAGGTAGATCCTTTTTAATTCCTCTTATTTTATGTAGCTGTGAGGCTGAAACAACGGCGACTCTCGCACCTGAATGGTCAAGTCGAAATTTCAAATCGTTAAGTTCATCAATTTTAACAGAAATAGGGACATTTACTGCACCGGTATATAATATCCCTAACTCACTAATAACCCAGTAATTTCTCCCTTCAGATATTAAAGCAAGACGGTCTCCTTTGTTGATACCCAACGAAATCAAACCTGCGGCAAAATTGTAGACAAGCCTTTTCACTTCAGAATATGTCAGCCCTTGATATATTCCGTTTCTCTTTTCTTTAAGAAAAACATTCGATGAATATTTCGAAACGCTTGTTTCGAACATATTGATAATGGTACGTTCCATAATTACACCTGCAGTTATAAATGATTAATGCTAAAATAAGAAGAAAAGAGAAACAGGAAAATTTAAAATAAAAAAGCCCGGACTGTGCCGGGCTCATTCTTAAAAAAATTTTCAAGCCAGCGATTCTTTAGACCGCCTTGAAGCCGATATTATAAATCCGATTACCATCACTACCACACCAAGCCATACAAGACTGATAAACGGTTTTATACTGACTTCTACTGTTAATACTTCTTTAGGAGTTTGAATGGGAATATTTTCTGAAGAAAGAGGTTGCAGTACTATTGTTATCTCACCGCCTGTTGCATTCATATTTGCAAGTGCGATTTTAAGGTCGGCTTCTTTGAGTTCTGCATTGTGAAATTCCTGTTGACCACTCGCACTTTCCATATATGGCTCCAGGTTAAAAGTTTTGCCATTGTAAGTTACTCTAAGATTTGCGCCGATTTTGAATTTTCCACCGCTCATCATAGCAGTCATATCTTCAGGCAATATGAAATTTGTGAATTCAATCTTCATCCCTCGGTAGTCGATTACATCTCCTTTCTTCATGTTAATCGTCTCTCCGCCGTCTGATGGATTTTCTTCATCATAACTTACGGGCGCCACATAAAAATCTTTAGTTAAACCCACTAAAATATCGGGTTCACGCATTAAACTATTATTGAATTCAGCAATATACATAATAGGAGCCGCAACCTTTATATCATCACCATCTTTGATTTCTACATTAAATGCATATTTCTTACCCCCTTCGATAGGTTGATAACCGGCAAAGCTCAACTGATAGTCCCATAATTCTACTTTTTCTCCTTTAACCAGGTCAACCTGTTCACTTTTAGTGTATCCTGCAGTTGCGGCTACACCTACCATAAAAATTGCTATTCCGATATGGGCAATATAAGCGCCGGCGTGATTTTTTTTGCCGCGCAGTATTTTAACTACTATCTCACCATTAATTACTATCGCAAAGATCGAAGAGAATGTAAGAATTACAAGCATAAAGTTTTCAACGCCGCTGATAAGAAAGATTGCAGCGGTGAGCAAAAATGAAATTACTAAAGGCATTCTAATACCTTTAAGCAATTCCTCTTTGCCAGTTGTCTTCCATTTCAAAATTATGCTGAGTCCATTCAAAAATCCGATAATAATAGCAATCGGGAGGTTAAGTTCATTATAGAATTTAAGTTCAACAGTTTGTCCGAAAATAGGAGCGCTTGTTCCCACCAATATGATAATTGCCGATGCAATCAAGGCAAAGGAGCCGGTAAAGAGTGCCAGTTCACGGGATAAAATATTTTCTTCGTACGAAAAATTCTCAGTCAAATATTTCCATCGATAAAATACGAGTCCGAGTCCCAGCAATCCAAAGAAGAGAAGAAAGACAAGGAGCAATAAATACACCATCATGCCAGGATCGACGAAAGAATGGACAGAAGCATCGCCGAGAATACCGCTTCGAGTTAAAAACGTGGAATAAAGAACAAGAATATATACAAAGATGCTCAAAATTAAATTGGTCTTTACAAATCTTCCTGCGTTGAGTTTATCGTTGTTAGATTTATCCTGAGTTTTTTTCTGAATAAGCATTGTATGGATTGTAGCAACGGCAATCAACCAGGGAACCAGAGATGAATTTTCTACAGGGTCCCAACCCCAGTAGCCACCCCATCCCAGAACTCCGTAGGCCCAGTAACCACCGAGCATAATTGCAAGTCCCAACACCATTGTACCGATAAGCAGCCAAGGCAAAGATTGTTTTACCCATTCATTATATTCATTTTTAATCAATGCAGCCATAGCAAATGAATAGGGAACGGCAGCCATTGAAAAACCGACAAAAAGCATCGGGGGATGAATTTGCATCCAGAAATTTTGCAAAAGCGGATTTAATCCTTTACCTTCAATTATAAATTTATCGAGAGGAACATTGTTCGCTTTTAATATTGCGAGCAAATCTGGTCCTATCTGAATAAATTGTTTTCCGGATTGAGGATCGCTAAATAAAAAATTTTGTAGTGCTGGCAAGGTCAAATAAGCGCTATTTATATGCTTCAGGTCGATGAAGTCGGGCTGACTCCAGATATAAATAAAAGGAGATTTCAGCAAAGGATTGACCATAACGAGAAGGTATATGACACAGATGCCATAGACCATCATAACTCGTTGTTCGAGGTCGCCTCTTTTTGAAGTATAGTCGAGCAATATCAAACCTACTATCGACGAAAAGAGCGTCCATAGCATAAAACTGCCTTCCTGGCCAGCATAAAATGTGGACATCAACAATCCCAGAGGCAGTCCACTGCCGCTGTAATTATAGACATATCGATATTGATATTGATGCGTTAAAATTGCCTGCAATAAAAGTGCGCTCGCTACAAGCACCATAATTGCACTTATATGAAAACTAATTCGCGCTGGCCCTAATGTGTTTTTATATCCTCGATAATTCAGAAAATACATAATTACAGAAAAGACAGCTGACAATAATGCCAACGTTAAAGCTACGTTGCCAATCATATTAATATTCCTTTAAAAATTATTTTAATTAAGCTCCGGCTTGCTGAACCGGTTGTTCCTGGTATTTGGAGGGACATTTTGTCAATATATCTGTTGCATAAAAAACTCCGTCAGAATATTTTCCCGTAACGACGACACTTGTAGACGACTCGAAGTTGTTCGGCATTGCGCCTTTATAGACTACCTTCATTACGTTTCCGTTTGTATCCTGGATATAAAAACTGAATATTTTATTTTGTTTATCTATCTGATAACCTTTTTCTTTGACCCAGCTTCCGGTGGCTTTTACCGTCTTGCCGGATTCCATAACTTTTACAAAACTACTTTCGTACTGGACATTGGTTTGAGTAAAAAGATAGATCATTAATCCGAGGAATACAACTATGATAGTTCCACCAAAAATATATTTATTGTTCATCGTTTTTCTTCTCCTTGAGTTCTTTTTCCAAAACTTTTAGCTTTTTATCCGTATTATTCAGGAACAAAAAAATGCCAAGCCACACAACAAGCACTATAAACATAACAATATAAATTGAGTTCGTTTCAAAGAAGTTTAGCAATCCGTTTTCCACATCAACCTCTCTCTAATTTATTATTTTCCGAAAGAATTAAAATTTTATAGCGTAGTTTCCACATCCAGAAATACAAGATTGTAAATGCCAACAACGACAGATAAAAAACAATTTGCATATTAGCATTCATCTTAAAATCGACAATTGGGCCAGAAGTGTCGTCGTTAGCCGAGCCTGGATGGAGTCCCACCATTATTCTAGGCATAATAAAAATGAAAAACGGCACAGTCAAAAAAGCAATAATCGAATAGACTGCCGACAGACGTGCTCTTTTTTCCTCGTTTTCGATTGCAGAACGGAGTGCCAAAAGCGAGCCATAAATTAAAAGAAGTATAAAAATACTCGTCTCACGTGGATCCCAATGCCAAAAAGCTCCCCATGTGAATTTTGCCCAGATTGAACCTGTAACGGTTGCCAGTACCGTGAACAACATCCCTAATTGAAGGGCAGCGTTTGATCTGGCATCGTCGTCCAGATTTTTGTTCTTGAGATAACGAACTCCGTATAACATCGCCATCAAAAAAGCTATGACCGACAACCACGCCGTAGGAACATGGAAAAAAATTATCTTTGCTTTCTCTTCTAATCCGGGAATATTTGGGAATTCATACCAGTGCGAGGGTTGAGCCACTATCGGAAATGTAATACCAACAATTAACACGTATGTCATCAACACAAACAATATTATTTTCCAATAAGTTTTCATAACGCGACTACTTTCAATTTTAGTACCAAAAAAATATATCTGGATATAATATAGTATTAAGCGTTTTATTTGCCTAAAATATAAAAGTACCCCCTCAATTCCAAAGAATTTTGGAAGGATAATCCAGGTGACCATTCCGATTTATAATAAATAATTTCTATTGATATATTAATTTTAAGAATCACATAAATAATTTGTTACATTTCAGAGGTGAATACGTCTAACCAGACAAAAAAGAGTGGGGATAAGTTGCCGCATCAAAATCCAATAAAACGAATTTTCGATTTGTATACGAGCGACCTCAGTTATCAAGAAATCGAAAATTTGATTAAGCGAGAGGCAAGCGAAGTATACGAATTCTTCAAAAGCGACATTCCCAAACCAGATCAATCGAAGAATAAATTAATCAGGGGTTTGATATTTATCCGTAGTCTGTTCAATGCCTTTATTATGAAACTGACACCAGCCCGGCGGATTTTCTACTTGATTTCGATTTTCTTTTTCGGAATTGGATACCTAGAATACAACACTCTTTATATCTGGAGTGGATTTATCATATTAAATTTGCTTCTCGCTTTTGAGCTTGCAGATAAACTGCTGGCAAAAAATGAGCTCGATATCGCAAAGAAAATTCAGCTTGACCTGATACCGAAGCATAAAGCAACTATTGGCGTATACGAAGTGACATCATACTATGAACCCGCAAGAGAAGTAGGCGGCGATTATTTCGATATTATCGAGGCACACGACAAAACGTATATTGTAATTGGCGACATTTCCGGAAAAGGGATGGCAGCAGCGCTTTATATGACACGAGTACAGGCAATAATCTATTTCCTGCTCGATAATTATTCCGACGTTAAAGAAATTCTTATCAAATTAAAAAAATATTTCTCTCAAAAACTTCGAAAAGAATTCTTCCTTACAATCACAATTGCATCGATAGAAAAAGATGGAACGATTAATCTTGTCAGAGCCGGTCATCCGCCCCCGATTCATTACGACTTCCTGAAGAAGGAATTCAAAGAAATAAATACATGCGGTATTGGTATTGGATTCAATGATTATGGAGTTTTCGAAAAAACTCTCGAGCTCTATACTTTCACTCCCGGCGAAGGCGATACGATTGTTTTTCATACCGACGGATTAACCGAAACGATGAATAAGTACAAAATAATGCTCGGTGAAAAGCGTATAAAAAAAGCAATTGAAAGAAATTCCGACAGAAGCGCAGAGGAGATTAAAAAATCATTAGTGAGCCTCATAAACAATCACCGCGCAGAAGCCGCTCAAAACGACGATGTGACTTTTATAGTTTTGAAGAGAATCAGTTCTCCGAGTAAATAACGAAAGTTTCGTCCGTAGGTCTTAACTCGTCATACATTCTTTTAAGAGAGTTATACGCTGTTTCATTACCACGCCGAGCTGCGATTCGATACAATTTTACAGCCGCTGCTTTCTCCTCTTTTACCGAAATCCCCTTCTCATAACAGAATGCAAGGTAAGTTTGTGCCAATACTGAACCTTCGTCGGAATATTTTTTGAGAATTTCAAGTGCATCGTTGTTGTAAGCTGTCAATGAAGAGTCAACTAAAGTCGTAAAGGCAATACGAATTTCGGCTTCGGTGCTACCCATTTTTTGTGCTTTTTCCCAATATGATATCGCTCTATTTAAATCTTTTTTTACTACAACTCCCGAACTGTACAAAAGTCCGAGTTCAATTAAAGCAGGTATATAGTTGTTCCCCGCAGCAATGTTGAGATATTCAATCGCTTCTTTAATGGAAATAATATTTGTCATTTCCAGAGCTCTAATGCCTGCCAGAAAATAATAAGCCTCGCTGTTGTCAGACTTAATTTTATTTTTTAATACCTCTATCAGATCTTTCGATTGAATCAGTCTGAAGAGACGTTCGCCCGCTTTATACGACCCTAATCTGTATGCAGTAAGATAATGAATGCCTGCTTGAATAAGGTCCTTAGTGTGCCACAGTCCCTTTTCGTAACTGGCGGCAATTAACAATAGAGCTTCCGGACTACCATTTTCTGCGGCATATTTAATTAAACCAAGTGAAGATGTGTCTTTCAAAGATTCATTTGAGACATTAATTCCCAGGTAGTCTCTTAATTCGTATTTATTCTTTTTCAATAGATTAGAAATCCGTTCTTCTTCCGTAATACTGGAATCGCTTTCCATTGATAAATAATCGATGTCCCAATCGGTATTGATAACTGGCGAAGGTTCGTTAGTTTGATTTTGTTCAACAGCAATTGAACTATCGGCTGACGGCACAAGACCCTTTTTCAAAAATTCTTCTTTCAATTCCATGGCAGGCTCATATCCAGCATTTGCCGCTTTAGTGATATAAGTAAAAGCTTTGTTGTAATCCCTCGATACTACCAGATTATCTGTATAAATAATTCCAAGAGCAAATTGAGCTTCGGGCATTCCGAGTTCGGCCGCCGATTTGAAATTATAAAACGATTCGAAGGGATTCCAAGGTACTCCAATACCATTATAAAGCAAAATACCGTAGTTATATTTTGCAGCGGCAAGATTCTGATCAGCTGCTTTTCTAATCCAATAAATTGCTTTAACTGTATCGGGTTCAAATCCTTTACCCATAAGATATCTAATTCCAAGTTCATGTTGAGCGAAAGGGTCGCCTCTGTTGGCTTCGTTTACCAGAATATATCCTGCTAAGAGTGAGTAAGAAGGATATTTTGCTTTGAAATAAGATACTTTACCTGGCTTAGAATTTCTAAATGCCTCGCTTTTCAACGTATCTTTTTGAGCGATTGAAAATACAGAAAAGAAAAGAATTAAAAGGAGAGTATGTTTTATCATGATTTAAGAGATAGATTTCTTCAAAATAAAATAGTTCTTGCCGTTAATCGAGAAATAATTGACATCGTCCATTAATTGTTTGATAATATAAAGACCCATTCCACTTTCTGGAAGATTATCGATATCCTGGGGATCGAAATCCAGGTCGGGAATTTCGAGGTTAGGACGAGCAATACCTTCGTCTATAATTTCGAGTATGAGATAATCATCTTCTTTATAGAGTTTGATTATAATATTTTTGCCTGCTTCTTCTTTATAACTGTGTTTAATTACATTATTTGCAGCCTCAGTCAAACAAATATTAAAAGCGTTTTTTATATGTTCTTCGATTTTATAATGTTCCAGCACAGCAAGTAATTTCTCGGCAGCTTCATGAACACACTCGTAGCGACTATCGATATTTAAGGAGAATTCATCCATTCCCATTTAGATTAAATCACGTTCAAATATATGAAAAGCCAGTAAAAATTGAAATGAAATAAAACGATTGCGGCAAAAAACAAATAAATCTGCTTTCAGTTGATTCCCTAATTATAAATCAATTAAAAACCTTTAATACAAAAGAAGAAACAGATGCAATAAAAATAAGATAATTATCACTATCAAAAGAGGTGACGTTTGTTTACTGACTCTTCAAAATAATAAATACGTTATAAAATTTATTATGGTCATTTATTTCTGGATACACAAATAATAAGCTTAGCTTAGTGGCATCTGAAAAATGTAAACAAAAGCAGGCATTAATTTTTGGAATTATATAATGACGAACAAAAGTCACAGATGTGTGTGAATGAAAAGGTGTAATGCTAATAAAATTTATAATGAATGTGATTTAGCAGAAAAAACTCATCCATCGCCATGAATCAAAATAGGCGAATAAAATCGCTGTTACTTTTTCTTTGCACTTCGTCGAGCGTTATTACGGTAAGCTAATTTTGCATAGTGCTCTTTTAATTGAGCACTGCAAAATCTCTCTCACGCTCAACAATCTTATACTTCCACCTCATAAAAACAGAGGATTACTAAATATTTTCAACTACAGTTTACTAACAAGATGCTTTACATCTTTTCTATAAATCTATTCCTCTTTGGCATCTGGTTCTTTGGTTTTGCATGTCGATATTCCAAAAGGCAAATACAATGGGCACCAGCCTATTAACCCTGTTCCGAGCGGGATTAAACCAATCAATCCCCACCAGCTTCCATAAATGATACCGAGAATAAGTATTACAAGACCCAGAATAATTCTAAAAGTCTTGTCGCCTCCACCTACATTCTTTTTCATACCACCTCCATTTAATTTGTACTATTTAGATGCTTTGAAAGTAAAGTCGATTCATTTGAGAATCGTACATTTAGATGCAACAAAATAATCATCCGTTGAAAGCACGATAAAATAAACGCCCGAGCTATAGTTTGAGCTATTTATATAAACTGTATGATATCCTGGATAAACATCTTTCTCGGTCAAAATTTCTACGAGTTCACCATTGAGCGAATAGATTGCAAGTTTAACAGACATAGTCCTGCTTTCATTCCCCGGCAAAAAATATTTAATACGCGCCCAGGAATTAAAAGGATTGGGATAAACTTTCAATTCGGCATAACTTTCCTGATTTAATTCCACAGGCTCGGATTCGTAAAACTTAAAAGTACCGTCGAAATCGATTTGTTTGAGGCGGTATTTAAATTTAATTCCGTTTTCTGGAATATCCTCGAAGTAATAAAATTTCGGAGAATATGAATTTCCATGTCCGTGTACAAATCCGATTTTTTGCCAGCTTTCATTTCCGCTGCAATTAAATCTTTCGACCTCGAATCCATAGTTATTCAATTCAGTCACTGTTTCCCAGCTCAAGATTATTTTGTTTTTGAGCGACCTCGCTCTGAAAAATGCCATTTCTACAGGCAGAGGCGCTTCACTCCACGAAGTCGACACTCGAATCCCGTCAATATATGCCTTGTTGGTTGTGATATCCTGTCGGAGTGCAACTACAGAAATATTGGCCGGTTCGTTACCCGCTGCTGAATCAATTCGTATATCAGGTTCTGGTTCTGTCTGAGGTATTTCATTTTCGAAGATAAACAAGCTCACCTGATCATTACCTGACCCTGAATTCAGTATGTATTTAATAACGACCAGGTAAGTTTCATTAAATAAATAGGGAGAATCAGTAAATTCAACAGTATCGGTAGTTTTACTAATTCCGAACAAAAATCTCGATGCGTCATACTTTTTTAAAAATAATTTGCCCGCCATGAATGGCGAAGTGGTGCTATTATTTGCAAAGCCAATTATATCGCTTCCCAATTGCGCAGTAGTGGCTTGTTGCACATTAATTAAGAAGGATAAATAAAAGGTACCTGTCTCATATTCCTGGCCTAAACTCCTGTAATAATCTACTCCTGACGTATCAATTTTTATAGAATTTCCTGAAATCGAAGGGTAATTTGGAAAGGTTAAGTTATAATCTTCAATCAATATTCCGCCATCACCCTGCTTATAAATAGTCCAATTATGATGCGACAATGAATCTCCAACAGGATAGTCAAAATTTTCTTCAAGGATTAGTTGGGAATAATTCAACGAAACACACACGAAAAAGAGAATGACAAAATACTTTTTCATGTCGTACCCTCTTAGTTAAAGACCCTGCTGAAAGGAGCTGAAAAAAGATAAATATTTGAATCGAAAAAGTCATCCTAAAAATGAGAAAATTTTAATATTCTTCGACGCAAACAATTTTATCCTCACTTCGGAATTTTTCGATTAACAGTGGAATTATTTTATCGCGGCCAAGAATCCCTTTTTGTTTATAAACTATATCCCCCTCTGATGGATTTTTTGCTTTTCCCCAGTATAAATTGATTTTATCTGCTATACTCAAATAGGCATACAATCTGGCAACAGGATTATTAATGTTTAGCTTATCGAGATTTTCACCCCAAATATTGTAAAGTTGATTAAGAGTAACTGCTCCTTCTGTTACCAGTCCAATACCCTCAATATAATATCCTGGCGGTGTTATATCGTTATCATTGCTATATTCAAGATAAAGTTCTTTACCGAGAATTCGAGCAATTATTTTGGCTGTTGTAGCTCCACAGACAATCTTCAGTCCAGTTTTACTCATAAATTTATTGACCACTTCTTCATCCATCGATTTATCTACAGGAGCTCCTGTTAGAAGATTTACAACTTTAGACCTACGACATTTAATCAAAGCCACCGTAGAATCGTCTTTGGGTTCGTAATTCCAGAGTCGTTTTGATTCATTCAATATAAGTCGGGGTAATTCTTCAATTTTCACACCATTGTTGAGCAATTCATTTGTATATTTAACAACTTTTTCAATTTGCCAGCCTGCCGCATTTTCAACACCGATTCCAGCTTGTGTAATACCATCACTTAAAATTAGTAAGCCCTCTTCTTTTTTTAGAGTAAAACTAATTTCATTAACAATAGTGTCGTAAAAAGAGTGGACAACGCCATTCAATAGAACCGCTTTTCTATCGGAGATTAAAATTACCGGTGGCATATCATATAAAAGAGCAACGCCGAGACCGTCATTCAAAATTCTTATAGCAGACAAAAATGCGACAGGATTCTCATTCCTCTTGGCATTTTCGATTGTATGAATTAAGCTTGCAAAGGCTTTTCGAAGAGAATACCCAGAATTTATTAGTGCAATAAATTGTGAGGAATAGAATTGAGCCGACAAATGAGCCTTAAGTCCCGAACCAAGACCATCGGCCAGTAAAAATGTAGTCCCGATACTGTTCCGTATTGTTTGTGTGACATCCCCACTTAAAACATTATTTCCCTTTGAGATCGATTCGACAACTACTTCGCAGTATAGCTCTTCCATATCCAGTCACTTGCTTCTCCCGAAATTTGCTTTTTTTCCTCGCTCGATAACTGCATTAATTTCTCAACCAGTTCCTCGCCTTTAGCAGTGCTTTCTCCCAGAAATTTTGTAAGATTTTGAGCCATCATAATCTGATGATTTAACAGTTCGCGCGCTTGATCTAAAACCTTTCGACGAATTATGTTTAATTTTTCTTCATTCAAAATCATACGTGTTATGTCGACAAAAATTCCTACATACTGATCTTCTTCTGGAAGCTTATAAATTATTTGATGACAGATCAGATTATAATTCTTATGTTTTTCAGTTACTTCGATAATTCTATTGTTTTCGTCTCGAAGGCGTATAAATGGTTCCGGATCCATCAAGCAAGATATTTTTTTTCCAAGAAGAGCATTCCCACAAACAAAAAATTTTTTAAATGCTTCATTCATGCTAAGAATATTAAGTTCTCTATCCAGTATTACAATTCCATTGGGAGACGACTCGATAATTTTATCTGTTCTCTGCTCTGCAAGTCGTCTCATATAAGGAATACACGATTCTAATTCTATTTTATTATTTAATACTGCGATTGCATTCTCGCGACAGGAATTGTAACCACAAGCACCACAATTCAATTCGTCTTTTTCGTTCATTATTCCTTTTTGATTAAGTATCTTAATAATTTCATTATCGTCTTTGTTTTCTTCCTTGCTTTTATTGATGCGCTTAAAGGCTCTGGTAATTTCAATTGGATACTTCTGAACCTCTGCGGGATTAAAAGGACGTTGTTTTTTGTTATACGAATCAATTACTTTTCTTTTTCTTTCAAGAACTGAATTTTTTCCAAAAGCACCAGGACCATTGATACATCCCATCTTGCACATTAAAGGTTCAATAAAGTTTTGTTCCTTTGAGATTTCTTTTAAAGAATCTTTAATTTCATCCCAGCCACACATATAATGAATTTCATCATTGAGATTGTCGGCATTTGTCAAAGCAGTTTTAATCATGCCTCCTGAGAGTGGATAGAGTCTTGAATAACTCACCGACTCTTCGTCGAAATTACTTTCTTCAAAATTCTTAAATTCAATTGCTTCTTCATTCATCCAATCGTATAATTCTTCAAAAGTAATTACGGCATCGACGAGATCTTTAAATTCGGGTCGCTCTGCTTCGTCTTTCTTAGCAACACATGGTCCCACAAAAACAACCTTCCAGTTATCTCCGAGTGTATATTTAATTTTGCCAGCATGAGCCATCATAGGTGATAGAAAAGGAGCTAAATAGTCTATCAGCTCCGGTCGATGCTTCTCAATATAATTTACGACAGAAGGGCAAGCCGAAGAAATCAACGATTTACCATTCTTACTGTAATAATTAAATGATTCCATAGCTACATTACTTGCAGCGACCGAAGTTTCGGCAACGTATTTAAATCCAAGTTTTCTCAAAACCGAAGGCAATCTGTTCGATTCCCATTCCTCAAAAAAAGCAGGGTACGAAGGTGCAACTGAAATTGCTGTATTAAATTCTTTTACAAGGTGCTTTACTTTTTCGATGTCGCTTCGGTATTGTTTTGCGTTTTGGGGACATTCTTTCAGACAGTTTCCACACAAAATACACAAAGTTTCGTCTACCGATGCTTGTCCATTAATAATACTGATGGCATTGACTGGACAATTTCTTAAACATCGATAGCAATCCCTGCATTTGGCTTCAATTGTATAAATAATCCTACCCGACATATTTCAATTAAATTCCATTTAATGATTTATTTCCTGATTTAGATTAAGCTTATCATTAATCAGTTTGATTATTTCAGAAGAATCGGAGATACTTTTTGACTCGCCAAAAATTTTCACATTTGGACCTTCCCCACATTTTTCCATACAGAAGGTTGCATTTAGTGTAACTGCATTCGACAGGCCCTTTTTCTCAATATAATTAAGAACTTCTGAAATAATTTTTTGAGAACCCTTTACGTAGCAGTTAGTACCTACACAAACATCTATGGTGAGTTTTTTTGAATCGTTGTCAACTATTTTTATTAAATTATCTGGGCTAATTCGCCTACGGTTATAATACTTAGTGTGTAGAATTTTGTGAGCCATCTGGCTGTTTGGTTCGCCCAATAAAGTGGCATATAGTTCAGAGACATAAGGATTATCCTGAGATTTATGCAATTGTAAAGTTTTATCGGATTCGTAGAGTGCCATGGTTCTTTTAAGTTTATTGTCAGATTCGGTTGTATATGGTTGTCCCGCACCTGCAACACAACCGCCGGGACATGCCATTACTTCCACTATATCATATTCCACTTCTTTATTCTTAATTTTCTCGATTAGATCGGCAGCATTCTTCAATCCGCTTACGATTGCCATTTTAATATTAGTTCCGTTTAATTCCAATTCAGTAGTGCGCAAGTTGTTACTGCCTCTCATTTGCTTGAATTCAAAATCAAACAATTTCTTGCCTGTTTGTTTTTCGTAGACATAACGGGCAACTGCTTCGCTTACTCCTCCGCTGTTGCCAAATATAATTCCTGCACCCGACTTAAAACCCAAAGGCATATCGAGTGGTTCAGGCGTAAGGTTTTCAAATTTGATTCCCGCTTCTTTAATCATTGCAGCCAGTTCAACGGTCGTCAATACATAATCGACTTCTTTAATACCACCGTGATTGAATTCGGGTCTTACAGCTTCGGCCTTTTTGGCAGTACAGGGCATAATTGAAACCACAACGAGATTTTCTTTCTTAACATTTAACGTTTTTGGTAAAATTTCTTTTGCAATCGATCCAAACATCTGTTGAGGCGATTTACAAGTTGACAGATTATTAATCAATTCTGGATGATAATATTCGACAAACTTCACCCAAGCGGGACAACAGGAAGTGAAGAGTGGCAATTTATAATTTTCATTTTTGCGTTGAATAAATTCATTTGCTTCTTCAATTACGGTTAAATCGGCAGCAAATGAAGTATCGAACACTTTGTCGAAACCGATCATTTTAAGTGCATTGACAATCTGACCGGTTAAAAGAGCACCCGGTTTGAAACCAAACAATTCTCCAATTGCAACTCTAACAGCAGGTGCAATTTGAGCGACTACCACCTTATCTGGGTTTTCAATTTCTGCCCAGACTTTATCGACTTCATATTTGGGAGTAATCGATGCAGTGGGGCATACGCGGGCACATTGCCCACAATCAACACAGTCGACTTTTGCAAGTTGTTTACCGAATGCCGGCATTACAGCTGCTTTTTCACCTCTCTTTACAAAATCGATAACTCCGATGCCCTGAATTTCACTGCAGGCTCTAACACAGTCTCCGCATAAAATACATTTATTCGGATCTCTAACCACAGAATTAGAAGATTTGTCGAGATCAAAACGGATCTCCTTTTCTTTAAAGCGAATTTTATCGACACCCAAATCGTTCGAAAGTTTCTGTAACTTACAAGTTTCACTTTTTACACAAGAAGTACAATTTTTATCGTGATTTGCAAGAATCAACTCCAATGCAATTTTTCTAATTTTACGGACTTCACTAGTATGAGTTTTGACTTTCATACCGGGCTGGGGCTTAGTGGTACACGAAGTAACAATTCCAAGTCCCTCGATATCAACAACACACATTCTGCAGGCACCGTAGATACTTAATTCTGAATGATAACAAAAAGTTGGTATCTCGATATTTGCTTTTCTTATAACTTCCAGCAAATTTCGTTCGTTTGTATACTCTACTTTTTCACCGTTTATATAAACAAAGTTAGTTTCCATATTAACCTCCGATTGTAACTGCATTTAAACGGCATACATCGACGCATGCCATACATTTTATGCATAATTCTTCATTAATTACATGGGGTTCTTTCTTGGAACCTGTAATTGCTCCGACTGGGCATTTTTTCATGCAGAGACCACAGCCTTTACACAATTCTGGAATAATAACCGGTTTTAATAGTGCTTTGCATTGTTTTGCGGGACATCTCTTTTGTTCTACATGAGCATAATATTCATCCCTGAAATAGCGTAAGGTCGAGAGTACCGGATTGGGTGCAGTTTTACCAAGTCCGCATAAAGAACCTTTACTTACAGCCGATGCCAGTTCTTCGAGCAAAGATATTGTTTCGTATGTAGCTCGTCCTTCGATAATGTCGTCAAGGAGAAACAGCATTTGTTTTGTACCTTCGCGGCAGAGCACGCATTTGCCGCAAGATTCATTTTGAGTAAACTGCATAAAGAAGCGAGCCATTTGAACCATGCAGGTAGATTTATTCATAACAACAAGTCCTCCCGATCCAACCATTGCTCCAACATTACGCAGAGAATCGTAATCGAGTGGTAAATCGAGATGTTCCTCTACCAAGCATCCTCCCGAAGGTCCTCCTATTTGAACAGCTTTGAAAGCATCGGGGTCAATTTCGCCTTTTTCATTTAATACCCCGCCACCGATTCCGAAAATTATTTCTCGCAGTGTGGTTCCAAACGGTACTTCGATAAGTCCCGTATTAACAACATTTCCTGTCAAAGCAAACGTTTTGGTACCTGAAGAATTGGCTGTTCCTACCGATGAAAAATATTGAGAACCGTTCAGAATTATTTTTGGTACACTACTTAAAGTCTCTACATTATTTATAAGTGTTGGTTTACCGAACAGCCCTGCCTGTGCAGGGAATGGCGGTTTTGGATTAGGCATTCCTCTATTACCCTCGATCGACGCAATTAAAGCAGTTTCTTCACCGCACACAAAAGCGCCCGCTCCTTCCATTATTTCGATATCGAAATTGAAATTACTGTTGAAAATGTTAAATCCAAGTAGTCCGAGCTCTCTTGCCTGCTGTACGGCAATACGGAGTCTTTTTACTGCAAGTGGATATTCCATTCTTACATAAATATACCCTTTTGATGCACCAATGGCTTTTGCTGCTATAATCATCCCTTCGATTACTGAATGCGGATTACCTTCCATGATACTTCTATCCATAAAGGCACCAGGATCGCCTTCATCTCCATTACAAATAACATATTTTGTATCGGCTACTGATTTAAGCGTTAGCTCCCATTTTTTTCCAGTTGGGAATCCTCCGCCACCTCTACCACGCAATCCCGATCTGGTAATTTCACGGCATATTTCAACATCGGTCATTTCAAGCAATGCTTTCCTTGCGGCTTTATAACCATCTACTGCAATATATTCATAAATATCCTCGGGATTAATTCTACCGCACTTCTCAAGAATCATTCTATTCTGGCGTTTATAAAAATTGATTTCATTCGTGCCCTTGCATTTTTTACCTGAAGTCAAATCGGTATATAGTAGTTCTTCTATAATTTCATTTCCAATCAAGGTTTTATCTATTATTTTCTTTACATCATCCTTCCTCACTTTAACATACATGATGCCATCTGGTTCAATTGTAACTAATGGTCCCATCTGACAAAAACCCTGACACCCACTATTGCTGACGAGAACGGCATCTTTTTTCTCTTCCTTTAATTCAATTTTAACAATATGTTCTATACCGCTTGTTTTCAGTAATGTAAGAAATTCGTTATAGACATCGAGTGAACCATTAGCTACACAACCGGTGCCAGCGCAAATAATTATTCTCCTTTTCATCAATTTAGTCGCACTTTTGTAGTTTAGGGCGAGTTTATCCAGGTCAGCAGGTTGCTTCAACATAGGTTTCCTCCTTCTTGATATTTTCAATCAGCATTTCGGTTTTTTCAGGAGTCATCAGCGAATGAACTTCCTCATTGACAACCACAACAGGAGCCAATCCACATGCCCCCAGACAAGAAACAGTTTCTAGTGTGAATAGCATATCATCGGTTGTTTTTTTTGAGGATGTGAGTCCGAGTTTTTTTTCTATTGCCTGAATAATTGCTTCCGACTTTTTTACGTGGCAAGCCGTCCCGTCACATACTTTAATAACATATTTTCCTTTTGGTTCAAGAGCAAAGTGAGAATAAAAAGTTGCTACTCCATATACCTTGGCGGGCGAAATTCCCAGTGAGGTTGAAATAAAATGAAGAATTTCTTCGGGCAAATATCTATATTCGTTTTGGACAGCCTGTAAAATAGGGATTAATCTTTGGGGATCATATTGATTATCTTCGAGTATTTTACAGACTTTGTTGAACTTATCAGCGTTTGTATTGGTCAATTCGCTCATGACAAACTCCCTTAAATAATAAATACTTTTGACAATTTATGCGTCAACACCGCAAGAGATTGCGACAATTGAGCATTTTCAACAATTATGTTTTCTGGTACTTTCAAGTGAACAGGCGCAAAATTCCAGATGCCAACCACTCCACCTTCAATCAACTTTTCTGCTATTTCTTGTGCTGCTTCGGCAGGTACTGTAATGATTCCCATATGAACATGCATTCTCTTTGCCATTTCTGTAAGTTTGTTCACAGGTAGAATTTTAATTCCTTTAATCGACTTTCCGATTTTTTTAGGATCGTTATCAAATGCAGCAACGATTTCAAGACCATATTCTTTAAATCCTTTGTAACCCAGAAGCGCACTACCTAAGCTTCCCGTACCCACAAGGAATGCCTCGTTTTTGTTATTCCAGTTCAACGCACTCAGCAGCGACTCCAGTAATTCCTCTACTTCAAATCCAAGTTTTGGTTTTCCAATAATTCCAGTAATACTCAAATCTTTACGCACCTGTATCGGATCAAGGTCGAGAACCGATGCAATATAGCTGCTCGACACATACTTTTCGCTTCTATTATGAAGATTCTTGAGAATATCAATATACCGCGGTAGTCTTTTGAGTGTCGGTTCTGGAATCGTAATTGGTCTTTTTTCCATTATCATAAAACACCTATCGTTATTTTTTTATCGATACAAATATATCGATAAATAAATATCGAATCAAGTCTCTTAACATTTTTTTAATCCTTTCTTAACAATGCCTTAACAACTGATTGTTAAGTTGAGTGTGGTATAAATGACTTTTGATGAAATTTTTAACTTAATTCTTGCGGTAAATAGATGTTCCTCTGGGGAAGTGCAACGTCATCATTTCAAATTGAAGGAAATATAAGTAACGACTTTACTGATTACGAAAAGCTGCTTGGTTTTCCGCCATACGAAGATGGATCGAATCATTGGGTGATGTGGAAAGAGGATATTGATTTGATTAAACAACTAAATCATAACGCATACAGATTTTCGATCGAGTGGTCACGGATTCAGCCACAAATTAACACAATATCAATTGATGCACTTAACAGGTACGACGAAATAGTCGACTGCCTGCTTGAAAAGAACATCGAACCGATGATTACTCTGCATCATTTTACACACCCGAGATGGTTCCATGGCTCATCTCCCTGGCATACAGAAGATTCGATCAAAAGATTTGTTGATTATTCTGATTTAATATTCCGCCGATTGGCTGATAGAGTAAAATACTGGATTACTTTCAACGAGCCGGTTGTCTGGGTACTGGCGGCTTATGCCGATGCAAAATTTCCGCCTGCTTACAATGACCTCAATTTAATGATGAAAGCACTTTTTAATATGATGAGAGCTCATGTGAGAGTTTATGACATTTTGAAATCTTACAAAGCCGAAAACCAGATCGGAATTGCCAAACATTTTATAATCTTCAAAGAAGCACGTGAATGGTTCTTCCCAGATAAAACCATTGCGCGGAAAATCAATTACTTTTTTAACGTAATGCTGCTCGATGCATTTTCCTCAAATCGGATGGTTGTCAATTTTGCACTGCTATTGAAGTTTGATGAGCAGATAAATCTCAACAACAAAATCGATTTCTGGGGCATTAATTATTATTACCGTCTGCATACCAAATTCAAATTGAGTCTGAATAATCCCTTTTTCCTTTACACAAAGAATCCAGCTACCGACACAGGTTGGGAAATTTACCCAAAAGGGCTAAAGAAAATTATTAAGCTGGTTTCACAATACAATAAAGAGATGATAATTACAGAAAACGGAATTGCCTCGAGTGACGACCTGCTCAGAAAAAAGTTTATTAAAAAACATGTAAAGATTATAAGAAAGCAAATTGAAAAAGGTTACAGAATTAAAGGCTATTTCTACTGGAGCCTCCTGGACAATTATGAATGGTTACACGGCAAATCCAAAAGATTCGGGTTAGTCGAAGTAGATTACGAAAACCAATTTAAACGGACTATCAGACCCAGCGCGTTTTATTACACCAAATTAATTGAAAAATTTCTCACTTCTCTTCATCACAAAACATTCAAAGAAGAAAAATCGACTGGAACTTGAAATGGAAACAATCATATATATGCTAATTTTACTTCCTGGCTTACTTTATGGATTCCTCTCACTTTATTTCATAAGTAAAGCAAAAAAGCAAATCCCGATCTCACTCCCCATCAATAACCACCAACCTCCCATATCAATATTGAAACCGATAAAAGGAATTGACGATAATCTTGAAGATAACTTATGCTCATTTTTCGAACTGAACTACCCCGACTACGAAATAATTTTCGGAGTAGATTCCGAAGACGATCCGGCAGTTACTATTATTGAAAGGGTGATTAATAAGTACCATCACCAAAATGCACGACTAGTTATTGACAGTCGCAGACATGGCTTAAATCCAAAAGTCAATAATTTGATCAATATGTATTCTTATGCAAAAGGTCAATTAATTCTTATTAGCGATAGCAACACAAAATGCAATAAAGATTTTCTTATTAATTTAACCGCACATTTTAACGACGACGAACTTGGTATGTTAACGGCAACAATTCGTGGGCATGGTGAAAAAAATATTGTTTCGGCAATGGAGAATATCCATCTGAACACTTTCGTTGCTCCTAGTATTTTTGCTGCATCATCCCTCGCAGATATTCAAATAACAATAGGGAAAGCAATTCTAATTCGCAGAGAAGCACTCGATGCCATTGGTGGCTTTTATAGTTTTACTAATTACCTCGCTGAAGATTTCATGATGGGCAAAAAGGTCAAAGAAGTAGGCTACAAAGTTATGACATCACCAATTCTAATTGACAATATCAACGAAAAGATTCCGTTAAAAAAATTTATCAATCGTCACAGTCGCTGGTCAAAAATGAGATTCAGGATCGATCCATTTCATTATCTGCTGGAACCCCTGACAAATCCAGTTGCACTCGGTTTATTGTTGCTCCCTTTTTTTAAAGGGATATTAATTTATTTCTTATCGTCGACATTAATTAAAATAATACTCGACTACTTTATAAGTCGCCATCTCGTTGCCAAGCATAAACCTTACACATATTTTTTTATTCCTCTAAAAGATCTTCTAATATTTGCAATCTGGTTGATTCCCTTTTTCAACTCTAGAGTAAAATGGCGCAACAACGTTATGTTAATCAGAGAAGAATCGCTCCTCATGCCCGTATCTTAATTAAATTTTCCATTCTCGTAAGACTTAAAATACTTTGCGGATTCACGATTGTGAAGCATCCACTTAGGATGTCATATTACTATGATGAAAATAATCGGAATAGATTTTTGGGGGACACTCATTTACCGAAGAAAGCAAGCATGTTTACGTTTATGCAACAACAAATACTGTAGAAATATTTTTAAATAAGCCAATATACTTTTACCACAGTATGACCCAGGCATATTATAGAAAGAGAAAGGATTTAACAATATTCCACTTTTCTAAGTTGGATTATAGCAACTCTCAAAGAAGATATTTTATATGTTGTCAATGGAAAAAAGAGTTACTACGACACACAATTATTTCCCAAATATTGGTAATACTTTTCCTGTAGCAGTCGCTGGCACTTTAATTCCGAGATAATGTGAGACAGTAACAGCAATGTCTTCGATATAAGCCTCCTGGCTACTATTTTTACCCTTATCAATTCGAGGCCCGCAAAAAAGTAACGGTATCATTAAATCGTAATTCCACGGTGTGCCATGTTCAGAACGGTTATAAATTTTATGACTATCTGGCAATGAGGGCTCAAAAATAATGTAAAGATTACCCGATCTTTTATGAAAATACGAATTGATTACTTTTATATTTAGTGCGGTTGGCGACAAATTATTCTTTTCAATTTCTGTGGAAGTAAAAACATCGTATATATTATTCATATTTCTAAGGTAATCTTTTAAAAGAAATTCAACCACACTAATTTCAAGGCCATTATTAATAATCGCTTCTTCATTTAAATAAATATTTGGTAAAATAATTTCTTCAATCACATCGAAGTTAACATTTAACTTTTCTTTAATATATTCATTGCACAATCTACGAAGACCATCAACTTCCAGTTTTTGTAGATTGCTGTTCTTATTACCATTTGTCGGAGTAAATGAGTCTTTAGCCCCGTGATCTGATGTAAGAATGATCAAAGTATTATTCATCCCAATTTGACTGTTGATAAAATCAACCAGCTCCGCGATCAATTTATCCAGCCTGTAGAGTTGATCTTCAAATTCGATTGAAGAGTTGCCAAAGTAATGTCCTATTTTATCTGTAGATGAAAATGAGATAGAGAGATAGTCGATATATTCATCTTTGCCAAGTTCATTCTGGTAAATAATATGTTTTGCAAATTGTAAAGTCAAAAAATCTCCAAGAGGCGAAGTAATAATCGACGATACCTCAGACGGCTTATTAAATCTTTTTAAGCCGAAGTTATCTAACTGTTCTTGCCCAAAATAATTGATATATTTTTCAGGTTCATATAATGGTTCCCACTTAAAATCAATAAGATACTCTTCATTTATTTTTTTATTAAAGTTCTCTAAAAACTCAGGTTCTTTTTCATAATAATAACTGCTTGTAGTAAACTGTATTGAGTCATCTGACAACCAGAAAGCTTTACCGTAATGGCCTGCAAGAAAGATAGCACCTCTATCTTTTGAAGAGATTCCAAAGATTTTCGACTTTCCACCACTCGACAGATAAATTTCATCGGATAAAGTAGACCCAATTAAATTAAGAGGTGATTTCACTCCATTGTACTCTGCACAATACACCTTTTGTTTTAGTTTACGATTATACCAATCATTACTTATGATTCCGTGGTAAGCTGGTAGAGACCCTGTCGCAATAGACGCATGTCCCGGACCTGTTGCACTCAGAGTATACGATAATTTTGCGTTACTAAAATTTACCCCTTCTTTTATTAAATAATTAAACCCACTTTTTGAAAAATTAGATGAATATTTATTTAAGTAGTCAGCCCGTAGCTGGTCAACTACAATTTGCAAAACCAGTTTAACTTCAGCCTTACTTTCAAAGTCATTTGCTTCAATTACATTGTTTGAAATATTGAATAGCAATAATAAAATTGCCAAAAAAATATTGCCGAGCATCATATCTCCAATAATGTTTATATAAAATATAATACGTCTATATTAAGATAACATTAATTAGACATGAATAATTCTTAAATTCATTAACAGTCTTTTTAATTGAAGAGTTGTTTATTACCCAAGAGAGTTAGTAATAGATTGGCAAGTGTTTACTATTACGAATTGATCGAACCTGCAACCCTGCGCTTTATATAATCCCATGTAAACTCCCGCCCCTTTTGGCTTTTTAACTGCTTTTCCCTCTTCAAAGCTTCACCTCGTGTTGGATATTCTTCTGTATAAACTACTTCCCACGGCTTATATCTTTTTGTATACGATGATAACAGCCCATTATTATGTTCATTAATCCGCCTCTGCAAATCTTCGGTCTGTCCAATATAAATTTTATTGTGATGGCGAGAATATAAAACATATACTGTGTACATAAATAAAAAGCCCCTTAATCTTACTGGGGCTCTATTTGTTTTTGCTCCGCGTGCAGTCCGTTAGCTAACGGATCGAACCTGCAACCCTGCGCTTTATATAATCCCATATAAACTCCCGTCCCTTTTGGCTTTTTAACTGCTTTTCCCTCTTCAAAGCTTCACCTCGTGTTGGATATTCTTCTGTATAAACTACTTCCCACGGCTTATATCTTTTTGTATACGATGATAACAACCCATTATTATGTTCATTAATCCGCCTCTGCAAATCTTCGGTCTGTCCAATATAAATTTTATTGTGATGGCGAGAATATAAAACATATACTGTGTACATAAATAAAAAGCCCCTTAATCTTACTGGGGCTCTATTTGTTTTTGCTCCGCGTGCAGGACTCGAACCTGCAACCCTGCGGTTAACAGCCGCATGCTCTACCATTGAGCTAACGCGGAATATTTTATAAGAACGAGTGATTAAAAAAATCGAGTCAAAAAATAGAGTTTATTCTAACTTTTGTCAAGTATAAATATGAAAAAAATATCTGGTATTTTCCATTTATTGACTTTATCTTTCTAAAATATGAGAAGCTGATCATTATTTTGTGACGTTATTGTCTTTTTTTGACCGCTTATTGCACTTAGTTCATATTTATTATAATACGGCACACTTATTGATGTAAACTTTTATTCTTATAAGGAGTTATTAAAATGGATTTAGAGGAATTGAGGAAGAAAATAGAAGAAACCTATGCAGATTGGGAAGAAAATTATTACAAAAAAACCATAGACCGAACCCCGGAACGACAGCCTGAATTTACAACTCCTTCTTTTACAAAAATAAAACAACTCTATACACCCAACGACTATTCATTCGAAAATTATCTCGAAGAAATCGGATACCCTGGTAAATTTCCTTTTACACGTGGCGTTCAACCTACGATGTACAGAGGCAGGCTCTGGACAATGCGACAGTATGCCGGTTTTGGTACGGCGCGGGAGTCGAACGAACGGTATCGCTTCTTATTATCGCAAGGTCAAATGGGATTGTCTGTTGCTTTCGATTTGCCTACACAAATCGGATACGACAGCGACGATCCGATGGCTTTAGGTGAGGTTGGAAAAGTTGGCGTTGCAATCGACACTCTGGCAGATATGGAAATTTTATTTGATCAAATTCCACTTGATAAAGTTTCCACCTCGATGACAATCAATGCACCTGCATCAATTTTACTTGCAATGTACATTGCGGTAGCCGAAAAGCAAGGCGTTGGCAAAGAAAAATTGAGTGGTACTATTCAGAACGACATACTGAAAGAATACGTTGCGCGCGGCACTTACATCTTCCCGCCCAAACCATCGATGCGTCTTATTACCGACATTTTCAAGTTCTGCTCGGTTGAAATTCCAAAATGGAATACAATTTCGATATCGGGCTATCATATAAGAGAAGCTGGTTCAACAGCGGCTCAGGAAGTTGGATTTACGCTGGCAGATGGCATTGCGTATGTCGAAGCAGCAATAAATTCCGGCTTGAATGTGGACGATTTTGCCGGTCAACTCTCCTTTTTCTTTAATTCTCATAACGACCTGTTCGAAGAAGTGGCAAAATTTAGAGCTGCGAGACGGTTATGGGCTAAAATCATGAAAAACCGCTTCAAAGCGACCAAACCTAAATCGATGATGCTGAGATTTCACGCTCAAACTGCCGGCTCGGCATTGACTGCTCAACAAGTGGACAATAACATTATTCGCGTTACAATTCAAACATTAGCTGCTGTGCTCGGCGGAGCTCAAAGCCTTCATACTAATTCAAAAGACGAGGCGCTGGCACTCCCCACAGAAGAGTCGGTTAAAATTGCTCTGCGAACGCAACAGATAGTTGCATACGAAAGTGGAATTACAAATACAATTGACCCTCTTGCCGGATCGTACTACGTGGAAACCCTTACGAATCAGATTGAAAAAGAAGCGGAAGAATATATAAATAAAATCGACGCACTCGGTGGAATGGTATCCGCAATTGAACTTGGATATATTCAAAGTGAAATTCAAAAATCCGCTTACAAATATCAGCAAGAAGTCGAAAAAGGCGAACGAATTATAATCGGTTTAAATAAATTCACTGAGAAGGAAGAACATAAAGGCAAAATACTGAAAATAGACGAACACATTCAGAAAGAACAAATTAATTTCCTGAAAAAAATTAAATCGGAACGCAATAATCATTTAGTCGAACAGAAATTAAAAGAATTAAAAACGGCAGCCGAAACCGATACAAATTTAATGCCCTACATTATCGATGCGGTCAAAGCGTATTCAAGCATAGGGGAAATTTGTAACACGCTCCGCTCTGTCTTCGGAGAATACAAAGAACAAGTCATAATTTAAAATGGAGGCGAAAATGGAAATCACGCATATAGAACATATCGGCATAGCCGTTAAAAATCTTGAAGCTGCAATTAAATATTACGAGGATGTACTCGGTCTTAAATGCTATTCAGTTGAAGAAATTAGAACTCAAAAAACGCGTACAGCTTTTTTTATGGTTGGACAAACAAAGATCGAGCTCCTTGAATCTACCGAGCCATACGGACCTATTGGAAGATTTATCGAAGCAAAGGGTGAAGGGATTCATCATATAGCATTTGCCGTAAAAAACTTACCCGAAGCTTTAAAAGAAGCTTCTTCTAAAGGCATTACTCTAATCGACGAAGAACCTAAGCTCGGTGCAGAAGGTTTGAGAATTGCATTTCTGCATCCAAAATCAACCAGAGGTGTTTTAACTGAATTGTGTGAGCACCCTGAAAACGACAATAAATAAACTGGTTTAATAGAATGTCGATAAGCGAAAAGATAAAAGTACTGATGGAAATGCGGGAAGAGGCACGTCTTGGCGGCGGAAAATCCCGCATCGAAGCTCAACATAGCAAAGGAAAATTGACAGCCCGCGAAAGAATTGAACTGCTCCTTGACGAAGGAAGTTTTGAAGAATTCGACATGTTTGTAACTCACAGAACAACTGAATTTGGACTCGATAAAAAATCGTATCTCTCCGATGGAGTAGTTACAGGATACGGTACAGTCGACGGTAGATTGGTCTATGTTTTTTCGCAGGATTTTACAGTTTTTGGAGGCTCACTCTCCGAAACTTATGCCCAGAAAATATGCAAAATAATGGACAAAGCTCTCAAAATGGGAGCTCCTGTAATTGGAATTAACGACAGCGGCGGCGCAAGAATTCAAGAAGGGGTGCGAAGTCTTGCAGGCTATGCCGATATATTCCAGAGAAATATTCTTGCATCGGGTGTAATTCCACAAATTTCTGCAATATTTGGACCATGCGCTGGTGGTGCAGTTTATTCACCTGCTTTGACCGATTTTACAATCATGTCAAAAGACACGAGCTATATGTTCGTTACAGGTCCGAAAGTAGTTAAAACTGTAACCGGTGAAGTCGTTACCGAAGAAGAACTTGGCGGTGCAATGGTTCACGCTACTAAATCGGGCGTTACACACTTCGTGGCTGAGAACGAAGAAGAAGGAATTATGCTCATCAGAAAATTGTTGAGCTATCTGCCTCAGAATAATCTGGAAGACCCGCCAATAATTCAATGCGACGATCCGATAGATAGAGTAGACGACTTTTTAAATGAAGTAATTCCAGAAAATCCGAACAAGCCCTATGACGTTAAAGATATTATTCATTCAATTGTAGACAACAATGAGTTCCTTGAGATTCAAAGGTATTTCGCTCCTAACATTGTAATTGGGTTTGCGCGTTTTAATGGGATGCCAGTTGGTATCGTTGCCAACCAGCCGAATTATCTGGCAGGAGTTCTTGACATAAACGCTTCCAGAAAAGCCGGTCGCTTCGTCCGCTTCTGCGATGCTTTTAATATACCAATAGTAACTCTCGTAGACGTACCTGGATTTCTACCGGGAACTGCGCAGGAATACGGCGGAATTATTTTACATGGGGCAAAACTCTTATTTGCTTACGGCGAAGCAACAGTTCCAAAAATTACTATAATTCTCAGAAAAGCATACGGCGGTGCATACGATGTAATGGGTTCGAAACACCTTAGAGGCGACATTAACTACGCATGGCCTATTGCAGAAATTGCCGTAATGGGACCACGAGGCGCAATCGAGGTTTTACATAATAAAGAAATTTCCAGCATTGCCGACGACTCAGAACGGGCACAATTTATCCTTCAAAAAGAAAAAGAATATAAAGAAAAATTTGCAAATCCATACGTAGCCGCTAAATACGGTTACATAGACGATGTCATTGAGCCCCGAAATACGCGGTTCAGAATAATTAGGGCGCTTCAGTCTTTATCGACAAAAAAAGACACGAATCCGCCCAAAAAACATTCGAATATTCCCTTATAGGTGAAACATGTTCTTGCTTGCTTTTCAGAATTCGGCAATAGATACTTTGACACGCAGTAGAATCGAACAAAATGCGGAAAAATTCAGTCAACTCGACGCATTCGGAATCGGACTTACGTTTATCGGAATGTCCGTCGTCTTTGCCTCACTCTTATTGCTCTATATTGTGTTTTATAATCTGACTAAATTAATTAACAACAGGATCAAGAAAAAACAAACTCCGAGCACAGTTAAAACGGAGAGCTATGAATTGTCAGGTGAAGTAAACGCTGCAATTTCGACAGCAATTTTTCTGTACCTGAATGAACTTCACGACAAAGAAAACATGGTTTTGACGATTAATCGCGTTGCACGGATTTATTCGCCGTGGAGCTCCAAAATTTACGGCTTGCGCCATTATCCACGTTCAAGAGGTTAACATGAGAAAATTTAAGTTTACCATAAACGGTAACAACTACGACGTCGAAATCCTAAGTTTTGAAGATAATATAGCAGAACTGGAAGTTAATGGTACCCGTTACCACGTAGAACTCGAAAAGAAGTTACAGACACCCAAGACGCCGAAACTTGTACGGAGTACCGCTGCCCCGAGCACCGATATTGACGTCTCAACTAAAAAGACAAGTAAACCAACCGAAAAAAAAGGTACCGGATTTGTTAAATCGCCTTTACCGGGGGTAATTTTGTCTGTTCACGTAAAAGAAGGCGATTCTGTTAAGATAGGAGATAAACTTATAATACTCGAAGCCATGAAAATGGAGAATAATATCAACTCAGACAAAGAAGGTAAAGTTATTTCTATCAAAGTTAAACCGGGCGATTCTGTGCTTGAAGGGGATATTTTAGTAGAAATCGGGAGCTAAATATGATAGAGTTTTTCAAATTTATTGGTCATGGTTTTGATATTTTCATGCAATATACAGCATTTGCAAATGTTACTGTTGGTCATTTAATTATGATTACCGTTGGATTGATATTTCTTTACCTTGCTATCGCAAAAGAATATGAACCGCTGCTTCTCGTGCCCATTGGATTTGGAATTTTAATTGGGAACATACCATTTGCCGAAGCGGCAAATTTAAAAGTTGGAATTTATGAAGAAGGGAGTGTACTGAATTATTTGTATTACGGAGTTACTCAGGGGATTTATCCTCCATTAATTTTTTTGGGCATCGGTGCCATGACCGACTTTTCAACTCTCTTGTCTAATCCCAAACTAATTATACTTGGAGCTGCTGCACAGATTGGGATTTTTGGCGCATACACAATTGCACTTGCTTTAGGATATCTTCCTCAGCAGGCAGCTGCAATTGGTATTATAGGTGGAGCCGACGGCCCAACAGCTATATTTCTCTCTTCAAAACTTGCACCCGAACTTACCGGTGCAATCGCCATTTCTGCATATTCTTATATGGCGCTTGTGCCTGTGATACAACCGCCAATAATGAAGCTTTTAACCACACCGAAAGAAAGAATAATCCGTATGAAACCGCCGCGGCAGGTATCAAAACTGGAGAAAGTACTCTTTCCAATTGTTGGTTTATTGCTTACATGCTCAATAACACCATCAGCTATTCCGTTGCTGGGCATGTTATTCTTTGGCAATTTGTTGAAAGAAAGCGGCGTTACAAAAAGATTGGCTGAAACGGCACGCAATGCTTTGATCGACATTGTAACAATTTTAATAGGACTTACTGTAGGAGCTTCCACTCAAGCAACAACTTTTCTTACGGCTAAATCGATCGGAATTTTTGTACTCGGTGCGGCCTCTTTTGTTATTGCTACTATGGGTGGAGTATTGTTCGTAAAATTTATGAATCTTTTCTTGAGCGAAAATAACAAAATTAATCCACTTATCGGAAATGCAGGAGTATCTGCAGTGCCGGATAGCGCACGCGTTTCTCAAATTATCGGACTTCAATACGATCCCACAAATCATCTTTTGATGCATGCAATGGCACCAAATGTGGCTGGAGTAATTGGCTCGGCCGTGGCCGCAGGTATTTTGCTCTCGTTTTTCGTAGGCTAATTATCTATTTCTTTTTCTCACCTCCGATTTATATCTTTGCTGACATGATAATCAGAGTGCATTACTCTGTTTTATTTAATATTACAATAAAAAAATGATTTATTATCAATAAACTAATTGAGTTCAAGAATTCGATTTATTATTCGATAATTATACACGACACGTTATAATATTGTCTTGAAAGGAATTTTTAATGTTTGTAACAGAAAACAAGTCAATAGTAAAAGAAAGAAAGCTTTCAGAATTTCAAAAAAGATATCAGGAATTAGACCGTTACTTTTCTGAAAAAGAACTGGGCTCTATTGTTAAGGACAACAATACGATATTCAGACTGTTTGCACCATCAGCTATTCAGGTAAGGCTTTGTGTGTTTGATAAATTAGAATCTTCAATTTGCAGTGAATATTTCATGGAAAGGGACGACGATGGTGTATGGGAAATTTTGATCGACGAAGATTTGACAGGCAAATTTTACGGCCACAAAGTTTATCACACTGGCGAAGATATCTCCAATCCAAATAAACCAATCTGTGTTGATCCTTATTCAAAAGCAGTTGCCACGTTTACAACTTATCAAAACCCGAGACGTTCAATTGTAATTAAAAGAAAAGAGTTTGATTGGGAAGGGACGGAATATGTACGCCACGACTGGAGAGATTTGATTATTTATGAATGCCACGTACGCGACATGACCATCGACAAAAGTTCCGGTGCAAAAAGTGCAGGCACTTATAAAGGACTGATCGAATCAGATATAAAAGGTGGTCTGAATTATATTAAATCATTAGGCGTCAATGCAGTTGAACTTCTGCCTGTACACGAATATGGTTACTGCGAACTTCCTTACGGTGCACTAAAAAACAATTCTATCAACAACATCAATCCTTATGAAAGAAATTACTGGGGATATATGACTGCTGCTTATTTTGCCCCGGCAGCATACTATTCCGAAAAGATGCCCACTTTCCGCTGGAATAGATGGATTGGGAAAGATGGAAAACAGATTGAAGATTTCAAAGAAATGGTCAAAGCGTTTCATAAGGAAAATATTGCTGTAATACTCGACGTTGTTTATAATCATTTTTCAGAATATGAACTCGGTAATCTCAAACAAATCGATAAGGAATACTATTTCAGATTAGATGAAAACGGGAATTTTGAATCGAAAAGCTGGTGTGGCAACGACTTGAAAACCGAACGTCCAATGGTCCGTCGTTTAATAATAGAAAGTTTGATTTACTGGATGAAAGAATATCACATTGACGGTTTCAGATTCGATATTGCGACGTTAATCGACTGGGAAACAATTGAAAAATTTACTGCCGAGGCAAAAAAAATAAATCCGAACGTAATTTTAATAGCCGAGCCATGGGGCGGCGGTGGTTATAATCCAGGAGGATTTTCAGACAGAGACTGGGCTGCGTGGAATGACCAAATTAGAAATGGAATCAAAGGCGAAAATCCATTTAACGGGAAAGGATGGATATTCGGTAAATGGTTCGGTAACAATTCACCCAGAAGAATTAAAAGTTATGTCAACGGCACTTTAAGACGCGATGAATATGGAATATATCTCAAAAAAGAACACTCCGTAAATTACCTCGAATCGCACGACAATTATACTCTGGGAGATTTTATCAGAATTGCCAGCGGTGAAATAGACGCACATAAAATAATCAGAAATGTAGACGAGTTTGTAAAACTTTCACCTCGTCAATTAAAGCTGAATAAATTAGCCGCCCTCTTCCTTTTCACTTCACAAGGAATGGTAATGATTCACGAAGGACAGGAATTCGCACGCTCGAAAGTAATTCCTTACAATATCAAAACACCCGACCCAAGAAAAGGTACAATGGATACCGACTCATACAACAAGGATAATAAAACAAATTACATTAATTATGCTCACGCAGAAATAAATAAAGAACTGTTTGATTATTATAAAGGATTAATAGCCTTACGCAATAAATATGAAGCCTTCAGAAGAGCAAATTATAACGACATCGCTTTTTTCGACCATGTCAAAAGCGAATTTGGACTGGCATATTTACTAAAGTACCAAGGAGAGCATTTTACCGTATTGTTTAATGCCGAGCAGGAAAACGATCTTGAATTCCCACTCCCCCCCGGCAATTGGGAGATATTGGTCAATGATAAACAGGCTGGGATCGAAAAATTGGGCGAAGTATCCGGAAACATTGTAATACCAGCCATTTCTGGAAGTGTATTAAAAATGATTAAAGACCGAAATTGAATCCCGACATGACCATGTAATTCGTTAACGATTCTCCGTTTATTTTGAAAGCGTTTAGTTTGAATTCGACAACTAAAGATAGATTTTCATTCAAGTGATGAACGATACCAGCACCAAATCCCGCCAGGAACGAATATTCATTAACTTCTCCGGCTTTAATTGCAGCAAGATAAATCGGTTTTCCGTCGACTTCCTGTAAATAATTGTTGTACACATAATACGAGATATAAGAAACTCCGATCTCCATTTCTAAAAAAAACGAGAGGGTTTTTACTGTGTCCATAACTCTACGAAGTCCAAATCCGAGAAGATACATTCTATGGTCGCTTTCGTTATAGGAACTAAAAATTTTATTTTCAGCGAGGGCATTGACCACATTTCTGTCCCACCAGTAATTAGCTGCAACGGCATATAAATGATACCGCTGGCTCAGGTTGTGTTTAAGCTGGAGAGTTAAATTGTAGCCTTGAGTGCTGGCGCCTTTTGTATCGTGCAAACCACCTTTAAATTCAACTGAATTGATAAATTGCGCATGACAATTCAGCGTAAAGAAAAAGAAAGCAACTGCGATTAAGTATTTCATAGCTTGTCTTCTTTTTTGAACGGGGATATAGTAGCTATGACTACATTTAACTCCGGAATTAATTTAAGGCGGTAAAATTAGATTAAAATTCCCTCAAAAAATTTTATTCTTAAAATAGCGCTTGTAATTTATTAGATCAACCAAAAAATGCTTTTCGGAGGGATTTTTCGATAGCGTTTTTGAATGTAGTAAGATTGACCGGTTTACGAAAAACAAATTCGACTCCTAACTTTTTGTATTCCTCTTCGATGGCGGGATTAATATCGCTACTAAGAATAATAACCGGTGGCTTGAATTTCAAATCTGCCAACGTCAATTGTTTAACGAAATCGTAGCCATTCATAATCGGCATAAAATGATCGCTAATTATCAAAGCAGGCGATGTACTTTTAACTGCATCGAGAGCTTCTTTTCCGTTTTCGGCTTCGGCTATTGTATAGCCATCGATTAAGTTTTTAATCAATTTAGAATAGAGTATTCTGTCAGACTTAATATCATCCACAAGTAAAATTGTGGTGGAAGAGATAGGAATAGTAAAAATAAATTCAGAGCCTTTGCCGAACTGGCTCTTGACCTTTATATCTCCGCCGTGTTTAAGAATAATTTCCCGTACGAGAGATAAACCCAAACCGCTTCCTTTTTCACCGGCAGTTCCAGGTGTCGTAAATTTTGTATCAACTTTGAAAAGTTTTGGAATATCTTCCTCTTTAATTCCAGTACCAGTATCTTTAACTGAAAATGTCACGTTCTTGTTTTTTACATCGGGCACTGCACTGATTGTAATGGTACCTCCTGTGGGTGTAAATTTAATGGAGTTTGAAACGAGATTGTTAATTGCTTGAAGTAATAGATTTTCGTCTGCGTGAATAAGCAAATTATCGTCAACTTCAGATTTCAATTCGATTCCTTTTCTAAGAGCGGCGCCAGATAAAATTTGAATCGATTTATCGACCGCCTGCTTAGCTTTGATTTTCTTCGGTTCGAATTTGATTCTACCCGTTTGAAGACGTGTCCAATCAAGCAGTGAATTAACCAGCTCCAGCATATTCCTGGCTGATTCTTCGATAAAACGTATGTACTGAGTTCGTTTTTCTTCCGTGAGATCTTTTTCGTTCAGAAGGAAATCGGTAAAGCCCAAAATTGAACTGAAGGGTGTACGCAAGTCGTGAGAAATAATTGAAATAAAGCGGTCTTTGGTTTCGTTTAATTCTTTCAATTCACTTGCAGACCTCTTCAATTCGTCTTGAGCTCGTTTGGAAAGTGTAATATCGTTAACAATGCCGAAAATTTTAGTGATTTTTCCGCTACTGTCCCTCTGAACAGATATTTTATTCTCAATCCAGATTATATTACCAAGACTGTCGATTATACGGTATTCGAGTTTTTCAAAATTTTTGTCGGATAATTTATAAAGCCGTTTCAGGTTTTTAATAACATCAGAGAGGTCGTCGGGATGAATAATTTTTTTCCATAAAAAACGGTCGTTCAAAAATTGCTGGGGTTTATATCCAGTTATTTTTTCGATTGCCGGCGTATAAAATACCTGCACTAATTTCCCTCTTATTCTTTCTGCAGTCCAGAAACTCTCGTCAATATTTTCTGTAATGCTCCGATATCTTTCCTCCGAAAGTCGTAAAGCTTCGAGAGCTTTCTTTTGAGGCGTAATATCGCGTAATGACCAGACTATAAACTTTTCACCCTCAGCGTCGTAAGAAGAAACCGAACTTTCAAGTTCGATTGTCGATCCGTCTCCCTTCACCCCCTTGAATTCAAAACGTGAGGGCGACTCTTTTCCTTCTTCCAGACTCTGAATGTTTCTTCCCACCTTCATAATATCGTCAACGTCAACAAAATCGAGCGGGTCCTTACCGATAATTTCACTTGCGCTTTTATATCCGAACATTTTAACGAAAGCTTCGTTGACAAGGAACAGTTTTCTTCTATTGATAAGAGCAATGCCGTCGTGCGAAGCCTCGAAAATCGACCGTATAAGCATTAAATCTTTTTCAGCTTCTTTCAACATCGAAATGTCCGTTAAAAATACATTATAATAAATCGGCATTCCCCTATCGTCGTAAACAGTCGATATACTGGCATGAACGTAAATTTTCTGGTCGTGTTTCGTTATGAGAGGAAGTTCGATAGTTTCCTTTTTTATTTCCTCCAGTTCATGGAGATTAAATCCATTTGTCATTAAATAATATGGTTCAATTAAATCCACAAAGTAAAGCGAAGTAATTTCCTGTTCGGTATAACTGAACGATTGCAACATTGCAGGATTTGCATATTGAATTTTCCCATTCAGATCAAGAATGCAAATGAACTCCTGTGTGTGAGTCACTATTTTTCTGAATTGCTCTTCTGAATTTTTAAGTTCCAGTTCTTTACGAATCCTCAATGTGGAGTCGGTGCAGATAAACACGAAATATTCTTTTATTCCTTCTTTTAATTTTGCAATACGAATTGTATAATACTCGGCAGATTGATTATCGTCGCCCAGTTTTACAAGATCATCGACATACTTGTTATCGATCAATTTTTGAGATACAGTATGCAGATAATTCCTGTCGATTTTAGGAAATAATCTGGAAGCTTCATTGCCGTAGACTTCGCTCCTTTTTAAACCGAAGAGCCGCGCAGCCGATTCGTTCCAGTAAACGATACGGTTCATATCGTCGGTCAAAAAAACCGCATCGACCATATTGGAAATAATATACTCGTACTTTCTAAGTTCTTTTATTTCTTCCTGAAGTAATTCTTTTTCTTTCCTATCGATTTCTTTATTTCGAATAAGCAACAATAAATTGCCGTCTAATGGAATCAATGCCACAACAGCAATCTGTTGTCGGTCATCTTTAACATACGGAATTTCCATCCATATCGTTGAATTCGACTTTTCGATTTGTTCAAGAAGCTTTTTAAATAAAATGCCAGATAGACGTTTCGGCTTTTCTTCTTTTGATGTTGCTGCCTCGAAAAGAAAATTATACCGCCAGCACTCTTCAGAGGAATAATTGATCTTACCGTCCACGTCGCAAATCAAATAGCAATCGCAAATCGATTCGAAAATCTTTTTATAATTCAGTCCGCCGCTTTCGCCATAAGAATACTTATATTTAATGTCCTCAAGTACAACTACACCGCCTTCAAACTGGCGCTCTAAAATGACTGGCACATATTTAATAAGAACAGCCATCCTTTCGCCAGCAGCAGTTACTGACGAATAAATTTCCTTTTCGAAGGGCTGATTTTCTTTGAGAATAGAATAGATCTCTTTATCTTCAAATAGACCGATCTTTTCAATATTCTCGCCAGTTATATCAGCCGACTCAACGTGCTTAATACCTTTAAAACCAAAGAATGTCTGATTGACAAAACGTACTTTGAATTCATTTGAAAAGATCAAAATACCTACAGGTGCGGCTTCAAACATCGCTCTTAGTTTCAGCATCTTACCGCCAGAAGTATATTTATCTTCGCTGTATTCTGTCATAAAAGTGGTTCATTTGCTTACATCAATTTATAAATTTAAGCGGATATAATCATAGAGATTTTACTTAAGAATGAGCAGTTTGCGAATTTCGCTTCCGCTCTCTGTAATTAAAGCGTAGTAATAAATGCCACTTGCGAGCTTACCCTCAGGAGCAAAGTTAGTCTGGTATAAGCCTTTTGCGTGATATCTATCGACCAGACTTGCCACTTCCCTGCCGGTAAGATCATAAATTTTTAATTTCGCATTCCCATCATTTGCAAGGAAATAACTAATTACAGTAGAGCTGTTAAACGGATTTGGATAATTTTGATAAAGAATGTTTACGAGTGGAATTTGTCCCTCTTTAGATAAAATTTCAGCTCTTGAAGAAACCGATGCCAGTGCAAGCTGTGTCATTTTTTTATAAAAGTCGTAATTGATGCGCCACATCTGATCCATAGGTGAATGATAATAAGGGTTGAAATCGTTCGGTGTATCTTTGGGTGAATAAAAATCTTCAATAAGTAAAACCGCAGGATAGTTTTGCAACCAGAAAGAATAATGGTCGCTACGTGAAGTGCCAGGATAGATTAATTCAATATCGAGATTAATTAGATAATTTTTGTTAATCGATATAATTTCCTCTGCAAGCAGCGAAGTAAGCGGTTTGCCATCTGAATGGAGGTCGGCTTTAAAGTCGTTGTTGCCGTCCCATCCAATCATATCAAGATTAATAACGGCAATAATCGAGTCGCCTCTGAGTGCAGCATTTGTAGCATAAAAATTACTGCCGTGCAATCCCTGTTCTTCGTTGTCCCAGAACGCATAGACCACAGAATATTTAGTATCGTAACTCGAAATTATGCGCGCTGTCTCGATAACTGCAGCGGTGCCAGAACCATTGTCGTCGGCTCCAGGTGCGTCTCCTTTCGACGGCATGCTGTCATAATGCGCACAAATAATCACATAACGATTTGATGCAGCTCTCCCTTTTTGGACTACTATAATATTTTCAATATTTTCGCCGTCCTCTTCAAATTTTTCGACCTCGACTTTCAAACCGTAAGAACTTAATTTTGCGATCAAATATTCGCGTGCATAAACATTTCCCGGGCTTTCTTTGTGTCTGGATGTAATCTTTTTATATCCACCGTTGATATAAAACGAGTCGACTCCAGTCAGAATTCTCAGATTTGCTTTCAGACTGTCGACGTTTACCTTATTGATGGCATTGAATATCAGGTAATCCGTCTGACCATTAATGGAGACGGCGTAGTTTAAGAACAGGAGAAGTGTTCTAATATATTTTTTCAGCATACGATATTGTCTAAAATCGGTTTATAATTTACAAATAATCTATTAATTATTTCCATTATATTGCTTATTTAATATGTCTTTATGAATTTAAACGTAGCGAGTGGCAATGATAATTCAAAATAACATAACGAAATTATTCGGCATTCGATATCCGATAATTCAAGCTGGGATGGTATGGGTAAGTGGGTGGAAACTGGCATCTGCAGTATCGGAAGCGGGTTGTCTCGGCTTAATTGGCGCTGGCTCGATGAAACCCGAAATTTTAAGAGAACATATTGACAAATGCAGAAGTGCCACCGATAAACCGTTCGGGGTTAACATTCCTCTGTTGCGCGAGGACGCAGCCGATTTAATTGAAACGGTAATTGAGAACGACGTAAAGATTGTATTCACGTCAGCTGGCCATCCTGGTAAGTTTATTGACAAATTAAAAGCGAAAGAAATTACAGTGGTTCATGTTGTCCCTTCACTGAAATATGCTCTAAAAGCTCAATCCGCTGGGTGCGATGCCGTTGTGGGCGAAGGAATTGAAGCAGGCGGTCACAATGGGATTGACGAAATAACCACTTTCAGTCTTATTCCACAATTAAAAGATTCTATCGGCATACCAATTATAGCGGCGGGTGGAATTTCAAACGGCAGATCGATCGCCGCTGCTATGGCGCTCGGTGCCGAAGGAGTACAAATCGGGACACGCTTTGCCGCTACAATTGAATCCTCGGCACATATTGATTATAAAAAGAAATTGGTCGAATCCGAAAACGAAGATTCAGTATTGATCCTCAGAAAAATTGCACCTGTTAGAGTAATCAAAAACCGTTTTGCTCTGGAATTAAAAGAACTCGAAGAATCAGGCGCAGACAAAACCCTGCTTTTAAATAAATTAGGTCGTAAACGGGAACGACTCGGAATTTTTGAAGGCGATCTTGAAAACGGACTTTTAGAAGCAGGACAATCCCTCAATTCAATCAAAGAAATTCTTCCTGCAAAAATTGTAATTGAGAATCTATTGAAAGAAACAGTCGATGCAATAAAAAATCTAAGGGATATTTGCAATGAATAACGAACCGCAGACATTAGAATATATCTATACTTTTAAATTCGAAGACGGATCGGAAAAAGTTTTTACTATTCAGCTTGATGCCGAGACGCTCAATATTATTACCCGCGAGACGGAGGAAATTCCCGAATGGGCATACAATTCCGACTTTCCCTGTAATTCTGAAAAGTGCAATAACTCAAACACTCAATACTGCCCCATTGCGCTGCACCTCGATAAGATAATAAGATTCTTCAGCGACAGAGTTTCCTACGAAAAGGTCTTTATAACCGCCGATATAAACGGAAGACATTATTCAAAAGAGACTACTATCCAAAACGCAGTAAGCAGTTTAATCGGAATTATAATGCCTAGCAGCGGATGTCCCATACTCGGTAAATTAAAACCTCTGGTTAAATATCATTTACCTTTTTCATCAATTGAAGAAACCGAATATCGCGTTTATTCGATGTATTTGTTTGCTCAATATCTCAGACATTTAAAAGGATTGGATGCCGATTGGGAAATGAAGCACCTGCACGATTTATATGCACAAATTCTCGATATCAATCGCATAATATCACAAAAAATTGCACAACTCGAAAACCAGGATGCCAGTTGCAATGCAATTATAGCACTCGACAATTTTGCACAGTTCATCAGCTTTAACCTTGAGGAGAGCGACTTTTCCAGCTACGATAAAATATTCAGAGTCTGGTTCGATTAATACCAGAAGTGAAATTGAAGCACAAAGGCATTGTTCTTAATTCCCGCCGATTCGAGATTTATTCTGTACTGTGGCCTGACTTCAATAAAACTGTACGGAAAAAATTCAAATCCAAGAATTATATGCTCGAATTCATTGTCCGGCGTAGAATCGTCATAATCGAAGTAATCATATCGAACTATAGCATCGATGCCCACGTAAACTTTATAAGCGGCTTCCAGCATTACAGCTCTGCTGTAGATTCCTTCAGCCACATAATTCCGAGCAATATCGTATTCTCCCATAAGCGAGAAGTATTTTAATCCGAACCCAGCAAAACCACCATACATTTTAGATTGAAGTGATGAAGACAAAACTTTCCTTTCGAAGGCTACGTAAGAAGCGCCTACAAGTATGTTAGCATCTCCCATTTGTCGGGTAGTTTCGAATCGCAATGTAAAAGTCGGGTCGCTCGAAAATAATGAACTTGATTTTGGTTTCCCCATACTTGCTGTAATTAATGTATTGTCAGTTAAATACGCTCCCAATTCAATGCCAGTTTCAATATAAAATGGATTATAGAACATCCCCTGAATTCTTCCGAGTGAAAAAAGCAGACCGAAATCCCCGCCTTTTGAATACGCCGTATGATCGTCGATACGTATTCCGTAATAGGGAACGAAGGAACCCACTTTTATGTAGCTCTCGTTCGGTAAAATGCGCCCCACGGCATAGGCTTCCCAGATAGATTGTACAAAATCGTATCGTGTAATAACGTCGATCTTTTCGGATATTGAAGCGTTCATATAGAGACTCCCACTCATGTCCTGGAAGTCGGAACGATTCTTTTCCTGTGAATAAAGTATTTGTGTTCTGTAGTCGAATCCGATAATTAAATTATCCGTAATAGCTGGCGACAGGGGAAGATCTTTTTGATGCGGAGAAATCAAACTCAGCGTGTTCTTTCCAAAATAAAATCCGTCCTCGTTCCTTATAATGCCACCTGTTGGATTAACGTGACAATCGACACAACGGTCACCCTGTTTAATTGCAAAACGAGGTAAGGCTATTATTTCGGAAATCATAAAAAGTCCGAATAAAAGAGAAAAGATTTTCATATTTCTTCGCATAATTATTTAAGCAAAATCATTCGAGCTGATTTGTTAAAATGACCCGCTTGAATCGAATAAATATAAACTCCAGCTGCCACACTTATGTTATTGTTATCTTTACCGTTCCATTCAAATTGATATGTACCTGCAGGATAATTACCATTTACGAGCGTTCTGATTTCCTGCCCTTTTATATCATAAATTTTCAGCGTTACAAATTCACTGCGCGGAATGGTAAATGAAATATTAGTCGAAGGATTAAATGGATTTGGGAAATTGTTATGAAGTTCATACTTTGCCGACAAAATAATATCGTCGAGTGATGTAGGAGCTGGTTTACTATTTGGATCGCCAGGATTTGTAACAAGGTTTATGTCCCCTGGATTTGGCTGACCCGTACGCCACAATCCGGCAGGATCTTGCAATTCCTGACCGTTAGTAAAACCATCGCCATCTGAATCGATATTTGCCAGATTTTCATTCCAGAAATCCTCAAAACCGCCAGGTGAAACAAGCGCTTCGACTGCTTTTCCAAATGAATTTCTTACTCCGCCTCCAGAAGGATTTACATGACAATTTGCACAATCAAATTTATTTCCGTTCGGAATCTTCGAAGTACGAAACCCTCTTGAAATTAATATTGTTGTAGATACGAAAAACGACAGGACTATAGCCACTCTGATTAACTTAGACATAAAGCCTCCGTTTGATAAATTCAAAACAGAGGAGTGCTCATACAAGTTCATTGCCGATGGGCAAAGTTAAAATTCTTTTTATATATTAGATATTAACAATTAGTTTGAAAGGAAAAAAATGGAGTATTATCCGACATTATTAACATTCCATATAATATTTGCAGGCGGCTGGATTTTCAGCGCATTGATAGATCAACCTTTTAAGAATTATATTAATGAAGCAAACACGAAAGATAAACTGGTAGAGCTATATCTCGTGTTGACTAATAAACTGGGGATGGTAGCTTCAATAGGCATATTACTCACCGGTATTTTGATGGTCATCTTCAATCCGGTCTATGGCTTTTTTGAATTTACATCTAATCACTGGCTCTTATCAAAACAAATACTAATGGTTGTCATTCTTTTGATAATTTTTATATACGTTATACCCACCTCAAAGGTCCTCAGAAAGAGTATAAAAGAAAAGAGTGATGAACTGAATACTAATTTGAAAAAAATCTATAAATTAAATACGATTGTAAACGTTCTGGTATTAATTAATTTTCTTTTTGCAATAACGCATCGATTTTTCGGATAATCGGAAATAATGAAAAACATATTAGTATTAGGTTCAACTGGCTCCATCGGTAAAAACGCCCTGAGGCTGGTCAAGGAGTTTAGGGACGAGTTTAAAATTGCGGGATTAACAGCCCACAGTAACATCGATTTGCTGGAAAAGCAGATAGAAGAATTTAACCCTCCGGCAGTGGTGGTCGGTGACGAACAAAATGCAAAAATCTTAAAAGAAAGGATTAATGGGCGCTGTGAAATTCTTTACGGTGAAGATGGTCTTATAGAAATTGCCCAAAGAAACAATTACGACATTCTACTTTCTGCCATCGTTGGCTTTGCAGGTCTGAAACCAACTATTGAATCGATTAAACTCGGTAAGAGGATTGCACTTGCCAACAAAGAGACTCTGGTAGTAGCTGGCGAATTAATAATGGAACTTGCAAGGCAATTTAATTCAGAAATTATTCCGGTCGATTCCGAACATAGCGCAATTTTTCAATGCTTGCAGGGTGAATCGAAAAAAGAGATAGATAAAATCATTTTAACAGCTTCTGGGGGACCTTTCTTAAACAGAAACAAAGCTGATTTCGAAAGCGTTACAATTCAAGAAGCTCTCAGCCATCCTAATTGGAATATGGGTAATAAAATTACGATTGACTCCGCTACGATGATGAACAAAGGACTTGAAGTAATAGAAGCTTATTGGTTGTTCGGATTAAAAAAAGAACAAATCGAAGTTTTAATTCATCCGCAATCTGTCATTCATTCGATGGTTGCATTTCAAGACGGCTCAATCAAAGCGCAATTGAGTACGCCCGATATGAAACTGCCAATTCTCTATGCACTAACATATCCCAGCAGACTCAATTATGGCGGCGTTAAGACAGACTTCAAAAAAATTGCGCAACTGACGTTTTTTGAGCCAGATTTTGATAAATTTGTATGTCTTAAATTGGCATACAATGCTATCGAAAGTGGAGGCATTGCACCCTGCATATTAAATGCAGCAAACGAACTTGCGGTTGATAAATTTTTGTCGGGTAAAATCAAGTTTTCCCAAATTCCCGAATTAATTGAAGATGCGCTCGTCAATCTTTATGAAGATGTAGAATTGTCGTTAGAAATTATTGAAAAATACGACCAGAGAACGCGCAATTACATAAACAATAGATATAAATAAAAAAAGAATGTTATGGACTATATAATATACTTCGCAATAACCATTGGAATCCTTGTCTTTGTACACGAATTCGGTCATTTTGCGGCAGCTAAACTTTCAAAAATGAGAGTGGATATTTTTGCAATCGGATTTGGTAAACGGTTATTTGGCTGGAATAAAGTCACTGGTTTTACTTTCGGCAATTTACCCGAAGACTGGGACGGAAATGGACACACTGATTATCGTCTGTGTCTTTTTCCACTGGGCGGCTACGTTAAAATAGCTGGTATGGTAGACGAGAGTTTTGACACCAAATTTACCGAGAGCGAACCGCAGCCGTATGAATTCCGTTCAAAATCGACTTTGCAAAAATTGTTCGTCATTAGCGCCGGAGTAATTATGAATCTGGCGTTAACTTTGATGATTTTCTGGGGCATTAATTATTTCCAGGGCAAGCAGGTAATAAAATCTACCACTGTTGACAAAGTACTACCAGGAAGTGTAGCCGAAAAGGCAGGTTTTAAATCCTACGATAAAATTTTAAAAGTCAATGATACTCCGGTTAACAACTGGGAAGACGTAATTTCCCATATGCTCATTCAAAGTAAAAAGAATATCAACGTCACAATTTTAAGAGACAACAAGGAATATACACTTACCATTCCTCACAATGTTATTGCCGAAAGTTCACAGGAAGGATTTTTTATCTATCCATATCCGACAAGACCTTATATTCAGGATGTATTAGAAAATTCTCCCGCCCAAAAAGCTGGCATTAAACCTGGCGATATTTTCCTGACAATTAATAAAATCGAATTGACCGACAGGGAACGAGCAGTTGACTTAATTTCATCAAATCCTAACAATAAACTCGAAATTAAAATACTCAGGAATCAAGATACACTTTTAACTGAGGTAACGCCCACAGATGAAGGAAAAATCGGAATTGTCATATCCGACATTTACTCGGGAGATTATGATATAATTAAATATGGCGCATGGGAATCAATTACACACAGTATATCGAACATCGGTAATTATACTGTACTTACTTTTTCACTATTGAAAAAAGTAATTACAGGAAATATTGCTTTCAATCAAGCATTCGGAGGCCCTGTAAAAATAGCTCAGTATGCAGCTAAGTCTGCCGACAGTGGAATTATGTCATTCTTACTCTTTCTTGCAATGTTAAGTTTGAGTTTGGCTATCATCAATATCCTCCCATTCCCTGCTCTCGACGGAGGACACTTGCTTATAATTCTTATCGAAGGAATTTTAAGAAGAGAGTTACCGGTCAAAGTCAAAATTGCTATCCAGAATGCCGGCTTTATTATTCTTTTGATGTTGATGGCATTTATAATTTACAACGACCTTATAAGTTTATAATCGTTCTTTGAGTATTATTCAGTTCATCTAAATTAACGGGAACAATGCAAGCCCCAATTTGAGTTTGTATTGTTTCCGTTACATATTCCACACCTTTTTAATTTTCACATAAAGCAAGACATTATAAGCGGAGAGACGCCGATGAAATACTATATTAATTTCTTCTTCATACTTTTTGCAATATCGCTTGTAGCACAGGAAAAAGAATATAAGTTAGATGAAATATACGTAACTGCTGGTAGAGCGCCAATTACATTTAAGGAAATCGCCCGCAGTATCGTTGTAATTACTTCCGAAGAAATCAAGAACCTTCCAGCAGCGAGTCTGGAAGATTTAATTGGTGCGGTAAATTCCGTCGATATCCGCACCAGAGGTGCAAACGGCGTTCAGAGTGATGCCGGTATTCGTGGTGGCACCTTTGAACAGACATTAATCCTCATCGACGGAATAAAAGTTAACGACCCCCAAACGGGACATCATAATATGAACTTACCCGTTTCGGTTTCCAACATAGAACGTATCGAAATTCTAAAAGGACACGGCTCCAGAATTTTCGGCGCTAATGCCTTTAGTGGGGTAATAAATATAATTACAAAGAAGAAAAACGACCCGAGTGCTGATGCAACGGCTGAAACTGGAAGTTTCAATTCATATTCATATTCATTCTCCGCCTCGCTTCCCACTTCATTCATAAATAATACAGTTACATTCGGTAAGAAAAAATCGGACGGTTATATTGCAAATACGGATTATGACATAACCGATTTTTCAATTAGTCAAAATGCAGGTATTGCTTCCCGACCGATTAACTGGTATTACGGTTATACGAATAAAAAATTCGGAGCATATAATTTTTACAGCGACCGTTTTCCGAATCAAAGGGAAGAAACCACTACGCAATTATTTTATGTTTCATCCGAATTAAATCTGTCAGAAGTTTTTTATTTATCTCCCAAAGTTTATCTACGCAAAAATCACGACGATTATCTGCTCGACTATACAAGACCTGACTGGTATCACAATATTCATAAGTCAACTTCTTATGGATTTGAGTTACAATCGACGCTGGTCTCGGATTTCGGTAAACTCTCATTCGGAGGAGAATATAGCGGGGACGAAATTGAAAGTAATAATCTGGGCAATCACAGGAGAGAAAAAAAGGGATTTTATATCGAGCAAATGTTTTCTCCCACCGATAAAATAAATTCATCTTTCGGATTTTTTGTCTATAAATACGATCGAGCCGGATGGAAAATATGGCCTGGATTCGACTTTGCATACAATCTCAATCACACAACGAAAATCTACACAACGCTCGGTAAGTCGTTCAGAATTCCTACATTCACAGAATTATATTACGACAGCCCTGCCAATAAAGGCAATCCAGATTTAGCATACGAGGAAGTGACTAATTATGAAATCGGACTAAGCAGCCGCGCTATTAATTATACTTACGACCTGAATTTATTTTTAAGATCTGGTTACAATTTAATCGATTGGGTAAGAAAATCGGATTCCGATCCATGGCGCGTGGAGAATGTAACGGAATTGAATACAACGGGATTCGAGTTTAGCTTTGGAATTAATCCATCTTTTTATATTTCCGATTTTTTCATTAAAAACATTAATCTGAGTTACACATATTTATCGTACGATCGTAAAGCGGAAGGTTATCAATCGAAATACTTGATCGACAATTTGAAGCATCAGCTCGTATGCTCGCTTGCGTACGAACTACCGTTCAACGTAAATCAAACCTGGATTGTTAAATACGAAGATCGCTTAAACTACGGCACAAATTTTTTAACGGACACACAATTTAATTACAGCAATTCTTCCTACCAATTTTACATTCGAATAACAAATTTATTCAACGTAAAATACGAAGAGATACCGGGCGTACTTCTACCTGGCAGATGGCTGACGGCGGGATTCAGAATAAAATATGAACATCTCGATAAGCAATAAATATTTTTGAGCTTCTTTTCTTATATTTGCAGCTAAAAAAACAGTGAGGTGTGCCATCGAAAATAGTCGTAACGAAACAGTGGAAAAAATCGTATCGCTTGCAAAGCGACGCGGATTCGTATTTCAATCAAGTGAAATTTATGGCGGTTTGAACGGATGCTGGGATTATGGTCCGCTCGGAGTAGAACTACTCAGAAACATCAAGGATGAATGGTGGAAGGCAATGACCTATCGTGACGACATCGAAGGATTGGATGCTGCAATCCTTATGCATCCCCGTGTTTGGGAAGCCAGCGGACACGTCGAAAATTTTACTGACCCGATGATCGATTGCAAACAATGCAAGGCGCGTTTCCGTCTCGATACACTCGCCGAACTTATATCCGACAAAAACAAAGAAAAAGCTCTCAAAGAATTTAATGAGGTGGAAGGCGAAACACTCGACGATAAATTTACATCATTACTCGAAAAGCCTGAAACAGCGCCGCAGCTTTTGAACTTAATAAGTTGTCCCCAGTGCGGCAACAAAGGCACTTTTACACAACCCAGAAAATTTAACCTGATGTTCAAAACTTTTTTAGGCCCTGTCGAAGATACGAATAACGTAATATATCTTCGACCTGAGACAGCTCAGGGAATTTATGTCAACTTTTTGAACGTTGCTAATTCAAGCAGGCAAAAGTTGCCCTTTGGAATTGCTCAAATCGGAAAAGCATTTCGAAATGAAATTAACACGAAGAATTTTCTCTTTAGAACACGTGAATTCGAGCAGATGGAAATGCAATATTTCGTAAAGCCTGGAACCGACAAAGAATACTACGACTACTGGAAAGAAATACGCATACAGTGGTTCAAATCCCTCGGGATGACGCCATCCAAACTCCGCTTTCACGATCACCCTGCAAACAAGCTTGCTCATTATGCTAAAGAAGCAACCGATATCGAGTACGAATTTCCTTTTGGCTGGGGCGAAATCGAAGGCATTCACAACAGAACAGATTACGACCTTAGCCGCCATCAGGAATATTCGGGTAAATCACAACAATATTATGACGACGTTTTAAAAGAAAAATATATTCCTTATATCATCGAAACTTCAGCCGGTGCCAGCAGGTCATTTATGGCATTTTTAATCGATGCTTATTATGAAGAAGAAGTTAATGGCGAAATCAGAAGTGTTCTCCGTTTTCATCCGAAGCTGGCGCCAATTAAGGCAGCTATTTTGCCCCTCGTTAACAAGGACGGAATGCCGGAAATCGCACGTAAAATTGAATCGGAGCTGCGCCCGCATTTCAAAATATTTTATGACGACAAAGGTGCTATCGGTAGAAGATATAGAAGAATGGACGAAGCCGGCACTCCCTATTGCATTACAGTCGACACTCAAACACTCCAGGACAATACCGTAACAATACGAGAGCGCGACTCAATGGAACAGGTAAGAGTCTCGATCGATAAACTTATTGCCTACCTTAAAGAAAAATTAATGTAACCGATGCGGCTCGAATAGAGCCGCATTTTCATTTCTATAGAATTCCAGACCTTATTTTTTTATCTTGTGTTAATAACTCGGGAATATTTGTTATGAAACGTTATTTACCCATTCTACTATCGCTCATTTTTCTCTATTGCACTGATAGTCTGCAGGAAAAAGGATCGCCGGAATATATCAAACAAATTAAAGATTGGCACAAGAAAAGAATTGAGAATCTAAAAAAGGAAAATGGATGGTTGAATTTAGCTGGACTTTACTGGCTCAAAGAGGGAAAAAACAGTTTTGGTAGCGATCCTTCGAACGATATTATTTTCCCTCCCGAAGCACCTGCTCATATCGGTTATTTTATTTTAAAAGATTCAACGGTCACGGTTAAAATTGACGATAATATTGAAGTTTATGAAAACAACACACCAGTAAAAGAAAAAGTAATGCACAACGACATGGAAGATAGCACAACAGTTTTACAGTTAGAACGATTTAAATGGTTTGTGATTAAACGCGGCAATCTCTTTGGTATTCGACTCAGAGACCTCGAAAGTCCTCTCTTAAAAAACTTCGAAGGAATAGAAACGTTTCCTGTCAATAGCGATTGGAGAATTGAAGCCAGATTCGAACCCTATAATCCTCCAAAAAAAATTAACATCCCTACAATTATCGGGACAATCGAAGAAGAAATGTCCCCAGGAGCATTGATATTTGAAAAGGATGGAATAACTTATCGATTAGATGCAATTGACTCAGGCGATAAATTATTTATTGTTTTTGCAGACAAAACAAGCGGAACTGAAACATACGGAGCAGGCAGATTCCTCTATACCGATAAACCTGATTCAACTGGTACAGTAATCATCGATTTTAATATGGCATATAATCCGCCATGCGCTTTTTCCAGATATGCTACATGTCCATTGCCGCCAAAACAAAATTATTTGAATCTAAGAATTACAGCAGGTGAAAAAAATTACGGGAAGCTGCATCATTAAATGAAAAAGAGGGATTCTAAAAATAATTATATCGAGCTGATTACACATCAATTGAGAACTCCACTTTCTACAGTTCAAAGCTCGGTCGACCTGCTCGAGTTGTATATTCGAAAGGGAAACAAAGCTCGTCAATTGCAAATACTCAACAAAGTTAAAAAAGGTTTGAATGAACTTAGAAAGATTATCGATCAATCCACGTTAATTTATAAAGCAGAGACAAACAAACTCAGCCTTACAAAAAAGGAGTTTAATTTACGCGAATTAATTAATGATATAATCGAAATCGTAATTACAGATACATCCGATAAACATTTTATCAACGTTGACATAGAAAATTCAGCAGAGACAATTTTCTCCGATGAACTGATATTAAAAGAAATTTTATTGAATCTGGTTACAAACGCCATAAAATACTCGCCCGAAGGAGGACAGATAAAAATAACTGCTGCCAGAAGAGGTAACAGAACCATTCTATCGGTCAAAGATGAAGGGATGGGAATACCGGCATCAGACATCAACAAAGTATTCGAACCGTTTTTTAGAGGCTCAAATACCTCAGAAATAGAAGGAGCAGGTCTCGGACTTTCAATTGTTAAAAAATTATCCGCTCTGCTTCAAGCTGAGATCGAAGTTGAAAGCACAATCAGTAAAGGCACTGAATTTAAACTTGTTTTATAAATGAAGAGAGTTCTAATAATAGAAGACAACAAAGACCTGGCCGAAAACATTGTATTGTTACTGAAAGAATTCGGTTATGAAACCTATTGCGCATATAATGGTTCCGAGGGATTGAAAACTTTATTTAAGATTCATCCCGACATTGTTTTATGCGACATAATGTTGCCCGATTTAAGTGGATATAAAATCCTGTCGAGCATTAAAAAAATAGATGATATAGAACCGCCCATATTTATTTTTCTTACGGCTAAAGGTGAACGTATCGACATAAGAAAAGGGATGGAACTCGGAGCAGACGATTATATTCCCAAACCATTTACTTATGCAGAACTTCTAAATTCAATTAAAGCTCAACTGGAAAAGCGAAATAAATTTATTAAGACGCACGGAAGAATAATCGACAATAATGAAGGCGCAAAAGAATTATTGACAATGAATGATTACATCTTTATTAACGATAAAAAGCATCCTGGCTTTTATAAAGTTCAGGATATAACCTGCATAATAAGCATGAAGGATTACTCAAAAGTCAATATACGCGACGGCAGGATGTTCCTGTTGCGCAAATCGATGAAAGATTGGGAGAAGCAATTACCCGCAAATAAGTTTATAAGAATTCATCGTCAGACAATAATCAATATCGAATTTGTAGAATCGTTCAAAAAAAGCAGCAGCAATCGATACTTGATTAAATTAAAAGGATACGAGAAAGAATTCGATGTTAGCCAGCGATCGGTAAAAAAAATCAAGCAATTTGTCCTATAAAATTATCGCTTGTCTATTTATTTAATCGCTCGTCTAAAAACTATTATTTTCTCCCCTCATAAAATTTATTTTTGTTGTGCACCCTCTGAGAAGTGGAATCGAAAATGATTTAAGAAATATCAAATGTTTCGATTCCACTTAATTTTTTAGTCAGATGAATCCCAGCCGGAAGTTATAAATATGAAAGGATGTAAATTTTGGGATCAATTAAAAAAACTATTTATGACGAATCGGTTTTCCCTCACGACCATATTGAGCTCGAAAATCTTTACAGAATTATCACCGAATTTTCTATCGATTGGATCTACTGGTTAGACCCTCACAATAAATTAATTTATAACTCACCTTCCTGTCGTTACATTACAGGTTATTCGAAAGAGGACTTTTTTTCCGATCAGTCATTATTAATTAAAATTATTGCACCGGAAGATAGAAAGCGTTTTATTTCTCATACACGCGATGTTATTAGAGGAAAAGTTTTTTGCTCAGAAGAATTTAGAATAATTACTAAAGACGGACAAACTAAATGGATTGCTCATAACTGTCAGGCAGTATACGACGACAATAATAAATATATCGGTAGATACATTAACAACCGCGACATAACCGAAATAAAAAAGGCACAGGAAGAAGTACGTTCCAGGGACAATCAGCTGAGTAACATTTGCAATGAAATAAAGATCGGTTGCTGCAGAATATCTCCATCTGGGAAATTGATTTCGATAAACAAAACTCTGCGAAAGATGCTGGGTTACAAATCCGAAGAGGATATCGACAAAGAAAATTTCGAACAGAATACATTTTTGAATCTTGAAGAACATAACAAATACAAGCAAGAAGCCGCCGCCGGTAAAATCGTTAAAAATATTACTACAGCCTGCATCAGCAACAAAGGCAGGATATTGTATTTCAAAGAGACACTCATACCTGTTAAGGATGCGAAAGGGAATATCGTCTACTTCGATATTAGCTTCATTGATATTACAAAACAACAAGAAGCAGAGTTAAGCCTTTTAGAAACCGAGGCACAAAAAAAGAATCTTGAAAAATTGAAAACTGAATTCCTTGCTACAATTTCTCATGAAATACGCACGCCTATTAATGTTATTCTGAATCTTGTTCAAATTCTTAAATCAGATTTAGCCAGCATGGATGTTGACAGAGAGATAATTGAAAGTACAGCTATTATTGATACTGAAACGCGCAGGATACAGCGCACAATCGGATTAATTCTCGAAATGTCCCAACTTGCAGCCAACAATTTCGATATTAACCCTGAACCCGTTGATTTATACAAATTGATTAAGGAGGTAGAAGCAAAATATATCGACGAAGCCCGTAAAAAAAATATTAAATTATTGGTAGTTAACGAAACCGACTCACCCGTAATAAAAGCTGACAAATACAGCTGCCTTCAAATATTCACACAGTTAATAGACAATGCCATTAAATACACTCCCGAAGGCGAAGTTCTTATTTTGATTGCAGAGCATTCAGGAAAAATTAGTGTTGAAGTGAGAGATACTGGAGTTGGGATTAAAAAAGAATATATACCGTATCTTTTTTCGACCTTTTCGCAGGAGGATAACAGTTATTCACGAATGTTTGATGGCACTGGTTTGGGACTAGCAGTTGTAAAAAAACATTGTGATTTGAATGATGCCGTAATTGAGGTTGAAAGTCAAAAGAATGAAGGGAGCGTTTTCAGAGTAATCTTTGATAAAGTTTAGTTATTATCAGAATATGAATGAATTCAAACCGATAACAAAGTTGTTTCCGTCCAGTTGATTTAATTTCCATGTAAATTCCAGAACAAAAGGACTTATCAGGTGACCGATTCCGAAACCCGCTTCAATAAAAGGATGGATAAATAATTTTGGTTCATTGTTCATAATTTGCCTGCTTTTTTCCGATAGGTTAATTAATGCTGCATTCAAATGAAGAGTAAAGATTAACCTGGAATTTTTCATAAAAGGGATCAGGCTAAATAATTCATCTTTAAAATCATGTTCGGTAAAAATTGCCAGACATCTATCGCCATACACTTCGCCCGGTCTGATCGTTCTGAAAGAAAATGATTTACCGGCTGAGTTGATATTGCCTGAAAGAGAATGTAACATTTGTATAGGGACAGCTCCTTTTGAGTAAAAAAATTCTGCAATAAACTGAAATTCAGCTGCACCGAAAGTTCTAGTGCCTCCTTTCATGTCAACTTTGTAAGTACTGAATTCAATTGAACTGTTGAGCAAATCCTTATTGCTGCTAAATATTTCCCCGTTCAACAGGAGATATCCTTTGTCGTTGTTGATTCTTCTTCTGGTATATCCGTCCTCAATATATTTTCTGAAATCGAGATTAATTCCAAACTTAAAGCCGTTTATATTTCCGTCGAAGATTTGTTTGTTAGCACTGAATTTTCTATCCCGATAAAAAAATGAAAAATCAGAATTATTCACCGAACTTTTGTCGGTACGCAATACAATACCACCGCTAAGGTTCATAAACGGTAGTAAGTCGCCACCGAAATAAAGTTCGATTCCTTTTGAATAATAGTAATCCATAAAATCATATTTATAGAAGAGACTTGAAATAGTTGAAGTAAACTTATTATAAGAAATGGCATCGCCAAAGAGTTCGTATAATTTATCATAGGCTTTGAACCCAACAAAACCCGTTCTGTAAGTTCCGAATTGATATTCGGCAGAGAGTCCAACGTTTGTTTTTCTATCGTTAAAGCCGTATGAAATTTCAAATTCGGAATTAAGTCTTCTGTTCAAGGCTTTTTCCAGCATTACATTTAAACTTACCAGATGACCCGACACTTTATTAAAGCTATATAAAGTCAGAGGTCCGTTAACACTCAGGTTACGCCATATATTCAGGCGCGGCGAAAGTAAGGAAAAATTATCCCAGAATGTTTTTTCGATTCCACTTAAACTATCAATTCTTCTGTAAGCTTCGAGTTCCGTAATTGAATAGGGGATTGTCTGTACTGAAAACCAGTAGAGAGAATCCCTGCTATCAGCTTCGGGTAATACTTTAATTGTTGCATAATCAAAATTCAGATCGATTTTGTCGTTGATGCAATAATCGAAGAAAATGGTATTAACATCGAAAGCAAATTTTATAGCATTAAAAATGTTGCCCCCTACCGACAGTCGATAATCGATTGGCATATAGACATCTTCATAAGGATAGAATTGCTGCGATACCGATATACTGTCGAGGAATCCACCCGGAAACCCGTACTTGTTCACATGAACTTTAAGTCCTGCCAGTGCAAATGTTTTATCAGCAATTAACAATATTCCTTTAAAACCTTTGTCGGTAGTGTCCCTCGGCTCGAAAGTTACTTCGAATATTGCGGTGTTATCCCGTGTTAATGTATCGGATATGATGAAGTAATAATAATCGAGGGCATCGTCGGCTAAAGGACTTTTAAGCGGTCTATTAAAAAAATCAATCTCTTCCCTGTAAAAATCCTTTAGCAATCTCGCACCTGTGATAATATTAATTTCAGATGGAGTATTCGCAGTTTGTTTTCTGGCCAAAATTATTTCTTTAAAGTTATCGGGTTTACGGAAATATCCTTTGCTTTCGTTTTCAATAATTCCAGTAATCTTTAAGTCTTCGGAATTCTCGCTCGTGCTAATTCCCAAACTTTTATCAGTTGCTTCTAAATCTTGGTTTGTTTTAATCAGAATTTTAGTGAAAGCATGATATTCATAAGAATCAAGTATCTGTTTACGGATTTTCTTGTATTCGATGGCTTTTGTCATCAAAGCTAAGGCGGGATTTTCCACCGGCAAAACAGTTACCTGTTCTAAAACAATGGCAGAGCGTGTTAACCTGAAATTGACTGTCGTATCTCTGTTCAAATCTATCAAAGCTGTATCCGATTTATAACCAATAAAAGAAACAATAAATTTATATCTACCTTTATCGAGCTTTAAAAAATAGTTTCCATCTTCATTGGCCGAGGTTCCTCTCAAAGTACCTTCAATTCTCAAATTGGAATATGGCAGTGCATTGTTTTCTTCGTCTGTTATTTTACCGGTGATATTGTACTGCTGAGAAAATATAAGGAGTGGAAATATTAGCAGAGTAATAAAAAATAATTTTATCATACGTTTGCGTTTTTTATCTTAAGTAATAAAATAGTGTAGTTATTAAAATATACAAAGGGATGAACTTATGAAAGGTAAGATAGTCATTGCAGGTGGTACCGGATTAATTGGACAGGCCTTAACTTTGTTTCTAAGAAATAAAGGATATAAAGTAATCGTTTTAACAAGGAACATTCCAAAAGATATTCTTGAAGATATTGAGTACGTGACGTGGAATTATTATGAACAAAGCGAATGGATAAAATCGATCGAAGGCTCAGAAGTTATAATAAATCTGGCTGGAAAGAATCTGGCTTCGGGCAGATGGAATTCCGAGATCAAAAAGTCAATCCGAGAAAGTCGTGTGAAACTTACGCAAAATTTGGTAAAGTCATTTGCTTTAATGACGCACAAACCATCATATTTTATATCGGCTTCTGCTGTAGGATATTACGGCAATACTACAAATCCTGTTGACGAGAATTCGCCTCAGGGAAATGGATTTTTGTCTGAATTAACAGCTGAATGGGAAAAGTCCGCTTTAGAAGCTGAACAATTGGAAGTACGGACTGCATGTTTGAGATTCGGAGCAGTATTAAGTGCTAAAGGCGGAGCCTTGCCCAAAATAATCAAGCCAATTAAATATTTTGCAGGCGCCGTACCTGGTTCGGGTAAGCAATTTTTCCCCTGGATTCATATTGAAGACGCGGTGAGAATGATTGATTTTCTTATGGGAAAAAAATCAAGTGGCATTTATAATGCAGTAAATCCTGATACAATCACAATGGAAGAACTAATTAAAACCGCTGGAGAATTATTAAACAGACCCGTTCTTTTTAGAATTCCTGAATCATTAATTCGATTGGTGATGGGAGAAGCTTCCGAAATTTTATTAAGCGGCGCTCCAGTAAGACCGAAAAGAATTACTTCTGAAGGATTTAGTTTTACATTTCAGAATATAAGAGAGGCTTTGGAAAATTTGATTTCTTGATTATTCAAACCAGGAAACAATTTCGAAACCGCCCGTCCCAGGGAAAGCAGGGGGACTGAGCAGCATTAATCTATCATCATATCTATATCTTTTATTATATCCATGAATGATATATGTATTACCCCACCAGTCAGTAGTAAACTGTCCTACTGGCCCTCTGGTATATTGAGTAATGCCACCATAAAGTTTAATAGTGCCTCTTGGAGAACCGTGCTGATAATCTTGTACAGTGAACGAACCTCTTTCTGCATAGATTGCAGCCTGTATTATGATATCGTTACTGTTGGGAGTATTGTTTACAATGACTACATCACGTTTTGCAACCAATCCAATTACATCAGTCGAGTTTGGATTGGTTTCAGGATTATTATAACAAACTATATTGTCTTCAAGAAAGATTTTACCCCGATTGCTCCCAGTTCCTGAAACTCCAACCGTATATTGTCCTTTGACTGTACCGCTAACATGAAGTTCTGCGTTTTCCACATAGATAACGCCATTTGGTGCAAACGTAGAAGCGAGTTCATAATTCCATGGTGAGCCTGTGCTATAACGGTATCTCACACTGTCTCCTCTGAATTCGAGATAAACTTTGTTTTGTCCGCTTATAATTCTGCCGCCTGCAGCAGCCGCCGTTCCAACTCTTTCAACGCCGTCTTCAGGAATATCTTTATGTACACCTGTTTCAAGACCACCGTAGAAATGTGGATTTGCAGTGTTCGAATATTTTACTACTTTGCCATCAATTGTTACTTTTCCGTAAAATACCGGTTCGTCGGCTACTCTCAATTGTCCGTTCGTATGAAATGGGCCCCAAACCGTATCTCTTGTAGTCCACCAGATATTTGCTCCCTCTGTGTCAGAAAAATAGGCGTATTTTGAAAAGCTACTTGGCTTTAATAAAATTTTGACGGTTGAAGAAATTCCTTTATAATTAGCAATTGATGTAATCTCTCTTAAATCCTGCGAAGGATTAATTGTAACCAGACTTATACTAATAGTACCACCGTCAAAATTATAATTATAATTGCCGTCTGGTAGATCATTATTTAAGAAAACTTTATTTGCTATTAAGTTTACTCCTGCAGTAGCAATATGATGAGCTTTTGTTTCGTAGAAATAAGTAGCCATATTATCGACTGTCTCGGTCGACATACGATTGAAATTCATGCCGGCGACCATAAAAACAAGGCTGAATCCGAGCACTAACAATATTGCAGCTTTACCACCCATTAATATACCTTACTATCTATTACCCAAATTTCTTGCGGCCAGTCTGATTTGACGCCATATAACTCTTTTGTCAAACGAATAATCATTGCCGTATGCGTACGGATTTTCAACTGCGATATCAATTTGTATAGTCGAAATACCCAAAGGTGGAGCCTCAGGAAAATTCGTAATTTCATTTCCAAGTGCATCATAGTATGTAAGCTTGAATTTTGTAATTCCGAGGTTAGCTCCTTTGGGTGTTTCATTATTAACCACTCTGTAAAGTATTACATCATTCGGATTGGGAGTCTGAGATGTCAGGGTATCATTCGGGTCAATATAATAATAAATTTCGTCGGGAACTCCGTCCCCAAGAGGATCAGTAGTTGTGACTATATCTGTTAAAAATCTAATTCCATTTGAATCGGCATATAGAATTGCCTTTGTAGGATCGGGAATTTTTGACCAATCTTTACAATAACCGATTTTACGAAAATCGTATTCGAGCAGTCTAACCACTTCAGTTAAATTTTGCTGAACAATTTTTTCACCGCTGAAATTATAATTATTTTCAACGGCCGCGTCGTTCATCCTGAATAGGATCAAAAGGAGCATTCCACCGACTATTGTTGAACCCAATATGTCTAATAATGTACTGAATCCCATTTTTCACCTGAAATACCAATAGCTAAAAACAGTAGACATCGACACTGTATCGGACATGCTATCGCTGAATACTTTTACCACTATTCTCTTATGCCATGTTCTATTGGACGATACTTGTTCCGGATTGTCAGGGTCCACATAGTCGACCTGGCAGAGGGTATTGTAAACTAAAAGGCTGTCAGTTCCTTCCAATCTTATTGTGTCGGCTTTCGGTACGTAGCGGTAACAATTATAATCATCAAAATCATTGAAGGCCTCTGGATTGCTCGACGATTCCCCACTTTCAATGCCGAGATTCTCTGGTAAAGTCAGTTGCGATAGCGAGGTTAGATCCGTCGTATCGCTCTCGTTATCAAAAGCCAGTCCTGTCGCTCTTTCAATTGTTGATGTGGCTAATGAAATGCCCATAATATGATAACGACTGTCGTACATTGTAGTTGTCGTGGTCATCAAACCCCTATTGACATTCAATATTACCGTCGTCAGCAGAAAGATAGCCCCGATTGTTATTAACATCTGTCCTGTATTCATCTTCAACCCTTCTGAAGAGCTGATATTCTATTTACTAGCTTCAAAATGCGTGCTATTTATTAAATTATCGAAAACAGACAACATTTTATTTAATGGCTTTGCTCGAATGTAAATTTAACATGTAAAATTTGCAGAGGCAACTAATATTAGAGATTTATATCACAAAGTTATTATATTATCAACAAACTATTATCTGGATTACACAATGGATGCAATATCGATACTGGTACTAATTAATTTAATAGTATCAAGCAGTGCAAACTGGAGTGGCGCGCGCAAAGGACTAAAAACATCGATTACAAAAGTAGTAGAGCGACCGGCTACTTATCTTCAAAAAATTCCACCAAATATATCTGCTTTGATAATAGTATTGATTATTCTCTCATTCTTCGGTGTCGGCACTTTGAATAACCTTAGCGATGAAAAATTTCTCTACGTCAGGACAATCGGCTTATTACTTTACATTGTTTTTTCATGGTTGCAAATTAAGTCTTATAAAACGCTCGGGGATTATTATACACAGGACGTAGCTATATTGAAAAACCACAAATTAATTACGAATGGACCTTATCGATTCATTCGTCATCCACAATATCTGAGTCAGGTACTGAGCGATCTGGGTGCTGGCTTGGCTTTTGCGAGTTACTTAATCATACCAATTGTTCTGTTGGTTGAATTGCCCCTATTCGTACTTAGGGCAGTCCTGGAAGATAAATTGCTCGAAAAACACTTGGGCGAAGAGTACAGAAACTATAAAAAATCAACTTCTTTTATGATACCTTTTATTGGGTGACCTGTAATGAAATTTATTCATCTCCTTTTATTAATACTATCATTCACAATTACGGTTTCGGCTCAGCGTTTATACCAACTTTCGGTTGAATTACCTGATACTTCAGCTCATCTTTCTTTTGTAACAAAAAAAGGAAACATTTACATATCGGCAACCGAATTTGCATCGATTACTTCTGCCGGGGTTTATTATACCGACAAAACTCAAAAAGTCGAATTAAAATACGAATTATATAATATCAAGCTTACAGCCAAGAGCCAATTTATAGTTTTAACCGACAAAAATTCGGGCAAACAGGAAGTTTATCAATTACCCTTATCCACACTATTTATTAAAAACGACGTCTTTTTTCCCTTGTCGTATATGATCGGCTATCTCGAGAAAACTTCGGGCTACAACATTAAATTCATCCCATCCAGAAAACATTTAATTTTATCGAAGAAGCCTTTATCAGAAGAAAGTCTGCCTGCAGATAGAAATTTTTATGACGTTCAAAATATTAGCGTAGAAGAGAAAGCGAATGGCTCATTAATAAGATTAAAAATTTCCGAGCGCGTGATTACTCCGCGAATTTCGATAAAAGACAACAAACTATTTCTTTTTTTCTCTTCTGAAAAAATCAATCCAGAATTAGTAACTCAATTTAGTCCCAAAGGATTTATCAAATCAATTAGACTTATAAATATCTCACCGAATAGCAAACAGATAGAATTCGGATTATCAGGCGATTATTCCGACGCCGAAATAATACGCAATCCATCAAACGGAGAATTAATTGTAACCGTTCACAGCAAATTGTTTACTGCTGATAATAATCCCCCTCTGGAGAAATGGATTTTTGATACAATTGTAATTGATGCCGGGCACGGCGGCAAGGACCCTGGCGCCATCGGGACAACGGGCGTAAAAGAAAAAGATATCAATCTCAAAATTGCTCTCGAACTCGGAAAATTGATTGAGAAGTCAGTACCAGAAGTCAAAGTGGTTTATACACGCACCGACGACAGCTTTATTGAACTTTATAAAAGAGGTAAAATTGCTAACGAAGCAAACGGTAAATTGTTCATATCGATCCACTGCAATTCTATGCCAAAGAAAAAAAGCACTCAGAGAGGTTTCGAAGTTTATCTTTTGAGACCCGGCAGAACTCAAGAAGCCATAGCTATTGCAGAATTTGAAAATAGTGTAATTGCATACGAAGATAATCCAGATAGATACAAGGAACTGACGGATGAAAATTTTATACTCGTGAGCATGGCTCACTCACAATATATGCGCTATTCTGAAAAGTTTGCTGAAATTCTTAACGATGAATGGAAGAGAAAAGTTAATATCCCGACTAACGGCGTTAAACAGGCTGGATTTTATGTGCTGGTTGGCGCATCTATGCCGTCTGTATTAATTGAAACAGGGTATATTTCCAATCGACACGACGAGGAGTATCTTAAAAGTAGCAAAGGCCAAAAAGAAATAGCCGAATCGATTTTCAACGCAATTATTAAATACAGAGAATATTATCACAAAGAAATAATCTCAAATTAATTTGTTTTATAATCGTGGTAATAATAACTTTACATTCAAAATTCAGGAAAGGAATTTAAAAATGACAAATGCACAGAAATGGCTTACTGCATTTTTTGGTATTTTTTTGTTGCTCTTCATTCTGGGCAGAATTCTTCAAAAAGAAGAGACGTTGTCGCTGCCCGAAAATTATTCCGAAAAAACGATGCAGTCGAATCAGGAGTTGGACGCAATGACATTAATTCGACAGAATGGATGTGTATCGTGTCATGGTCAAAACCTCGAAGGCAGCACGATTGCTCCTGCACTGGTAAATATAAAGGAACACTGGACACGGGATAGATTAATTAACTACTTGCGTAATCCATCGTCTTACAGCAGCGACGAACGTTTTAAGGAATATAAATTAAAATATAAAAACATAGTAATGCCAGCCTACAACAATCTGGATGTAAAAGACCTCGGGAAAATTGCAGACTTCTTACTAGAAAAATAATTTTGAAGGGACTTTAATGTAAGTTTAGGAGGCTGTCAATTGACAGCCTCTTTTTTTTGTAATTAATTAAGCTTTGTCGTTACTGCCAAGCACGTTTACAATTTTGTGTTTGTAGAGTTCTTTCAACGCCTCGCGAGCAGGACCGAGATATTTACGCGGGTCGAATTCTTCCGGATGTTCGTTCAAGTATTTTCTGATTGCGGCAGTCATTGCAAGTCTTCCGTCGGAATCGATATTGATTTTGCAAACAGCCGAGCGGGCAGCTCTTCTAAGTTGTTCTTCTGGAATTCCTACTGCATCTTTCAGACGTCCACCATTATTGTTGATGATTTTTACCAGCTCTGGTGGCACTGAAGAAGCGCCGTGAAGCACAATCGGGAAGCCGGGTATTCTCTTTTCGATTTCTTCAAGAATGTCGAATCTCAACGGCGGAGGAATTAAAATTCCGTCTTCAGTACGTGTACACTGCTCTGGTTTGAATTTATTCGCTCCGTGCGACGTACCAATTGATATTGCAAGTGAATCAACACCTGTCTTTTTAACGAAGTCTTCAACTTCTTCGGGTTTTGTATAATGAGTAACTTCACTTTGCACTTCATCTTCAATACCGGCCAAAACACCGAGTTCACCTTCAACTGTAACATCGTATTTATGAGCGTATTTAACCACCTGAGCGGTCAATTCCACATTTTTTTCGTAAGGATGATGTGAACCATCAATCATTACAGAAGAAAAGCCCATTTCGATGCACGATTTGCATAATTCAAAAGTATCGCCATGATCCAGATGCAATACAATCGGAATTTTATATCCAAGTTCTTCAGCGTATTCTACGGCACCCTTTGCAAGATTTTTCAGTAAAGTTTGATTTGCATATTTACGTGCCCCGCTGGAAACCTGAAGAATGACGGGCGATTTAGTTTCAACACATGCACTTATAATTGCCTGCAACTGTTCGAGATTATTAAAATTGAATGCAGGTATTGCATAACCGCCATCGACTGCTTTTTTGAATAATTCCCTGGAATTAACCAGACCCAATTCCTTGTAGGATATCATAATTCCACCTTTTTATATTAGTTTGTAAATATTAACTAAACAATTATATAAAAATCTAAGTACTAAATAAAGAAACGACTAAAAATTTACGACAACACCGATTCCGAATGTCAGCAAGTCAGTTCGTGAGCGTCTTATATTGTAACGCACTTGCGTTGCAGAAATAATTTCAATGTCTTCTTCGGTGAGATATTCGGCTTCGGTGCCGTATAAGTATCTGATTTTAACATCAAGATGGAGCGACTTTATTCCTGGTATGTTGTCGGTAAGCAAAAACAGGCTTCCAAATCCGCCACCATAACTCCAGTTGAAATCGTCAAAATTAGTATCTTCTGCGAAAGGTTCATCTGAATGTCGACTTTTGACTTTTGATGTCGTGAAAAGATACGACCCACCAAACAAGCCTTCAAGATATGGCTTAAATACACCTTCGAATGGCGATAGATAAAAAAGGAGATGCGCATTGGCCATATTATTCATTCTTTCTACATCCAGAAAGACCTCTGGAAAGCCGGGAAATGGCCTTGATTCTGAAACCTCGCCATAGACCATATAACTAAAACTAAGTCCAAAAGTATATGGCATATCATGCGTTGTTTCCCACAATTGCCCCTGAAACTGGATACCATAGCCAAGACGGTCTACATTATTTTTAAATTCACCCTGCGGAATCCCAAGCATAAAAGCGCCTCCTACACTCTGACCGTAAACAATAAAAGCCATAAACAGAATTAGAATAATTATTCTTTTAACCATTGTAGTCTTGTTTTTGATGTTCAATATAAACAATTAGAATACAACATTCTTCTTGTAGGCGCGAATAAGAAGATTGTGATACTCTTCATAGTTAATTTGGACTGTACCAAACATTTTGAGATGCTCGTTTTCGTATTGAACATCGAGCAACACAAAGCCGCGGTCATTCAGTCGTTCGATTAACTTTATCAAAGCGCATTTTGAAGCCTGGGACACGGCGGAAAACATCGACTCGCCAAAGAAAGCGCCTTTGTAAGTTACACCGTAAAGTCCACCTACTAATTTATTTTTCTGCCATACTTCGACTGAATGCAGATGGCCCAAATCATAGAGTCCTTTGTAGGCTTCGATTAATCTTTCTGATATCCAAGTGGAAGGTCGATTAGCACACTGACGTACGACTTCCATGACGGCTGTATCGTAACGATATTCGAAATCGACCGATTCCATAAATTTTCTGAGGGATCGCGGTACATTATAGCCATCCAGTGGAATGATAGTGCGGATTTCAGGTAGGTACCAATTGATTTCACCTGTAGATTCAGCCATCGGGAAGGCGCCCCTTGCATAAAGTTGAATCATGTTGGTGGGAAGTAGCAGATCGTCAGGAAAATTATGATTATCAGTCATCTACATCGACTTCGAATTTAATAATATCGTATCCTTTCTTTGATTCAAAGCCGGCAAAACACGCTCCTGTAAGCACCAGAATCATTCCTATCAAAAAAGCAATGACGATCGGAATATTCAGGTAATCCAGTGAAAAGAGATAGCCGATTCCAAGGAGCATCGACGTGAAAACAAATAGAGCTACAGCGGCAACATAACTGAGCACAGAATTTCTGATCAAACGCACGCGATAAACGAGCAGTTCAATTTGTCTGGCTATACTTACAAGACGTAGATTTTCCGTTGTAGAAAGAGGCTTGTCGCCTACTTTGACAAAAAGTTTTCTTTTTTCTTCGTTGAGTAGACGAATACGATTAACTACAAGCGAATATCTATTGTTAATTCCCAATAGAAGCAAGCCGCAGGCGCTTATCATCACAGCAGGCGCCAGCATAAATTGAATCAGATTCTGTGCATTAATGTCGAACATAAAATTATTTTGCATAAATATAATTGTGTAATACTTCTATAGTTTCCTTTTGAACAGTAAGGTCGAATTCAAGCAGGTCCCGCATAGCCAGTATTCCCGCTAATTTTCCTTCTTCAATTACGAGGATATGACGTGTCCCTTTGTCCTTCATTTTTTTAAGACATTCCTGATGAGATTCATTTATGTCGGCAAGAATTAGTTCTCTGGTCATTACATCGTCAATTTTTGTTGTTTTGATATCAAGCCCTTTTGCAATTACTCTTTTCACAAGGTCTCTTTCAGAAAATACACCCACGAGCTTACCTTCGTCATCCAGAACCGGTACAAGTCCTATGTTATGCTCTGCCATAAATTTCACCGTATCTACAACGGAAGTTCCCGTTTTTACTGTAAATATATTTCTATTTTGAAGCAACTCTTTAATTGTCTTCATAATCCCTCCTATTAAGCCTTAACGTCCTATTTAAAGTACGTAATGAAACTCAATAAATGCAAGAGAAAAAATTTAAGCCGACGCCAGGGCTTCCAATTCTTCGACAGATTTGGGAATTTTTTTGCCTAGAACGCGTGCACCATTATCTGTTACTAATATATCGTCTTCTATTCTAATGCCTCCAAAGTCTTTATATTTTTCTAGCCTTTCATAATTAATAAATTCAGTGAACTTATTTTCCGCTTTCCACTTGTCTATCAATTGAGGAATGAAATAAATTCCGGGTTCAACTGTAATTACAATTCCCGGTGCAAGCGCTCTGGCATATCGGAGCGACTTCAGACCGAACTGAGAACTTCTTTTAATTCTATCGTCGTAACCGAAGTTGCCCTCCCCGAAATTTTCAAGGTCATGAACGTCGAGCCCGAGTAGATGCCCCAAACCGTGTGGGAAAAAGAGCGCGTGTGCTCCCTTCACAACTGCCTCTTTTATATCTCCCTGCATCAACCCGATTGTTTTTAGTCCCTCAGCAATTACAGATGCAGCTTTCAAATGGACCTGTTTATAACTTCTTCCTGGTTTAATAAAATTAATTGCTGCAAGCTGGGCCGATAGTACGATATTATAAATCTCTTTTTGCCGTTCCGAAAATTTTCCGCCGACGGGGAATGTTCTTGTGATATCGCTGGCGTAATGTTCCAGACTTTCGGCACCGCTATCGTGAACCACCAGGTCGCCTTTCTTTAAAATATTATTATGTGAATGGTTGTGGAGAGTTTCGCCGTGTTTCGACAGAATCACAGGGAAGGACAATCCTCGTCCCATTGAATAAGCAAGTCCCTCTACATAGCCTGCAATTTCTTTTTCGATAATGCCGGGTTTAGCCATTTTAATTGCACCGATATGCATTTCGTACGAAATATCGAGAGCTTTTTCAATTTGTTCGATTTCTTCTTTAGATTTAACCGCACGTTGTTCTGCAACTGCACGTATAAGGCTTTGCGATGCATATTCATTAATTCGAAGAGCATCGATGCCGAGCAGGATCTGGAGTTTAAGCATATTTTCGTGGCGGTATTGAGGAATAAAATGGATTCTTCTTCCTTTCTTAATATTGTCGGTTAAATATTGTTGCAAATTTGAAAGCGGCTCTGATTTTCCAACTCCGACGAGGTGTGCTTTTTGTTCGACAGATTTTTGCGGCCCCATCCATACAATGTCATCGATATCAAAATCATTACCAAAAAGAATTTCTTTATTTTCGTCGATATCTATCACTCCTGCAAAATTTGGTTCGTCAATGCCGAAATAGTAAAGGAATGTGCTATCCTGCCTGAAGCGGTATGTGTTATCTGTATAGTTCATCGGTGCTTCGCCGTTTCCAAGAAATAATATTATTCCCTCTTTAATCTTCTTTTTTATCAAATTTCTTCTTTTGATATAAATTTCTTTTTTAAACATACATTCACCTTTATGTTTTCGATCACTACTTTAAGATAATCGACATTTTTTTCATAACAAACTAAAAAAAATAAAATAAGTTTTTCTATTTTCAGAACCATAAAATAAAATAGATTGAAAAATGAGTAAGAGCGGATTAAAATACGCATTGAGTGCTGTATTTTTATGGTCTACGGTTGCAACTGCATTCAAGTTAACCCTTACAGGAATGAATTATGCTCAACTTTTATTTTACTCTTCGTTAACAAGTACATTGATTTTTGCATTTTTCATAATCCAGAGAAAAAAGTGCGTTGGCGAAATTCTGCTTTCGAAAAATCACATCAAAAACAATATACTGCTTGGCCTGCTCAATCCTTTTCTTTATTACCTCGTTTTGTTCAAGGCATATTCACTATTGCCCGCGCAGGAAGCTCAGCCTCTCAACTATACATGGCCAATTATAATTTCAATCTTTGCAGCAATTTTTCTGAAGAACAAAATTAATTTTAGAATTATTGCCGGATTAATTTTAGCTTTTCTGGGAGTGATCATAATTGCCACACGCGGATATATTTTTTCACTTCATTTTCATAACATACTTGGTGTGAGCCTCGCATTGGGCAGTTCATTGTTATGGGGTCTCTTCTGGACTTTTAATTTGCTCGATAGTCGTAAGGAAGACGAGAAATTATTCGGATCGTTTTTCTTCGGTACAATTTATACATTCATCTACATTTTAATATTCGATTCGTTTTCGATCATATCTTACAAGTATTTAATAGGAGCGATTTATGTTGGATTTTTCGAGATGGGTATAACCTTTGTTTTATGGCTTAGAGCTCTACGTCTTAGTGAAAATAAAGCTCGCACGGCAACTCTGGCATACCTTTCACCCTTCATCTCTCTTTTGTTTATCTGGTTAATATTGGGTGAAAAGATGATGCTTTCGTCTATTGCAGGATTAGTATTGATTGTAAGCGGGATAATAATACAGCGTCTTAACGATTCTCTCCCAAATTGAATTCTTTAAGAGAAAAAGTCTTTCCAATTTCGTCGAGTGCCACTTTGATTGGATATTTTGAGGCAGATTCTCGTAGCCATGCAATAGGCTCGTCGACCGGTTCGTTTCCCTGTCTGAATGTTTTAGTGTGTATCGGCACAAAATATTTTGCATTCATTCGAGCAGCCATTTGCAAAGCTTCCTCAGGATTGCAATGACTTCTACGCCAGGGGTTATAAGCTCCGATCGGCATTATTGCAACATCGACATTTTCATCCTTAAGTATATCGAATTCATCTGTCATCGCAGTATCGCCACCGAAAACTATTTTTTTATTTTGATATTCAATTAGATATGCATTATAGCTTCTTCCATCTTTGAAGAAACCACGTGAGCGGTCTTTCTCCCACGGGAAACGCCATCCAAAATGCTTTACCTTCAGGGCTCTGAAATTAATTCCGTCAATTTTAAGTTCGTCGCCCCAATCCATAATATTGAGAGACTTCCAGGGAAGGTCTTCGATAACATCGCCTGTTAAATAAGAGGTAATAACGTCTATTTTCGATGGATATTTTTGGGCAAAATATTTAAGCGTAGGATAATCCATGTGGTCCATATGTGCATGCGAAAGGAGGATAATATCCGGTTGTGGTATTTCATTTCGATTGAGTGCGGGCGGAGAAATTCTCGAAGGTCCAAAACTCGTTCCGAAAAGATACACACCAATTCGATCGAACAGAACCGGGTCTGTTAATATCCATTTCCCCATAATGTTGATTAAAACAGTCGAATGCCCGATCCAGGAAAGTGTTATGCTGTCGTTATCCCAGTTGGCCGGTTCAGGTCTGTATTTTAATTCAATACGTGGTTCGGCTTTGGTATTACTGCTACCGAATAAAAATGAAAAAACCGAACCGACTGTCAACAACGAAAGTTTATTTAAAAAATTTCTTCTGTTTACTGGCATAACACTCTTATCGAATTACGCGTATCCTGAAACAACAACACAAAATAAAAAATTCACTAAATCATGTAATAATCTGATTCGACAACTCGTTTGTATCGTCCGTTTTAATCGGAAAATTTTCGGAAAGAATTTTGCCCACGAGTTCGATTCCCTTTAGAATGCCGTCTGAATATTTTCCATTCATAAATTCGGACTGCATAATATCCCTTATTTCGTCCCAAGTAGATTGATTTACTTTTGAATTAATGCCTTCGTCAGCAAGAATATAGAACATTCTTCTGGGTAAAAGAAGATAGATTAAAATCCCGGTTCTGTCCCTCGTATTTTGCATATTAAGCTTTTTGAATTCTTCCTCTGCCAATAGTCGGATTTTTTTACGGGAAGCAAAAAAAGGGAGTTCTCCTTTAATAGCCAATCGAATTTCGCCAGAAGTAGATTTTTCTGCTTTTTCGATTGCCCTTGAAAAACGGAGAAAGTCGTCGTCTGTGAAATAATGATATATTAATTTTCTTTTCATATCTACTCGAAGTTTATGACAAAGATAAATGTTACGTTCATTAAAATAAACCCCGTAATTCCGAAAATTATTATATTTGCATCTGATTTTTTTCACAAAACGAGGTAATTATGCACAAGGTAGTTTTATTACGACATGGTGAAAGCGAGTGGAACAAATTAAATCTGTTCACCGGCTGGACTGATGTCGATTTATCAGAAAAAGGAATTGAAGAAGCACACCAGGCAGGCAAAATAATGAAAGAAGAAGGTTATACGTTCGATATCGCATTTACTTCTGTTCTAAAAAGAGCGATCAAAACTCTTTACATTGCACTGGAAGAAATGGATTTAATGTGGATTCCAGTAATAAAGTCTTGGCGTCTTAATGAACGTCATTATGGAGCGCTACAGGGTTTAAATAAAGCTGAGACTGCGGCCAAATACGGCGAAGAACAGGTAAAATTGTGGCGCAGAAGTTACGATGTACCTCCTCCAGCATTAGACGAAAACGATCCGCGGTATCCTGGTAAAGATCCACGTTACAAAGACCTCGACAAAAAAGACATCCCTTTGACCGAAAGTCTGAAATTGACAGTTGAACGTTTTCTGCCTTACTGGCATGAAACGATCGCTCCAACCATAAAAAGTGGTAAAAAAGTTATAATCGCAGCGCACGGAAACAGCTTACGCGCATTAGTTAAATATCTCGATAATATTTCCGAACAAGAAATTGTTAATCTAAATATACCGACTGGAGTTCCTCTTGTTTATGAACTCGACGATAATTTGAAACCAATTAAACATTATTATCTCGGCGACCAGGAAGCAATCAAAGCAGCAATCGATGCTGTTGCAAAACAAACCGAAAAGAAGTAATAAGGTTGCATTCTTATAAGATAAATTTTATAATTGTCTGAAAAATTCGGGTCTTTTTTAAGACCCGAATTTTTATATGAAAATTAAGGAGAAGATCGGCTTTCCAGTTGCTACGATAAAACCACAAAGGAGAATAATATGAAAAAAGTATTAATCGTTACGATCTTACTCCTGATTACTTCATCCCGCCTTATATCTCAAACAGTAATTGGAAAATACGGTGGAGAATTTCTCGCAATTGGAGTCGGCGGCAGAGCTTCAGGGATGGGTGGAGCTCAAACGAGCCTCGTAAACGATGTTACCTCCGGTTACTGGAATCCAGCAGCTCTGGCACATATCGACTATCCTCAAGTAGCATTGATGCACGAAGAACATTTTGGAAGCCTCGTAAACTATAATTATGCGGCTGTTGCCATCCCTTACGATAAAGACATGAGTTTAGGACTCAGTGTTATAAGACTAAGTATCGACGGCATTCCCGACACAAGAAACGCATTATACGATTCAAACGGAGATGGAGTTATTGATATCCATACAGACCGTCTCGACTACTCGAAGATAACCGAATTCAACAACACTGACTGGGCATTTTTTCTTACGTTTGCTAAGCGACAATTAGATAATTTTTATTGGGGAGCCAGTATTAAAATTATCCGTAGAGACATTGCAGAATACAGCGCAACGGGAATCGGTTTCGATATCGGTGCATTTTATCAGCCGTTTAATTCCTTGCTTCTGGGACTCAACTTTCAGGATATTACCACTACACTCGTTGCCTGGGACACCGGAAGGAACGAATTAATTACTCCAACATTAAAGTTGGGCGCTGCATATTTAATCAATTTCTGGGAAGGTGTTCTTTCACCTGCCATTGATATCGACACCCGATTCGAAAATAGAAAATTCGCTTCCAATCTTAATCTCGGTCCTGTAAGTTTTGATTTCCATACAGGAATCGAATACAAGTACAAAAATATTGCTGCACTACGCGTTGGATATTCAGACGTAAAACAATTGACAATCGGCGCAGGTATTAAATTACCTAAAATGGTGATCGATTATTCCTACTCCCGAGTTAGCGGCAATCAAGACGAAACTCTTCCTGCATCACATAGAATTTCGCTGCTTCTTACGCTTGAAGATGTTCAATTCAAGCGTAAAGAATAGTCCCGTTTATTTTAGCATTTTGTTAATCTTCGGCACTTTTTCGAATGCTTAGATTAATCACAATAATTTTATTTTTGTTTCTCGCCGGATGTGCCACTCATAACGTATCGGTAAAGTCAATTGAAATTGCACATGATAATTATTCGTTTCTACTGCCCGATGGCTGGCAGATATTGGACACAGCATTTGAGCAAAATAAATTTGTATTAATTGCAGATAAAAATAGGGAAGCATTCATCGAGATAAACAAGATTAATGTAAATGCCGATCTGCGGCTTGACGAAATTGCCGAGCTAAACAGATATTTTTTAAAACTAAAATTCGGGAAAAATTTTCATGGTTTTTCGGAAATCAAAATAGTGGAAGAAAAAACTTACACTTCCGCTCGTTATAGATTTATAACGCCCCGGGGTATTGAAGCAATGGTAATTATCAAAAAAGTGAATTCGGCTTATTATGAAATTACTGGTTATACACTTGCAAAAGATGGAATTGAATCATTCAGCGAGGCTCAAGAAATTATTGCCCGATCACTTAATTAGACTCTTCATTTTGATTTTCATAACTACGAAGAGTAAAAATAAATTTGCTGCCTTTGTCGAGTTCACTTTCAACCCAAATTTCCCCTTCGAGTTTTTCGATAAAATCTTTGCATAGTAAAAGACCTAATCCGCTTCCTTTTTCGCCCGATGTACCTGTTTTACTGATTCTTGTATTGCGGACGAAAAGTTTATCCATTGTTTCTTTATCCATACCGACGCCGTTATCTGCCACAGTAATTTTCACCATTTTATCTTCTTTAACCGCGTCAACAAAAATTTTCCCTCCTTTCTCGGAAAATTTGATCCCGTTGGATATCAGATTTCTAAAAATTGTGTTGAGAATATTTTCATCGGCCAACACTTCAATCCCGGGCTCAATTGAAGTTTCGAGTGAAATCTCTTTGCTTTTAGCTACTTCTTCGAGCAGGAAAAAGTTTGTTTTGACTACTTCGTAGAGGTCAATATTTACTATCTGCATTTCGAGTTTGCCCATCTGAGCCTGCGACCACATCAGCAGGTTTTCCAGCAATTGATAGTTGCTCTTAGCTGCTCTCTCTATACTTTCGATAAATTGTTTCCTTTCGCTGTCATCTATTTCGTCGTAGTGACTGATTAAAAAATTTGTGTAAACGAAAATGGTATTGAAGGGTGATTTAAGATCGTGCGCAAGAATTCTGAAAAAGGTATCCTTCATATTATTCAATTCGGCTAATTCATCGGCGACTACTTTTTTTGCTCTGTATCTATTGTAAATTACAACTGCGGTTAGCAAAATGAGCAGAGTAATAATTATAAGCAATTTGCGTTGTTTATCGGCAAATTCGATATCTTTAATTAATAATTCGTTTTCTTTCTTTTGTTTTTCGTTTTCATAAATCGATTCAAGAGCTTTAACAACTGCAAGACTTTTTCGATTGATAAGAGAATCCTTAACATTTGTCAGTTTTTTGTGATATTTCAGTGCAGTCTCAAAATCTCCTTTCATTTCGGAAAGTTTTGTTGCATTCTCATAACATTCAAGACTTACGTATGCAATATTATATTTTTCAACCAGTTTTATCGCCTCGTTCATTGCTTCATCTGCTCTGGTTTCATCTCCCAGTTTGTAATAGATAAGCGACATATTGCTCAGGTTGTTAGCAATTCCCTCGATGGAATTTACGTTGCGCAATAATACCAGCGCTTTCTCCCTCAAATCTAATGCACTTTTATATTGTCCTTTTTCAAAATAAATATCGCCAATACCTCCCCAAACGGAAGCCAGTCCTGTTTTATTACCAGTTGATTTATAGATTCGTTCTATCTTTCGGTAGTATCCAAGCGCTTCATTAAGTCTGTTTTGCTCTTTATAAATTTCTGCTATTAAATTCATCGCAAGTGCTTTGCCCTCTTCGTCTTTAATTTCTTCCCTTAACTCAATTGTTTTATTCAGATATTCAAGAGCTTTTTCATAATTCTTTTGATTTTTGTAGACCAACCCGATATTGATGTTGCAGAATGCCATTCCCCTTTTATCATCCAATTGTTCGAATATTTTCAAACCCTTTAGAACATATTCGAGAGCAAGCGGATTATTCCCCTGGATTCTGTAAATCCCACCAATATTATTATACGAATAGCCAATTTGAACAGAATCTTTTACCTGTTCGGCGAGAATTAATGCTTTTTTATAATAGTCGATTGCCCTGGCATAATTTCCTTTATTTCTATAGACTACTCCAAGTAGATTCAGTGCACGAGCATGCAGAGACTTGTTATTTATTTTTTCTGCAATTTGAATTGCCTCCTCGCCAGCTTCAATTGCCAGCTGCGGATTGCTTGTCCTCTCCTTCCAGCAAATATCCGTTAAGACCATAACTCTTAAAGAATCAGGTAAAGTGGATATACTTCTGCGAAGGCTATCAAGATTCGGCTGTGCCCACCCAATCGTGGTGTGAATTAGTAAAATTAACAATATCATAATCGCATATGCACCCTCTATAAAAGAACTTTCCCTCTTTTTTGGAACTTCGAAATATAAGAAGATTTTCTCTCTATTAAAATCTTTGGTTAATAAAATCAATGTGACTTTAAAGCTGTGCTTTCAAAGTAATCCTGTATAACTTTAATACTTTCTCTGGCAGCGCTACTAATATAAACGGAAGTCTCTCCGATCGATTTTCTGTTTGTCGAGTCCATTTCCATCAATCTTAAACCCACCTGTGTCTGATAACTGTTCAACGCAATTACAATCTGGCTCATATCGCCCATCAATTTGTGAATTCTTTCAATCGGTTTGAACAAGAAGAGAGCAGTTAAATCAGCCAGACCCAATCCGCCTGAAATCAGAGATTGAATTTCGTCAACGTTTTCCTTCAGCGGCACACTCAACAAAAGGACTCCAAGGATAAACATGATAATAGAGAGAATTACTATTACCCAGTAAGTTGCGCTTAATTTGAATCTGAGGTTATGGATTTCCATCTTTCCATCGAGCATTGTACTTTGTAAATGCTTTACGATAAATTCGTTTGCCTTTTTTCGCTGTTCAGCATCTAACAGCAATACTTCGTTTTCCTGTTCGTTCATACTTACCTCTCTTTTATACAAACAATTTTGCAAGCGAAGGAATTTTTTTAGAGAGCTCCACCGCCGCTTTACCAAGTTCTTCTATATTCTTTTTAAGTTCTGCCTGGCTTAAATTAATCCTGGAAGCTTCTCGAACTACAGCTATTAACTGTTCATAAATCTGCATGTCGGTAGTATCGGGTAGAATTTGCTTTATTTCGCTCTTGGACAATCCCAGTAATTCTTCGAGTTCTTCTTTATATTTTCCTTCGAAGGCTTCTCTGCTTTCGCGTATTTTTATTCTCACCCTTTTGCGAAAATCATCCAATTTTTTGCTCATTTATCCCTCACTTTAAATCAATCAATTCTTCGAACTCTTTTATTATGTTTTCTATGTTCTCTTCTTTGGATACAATTTTCTTCTTCAAATCTTTAATTCTTTCGGAGAGATCAGAAATTTTTTTACCTGCATCTGTACCCAGATCGCTCAATCCAGCTGTCGCAATTAATTCATTCTGTAAATCCTTTACTTTTACAATTGATTGGAGGTAACTGGTAACAACAGAATTGGCATAGATTATTTTTTGATACGCACTGTCGAGCTGGCTCAAAATGCTGTCTCTCTGAGCTCTTATCGGTTTTAATTTGGAACGTCGGTAGCTTTCCACTTCTCTGTAAATTTCTTCAATCATAACTTTTGTATGTTCATAATTAATCGTTGTTTCGCCTGTAATTGAATCATTTTCTAAAATTTCCGAGCCGAATTGATTTATCAAATTATTTACCGTGTACGGCAAATAAACTTCGTCAATAAATTCGTTTATTTCGTCTTCAATACGGCTGTAATAAAGTTTGACGGTTTCAAGATGCGCAAACCGCATGGCACTCAGATCTCTACCAATCGTTGAATTGAGTTCAACTGTTTCTTTAGGAACCGAGCTGCACGCAAGCAATAATATTACCATCAGTACTACAGAAGACGGTTTAATGATTTTAACCGCTTGCATCTCTACTCTCTATTTTTTGAACGAAGGAATAATGGAGGAAATTGCCCTAAAATATAACGCTTGACTTTAACTTAAAAACATAAGAAAAATTAATCAAGAAAAATTTACGCGTTTTTGAAAACTCTTAAATTTAACAGTAATTTTATTTTATAGTTTGTCCTAAAACCAATAACTTTGTTTTTTGAATAACGTAATTTAAGGAGAGCCATGTCATACAGAATAATCAAGAAAGAGGAATTCGACAAAGTAAGAACTCGTGAAGGCAGTTGGGAAATTAGAATGCAACTTTATGCAGAGATGTGCCGCTACAATACTCTTGTAGCAGTTAAAAAAGCAGGCTCGGGACATCTTGGTTCGTCTTTCAGTGCTATGGATATTGTTACGTATCTTTATTTAAATGAATTAAACGTAGAGAAAGTGGGTCTGGAGAACGATGGAAGAGACATCTATTTTTCTTCAAAGGGGCACGATGTACCAGGACTTTATTCATTTTTATATTCTATTGGAATAATATCGGAAGAAAAGTTATTAATGTTACGCCGTCTAAATGGACTCGACGGTCATCCTGAAGTACGTATTCCAGGAATCGAAGCAAGTACAGGCTCACTCGGTATGGGGATTTCTAAAGGTAAAGGGATGGCATGGGCAAAAAGATATAAGAAATGCGGTGGGAATGTTTATGTATTAACAGGCGACGGTGAATTTCAGGAAGGACAGGTTTGGGAAGCGCTCCAGGCAGCTGCGCATCAACGTATCGACAATCTAATTGCCATTATGGACCACAATAAATATCAAACCGATATGCTTGTATCGGAAGTCAACAATATCGAAGATATAACTGAAAAAGTTAAATCTTTCGGATGGCACGTGGTGCAAATAAACGGCCACAATTTTAATGAATTAAAAAAGACATTCGAAGATTTAAAAGGGATAACTGGCAAACCCAAGATGGTAATTGCAGATACGATTAAAGGTAAAGGCGTATCGTTTATGGAAAAACCTGTTACAGAAACGATATCGGGTAAAACGTATTATAAATGGCACAGTGGCGCTCCGGATAACGATAGCTATATAAAAGGATTAAAAGAATTAAGTGATTCGATCAGGAAATTAGCTGCATCTTTGAACATCGTCATTGAAATTCCGGAAAATATTCCCGAAGAAAAAGTTTCCTTCAAATCTACAAAAGAATTTGTTACAGATGCTTTCGGGGATGCACTGGTAGAGCTGGCAAAAGAGAATCCTAACATTATTGTACTCGACGGCGATTTAGCGGCGGACTGTAAACTCAGAAAATTCGAATATACTTTTCCTGATAGATTCATCGAAAACGGAATTGCCGAGCAAGATATGGTTTCGACTGCTGGCGGACTGGCCAGAATGGGTTTAATTCCAGTTGTAAATACATTTGCAAGTTTTCTGGCGGCAAGAGCAAATGAACAAATTTATAATAACGCTGGTGAGAAAACAAAAATTATTTATGTCTGCCACTTTGCCGGTCTGATTCCGGCTGGACCTGGCAAATCGCATCAAAGCGTACGCGACATAGCACTCCTCGGCAATCTCCCGAATATTACAATCATTCAGCCATGCAATTCACTCGAAACCCGTAAAGCCGTTGAATATTGCATTAACGAAGCAAAAGAAAATTGCGTGCTTCGACTTATAATTGGTCCCTCGCCGAGAAATATTGAGCTTCCTGACAATTATCAATTCAGAATTGGAATTGGAACAGAGCTGACCGAAGGAGAAAATGCTATAATTTTTGCTTACGGTCCTGTAATGCTACACGAAGCATTGACGGCTTACGAAATATTAAAAAAATCAGGATTCGGTCTTAAAGTTGTTAATATGCCGTGGCTCAATAAAATTGACCTCGACTGGATTGCAGAGATTACAAACAAATTCAAAAAAATCTATGTTCTCGAAGATCATTCCACAACTGGCGGACTGGGCGATAGAATACTCGATGCACTGGCTGCTGTACATCATTTTAAAGGGAAGGTGTTCGAAAAAATTGGATTGAACGACTATCCCGAATGCGGTACTCCTGAAGAGGTATTAAAATATCACGGGCTGGACGGTATGTCGCTTGCAGAAAGAATTTCGGGTTACGGAAATCTCGTCAACAATTCAGGCAAAAATTTCTATAGCGCCGACGCTCCGCAGTGATTTGAATTTCTTACATAACTTGAATAAGTTTAAACCGAACTAAATTCTTTCCATAAATTTCCGTCGTTACTATGCCATTGAGAAATCTTTTTCTGGATTTCAATTCATTTTTTGCCTCGTGCGAGCAGCAGCAATATCCACATCTGAGAGGTAAGCCGGTAGCGGTTGTCCCTGTTAAAGCAGAGACAACATGTTGCATTGCTGCAAGCTACGAAGCAAAAAAATATGGAATCAAAACCGGAACACCTGTTTATGAAGCAAAAAAAGTATGTCCCGACTTGCAAATTGTACCGGCTCGTCATAGGATTTACATAGAATACCACAATCGGCTAATCGAGGCTATCGAATCGTGTATCCCTATCGATAAAGTATATTCGATAGATGAAGTTTCGTGTACACTTGTTGGAAAGCAGCGGGAACCGGAAAATGCAATAGCTCTGGCAAAAAAAATCAAAGAGACCATATATAAAAATGTCGGTAAATTTCTCAAATGTTCTATTGGATTGGCGCCGAATCAATATCTTGCCAAAACTGCAACCGACATGCAAAAACCGGACGGCTTGGTTGTAATTCAAGAGAAAGACCTGCCGGATATTTTATTCTCTCTCAAATTAAACGACCTTGTAGGTATCGGCCGAAGGATGGAGCCTCGTCTCAGAAAATTTGGTATCGATTCGGTCGAAAAGTTATGCAAAGCCAGCAAATCAACTTTAAGAAAAGTATGGGGCGGAATCGAGGGAGAAAGAATCTACATGCAACTCAGAGGTGAAGTTGTCGAACGCCCTCCGACACATCGTACTACAGTGGGACATTCACATGTAATGTCGCCCGAATTCAGAAATAAAAACGGTGCTTATGCCGTACTACATCGTCTGCTCCAAAAAGCCGCTATACGTCTACGCTATATGCAGTATGTGGCAGGGACAATGTCGATTAAAGTGAAGTTTCTTAACGGTAAAAAATGGCGAAATGAAATTTCGTTTCCTCATACGCAAAATACAATGTCATTCATCGAAGCATTCGAAAAAATGTGGGACTTTTACCCGAACACCAGCGAAAAACCACTTGCCGTTGCAGTCACTCTTTACAACTTACTGCCCGAAAATCAATTCACCCTTTCATTTTTTGAGAATTACGAAAAGACCAGGTCTTTACACAACGCTCTCGACTTTCTGAATAAAAAATACGGTTATGGAGCCGCATACTTTGCTGGTTCGCATAATGCACTCAATTCTGCACCAATGAGAATTGCATTTACTCAAATTCCAGATGTAGAACTGGAAGACGACGATATCGAATCGAATCAATAAACAATTGCCGAAAGATATCCCACAACTTCGTTTGAATCACCTGTTATGTCGCCTGAATCAGTACGAGCCAGAACCTTCGCATTTTTTCGATTGAGCAGGTCGGCACTTTTCATTAAACTGACTATAGCACCTCCACCACAGGCTTCACATCGGTTCTCTTCAAGGTCATTTTGAAGACCATTGTAATCGAAATTATTAATATGATTGACAACTATCGAATCGAGTTGTTCGGCAACATTCTTGGAATAATAATGAGATAAATCTGAACTCGAAACAACGAGAGTATGTTCATCAGCTACTTTACTTAATTTTTCCGCAAGCTCATCTACAAACAATCGCCTCTGGTCGCCCATTACTATCGGCAGCAATTTGAAATCTTTGAGAACCACTTGAAGGAAAGGTAATTGAACTTCGAGAGCATGTTCACTTCGATGACCATTAATCCCTTTAAAAATAATTTTACTTCCTTCGGTAATTCTTTCCCTCATTTCCTGATCGATTTCAATTTCACCAAGTGGAGTAAGATATGCATCGCCGTCAAAGATAGAGATGCCAGGGAAATATTCACGGTGACTCGGAGAAATGACAACAACAGTTTTGTAATTTTTGTCTTTCAGTAGTTTATATGCCTTTGCCGCCGTTTGACCTGAATAAACATAACCTGCATGTGGTGCTATAATGCCGAATAGATTATCGGGCGTTTCTATTGTGCCGGCTTTTTCGAGCATTTCATTGATCTCGTCTGTAAGTTTCTTTGGTGAAGAAGGATAAAACATCCCGGCCACAGCGGGTTGTCTTACTTTTTTCATTTTTCCTCCAGCTCTGCTTCGCTAAACACATTAGCAGTAAAAGCATAGAGATTAAGCTGCTTTACTTTCCAGTAATCGGAAGGAAGTCCGGCCTTTTGACAAAGAGCATCGAGATATTGTTCTTTACTCAAATTATACTCGACAGGCACTTGCGGAAGTAACAAGCCTCGCCTTCCTTTCTCTTCTACAATTAAACCGTGTTTACCAATGACAATCTCGTCATAATTTTCAATCGGAAAAGGTTCTGACAAAACAGAGATTTCAATATTAATCAACGGCAATTCGGAACGCCGCACGGGTTCAAATCGTGGGTCGTCCTGAGCAGCATGAATTGCGGCTTCGCAGACAGTTTCGTAAAGTGGCTTGGTGGAAGTAATGTATCCAATACAGCCGCGCAATACACCATTCTCGGTCAATGTTACAAAAGCACCGGCCTCTTTTTTCAAGGACGGATATTTTTCATAATCGCAAGACGGCAATTTTTCTCCGCTATAAATCGTTTCGATTGACTTCCTTGCCGCATGCAATAAGACTCTTTTTTCCTCTTTGCTCAGTTCCATTTACATCTCCAGCTTGTAAATATTTAAACCGTCTTTTTCTTTCAATAAAATCAGGTAATCCTTGTAAATAAAGAAAGAGTCCGTAAAAAGTGAACTTGCTTTATTGTTTAACACTTCTTCAAAAATCAGATTAGAGTTATCCACATTTATTATTCTGAAATAGTTTGTATACAAATTTTCGCCTTCCTGTAGATGGTAGTTAAACATTAATAAATTATTATATGTAGCATATTCGATATTGCCATAAACTTCTAAGTTCGCAAGATTTTCTAAGATCAACGGTTTTATTTCGGAATAATCAAAATCGAGTTTTGGAAAAGAATAATCTTCATACTTGTTTTGTTGGTCAGCTTCCATACGTAACGCATTAATTTTCCTGTAGTCATTGCCCATATCTTCCAGCATTTTACCGGTTTTATAGTCGACAGTGTAAAAGTATCTTTCGTCAAATCCCTGTTTGAAACAATAGAGTTTTTCGTCGTGAGCAAAAAGGAATGAGTATTCATCGTTGTCCCATAGCATTTCAGAAGAGCTGATATCGAATGCCGTTATCCCTTTGTGATTTGGAAGATCTGGTTTGGGATATTTATGAAAATAGAGGATATCTTTATAAACCGTTTCGATGCCGACGTAATATTTTTCGTCCAGCTGAAAATTTTCAAAAATCGTGTTACCAGTCTTCAAATCATACGAGTGAAAAGAGACTTCTTTTGTATCTTTATCTCTCGATTCGATAACAAGGTAGTCGCTTTCGGAAATAAGTATTCTCCACACCTGCCAATTAGATTTGACTGTAAAATGTTTTTTGATATTCATAATTGTTCCATATTAAATAATTGGTTCGAATCGTGCAGTAAAATGCCTCAGTATTGGTGCCTCATAAATAATTTTATAGCCTTTTAGTTTATGGCGTTTATTAAAAGTTTCAACAACAACTTCAGCAACATAATCGATATGACTTTGAGTATAGACGCGTCTGGGAATTGCGAGCCGCACCAGTTCCATCATAGCTGGAATAAGTTTACCTGTTTTCCTGTCGTATTTGCCAAACATTACGGATCCTATTTCCACACTTCTAATGCCGCCTTCGAGGTAGAGTTCGCACACAATCGATTGTCCGGGGTATTGTTCTGGTGGTATATCGGGCAGAAATCTTTTAGCATCGATATAAATTGCGTGTCCACCTGGCGGTTCAATAATTGGCACACCTGCAGCCATTAATTTTTCTCCAAGATATTCCGTGCTACGAATGCGGTATCTAAGATAATTTTCGTCCAGAACTTCCTCAAGACCCTGGGCAATTGCTTCGAGGTCTCTGCCGGCAAGTCCACCGTACGTCGGGAATCCTTCGGTTACAATAAGGAGATTTCTGCATTGCATTGCCAGATTTTCGTCATTCATCGAAAGCCATCCGCCGATATTAACCAGGGCATCCTTCTTAGCACTCATTGTTGTGCCATCAGCATAAGAGAAGATTTCTTTAACGATTTCCCGAACAGATTTTTCTGAATACCCTTCTTCTCTTTTTTTAATGAAGTAAGCATTCTCTGCAAACCTGCAGGCATCAAAAAAGAGTGGAATGCCGTATCGGTCGCAAACTTTTCTGACTTGTTTAATATTTTCGAGCGATACTGGTTGCCCTCCACCGGAATTATTTGTAATGGTTATCATTACAAGCGGGATGTTTTCCTTCCCTTTTTCTTCAATAAAAGCAGCTAATTTTTCCACATCGAGATTGCCTTTAAAAGGAGCTGCCACTTCGGGTTTTTTCCCTTCCGGGCATAACAAATCGACTGCTTCGGCACCTGTAAATTCGATATTGGCACGCGTTGTATCGAAAAAAGTATTGCTGATGAAATATTTCCCTTGGCCGCCCAAAATTGAGAATAATATTTTTTCAGCAGCTCTTCCCTGATGTGTCGGAATTACGTATTTGTTGCCTGTAATTTCTTTTACAGCCGATTCAAAACGGAAAAAACTTCTGGCACCGGCATACGATTCGTCGCCTTTCATTATACCACTCCATTGCTCCGAACTCATAGCTGCAGTGCCGCTGTCGGTCAAAAGATCAATTATAACATCTTCTGCTTTAATTAAGAATGGATTGTAGCCCGCATTCTTCAATATTTCCTCTCGTTCCTCTCTCAAAGTAAATTTTATCGGTTCGACTGTCTTGATTTTGAATGGTTCGATTATTGTTTTCATAACATAAAAATCCTTCTGAATTTTTGATTCTACTGTTTATCACTAAATTACAAAGATTCCTGATTTAAAAGACCAAACGAATTAAAAAATATTCCTTGCTAATACTGCGATAAACTCTTATTTTTTTCGACAAATAATTCAAGGCCTAAAATTCCAGTTCTAAAATCCCTTTTGGAAAATAAGTAACTTTAATTAATCGATAAATTCACAACCAGAAGGAGCATTAAATGGATGAAAAACAAGACAATCAAATTCCCAAAATGAGTTCTGTACAAGAAGAAGAGGAAATGGAATTCAGTCACACAGACAAACTTGTAGGTGTATTTTCGGAACCGGCAGCTACATTCGAAAAATTAAAAAAAATCGGACCCAAGACAAGCGATTGGCTAATTCCAATTTTCATCGTTATCGTGGCAGCCATTTTTTCGAATGTAATTATGATGAGCAATCCGGCAATAAAACTTTCGATAGTCGAAAAACAGATGGCACAGATCGAAAAAAATTTTGACGAAGCAGTTCAAAGTGGCCAAATGACCGAAGTACAAAAAGAGGAACAATTGGAACAGATACGTGAAAGGATGGAAAAAGGTGGCTCGATGGCAATTGTATTTACTGCCATAAGCATTCTATTTATTACGTTTATTACATTTTTCATAGTCGCCGGAGTTTATTTCCTTGTGTGCAAATTACTTCTTAAAGGTGATGGTACCTTCAAGGATACAATGTCAGCATACGGACTTCCGTATTATATAATAGTGATTCAAATTATTGTGATGGTAATTATTGCACTGGTAACAAACAAATATATTACCTCCACAAGTGTTGCAGCAATTATGAATATTGATAAATCAAAATTTCTTTATTTCCTTTTATCGAGAGTGGACATCTTTTCGATCTGGTTTTATTCAGTAGTCAGCATAGCGCTGGCAAAGATGTTCAATTCGGAAAAGACCGGCAAATATTTTGCAACGATATTCGGTTTGTGGATCGGTGTAGGTTTTATATTCTGGTGGCTGGCAGCTAATATCCCATTCCTCGCATTCCTGCAGCAATAATTTTCATCGAGGCTGTATTAACAAGTACAGCCTCACTTTTTTACAATATACTCTGTGGATCGATATCTATAGATAAAATAACATTTTTATGGTGGGATAAGCGGTTAAATTCTGTAAGCGAATCGAATAAAGCAGTTCTAATTTTCTTGCCAGCCGGATCCTGACTTCTAAAACTTCTGACCAATATCTGATACCGGTAAAAACCCTTTATCTTAAAAATAATCGCTTCGTTCGGCGGAGAAATCTCGATAATATTTTTGTATCTCATCAGATATTTATGAAAGTCGTTTGCCGCCGCATGCGCTTTCTTTTCGTTTTCATCCTTAATCTCAACAAGGGCTATTCTTGTAAACGGAGGATATTCGCCTTTGCGCCGAAGTTTAAGTTCTTCATTATAAAATCCGAAATAATCATTTTCGATTACCTTCTGGAAAATAAAATTTTTCGAATTTTGTGTTTGAATTATAACTTCGCCTTTTTTATCGCTTCTACCGGCTCTGCCTGAAACCTGTGTCAAAAGTTGAAATGTCCTTTCGTCCGCACGAAAATCGGGTATCCATAAAGACGTTTCAGCCGATACAACTCCAACAAGTGTAACATTTGAAAAGTCGAGTCCCTTAGAAACCATTTGGGTTCCCACCAGAATATCGATTCTGCCATTGCGGAAATCATTCAAAATTTCGGAGAGGGCTCCTTTTTTCGAAATCGAATCGGAGTCGACCCTTTCGATTTTTGCATTCGGAAAATAAAAAGCCAGCTCGTCTTCAACACGCTGTGTGCCGGTACCAAAAAATTTCAACGCCACTGAACCACAAACCGGGCAAGATTTAGGCACGGGCATTGAATTGCCACAATAATGACACTGCAAAATATTCTTGCTAATATGGTGTACCATCGAAACCGAACAATCGGTACATGTAATAACATTTCCGCAATCGTCGCAATAAACCTGAGTGGCAAATCCCCTTCGGTTTTGAAGGATTATTACATTTTCCTTCTTTTCAAGTCGCCTTCCAATCTCATCCAGCAATATTTCTGAAAATATTCCTTCCAGTTTTTTCTTTTTCCTTTCAATAGTTACGTCTACTAACTTAATATCGGGCAATTTTGCATTGTCAATTCTTTCGGGTAGTTCAATTAATCGATATTTGCCGGTTTGAGCATTGTACATACTTTCGACTGAAGGGGTAGCCGAGCCGAGCACTACCGGAGAATCGATAAATTTACCATACATAACCGCAGCGTCCCGTGCATTATATTTAGGAATCATGTCTGATTGTTTGTAACTCTGGTCGTGTTCTTCGTCGACTACAATTAAACCGATATTTTTTAATGGAACAAAGAGAGCCGACCGTGGGCCGATAATTATATTATATTTCCCCGATAGAATTCCCCGCCATGTGTCATATCTTTCGCCAAGCGACATTCTGCTGTGAAAAACAGCAATTTTGTCTTTGAATTTATTGTAGAAACGTGTGGTTATTTGTGGCGTCAAGGAGATTTCCGGTACAAGAATAATTACATTTTTACCGCTTTTCACCACATCCTCCGCCGCTTCAATATAAACCTGAGTTTTGCCGCTGCCAGTAACTCCGTGAAGTAAAAAGACTTCGAATTTACCCTTAGAATTCTTAATCGTCTCTACTGCCTTCTGCTGATCAGCGCTCAATACTATTTGTTTCATCTCTTCGGCATAATTTTCTTTAAATGTTCTCTCAACTTCCTTTTCATAGATTTCTACAATTCCTTTGGAGGCAAGACTATTCAATGCTGATGAAGAAGAGCCTGTTTTTTTGAGAATTTCTGCAGCAGGTTTATCTTTTAGAGAAGAAAGAAGTTCGAGAAGAATTACCATTTGCTTTGGCGCTGTTCTTTCGATTTCTGGCATTAAATCGTAGATAGTATCTCTCGGTAGAGCAAGTTTTACATACCTCACTTTCTTTACTCTAACTTTTGCGTCCTCAATTTCATTTAAGATTGTAATTGCTCCTCTGTTTTCGAGTTCTCTCAAAACCGAATAGACGTTTTTATTCTTTATGATTTTTTGAAGATAAGAAATATTAATCAATTCCTTTTCTGAGAGAACTGCAAGAATTTTTGCGCGAAGAGAGTTCTTATTTTTTTCTTCGGATAGTAGAGAGCTGCAAATTTCCACGTCGGACACTATCTTTCGTTTCGATTCCACATCAGTGCCATAAGGCACAATTGTTTTTAAAGCTTCGCCGAGCGAGCAAAGATAGTAATCCGACATCCAGGCATAAAATTCGAGCATCCGGGAATCGAAAATTGGCTGACTGTCGAGTATATCTTTAACGACTTTTATCTTCGAGCTGTCGGTTATTCCCGCAGAATTTTCATCGAGTGAATCGTTCAATCCAATTACAAAACCGGTTAGTACTCGTCTGCCAAAAGGCACAACGACCCTCACCCCGACTTCTATATCTTTTTTCAAATTTGCAGGGACTGAATAAGTAAAACTATTTCTAAAAGGCAAAGGAAAAACTATTTGTACGTACATAGAACCAAAGTTTATTATGATAATACAAAATAAAAAAAAGACGGATTAAAAAGGATAAACCACTGCAGATAAAAAGCCACTTGTTGAATGTCGGCATCGGATAAAAATCATTTTCTCAATATTTATGTACGATCTGATAATTTTTATCAATAGTAATAAAATCAGGCAATAAAATGAATTGCAGGATTAAAAAACTAATGGCAAGATTTTTGATAATACTTAGTGTTTATTTTTCAATAAAGGAGAAATTATCATGGTAATTACAGACGAATGCATCAGTTGTGCAGCCTGTATTGATGAATGTGAAAACAATGCGATTTACAATGCAGGCGAAGAATATACAGTAAACGGAGAGACTAAAGCTCCCCTTTCCGAAGATCATACATTTATTGCTCCGGAATTGTGCAACAATTGTAAATCATGCGTTGAAGTTTGCGCAGTAGACGCTATTGTTGAAGGTTAATAGATATCAAATACTACCTCCTAAACAAAAAACCCGATTTTTCAATCGGGTTTTTTATTTATAAACGTGTAATTATGTGGATTAGTTAGCTGTTTCGAGATAAGGTTGGATTTTTGACATCAAATGGTATTTAGGGACGGCACCTATAACAGCATCGACCATTTTTCCATTTTTGAAAATTCCGAGTGTTGGAATACTCATAATTCCGTATTGAGAAGCCACACCATAATTTTCGTCGGTATTTACTTTAACAACCTTCAACTTACCGTTCAACTCATTTGCTATTTCCTCCACTACTGGCGCAACCATTCTGCAAGGTCCACACCACGGCGCCCAGAAATCAACCAGCACGGGCAAATCCGATTGCAATACTTCTGTATGAAAATTGAAGTCTGTGCCTTCAACAATATTTTTCATAGATATAACTCCATTTTTTATTTAGTTCGAAAAATTAGATGTTTGAATCACTCGAAGGATTCAGAATTTCGATAATTTTTTGGTGAAGTAATGGATTAGATGCTACAATGCTATTCCCTTTCATCGGGTCATTTCCATAGAAGTCGGATATTTTTCCGCCGGCACCCTTTATTACAGGAATTAACGCCGCAAGATCCCATTTACTCATCATCGGATCAATCATAATATCCGCATAGCCCTGGGCCAGCAGAGAATAACCGTAACAATCACCCCACGTACGGTATAGCTTAACCATCCTGGTTAATTTTTCAAATCCTGCTGCGTTCCTATATTTAGCAACATTATTGTGGTCGGTGGTCAATAAAATTGCTTCGGATATCGTATCGTTCAATTTCATTTTTATAGTTTTACCGTTGCATTCAGCGCTGAGATTATCACCAATAATTAATTCGTTCAGGATTGGATGATTGATAGCACCCAAAATTGGTTCCCCATTTTTCAATAGAGCTATCAATGTACCGAAAAGCGGAACTCCGCAAATAAAACTTTTAGTGCCGTCAATTGGATCTAATATCCATATATATTCAGCATTAGAATTAAATTCACCGAATTCTTCACCAAGGATGCCATGATCAGGAAATTCTTTCATAATAAGTTGTCGCATTTTTTCTTCACACTTTTTGTCTGCAATTGTTACGGGCGTTTCATCTTCTTTAGACTCAATTTTAATATCCGTTTTGTAATACTGTTTGATAATAGTAGCGGTTTCGTCGGCTAAAAGTTTCACAAATTTTTTTAGAAAAGAAAATCCTTCCATTTTATATCCTGTTTTTTTGTATCAAGAAAGTTATAAACTTGTTATTTTACGAGTTAAAATTTAATGAATTTATGCCCATCTACAAATACAACGATAAATCATTACATAAAGCGGCGGAACTGATTAAAAATGGTGAACTGGTCGCTTTCCCTACAGAAACAGTTTATGGACTTGGAGCCGATGGACTAAATCCAATAGCTGTTGCGAAAATTTTCGAAAAGAAAAACAGACCGTCATTTAATCCTCTCATACTCCATATAGCAGATAAAACCTCGTTAAAAAATTACGTTTACTATGACGAACCGATTATCGACAAATTAATTGATAAATTCTGGCCTGGACCACTAACGCTTGTTCTGCCTAAAAAAAAATCGGTGCCTGATATAGTCACTTCAGGAAACGATACAGTTGCAATCAGAATGCCTAATAATGAAATAGCGCTGAAACTGATACGACTGAGCCAGCGCCCAATAGCAGCTCCAAGTGCCAACAGGTTCGGGCATTTAAGTCCCACCGACGCCGAACACGTTAAAAAATCACTCGGAGATGACCTGTTCATACTCGACGGAGGGAAATGTGCCATCGGTCTTGAATCAACTATTATTGGTTACAAAAACGGAGCATTCTTACTTCTCAGACCCGGTGGAATACCAGTAGATGATATTGAAGAAATTACAGGACATCTTACCATCAACGATAAGAACGATTCGGCACCGGAATCGCCAGGTCAATTGCCTTTTCATTACTCACCCGAAATACCGCTTTTCATAATAAACAAATCTCTTTTATCCGATAAAGTTTTTCTTGATTCGCTTAAAAATAAAAAAGTCGGTTTGCTTCTGTTTAAAGACGATGAAATTGCAACTAAATTAATGTTATCAAATTACTCTAAAAAAATATTGAGTGCCTCTGGCAATATGGCAGAAGCTGCAGCAAATTTTTTTAAATTTCTCCATGACTTCGAAATAGAAAGAGTTGATCTTATACTGGCAGAGGCAGTCGAACCCGAAGGACTGGGACTGGCAATTATGGATAGACTAAAACGAGCAGCTAAACGTTATAAATCATAGATTTATTTTTACAACTTAATTTATTATATTTTATCAGACATTTGGCTATCCTAATGCATAAAAAAAAGTCATCGGAAGTGTCCATTCTTAATTACATCAGCGACGCAGATTTAATGCTGCATACAATCAATTCAGTTCAGGAGTCAATCACAATTACTGATTTAGAAGATCGTTTAGTTTTTGTGAACAAAGCTTTTACAAGGATTTACGGGTACGAGCCGGAAGAAGTTATAGGGAAGAGGACAGATTTCCTTCGTTCGAATAAAAATGACCCGGAACTGATTAATGCAATTCATCCCTACACACTTCAGGGAGGCTGGCGCGGAAGAATTGTCAATAAACGAAAAGATGGCTCTGAGTTTACGATTGAATTGAGTACCTCAATCGTCAAGGACGAAAATGGTAATCCTGTAGCTTATGTTGGTATTGCACGTGATTTGACTCAATTAATTGAGACTGAGGAGAAACTAAGAGACGCTGAAAGTAAATTCAGGGAACTCTTCCTGGAACTTCAAGATGTAGTTTACGAAAGCACAATCGACGGCAAATTCGTAGACTTAAATCCCGCAGGCTTTGAATTTTTCGGAATTAATTCATACGATATGCTCCATAAAATTGATATTCTTAAAGATATCTACATTGACCCTAATGAAAGATATGTATTCCAGAAAAAATTGGAAAAGTACGGATTTGTAAAAGATTTCAAACTACGAATTAGAAAACTTGATGGTAGAATTGCAACAGTTCTGGAGACATCAACTGCGGTCAAAGACAAAGAGGGAAAAATTATTGGTTATCGTGGAATACTTCGCGATATTACAGCATCTAAGGAGCAGGAAGCCAAACTAAAAGATATGGTATTACAACTTGAAGCCGTTAATAAACAATTAAAAAAATCAGAAGAAGAATTAAGAAATCAGATTACCACAAAAGATAAATTCTTTTCAATTATTGCTCACGATCTTCGAAGCCCATTTAGTGCGCTGCTCAGTTTCTCGGAATTTCTACGAGACGACATTAATGACTTAACGCGTGACGAGATTGTTATGTTTGCCGACAAAATAAACGAAGCGGCTCGAAACGTTTTTGCTCTTCTTGAAAATCTTTTACAATGGTCACGTATTCAAACCGGCAAAATCCAATTCGAACCACATGATTTTAAGCTACGGGAAAGAGCCGAACGGGTAATAACACTTTTATCAAATAATGCCGAGAATAAAGATCTCTTCATCATCAACGAAATTCCGAACGATGCAATTGTATTTGCCGACGAGGATATGATATCGTCGGTGCTTCAGAATCTTATATCAAACGCAATTAAATTCACTCGCCCTGGCGGAAAAATTACACTAAAAGCTGAAAAAGAAGATAGCTTCTATAAAGTTTCCGTAATCGATACAGGCGTTGGCATCAAAGAAGAAGACCTTCCAAAATTGTTCCGTGTTGATATTCAACACACCACATACGGTACAAACGAAGAAAAAGGGAGCGGGCTCGGTTTAGTTATATGCAAAGAGATGATCGAAAAAAACGGAGGTAAGATATCCGTCGAAAGCCGCGTGGGCGAAGGGACTACATTTACTTTCACATTACCCGCAACCAAGCAAGTTTAATTATGCAGAATAAATTTTGCCGACAATAACTCAATTCATAAATTTATATCGAACTATTTACAAAGAGAGAAACAAATGCAGAAAGAACTAATTTTAGAAAAGATTGATCAGGCGGCAAAAATTTTAAATGAAAAAAATATCGATATGTGGATGACTTACGTAAGAGAGACCGGCAACATGAAAGATCCAATGCTCGATATGATGGTCGGTACAAATGCCACCTGGCAGTCGGCATTTATCATTACAAAAAACGGCGACACCCATGCTATTATTGGTTCTCTTGAATTGGAAAATATGAAGAGCGTCGGTACGTATAAAAATATTCATCCCTATTTAAAAACCATTAAAGAAAAGTTCCTCGAAGTAATAGAATCGATAAAACCGAACAAGATAGCCTTAAATTATTCTGTTAATTCGAGTCTCGCTGACGGATTGACACACGGATTGTATCTTGATTTATTGGAACAATTCAAAGGGACGGACTATCCAGATAAATTCGTTTCTTCGGAAGATATTGTTGCAGCCTTACGCGGCAGGAAGTCGCCGTCGGAAATAAAATTGATTAAGCAAGCAATCTCCGAAACTCTTAAAATATTCGACGAAGTAACGAAATTTCTTAAACCCGGAATTACCGAAAAGCAAGTAGCAAAATTCGTACAGCAGCTTGTTAAAGAAAGAGGCTTCGATTTAGCATGGGACAGCGAATATTGCCCTTCTGTATTTACAGGTCCCGATACAGCTGGCGCTCACTCCGGTCCAACCGAAAGAGTTATTGAGCCCGGGCATATTATCAACATGGACTTCGGAATTAAAATTGACGGATTCTGTTCCGACCTTCAGCGTACGTGGTATGTTCTCAGACCTGGTGAAGATGCTCCACCAGACGAAGTAGTCAAAGGATTTAATGTAATTGTTGAGTCAATAACAAAAGCAGCTAAAGAATTAAAACCAGGGAAAGAAGGCTGGGAAATAGACCAGATTGCAAGAAATTATATCCAGATCAACGGATACGACGAATTCCCGCATGGACTTGGACATCAAGTAGGCAGAGCAGTTCACGACGGCGGTGCTTTACTTGGACCAAAATGGGAAAGATACGGAAACTTGCCAATGCTAAAAGTTGAAGAGGGTAATGTATTCACCATCGAGCCGAGATTAACCGTAGATAAATTTGGCATTGCCACTGTGGAAGAGATGGTATTAGTAAATTCTGAAGGATGTGAATTTTTGTCCGAACGCCAGAAAGAATTGTTGATAATAAGAAGCTAATAAGCTGCAAGGTACTCGTCTAATTTATTAAGACAGGAAATATATTTGATATCACTATATCCAGTTAAATTCTTAATATCTTTGCCGGCAAGTGCCTGCCCACCAACAATGATTTCCTGCTCGGGGAAATCGGCCTTAATCATTGAAATTAATTTTATCAGCCTCGGTATATTCATGTAAAAATTGACCGAAATACCGACAACGTCTGGCTTTTTGGTTTCAATTAGACCGATAATTTCGTTCAGTGGTGTTGACGAACCCAGGAATGTCGATTTCCATCCATTTATTTCGAAATACCCTGCAACCATTTTAGCTCCGAGTTCATGGTATTCTTTATCGATACACGCGATAATAACGCTCTTGTCTTTCTTGTTTTTACATTTCGACACTTCAATCGACCAATCGATCAGAGCTTCTGTAATTTTCGTAGCAATATGCTCGTCAGCTATTGAACATCTCTCTCTTTCCCACATCTGACCAATTCGATACATCGATCTTTGAAACAATCCAAGATAAATTTCTTTAATACTTTCACCTTCTGCAAGCAACTCTTCAACTATGCTTTTGCAAGTGTCTTTATCGCCCTCGAGTAAGGAGTTTAAATAATGAAAATAAATACCTTCAGTAATCATAGCACCATCATTGTTAGAATAACCATTAAACGACGTCGATGCTAAAAAAATTCAAAATGTGATTAACAATTTTTATCGCGGCTATTAATTAGAAATGCAAGTCTATAAGAAGTGTAAGCAAAAAAAGGTGCCGAAAAGACGTCCACTGTATAATGCACGTGCTGAATTAATACACAAACTGCTACAAGAATAGTAACCACAAAAAAGATTCTCTTTAATTTTTTATCTGTGGTAACCAGGAAAAAGAGGAACATCGTAGCTGTATGTCCCGAGAAAAAAAGATCTTTTAAGAATGTCCTCCCATCACCGAAGAATGCGACGAATGGATCCTTCAAGGGAATAATCGTATGAATTGCTTCCAGTGGCAGCAGATAAATGGAAATGAGGCGGAAAAGTGCCACAAAACTGTAGGATTGAATTGCAAGTAAAAAAATTTCTGGATGAAAACTCAGCCAGATAAGCATCACAAGCACTGAAATGTAGAGCAGGATGAATGTAATCCAGGTAACGTTTATCGGTGTAAATAATGTCAATATCGGATCGTAAATTTCAGCTCCGCGTCTCATTTCGTTATAAACGAGAAATTTTGCCAAACTTAAAAGAACAGTAATCAATATTGCCATCGAAAGAAAAAACCTGTTTCTAAAGCTTTTGTCGAGTAGCTTGGGTTGCCAGATGTTTTTTAATTCTCTCGATATCGACAATATTACCTCTCAAATATGCAGAGGCAAAAATAAGAAAAATTTCCCATATACCGATTACAATTTTCTCGCCGATACGAGCGGTTTCTTGAAAACAGTCTTATGTCCACCCTCGTCTATTATCTCGATTAATAAGATATATATTCCAGCTCGCAGTGGTTTTAAATTATCATCGAAACCGTCATAAACTATTATTGTTTCAGCACCGACGGGACGGCTTTCCTCGAGAGTTTTAACAGGTCTGCCTTTACTATCAAAAATGCGAATTCTTACCAATCCAATATTATTTTTCTGTTTGATCGTAATAGTAGTAAAATCTTCAAATCCGTCGTTATCCGGCGAGAATGGATTTGGATAAATTGTTATTGCTTCTTCGGTTGTGACTCCTGATGTATAAATTGAATTTCTACTACCGGGGGTTGCTCCACTGACATCCACCGAAGTGCTCCAATTTTTAGCATCGTTCGAAGAAATGGAAGGATTAATTCGTTCAATCGATTTATTTTTTGTGCTATTTATCAAAGGATTATGCCATCCAGGACTGTAAAACAGAGAGTCGATAGAATTACCATAGAAATCGACAATTTTGATTTCAGCGCCGCTGTTTGGCAAACTGAAAGATTTATCGACGAAAAGTTTTGCATCAGTATTATAGTAATCAGTTAAAGCAGAATCATTCCCTATCAGAAAATATTGGTGTGGTGAAATTAACGTAAGTTCATTAACGATGCGAAGATTATTATGCCCTCCGATTGATAAACCACCAACCTGAAGTGTATCATCTGAGTTATTATAAAGTTCAATGAACTCGGAATTAATTTCATCCGGCTCGTACATTATTTCGTTGATCACAATTTGTTGGTCACTTATATGTGGCAAATTAGATACTGAATTTTCACTAGAAGGCGTAGAACCCAATGGCGAAAGTGATAATGTCCAGTTAACAGAATCGCAAGCATTTAAATTCGGTGCTATCTTTTCGAGCGAAACACCCTTTTTATAGCCCCATCCAGACTTATAAAAAAGACTGTCTATTTGATTGTTGTATGAATCACAAATAACAATACCGTCTTCAGAATTATTTAACAACGGAAATTCCGACAGAAGAATTGCATCTCTGGAGTATTCATTTTTACCGGCTGCTCTGACAACTTTATATTGAAAAGGCGCAATGTATTGATCTTCATTAATTATAATCTTTTTGGCTGGTTCGGAAATTACATCCGATAAACTCCACCCTCTTAAATTAATTTCATCTTCAGTTGTGTTGAATATCTCGATCCATTCAGGTTCGTTCTCACTCGGATTATACATAATTTCGTTAACTACAATTGTGCCTTTTTTATATCCCAATTTTAATTTCGCACTTAGTTCATTATCAGTAGTGTCTTCGTCGTGTAAATAAATTATTTTTACAAGCAACTCAGAATTTTCTTTGGCGGGATATTTTTCATTTGTACAAACCGTCACAGTATCAAAAGGCGGCAATAAATTATAAACGAGCCTTTCAAGCAAATGTTGCACCCCGTTCTTCAGAGTAAATATTTCAATAATAAAATTGTTAGCACTCTCAGTTCCTTGATTAATTATATCGCAACAAATCCCCACAATATCATCAGACAATATATTGTCAGCTGCGAAGCTTATATCGGTAACAGCCAGGTCGTACCTGTGTAAAATGATGCTGTTTTTTCGACCTGGCGTAGAACCAGTTGAATCCTGCGAGTACTCCCAATTAAGCGTATCATTGCCAGATAAATAGATCGACATTCGTTCATACGAAACGCCCGCTTTTTTGCTGCTATATGGACGATAGTAGACTGAATCAATGGTGACATCTCTTTTATCTTTAATTACAACGGCGTCGCTATCGTTATTCAGTACTGGCAAGTTTGCAATTACAACTTGAATATCGGAATCATAATAATTGAAGAAGGTAGAGTCGGAAGCAATTACCAGATAGTCGTGCGCCTTAATTAATGAACTGTCTATTTTAGTTACTGTAGCATTAGTTAACCTGTCACTTATAGTAAATTCATTTAGATAAATTGGACCTTCTGAATTATTATATAATTCAATCCACTCGGGCATTTCATCGCGAGGATAAAACATAATTTCGTTGACCAGTAGAGAAGCCGGTAAATATCCTGGAATTATTTCCATGCATCGTTTATTGTTCGTTGTATCCTCGTCATTTTCCGACTTGAATAATATTTCCAGATTTACTGGACTCGAAATTCGAAATAAGGAATCGTAGCTCGCAATACTTTCCGATTCTATGGTCAGCGTTTCATTTTTTATTTCTTCTTTTAGACCATTCGACACCATATAAATTATCAGATTGCCGGTGAGTGGATGTATTCCTCTATTTTTAAAAGAAATGGACAAACTGATTTTTTCTCCTATGACAGGTTTGTCTGGAAAGTAATAAACACTGTCTATTATCACATCGTAGTTTTTCAGTGCATTAGAATTCTTTTTACCTGGGGTTGAACCACTTACCGAAAGCGATTCCAACCAATTCGACGAATCAGCACCGTTTCTATCAACATTTATTCTTTCAATCGATTTTCCGTTTTTACCTCCCCATTCAGAATGATAATAAACCGAATCAATTGTTCTTCCGAGTGAATCGTTAAGCACAAGCATTTCGCCGGTGTTCTTCAAGTTATAAAAGTCAATTAAAACTATTCTTAATTCTGGATAAATTTCCATTATCGATGAATCGTTACTGACGAGAAAATAATTTCCTGAATTGATAAAATAATCCTTCTCTGACAAGTTGAAATGCTTACTGCCTACAATCATTTTCATTTTTTTCAGATTAATTTTTTCTGATGAATTGTTATAAATCTCAATCCATTCAGGTACTGGCGGATCTGGGGCATACATAATTTCGTTAATTACAAGGTCGTTCCTGCCGATTAATTTATCAACGTAGTCGATGAAAAAGAAAAAAGTGTCATTATCGTTAAATTGATCTTTGTCGTTTGATGCAATGCAATAATATTTTTTCCTTCCGACTTTACTTTCTTCAATTCCAAAAGTGCAATATCTTGATTCATCGGTCTGTACAAATTCTTGAGTACAGAAATCAAGCATTTCATTTTCTTCGTCAAATATTTTTACGAAACACTTCTCTATCGTCGACAATCCGATGTTTTTAATTCGAACTTCTATTTCTGTAATTTCATTAATTAGCTGAAAAGGGTTTTTCAGAATAACAGTGTCGATTTCAACATCGTACATTTTAGTCGATAACGAATTAACCCTTCCCGGTGTACCGCGTGCCTTGCTCGTTGTTGCCCTCCAGTTGGTCAACTGATTTGTCGGTGTATCGACGCTTATTCTTTCAAGCGATTTTCCGTAAACTCCCCCAGATTCATTAGTATAAGTTACACTATCGATAACATTTTGATATTTGTCTCTGATAATGACATCATCGCCGCCATTATTCAAACTTGGGAGGTTTGTAGTCAAGAGATTGAATTCATGTTTATAATATCTTGTTAAAGACGAATCCCCTGTGATTACGATATACGACTCAGGATAAAGATAGCGATCGGCTTCGGTCAATAGTGCTGAAGATTTATTATCAGCAACATACCATCCCTTTATATTCAGGGTATCTTTGCTTCTATTAAAGATTTCTATCCATTCTGGCTCTTCGTCAGCAGGTGCATACATGATCTCATTGATTACAATATCGTTATAGTTTGCTTCCGGTTTGAATATTTTTATTTCGATATCAGCACTGTCATTTGAATTTATTTCATCTTTGTCACTTATAAGAAATGCAATTATTTTGTATATCCCCACTAAAGAAAACTCGTGGTAGAAATTAATATTTAATGTATCGCCCGGAAGAAGATTTGAGTAAGTATTGTCAAATATTTCAATTGTATCCGTGCCGTTTACTAATGAGAGTACTTTTACATTAAAATCATTCGACGCATTAATGCCATAATTGAAAATCTCTATTGAAAAACCAATACTTTTATTTATCAATTGTACTGTATCCGTTACAGAAAAGTGCACAATGGCAAGATCGTAATTCACAGGAGAGACAGAATTTTTTCTGCCAGGCGTGCCACCTGCCACCAATGAATTTTTCCATTCGAGATTTTCGTCGGCGTTTACCAATTCATCAGAATATCCGGCTTGATTATCTGCAGTATAAATATGACTGTCAATTACGTTTCCGTTTTTGTCTACAATAGAAACCTCTCTATCCGCAGAATTTGACATACCCGAACTACCAAAGGCATTGTCGTCGATTGTCATTACGATAACAGTATCCGGGATCAGATTCATGTACACGCCATTAACAAAATCATAATCACCTTCGAGAATGATGGCATAGCTACGTGGAGGAAGTAGACTTCCATTTTTTAACGGCAATAAATAATCCGCCGAGGATGTGTGATATTTTATTCCGAATTCGGTTAAATCAATTGAATCACTAAATGATTTATTGAACAACTCAATGAATTCTCCGTTGCTTTCTGAAGAACTGAACATTATTTCATTCAGTATCAGATTCTGAGCCATAATATTAGTAACAACGGGAAAAAGAAATGCGAATAAAATTTTCCATTGTTTCATTGCCCTGCTACTTGCTAATGCCCTGCCTGAAAAATAAACAATCCTCAATTTATTTTCATAACAAAACGATAAATAATTATATTGCAAGTAGTCATTATTTACAGGAACAAAAATATGAAAGGACTACTTCGGATTACCGTTTTATTTTATTTAATCTTTATTTCCACATTTAATAGTTTTTCACAAACCGACTCCACATTTTACAGAATCTACAAATTGGGCATCGAAGATAATCGTGTTATGGAGCATCAACATTATCTTTGCAATGTATTCGGAGGCAGAATAACAGGCTCCCACGCATACACAAACGCTGCATTGTGGGCACTGGATAAATTCAAAGAATGGGGACTCGAAGCCTATCTTGACGAAGTTGGAGAAGTATCTGTAGGATTCAACAGGGGTCCATGGTTCGGAAAAATGGTTGAACCCTTCAATAAAAATCTTACGTTTGGAACACCGTCGTATACAGCTTCAACACGAGGTGCTCAAGAAGGATATGCAATTTATTTATCCGATTCAATTATCATCAACAACTCAAATCTGAAAGAGATAGCCGAAGGGAAGTGGATATTGATTGACGGCGTGAATAATGGCTGGGCGCGCGATAAAGATTCTATTTCGATAATAACAAAAATTCTGACGAAGGCCGGCGCATTAGGAACAATACAAAAGTCGCCTTCACCACTGAGACTCCTTGAATCCCGCTGTGTCAATTCCTGGGAAAATCTACCTACTCTGCCCGACATCAAATTACTCGCCGAAGAATATGACGAAATATTTAATTTAATAAAAGAAAACAAATCTGTTAAACTTCAGTTCGACATAAGAAATCATTTTTATCGTGGGCCAATAAAATATCATAACGTTATTGGGATATTAAAAGGCACAGAAAAACCCGACGAATATGTAATCTTAGGAGCGCATCTCGATTCCTACGACGGTGCAACCGGTGCAATCGACAATGGCTCGGGTGTAGCAAGAATGATGGAAGCAATCAGATTATTGAGTGCTTCAGGTGCAAAGCCAAAACGTTCTATTATGATTCAATTATATGCAGCTGAGGAAAGAGGACTTGTTGGATCTCAGTCATGGATTAGCAGGAATAAATCCATTCACAATAAAATTTCTATAATGTTCAACAACGACGGCGGCACAAATCCTCTGGTTGCATTAGGATTGCCCGAATCGATAATAAAACAGGTAGAAGGTGTATTAAGTCCCATAAAACAACTTCAACTTGAATATCCATTTGAAATAGACACAATACCGAAATTCAGACGCGCTGGTAGAGGAGGCACAGACAGTCATTCATTTGTTATGAATAACATTCCTGCACCGTGGCTTATTCTCAAAGGACCTCACATTTACGGACGAACATGGCACTCAATTTTCGATACTTATAACGAAGTAATTCCATCGGCTCAAAAGCACTCGTCTTTAATTATTGCCCTCGCCGCCTATCAAATAGCAAATATGGATTCTTTAATTTCTCGCCAGGATGCATTTTTGCCTGACGGATTATACGCTGAATTAATTACCAACAAAGGAAGAATTTTAATAAACCTCGACTATAAACGAGTCCCTTTAACAGTTACTAATTTTGTGGGTCTGGCAGAAGGCACAATCAAAAATTCCGAATTGCCCGACGGTGTCCCATATTTTAATGGTTCTATATGGCATCGCGTTGTACCAGGTCATGTTATACAGGCAGGCAAACCTGTTACCGGAGCAGAAGGTCCCGGTTATGAATTCCCTAATGAAATTAGTTCTGAACTCCACCACAACAAAGCTGGTATGGTTGGTATGGCTAATGCCGGTCCTCATACAAACGGCAGCCAGTTTTATATAACACTCGCAGATAGATCATATCTCGACGGCAATTACACTTTATTCGGCGAAGTAGTTGAAGGTTTGAATGTTGTCTTCAAAATCACAGAAGGAGACACCATCAAACGCATCGAAATTATCAGAATTGGAGAAGAAGCCAAAAATTTCAGACCAACTACAGAATCCTTTCTCGAACTTGTCGATCAGGCACGAAAAAGAGTACAGGAGGAAAAGAAATTAAAAAAGAAACTTGAAGAAGAAAAAATCAATAAATTATTTCAGGGGATAGAAAGATATAAGGATGGTTCAGGACATTTGATAATTCAACAGGGAAGCAACGATAATATCAGTGCTCCGTCAAAAATAAAGGTAAAGTATTCAGGGTATCATCTTATTAACGAAACAAAATTTTTTTCTGATGCGCACGGACTTCCAGAAAATACTACTCGTGCAGAAGAATTTGATTTCGTACCAGGGAAAACGAACATTAATTCAGGACTTAAAAAATATATTCCGCAGATGAAAAAAGGAGAAAAGAGAATTATAATTTTACCTTCAGATCTGGCATACGGCATTTATGGATATTACGGGAAAAACATTGTTAATGGTAAAAAATTTGTAATTCCGCCTGAATCAACTTTGGTTTACGAAATTGAAGTCATCGAAAGGGAATAAAAAAAGCTGCCTCGATTGAGGCAGCCTGTAAATTTATTTCAAATAATTATCAACAGCTCGAGCAACTCTTCTACCTTGATTAAACGCTCGCACGACAAGTGAGGCACCCGAAACAGAATCTCCTGCTGCGAAAAATTTATTTTCGCTTGTCATTAAATTTTTATCTACAACCAGATTTCCGCGTTCGTCTGTTTTAATATTCAAATCATTTACCAGCTTACCGTGTTCAACGTGGAGGAATCCCATAGCAAGCAAAACAAGGTCGGCATCGAGTTCAAGAATTTCGCCCGGGATTTCCTCGAAAGAAGACCTGCCATACTTATCCGGCTCGCTCCATTTTAATTTGCTGAATTTGATTTTATTAACTCTTCCGTCTTTACCTAAAAATTCTTTTGCCGAAAGCGACCAGAGCCGTTCACAGCCTTCTTCGTGAGACGTGGAGGTATAAAGAATTCTTGGCCATGTTGGCCATGCATTATAGAGCGTCCTTTCTTTTGGAGGTTGAGGAAGAATTTCCACTTGTGTAATTGATTTTGCGCCCTGACGACGTGCCGTGCCAACACAATCAGAACCAGTATCGCCACCACCAATAACCACTACATTTTTATCTTTGGCAGTTATCAGTTTTTCCTCAGGTATATTATCACCTGCATTAATTTTATTCTGCAATGTCAAATATTCCATTGCAAAATGGATTCCTTTTAAATCTCTCCCGGGAATATTAAGGTCACGTGGTACTGTTGAACCCGCAGCAATAATTATTGCATCGAAAGTTCTCTTCAGATAATAAGCCGAAATATCAATCCCGACGTTTACTTCGGTTTCGAATACAACCCCTTCAGCTTTCATCTGCTCAATGCGTCTATCAATTACCCATTTCTCGAGCTTAAAGTCGGGAATTCCGTATCTCAGTAGTCCACCAATTCTATCGCTCTTTTCAAATACAATTACATTATGACCCGCGCGCACCAATTGCTGAGCCGCTGTAAGTCCTGCCGGTCCAGACCCGATGATGGCAACTTTTTTCCCAGTTTTATAAGGCGGTAGTTGAGGTTGTATCCAGCCTTCCTTCCAGCCCTTTTCGACTATTTCAAGCTCAATATGCTTTATGGTTACCGGTTCAATATTAATCGATAATGTACATGCCTTTTCGCAAGGAGCAGGACATACCCTGCCTGTAAATTCTGGGAAATTGATAGTCGAATGGAGTAAGTCCAATGCTTTTTTCCAGTGGCCTTTGTAAACCATGTCGTTCCAATCCGGAATACGATTATTTACCGGGCAACCGTAAGAGTGACAATATGGAATTCCGCAATCCATACAGCGTGCTGCCTGTTTAGTAATTTTATCATCAGGCAATAGGATTTCGAATTCTTTGAAATTTTTTATTCTCTCCTCAGGAGGTAATTTCTGAGGATTTTCTCTATCGTATTCCAGGAATCCTGTTGCTTTAGCCATCGTAGACCTCCTCGGTTGCTGCAACCGTTTCAACGTCTGCGTGTTCGCTCAATTTCATTCTTTCGAGTACTTTTCTATACTCAATTGGAATTACTTTAACAAAAAGTGGAAGACTCGATTCCCATCTTTCCAGTATCATTTTAGCCCTTGGACTGTTAGTAAAATAATAATGCTTTTCAATCAATGACCTCAGAAATACTATATCGTTTTTATCCCATACACTTTCCAGATCGACCATATCGAGATTACATTTGGTATCGAAGAGCTGGGTTTCGTCATAAACAAACGCAATACCTCCGCTCATACCGGCTGCAAAGTTTTTACCTGTCGAACCGATGCAAACAACTGTACCGCCTGTCATGTATTCACAACCGTGATCTCCAATACCTTCGACCACAGCAGTAGCGCCACTATTTCTAATTGCAAATCGTTCCCCGGCTTTACCGTTGATAAAGACTTCCCCGCCAGTTGCTCCATAGAGCGCAACATTTCCACAAATGACATTATCGTGAGGTGCAAATCCTGCATTCTCTGGTGGAACAACGATAATCCTTCCGCCTGCCATTCCTTTTCCTATATAATCGTTTACGTCGCCTTCGAGTCTGAATGTTATACCCGGAGATAAAAACGCACCGAAGCTCTGTCCTGCAGAACCTTTGAAATTAATTTTTATAGTATCTTCAGGTAATCCTTTTGCACCATGTTTTTTAACTACATAGCCGCTCAATCTGGCACCAACTGTTCGGTGTATATTTCTAATGGGCAGTTCCAATTCAACTGGTTTTTTATCTTCAATTGCCGATTTCAATTTATCAATAAACTCTTCGTCATAAACTTCAACTTGATTGGGCATATTCACCATACAGCACTTACCGCCTGTGTCAACCATCGAATTGAATAGAGGACTCAGGTCAAATTTTTGGGCTTTCCACAAATCTGGCGGAGGATTGAATTCGAGCAATTCTGAATGTCCTACCATTTCGTCGACGGTTCTGAATCCCAGTTCAGCCATGACTTCTCTGAAATCCTGAGCAAGGAATCTAAAGAATCGCTCGATATACTCGGGCTTACCTGAAAATCGAGCTCTTAGAACGGGATCCTGAGTAGCTACGCCAACCGAGCAGGTATTTAAATGGCACTTTCTCAGCATTACACAACCGATAGTAATCAACACAGAAGTTGCAAATCCGTATTCTTCTGCGCCCAGCAGTGTTGCAATAGCGAGATCTCTACCGGTTTTTAATTGACCGTCAACCTGAACTATTATTTTATCCCTGAGTTTATTATGAATTAGCGTCTGATGGGTTTCTGCCAGACCAATTTCCCACGGAATCCCTGTATGTTTAATTGAAGTCAAAGGTGAAGCGCCTGTGCCACCTTCGTAACCTGAAATTAGAACAATATCTGCCTTGGCTTTGGCAACGCCGGAAGCTACAGTTCCGACACCGGATTCCGAAACAAGTTTAACAGATACTTTTGCATCCGGATTGATACATTTTAAATCATATATCAATTGGGCTAAGTCCTCAATCGAATAGATATCGTGATGTGGGGGAGGAGAAATTAGAGTAACGCCAGGAGTTGTGTGGCGAACCCTGGCTATTTCTGGAGTAACTTTATGACCCGGCAATTGCCCTCCTTCGCCAGGTTTAGCACCCTGTGCGATTTTAATCTGTAATTCTTCGGCGCTTAGTAAATATTCGGGCGTAACGCCGAATCTTCCCGAAGCTACCTGTTTAACTTTTGAACGAGCCGTATCGCCGTTTGCATCGACTTTATTCCTGGCCATATCTTCGCCACCTTCACCCGAATTACTTCTGGCTCCTATACGATTAACCGCTATGGCAATTGTTTCGTGTGCTTCTTTACTGATAGAACCGAAGGACATTGCCGATACAACAAATCTTTTTATAATACTTTCGACAGGTTCAACTTCGTCTATCGGAATAGGATTTCTCTTTTTAAATCGCAACATTTTTCTAATTGCAACCGGGCTGTTTTCGCCTTCGTTGACAATTTTAGTAAACTCTTTGAACACTTCGTAGTCATTCGTTCTCGTTGCTAGCTGAAGTTTTGAAATTGTATCGTGATTCCAGAAATGTTTTTCGCCGTTAAGCCGAATCGAATATTCGCCTCCGGCCGAAAGGAGATTTTCAGGCATCCCTTTTTCTGGGAAGCCTGCGCTGTGTCTCATTAATGCTTCTTTTTGTATATCCTCAAGGTCTATACCACCAAGACGGTTGATAGTACCTGTAAAATATTTATCCACCAATTTTTGACTTAAGCCAATTGCCTCGAATGTCTGAGCCGCAAAGTAACTGTGGAGTGTAGATATTCCCAGACGACTCATTGTCTTAAGCAAACCTTTCTTAACAGCTATAATGTACGAGTCGATTGCCACTTCGGGCTTCAGTTTTTGTTCAAGGAAATTGTTCTCGGCAAGATACCGGACTGTATTTAATGCGAGATATGGACAGATGGCATCGACTCCGTAGCTAATCAAAAGTGCATAATTCATCACTTCTCTTACTTCGCCCGATTCGACAATAATACTGGTTTTAGTTCTTAAGCCGTTTTTAATCAAATAATGGTGTAAACCTGACGCAGCAAGAAGCGAGGGAATGGGGACTCTTTTTTCATCCACATTTTTATCGGTTAAAACAATAACCGTAGTGCCATTTTTAATATTTTCTGCAGCTGTTTCGAATATTTTGTTCAATGCATTCTCGAGAGCTTTATCGCCTCCGTCTTTATCGAAGAGGATGTCGAGATAACTTACTTTTATGCTTGGATGATTTGCATGCTCAATTTTCTTTAAATCATCTGGGGTCAGGACGGGATGAGAAAATTTAAATCCTCTGAAATTTTCCGGACTTTCCTCAAGGAGGTTGCCTTCTCCGCCGACGAAACTTTCGAGCGACATTACAAGCTCTTCCCTCAGCGGGTCGATAGCAGGATTTGTAACCTGAGCAAATCTTTGTTTGAAATAATAGAATAACAAGTTCGGTCTATTCGACAAAACAGCCAGAGGCGTATCGTTGCCCATTGAACCAACAGGTTCCTGGCTGCGTGAAGCCATTGGAGATATTATTAACTTCAATTCCTCTTCGGTGTAGCCGAATACGTGTTGCTTTCTTATAAGTGATTCTTCACTTTCAACTTCAGGAACGCTTGCTGGTGTAAAAAGTCCTCTTAAAGTAATTATATTGTCTTTAATCCATCTTCTGTACGGTTTTTGTCTCGAAATTTTTGCTTTAATTTCTTTATCGGGGACAACTCTGTTTTGCTTAAAGTCTGCCAGCAGCATTTTGCCGGGAGATAGCCTGCTTCTTTTAATTATTTTTTCGGGTGGAAATTCTATAACACCGCTTTCGGATGCCAGTACAACCATTCCATCATTTGTGACTGAATAACGCGCCGGCCGCAATCCATTTCTGTCCAGTATACCGCCAAGGAATCTCGAATCTGTAAATACAATTGCAGCAGGTCCGTCCCACGGTTCCATAATAGCCGAGTGAAAATCATAAAATGCTCTTTTATCCTCGCTCATCTGGATTTTTGGACCGTAGGCTTCGGGAACCATCATCATCATTGCGTGAGGTATCGATCGACCGCCCATTACGAGCAATTCAAGAACGTTATCGAAGATTGCCGAGTCACTTCCACTTTCAACTATGATCGGTTTTATTTTTTCAATATCGTCACCGAACAACTCGGACTTGAGAGTAAATTCTCTGGCTTTCATACGATTAATGTTGCCGCTCAATGTATTAATTTCGCCGTTATGAGCGATAAATCTAAACGGCTGAGCCAGATTCCAGGTCGGTTGTGTATTAGTACTGTATCTCTGATGAACTACCCCGAATTTCGACTTAAATCTTTCGTCCGACAAATCCGGGTAAAAGAGAGGCAATTGATTTGCAGTCAAAAGTCCTTTATAGACAATCCTGTTCGAAGAAAAACTTGCAACATAAAATTGAGACGTATCTTCGGGTAATGCTTCAATTTCTTTTTCTACCTGCCTTCTAATAACGTAAAGTTTCCTTTCGAATGCAAAGTGACTTATCTTTCCACGATGGACGAAAATCTGAGCAATACGTGGCTCTGTCGATTTTGCCAGTTCGCCAATAACTCCATCTTCAACCGGCACATCACGCCAGCCAAGAATATCGCATCCTTCCTCGAGAACATATTTCTCGAAAATCTTTTTGCATTTTTCAGCTAAAGCCTGATCTGTTGGTAAGAAGACCATACCGACAGCATAACTTTCATAGTTGGGCAGTTTAATTCCTATTGAAGAAGTTTCATCGCGGAAAAATTGATCGGGAATGTCAATCATAATACCTGCGCCGTCGCCAGTTGATTTATCGCCGCCAAGAGCACCGCGGTGTTCCAGATTAACCAGTATTTTAATCGCCTCTTCCACAACTTTATGCGTCGGAATTCCATCCAACTTCGCTAAAAAACCAACACCGCAACTGTCACTTTCGAATTTCGGATCGTATAAAGCGTTCTTTCTCAATCGTCCGTCTGCTCTATATAAATGATTATTCCCCATCTGTCTCTCCTTTATGTCTCTCTAACTTATTGGTAATTATTTTTTTAGAAAGGTTATATTTCTATTAAAAAATGTAGACTACGGCATTAACGCCGTAACATGCGTATGCTGCAAATAGCAGTAATAAAAAACAACGAGATGATTTCGTCTGCGTACCGGATTTTATCTCTGCCGTTTTGATTTAATTTGTTAAGTCTCTTTTTCATTTTAAATCTCTTTAAAAAAACTATAGTACACAGAACCGGGTAGGTTCTCTAAAGATTACGGCAGCTTTTGGCTTGCTTTTATAATTCTACGCAAATGTAATGAATGGAAATGGGAATTTCAATCCTTTTTTAAAAATTTCTGGTTCGATCCCTAAATTATTAAGTTCCATGTATATTTCTACATTATCTTAAGAAAGCTACATTGCAGTTTGAGCATAATAATAAAAAAAGAGAAGTAAAAAACATAAAATCGTGATTAATAAAAACATTGCTATATTTCAGAGTGAAAAATAAAGAAACTCTCTAATGACAGAGCCGGAAATAAATATCGGAATACTGACCGCAAAAGAAATTCGTTTCGACCTTTACGGAGAATTCAAAAGTAATTTTGACACAAGGAAATGCAGCGGAGATTATAGAGCCCTCATCGAAGGGGAAAAAATAGTGGTTTACAAAGGCAACAACAAAGTTGGCCAATCCAGAGAAATAATTTTCACTCCTAATGACATTGATATCGAATCGTTTGTTCTTTACGATGTAGTTATAGGAAAGAATTTCCACTGGCAAAAAAAAGAAAAGCAGCGCTTCCGTGGTACACTTCGATTGTTTATAGAAGATGGTAGTATCACTGCTGTCAATATTATTCCACTGGAGGAATATCTTACAAGTGTCATCGCCTCCGAAATGAACGCCAATAGCTCTCCCGAATTACTCAAGGCGCATGCGGTCATTTCGCGTAGCTGGATTTTATTCCAGTTAGAAAAGAAAAAAGATACCACTCACCACGTCAACGAATTGATTTCAGACGAAGAAATCATAAGATGGTACGACTCAACCAACCACAATAACTACGATTTTTGTTCAGACGACCATTGCCAGCGTTATCAGGGAATTACCAGAATTATCAACGAAAACGTCTATAGCGCCGTAGAAAGCACCAGAGGAATTGTATTGATGTACGACGACAAAGTGTGCGACACGCGTTATTCAAAATGTTGCGGTGGAATCACTGAGTCGTTCGAAAACGTGTGGGAACCGATAAGAGTTCGATATCTTGTATCAGTCACAGATTACAAATTCGAAATTGATGGGATCGAATACGATCTTACAAAAGAACAAAATGCGGAAAAGTGGATTAACATTTCGCCCCACGCTTTCTGCAATACGACTGATCCCAAAATACTTCAACAGATATTGAACGATTACGACAGGAAAACTGATTTTTTTAGATGGCGTGTTGAATATTCTCAGGACAAACTTTCTTCAATTATAAAAGAAAAAAGTGGAATCGACTTTGGCCATATAATTGATCTGGAACCAGTCAAGCGAGGATATTCCGGAAGAATTATTAAGTTGAAAATAAGAGGTACAAAAAAAACATTGACCGTCGGCAAAGAACTCGAAATAAGAAAATGGCTTTCACCGACTCATCTTTACAGTTCAGCATTTTCTGTCTATAAAGAAAACATTAAAGATAACATACCGGATAAATTTATTCTTAAAGGAGCAGGGTGGGGACATGGCGTGGGCTTATGCCAAATTGGCGCCGCCTCGATGTCGAATATCGGATACCAATTTGACGAAATCCTTTTGCATTATTTTAAGGGAGCTAAAATCAAAAAGATTTATTGATGAAAATACTTAAAACTTGCTTTTCAAATAGCTGGGGTGGACTCGAAATTTACTCATTGACTACAATTCTAAAACTTAATGAAAGAGGACTGAACACAACCCTTTTATCGCTCACCGAAGCACCAATCACCCAGGAAGCTAAGGCCTGTCATATTAATACTGAAACAATTGATAATGCAGCTTACTTAAATCCAGCTGGCATTAAAAAAATAGTCGCTTTACTCAAAAAAGAAAAGTTCGACCTAATTCACTGTGCAACTTCAAAAGATTTATGGTTGATTGTACCGGCACTGAAACTTGCGAAATTAAACACTCCCCTTTTAATGACAAAACATATGGGTTCGTATATAGTAAAAAAAGATATCCTCCATCGACTCATCTATAGACGAGTCAACATTGCTATTGCGATCAGCAATGTGATAGCAAAGAATCTGCTCGACACCACTCCATTAAGACCAGAAAAGATAAGATTACTCCACAACGGAATCGATACGAAATCTTTCGACCCCGCAAAGCACGACAGGAATAAAGTACGTTCTGAATTCGGAATAGATGACGATGAATTATTAATTGGCATGACAGCGCGTTTTAGCCCTGGCAAAGGGCATGAAGAATTTATTACAGCTGCAAAAATATTATGTAATGATTATAATAATCTCAAATTCATCATAGTTGGAAAAGCCAGTCGCGGCGAAGATGAATACGAAAATAAAATAAGAGAAGCAGCACATCAGGCGGGCATAATCGACAGAATAATTTTTACCGGATTCAGAAAAGATATTTCGGATATCCTCGCTGCAATGGATATTTTTGTATTTCCCTCTCATGCAGAGGCATTCGGTATTGCACTCATCGAAGCATTCAGTATGGCTAAACCAAATGTTTGTTCTGCTTCGGACGGCGTTCTCGATATTGCGATCGACTGTCAAACTTCATTACTCTTTAATAAACAGTCAGCCGAAGACCTTGCTACAAAATTGAAGAGATTAATTGACGACAGAGAATTGAGAGAAAAACTAGGCAAAAATGCACGGCTTAGAGCTGTGGAACATTTTGATATTGAAATTTTTACAGACAAGTTGATTTCAATTTATAAGGAAGCATTGAACGAAAAATGACTTTTCTTAATCCCGCAATATTGATTGGACTACTGGCTGCTGGAATACCAGTTATAATTCATTTTCTCAATTTAAAAAAACTGAAAAAAGTTGAATTCAGTACGCTAACTTTTTTGAAAGAACTTCAGAAAAGCAAAATTAGAAAAATCAAGTTCCGTCAATGGTTGCTGTTATTAATTAGAGTAATGATAATAATTTTTTTAGTCTTGGCATTTGCTCGTCCTACAATAAAGGGAACTGTAGCCGAATCGGGAACGACTTCGGCGATTTTTATATTCGACGATTCGTATAGTATGTCTCTTGTAACACCGCAGGGTTCACTCTTTAATATTTCCAAAAAATTCTCTAAGGAAATTTCTTCGTCATTTTCGTCGAAAGACCGAATTGCTGTAATGAAAGCTTCTGAGCATACCAATAGAATTAATTTCGTGCCGCCTTCCGAAGCGCTGAAATTAGTCGACGGACTGAATGTTTCTGTTAAATCAGTTAAACTCAACGACGCTCTGTCTGACGCTATTAATAAACTGAAAAGTGAAACTTCGGTAAATAAAGAAATATTCGTCTTTTCGGATTTTCAGAAGTCGGCCTTTAAACTTCCTGATAAATCACCCGACGAAAAAATTAAGATATATGCAATTACTCTCGGTGCAAAAAATTCAAATAATCTGTCAGTTGACACTATTTATACCGAAAATCAAATTTTCGAATTGAACAAATCCGTAAGTTTTCTTGCTGTAATTAAAAATCATTCAGAATCTCAAGCTGTTAACAGAATTGCTTCTTTATACATAAACGGAAGGAGAACAGCTCAAAAAGGTTTTTCAATTGCCCCGAAAGGAAGAACAATCCTTAATTTCGAGACGGTATTAATTGATACGGGAATAATAAACGTGCAGGTATCGCTTGAAGACGACGATATTCTTTTTGACAACTACAGATACCTCGCTATTTACGTTCCAGGTAAAATTAGAGTTCTGATTTTGTCCGAAAAAAAAGAAGACGGATATTACCTTAATGCCGCATTGTCGACATCTCTAACGAACAAAAATCAAACGGTAATTTTAGAGGAAATGCCGTACGCTGCTCTAACTTCCATCGACTTAAAGAAGTATAACACGATAATTTCAATCGGTGCACCCGAAGCGTCTCAATACGGATTATTCTCCGATTATGTTTATAAAGGCGGGAACCTTGTCCTTTTCCCTTCATCTTTTGAAAAGCTCGAGAACCACGAAAAGTTTTGTAATTCTCTGGGTATCAGAGGCAAAGGATTTCAAAAGATTTCTAATTCGATTCATTATACAGGTAATTTAAATTACGACCATCCGCTTATTACCGACTTGTTCGAAAACAAAAAAAATGTAGAGATCGAATCGCCAGAATTTTACAGGTATTTTAGATTGAACGGATTTTATGAAGGAGAGGTAATTATTGCAATGGATGACGGCTCGCCCTTCGTTGCTGAAATAAAAAAAGGCGCAGGGAAGATTTTTTTATTTAACATCGCACCAGTGACTAATTGGAGCAATTTCCCACTCAAATCGATTTTTGCACCGTTAATTAATAGAATCTCAAGATTTAAGTCTAACTTCAACACCGAGAAAGAATTTAGAACTGGCGAAAGAATCATCATCGATTTAGCAGGAATTGCCTCGCCCATCATAAAAGTAGATAAACCAGACAATACTGTAGCTTACTTGAATAGAAACGAAAGTCCCAATCAAAATATTATATCGTATACGGATACCGATCTGCCGGGTTTATATCAATTTTATGCTGATACTCGATTGATAAAATACGCAGTCGTCAATACCGATCCATTTGAATCGATACCTGATTACTATACCGACGAGGAATTAAAGGCTGGAGCAGGTTTTATTACAATAAACTCAACTTCATTCAAAAAGGAAAATATAATTCAACTAAGATACGGCAGCGAGCTATGGAAATATTTTGTTATTTTAGTAATATTACTGGCAACAATCGAAACATTTTTGTCGAAAAGTAATAAAAGAGAAGTAATTGATCTGGAGAAAGGAAGCTAAAAAGCATTTATGATTGAACTTAAGAATACGCCGCGTGAAAGAGCAATTCTAATCGCACTGCCAATTGGGGGTTATTCAAAAGATCAAGTTGAAGAGCATCTGGATGAACTGGAATTGCTTGCCTCGACGGCGGGAGCTGAAACGGTTTTTAAAATCCTCCAGGACAGAATTAAACCCGACCCGGCATATTTCATCGGTAGAGGGAAAGCAGAAGAGATCGCACAATTAATTGAGTTGAACGACATACAGGTAGTTATTTTCGACAACGACCTTAATCCCACACAGGTACGCAATCTTGAAAAACTATTCAATCGTAAGATACTCGATAGAAGCGGATTGATACTCGATATTTTTGCGCTTCATGCAAAAACTAGGGAAGCCAAAACGCAGGTTGAACTGGCTCAGCTCGAATATATGCTGCCGAGACTTACGAGAGCATGGACTCACCTATCGAAACAGTACGGTGGAATCGGGACAAAAGGACCGGGCGAAACACAGATCGAAACAGACCGGCGTTTAATTCGCAGACGGATATCAAAATTAAAAGAAAACCTTCGTAAAATCGAATCCCAACAAATTGTAAAAAGCTCAGCGCGCAAAAAATTAATTAATGCAACACTCGTGGGATATACAAACGCAGGGAAATCCACACTGCTAAATCTTTTGACAAATGCCAGCGTGCTGGCAGAAAACAAATTATTTGCCACGCTCGACTCAACAACGCGAATATTAAACTTAGACAAGAACAAACAAATCCTCTTAAGCGATACCGTTGGTTTTATAAGAAAACTTCCAGCACACCTTGTCGCTTCTTTCAAGAGTACTCTTAACGTTGTTAGTGAGGCCGACGTGATATTGCATGTAATCGACGCTTCTCACACTTTCTTTGAAGATCACATTAAAACTGTCGAAGATACTTTACGCCAGCTCAATTGCGATAAAAAACTACAGTTAAAAATATTCAATAAAATCGACGCTCTAAAAGAACGGGACATTATAAATTATATAATCGCAAATTATCCGGATAGTTATTTAATTTCAGCAGAACGCGGTATCGGTATACAAAAATTGAAATCGGCACTGATTAACATTTACGAACAAAACTTCGTCGAAGGTGAACTGAGAATTAGCCACAATCAATCGAAGAAAATATCGAAAGTTTACGAAATAGCAGAAGTACTCGACACACACTACGAAGACGAATTTGTTCTGATGAAATACAGAACTAATAAGATTAACGAAAGTCAAATTAAAAAACTAATCCAGCACAACTAATCATTTTTATGAAAATTATAATTGACGGCAAATCCCTCACTCTTAATCAAGTCGACTATTTTCTGCACAATAATTGTAATGTCGAACTATCAAAAGAAGCCATTGAAAGGATCACCCGCGGAAGCAAACTTGTTGACGAATGGGTTGAAAAAGGGGAAACGATTTATGGTGTTACAACAGGATTCGGTGGTTTTTCGAGTGTTAGAATTGATAAAAAAGACATCGGCAGACTTCAGGAAAATTTGATTCTGAGTCATACGGCGGGAGTGGGAAATTTATTGCCTTCATTTATCGTTAAACTGATGATGCTTTTAAGAATAAATGCTCTTGCTTCCGGTCATTCTGGAATCCGTTTGCAAACGTTACAGTTACTAATCGATATGTTGAATAACAACATTCTGCCTTTAATCCCTTCTCAGGGCTCTGTAGGCTCAAGTGGCGACCTGGCACCTCTGGCTCATATGGTTCTTGCTATGCTTGGCAAAGGAAAAGTTGAAATTAACGATTCACCGCTCGACGAAAATAAATACCATAAAAAAATTATGAGTGCTCGCTCCGCATTGAAAAAATTCGGATTAAACCCAGTTCAGCTTAATGCCAAAGAAGGGTTGGCTTTAATTAATGGTACTCAGATGATGACGGCATATGCTGCTTACATTTCAATCGAGGCAAACAAACTTGTTAAAATTGCCGATATTGCCGGGGCATTATCAAACGAGGCGTTGCGAGGTACGGATTCAGCGTACGATTTAAGGATACACAAACTCAGACCGTACAAAGGTCAAATAGATTCAGCAAGTAATCTGCAGAAATTGTTAAAAGGCAGTCAAATAAGAGCCTCACATAAATACAACGACCCACGTGTTCAGGACGCTTATTCACTAAGATGTATACCACAGGTACACGGTGCTTCGCGAGATGCAATTAATTTTATATCGCGTCAGGTCGAAACAGAATTAAATTCAGTTACGGATAATCCTTTGATTTTCCCTGATAAAAAAGATTACATAAGTGGCGGCAATTTTCATGGACAACCGATAGCACTTGCAATGGATTTTATGGCAATAGCTTTGTCTGAACTGGCAAGCATCTCCGAAAGACGCACTGACAGAATATTAAACGGATCGTCGGAAAAATTACCTAAATTTCTGGCGCATCATGGCGGGCTGAATTCCGGTTACATGCTCGTTCAATACACATCAGCAGCACTGGTTTCGGAAAATAAAGTTCTGGCTCATCCTGCAAGTGTCGATTCAATTCCTACTTCGGCTTTGAAGGAAGATCATAATTCGATGGGTTCAATTTCTTCTCGCAAATGTTACGATGTGCTTCAAAATACTATAACAGTGCTCGCATTAGAATTGCTTACTGCTGCCCAGGCAATTGAATACCATAGACCGTTAAAATGTGGTTTGGGCACTCAGGCAGCTTACGAAGCAATCAGAAAAGTAGTTCCACCACTCAAAAAAGACAGGCTTCTAAAAGATGATATCGACAGAGTAGTTAGACTTGTTAAAGAAGGAATAATTCTGAAGAGCGTAGAGAAAAAAATTAAACTCAATTAACTCATTTATTTTTCTGTTTTTCTTTATAAATACTTTCCCTGCCCAGCCGTTCCTTTTTGTCGATCCATTTGTCGAGTTTGACCACCAGAAGTCCGAAGATAGCAAGCCCACCAATAATTAAAATTGTTACAAGTATAAAAATAATCGTATAAAGACTCATCAATCCCTCGAAACAGTAAAACTTTTTTCGATGCTTGCCGATTTTTGCGTGTTGTTGTCCTGAACATTAAAAACAATTTTATATGTTCCTTCAGAAAAAGTTGAGTCGATTTGAAATTGAGACTCGACCTGTAAATATTCAATTTTTTCCTCGGAAGATTTATTAACAAGCCCTTCGTCAATATATTCTAATTTCTTATTATCAGGCGTTATCAAATCGACAGTATAAGAAAGTCGCGCAATGTAAGCGTTGCCTGAACTTTCCTGACCGAATCCTTTGGCTATGCATGTGGCATTTATTTCCCATCCATTATCGATTAAAAAAGCAAAAACTTCTGCATCAGTAAGCTTAAAATCTTCTGAGTTCTGGCAAGCAAATAAAGTAAGTGCGAGGGTAAGGATCGTCGATAACTTTTTCATAATCCATTATTAAATTTTAAGCAATCTAAATAATCGTTCGACTAAATTCAACTGCACAAAGATTTTGCTATGACTTATTGTATATTTCATTTCAAACAATCAGGACTGTGGATTATTGGACAGTAAAAGTAGATTCATTCCCGTCTTTGAAGCTCTATTCGTTACTTTTTTATGGTCTACTTCATACATTATAATTAAGTGGGGATTAGAAGAAATTTCACCGTTATTTTTTGCGGGACTAAGATATTCGCTGGCATTCATGATTTTTCTTCCGTTCATTTTAAGAAAAAATCATATCAGCGGCTTAAAGCAATTAACCATCAGAGACTTTACGAAGTTAATTCTTCTCGGATTTGTTTTCTACTTCGCAACACAGGGAACACAATTTATCGGGCTTTCTTTACTGCCGTCGGTTACTGTAAGTTTACTGTTGAACTTTACACCTCTGCTTGTCCTAGCTATGGGCATAATATTTTTGAACGAGAAACCGACTAAAAAGCAGATTGTGGGAATTGGGATATTTCTCGCAGGTACTTTGATTTATTTTCTTCCAGTGGATTTCACCAGCACACAGCTTGCAGGATTGGGAGTGATGACACTGGGAGTTGGTGCGAATGCTATGGCGGCAGTTCTCGGAAGGAACATAAATCGCGAACGTAAATTCGATCCATTGATAGTTACATTTGTTAGCCTGGGCTTTGGTTCGTTTCTACTTCTGATCACTGCAAATATATTCGAAAAATTTCCTGCAATGAGTCTCGAAAACTGGATTTATATTTTATGGCTTGCAGGAATCAATACAGCACTGGCATTTACACTCTGGAACAAAACATTACGCGAACTGACTGCTGTAGAATCGAGTATCATAAACAATACGATGTTAATTCAAATTGCCATACTGTCGTTTTTATTTCTGGATGAAAATTTGAGTGTAAAAGAAATTATCGGACTGATAATAGTTGTCTTGGGAGCCGTTTTGGTACAAAAGAGAGGTGGAATAAAGAAGGCTGCCCTTAAAAACCGCCAGGACAGCCATTGATAAAATTAATTTTTCTTCTTGAAATCATCCATGAACTGAACCAGTTCTTCAACGCCTTTTTTGGGAAATGCATTGTAGATGGATGCTCTAATACCACCAACACTACGATGCCCTTTCAATCCTTCAAAACCTTTTGTTTTTGCTTCTTCGATAAATTTCTTTTCGAGTTCTTCGCTTGGGAGACGGAAAGTTACGTTCATCAAAGATCTGTCTTCTTTAACAACCGTACCTTTGTAATATCCATCACTTGTGTCAATTGCGTCGTATAAAATTTGCGCTTTTTCTTTGTTGCGTTTATACATTTCGTCAAGTCCGCCCATATTCAATAACCATTTAAAGACAAGCCCGGCTACATAAATTCCGAAAGTAGGAGGTGTATTGTAGAGCGAATTGTTTTCTGCATGGATTCGGTAGTTCAGATAAGTGTGTAAATCGTCAGATGATCTTTCAAGGAGATCCTTCCGAATTATTACAACTACGACACCCGAAGGTCCGATATTTTTTTGTGCTCCTGCATAGATTAGGCCGTATTTATTTACGTCAATTTTTTTGTGAAGGATATCTGAGGAAGCGTCGCATACAAGCGGAACACCGTTAGTCTCAGGTTCTGTTTTCCATTGAGTACCGTAGATAGTATTATTAGAAGTAAAATGGACATAAGAAGCATCCGGGTCAAGTTTTAATTCGGACTGTTTCGGTATTCTGTTAAAGTTTTCGCTTTCAGTGCTAGCGGCAATATTTACTGAACCGACTCTTTTAGCTTCCTTCATAGCTTTCTTAGCCCACGAGCCAGTAATAATATAGTCAGCCTTGTTTTTCGGGGGCATCAAATTCAGCGGCACCATCGAAAATTGGAGTGTAGCTCCGCCCTGAAGAAACAAGACAGCATAGTTATCGTTAATATCAAGCAATTTTCTCAGATCGGCTTCTGCTTCTTTAATTACCTGATCAAAAATTTTACCACGATGGCTCATTTCCATTATACTCATACCGCTGCCTTTATAAGAATAGAGTTCCTTCTGAGCCTCGAGCAAAACTTCTTCCGGTAAGACGGCGGGACCAGCGCTGAAATTATAAATTCTCTTTTCCATACTTCACTCCTTTATATTAATGTCAGTTAGAATTAACGGCTAAATAAGGTGAACCAATAAACCGTCTCTTAGTTTTGGTTCGAACCAGGTCGATTTCGGGGGCATAATTTCGCCTGCGTCTGAAATATTGATCAAATCTTCTATTGATACTGGATATAACGAGAATGCGACTTCTGCAGTACCTGAATCAACCAGACGCACAAGTTCTTCCGTCCCTCTGATACCTCCAATAAAATCGATATTTGTATCAGTACGTGGGTCCTCAATACCCAGTACAGGATGCAATAAATAATTTTGAAGAATGCTTACGTCAAGATTATCACCTAATGTATTGCCTGGTTTAACATTTCCATTTGGTTTTAAGCTGTACCATTTTTTCTCTATATACATGCAATAACTTCTTTTTGTCTGCGGGACGGGATTGTCGATTTCTTCGATGTCAAAATAATTTTTCACTTTTTCTAAGAACTCGCTCTTGGGCATATTCAATTTGTGAACGACTCTATTATAAGGCAGTATTTTTAGTTGTTCTGCTGGAAATAAAACGGCAAGGAAAAAGTTGTATTCTTCATCACCTTTATGAGAAGGATTTCTTTCCATCAAATATTTACAAGCTCTCACAGCACTTGCAGCTCTGTGATGTCCATCAGCTATATAAAGCGAATCTACCTGTTTCATTGCATCTACAATAACATCAACCAGATTATCGGGTACAATCCAGACCGTATGCTGTACACCATCAACAGCTCTAAAGTCGTAAATTGGTTTTTCATTTTGTATTATTTGGTTTACTTTATCATTTATTACATCTACACCCTTATAGGTAAGAAATACAGGTCCTGTTTGAGCTCTTGTAGTAATTATATGATTCGTGCGGTCGTCTTCTTTAACTTTTCTCGTCTTTTCGTGTTTTTTTATTAAATTGTTTTCGTATTCTTCTACAGAGAAAGTGGCAGCCAGACCGATCTGTGAATTACCCTCCCTGATTAATCGATATACGTAAATATGAGGATTATTATCCAGCAAAAGAGGAGCTTCGTTTTTAAGACGTTCAAGGTTGTCTTTTGCTCTGGCATAAACTTCACTCGAATAAACATCAATATCAGCAGGCATTTCAATTTCTGCGCGTGTAACTCTTAAAAAACTCAACGGATTGCCTTTTGCAAGTTCGGCAGCTTCTTCCCTGCTTACAACGTCATACGGTAAACTTGCCACCAGATGCGCTACTTTTTCGTGCGGTCTTAGAGCTTTAAAAGGACGAATGAGAGCCATAGTCTCCTCTTCTTTATAAATCGAAAAAAATTACTAAAAGAAAAATAGTATATAATAGTATTATTTTAAAACTTAATGCCAACTAAACTTATTATTATTTAGCGCAGAACATGCCTGCATTTTTTAAGCAGTTAACCCGATTGTTTCTCTTTTCTCGATTCAGCAAGGAGGGCAATCAGTTAATATGTCCTGCTTGTAGATTGAATATTTTTGATTTCTTTATCGTTGTGAGATAAACATATAAAATTAGCTCTTCAGTTTTACTACCTGTCTCCCCATCTAACCAGCACCAACTTCAATTCAAAGCGACCTTCAAACTTCCGCCATGTGTAAGAATTTTTCACAAATATCAATCACCCTTTTCGATATTCTGTTAGGAAATGCTTCGATTTATGCATATTCAACTAAAGCAGATTCGTTCTTTTTTGAAATTTTTTTTATTAGAAAGATGAAATCAAGTATGAAACTGTAAGCTGTACTTATTGAAAAAATATGAGCTCGATTTTTCGATATATTTTTTATTGCTTCATTAAAGCCCTTAATAATGGACATGATTTAAAGTAATCTGCATAGTTTTTATTTTTTTTTATTCCAAATTTTCTTAACATTAAAGTGACGTTATTTGATAAAAGGCTACTTGAGAAAGGGATACCGAGTGGAAACACAAATTAAATATTTTACAGTAGCGGAAGCCAACAGGACATTGCCGCTTGTAAAAAGGATTGTACGGGATATCATCAACACAGCGTATGAAATTAGGTCAAAGTCGGACCTGTTAGGCGGTAACTATCATGGCAATCCAGATATTCTTAAAATGAGTTCTCAGATAAACGGATATATAAAAGAACTCGAAGAAATTGGTTGTTTATACAAAGATTGGAATTTTCAGATTGGACTGGTTGACTTTCCTGCAATTATAAACGACAGGGAAGTTTATCTCTGCTGGCGTAGTGACGAAGAGGAAATTAAATATTATCACGAATTAACAAACGGGTATTCGGACAGAAAGCCAATCCCGCCCGAATACCTTTGAGGTAATTATTTCTTTTCTTCTTCAATTCGATATGAATGCGTAATTTCAACTGACTTTTGCAACATTGCCGTTACACTACAATAAGTTTTTTGCGATAGTTCAATTGCTCTTTCGACCGCTTCTTTTGGTATCTCTTTCCCGTAAAAAACATATTCGAGATGAATTTTAGTAAAAACCTGAGGGTGAGTTTCCTGGACTTCTGCCTGTATATTAATTTCAAAAGCGTCGTATTTAACTTTTTTCTTGTTCAAAATTACAGCCACGTCGCTACCGGTACATCCACCGAGCGCTATTAAAACAAGTTCTTTTGGGCGTATTGCAGCATCGCTGCCCCCGAATTGCTCGGGTCCGTCCATTGCTACCCAGTGATTCGAGTCGGTTTTTCCTAAAAAAGTGACCCCTTTAACGTGTTTAACTAATGCTGTTTTGGTCGCCATTTATTCCTCTTTTCTATTGCAACAATTTTTTATTAGGTAAGATGAACACCACTCAGTTTGGTTTCATTTTCTGAAAAGATAAAGAATTAAGGAGATAATTATGCTCAGTATAATTGAAGTGGCTAAAGGAAAATAGACTACATAATTTTTTCCTTTGATTGTTATATCGCCTGGCAATTTGCCGAAATATGGAATTTTCCCGAAGAAAATTAAAAGAAGACCGACCGATAACAAAATGACACCGCCTATAACAAGGATTTTCCCGAGCGTATGAAACTCATTCATAAATTACCTCACTATTCAAATATTTCTTACACAAATTTAGCGTTAGCCGTTTTCACCGGCAAGTCGGGCAATCTGCAGAAGATAGAATTTAAGTTTATCCTGGTCTTTTGGGGAGAGAGCCTGTTCTTCAATTTTAATTATTCTTTCAACTTCTTTTAAGGCGCGAATAATATTGATCGGCACTTCGACCATTTCCTGCGAGATGGCGGCGAGGTATTCAACCGCAGCCGAAAGAAATTGCTGCATATTGTCGTCAAAGGACGACTTTGTAAATTGCGGTACCGCTCTTATTTTTTTGGGTGAAAAGAGATATTCTTTGTAAGAGGAACTCGACGATAGAGAGTAGAGTGCAATAGCAAGTTCGACAAAACTGGCAACGCGCTGATAAACCGGTTCTTCGAGTAAATCCCAGATTTTCTGACGCCACATTTTTATTTCTTCAGGAATTTTCAAAAGGTATTGTACTTCCTTCAACCACTTATCGTCAACATTTCCTTTGATGTCTTTCATTATTTCTTCGAGACTCGTATTGAACAGATTCTTTTGCAGTAGAACAGCGACATCGGGTCTGAGCGTGGGCAATAAATCCGGAATGAAATAATTGCCTTCAAAGAATTCCGAAACTTCCAGTCCGTGCCTTCTTAAGAGTTCTTTCTGGAAATAGCTTAAATAATTGTGCATCGAGTCGATGTCCTCACGCAATGCAATCAATGCCGAATTGCCAGCAGGAAAAGCCTTTTCCATTTTGCTCAAATACTTAAGGTCGACGTCGTGATAAATTCTGAGTGTTTGCAGCATTTCATAAACAGGAAGTTTGGGAAGAACCCGTTCCGTTATTAAATATATCGGTTCACCTTCAGTAAATTCGCGTTGAGAAAAATTGTTGAGCGCACGGAATAATCCTGTAGTCAATTGATTAATTCCAAGTATGACGCTTTGTGACTGATTATGAGAAATGGCACGTAATAGACTTCCGTATTTAGAGAATGGAATTGTGCCAGCAATTTTTTCAAGTATTTTTTGCCCTGCTCCTTCGCCAACTCCCTGTCCGGGACGCACAGTGGGACGGTCGCGCAACGGCGGTGTAGTTCTACCAATAAAATATGATATTAGATGAATACCAACAACGTCTTCATCCCGGCCGTATAAAATCTGACGAAAATTTTCACGGTGCAGATTCAGGAATTCATTGAAGATTTCGTCTTTCTTGCCGACTGTAAGTCTTTCAAGTTCCTGCAAGCCTCTTGTTTTAAATTGAAGTCTGGTTTCCGATAAAGGTTCGCCGGCTCTTTGAATTTCTTTTTCGTTGAATTCCTGAGCTTCTTTAACATGATAAAGTAGTTGCGCTCTCTGGAAAGTTGAAATATACCTGAGTTTTTCAGAAATATTGCTCTGAAAAGTTCTCAGGTCGCCTCCTGCAAAAACACCCAGTAAAGGAGTGATAGCATATTGGGTACTCTTTCGAGTCGATTCAGCCAGGTACTCATTAAATCGGCTCTGCGTTAAATATGAATCGATGAATAATTCCTTGCCAGCAACTTCCGAATAATACCCGCCCTGACGTTGCATTGGCTCACCGCTGCCCATTTTCATGCGCACTCGTCCAATTAAATTATTCGCTGCCAGCCAGGTCATTAATTCGTACTTCGCTTCCCTGTAAAGATTCATACCCATTGCCTGTCCAACCTGCTGACTTAAATCTGAGCCAGCGACAAATATTTCTGTAATAATTTCATTGAAACGTTCTGCAGTGTCCTGATTAATTCTTCTACTCTGGAAAGAATATTCCCAAATTTTGTCGAGATAATTCTTAATATTACTTACCGAGTCGAGATCTTCGAACAGAGGCACCAGCCATACTGCGGGCAGATCGAGGTTACTGTTTTCTCTTAAAATTTCTTCTCGCTTCGACCTCATTTTTCGATCAAGGGAGATTAAAGTCTCCGGCCTGGTGGTCATGCTCACCTGCAGCGCCAGAACCATTCCAGGATTTCCATACCTTGCGGCTATTTCATTAATTTCGTTTATGTTATGCACCGTCGTGTCGATGGCAAATTGATCCTGCGCAGTAATTAATTTTTGATGGATGCGAGGCGTTACAACAAACCTTCTTAGCAAGTCCCTGTACATCAGGATTTCAAGAAGCAACCGTTTATCCGAAAGGTTTTTCATTATCTCCGGAATGTGCCCGTGTAAAGTCTTCCGTAATCTCTTGTTCAAATCGAAATAATATTCTAAAGTATTTCTTCTTCTTATTCTAAGGTCGAGCATCTTCCTTTCAAGTCGATCGTTATGATGCCACAAACGTGTTACCGGGTCCTGAGCAATATGAAGTTTCATACCGAGTTTTCTCAATTTGCTCGGTTGTAAATTAAATGGAAGTGTGCCACGGTACCTTTTTTCGAGCTGATGCGTAAGTTGAGTAATCTGGTTTAAGAGGGCTGTAAATCTATCGTTCCGTTGAGGGAGTTTTTCCAATTCTTTTATAAGATATTCATCAAGCTCGAGTGAATGATTGTTTCCGATCAACATTTCTAATATTCTTGCCTGACGTACAATATTCTCAATCAATACAAAAGCCACCAAACTGTGTCCCTGTCCAGAAGGCCGATTGCTGCCGTCCCAATCGCCCCAAAAAGATAGAAAAGTTTCGAACTGATAGTCAGAATAAAGGGAAATAAAATTTTCGGCTGATATTATTGTTTTCAAATCGAGTATCAATTCCTGAGGTTCTTCGCTCGAGACGATGGCAACGTTCAGTCCTAAATATTCTTTGACAAGCTCCTCTTTCAATTTTTCCAGTTCATTTTTCGATGGTTGTATTCCTCTCAAAAGATTTTCGATTATCCGCTCGGCAATTATATCAGTTTTAATCGAATACATTTGAGTGGGATGAACAGTCCTGTCGAACATTCTGGTACGAAAAGCTTGCTTACGCCTTTCGAGTGAGTCTTTATAAAATTCGCGTTCTAAAATCAATTCGAGTTTTTTTTGATTGCCCGAAAGAATATATCCTGCATATTCGTTTATATACGATTGGAGCTCTTCAAATTTGTTTTGATAGACGGACAATTTATAAGGTATGAATTCACCGAGAAATTTCTTTTTATTAAACGAATAGTCTGCTCCACCGTTGACTTTATTGAAATAACCGGTAAATAGATGTTCAATGTTTTCGAGAATATGTTTTTCAAGGACTTTCCAGTAATTTGAATAATCTACAAGGATTATTTTTTTCTGCAAATTTAGTTTCTTAACTTTTAATTGATGCTTGTTATAATTTGCAGACTCTTCGGCAATCATTCTATTGAGATCGATCAGGACACGGCGTGTTTTCCTTCCAAGTACATCGGCGCCGTCCGAGCCACCGAGCGTTAGTCTGAAAGATTTTCTTCCTGTTTCAAAACCTTTTTCTGTACGAGCAAAAGTAGATAGCGGAATTAATCCGATTCCCTGTCGTGCCAGTCCCGAAGCAAGCCAATCGAGCGACAAACCAGTGGGTAGATTGTCAATAATCATTTGAGGGTACATGCTTCCGACAGGTGGTTTTATTTTTATATTGAATCTATTTCTTTCGGCAGGAAGACTTTCGGCGGCTTCCTCCAACGCTTTGCTTCTGTCGTAAAATATCCTGTTTCGTAATTTATGATATGCTCTGACGTCTTCAACTTTATTACGATAAAGTAGATACGAAATGTAAATTGCAGAAATGTTATCACGAAAAGTATCAACTACACTTTGAAATTTCTCTCGTAATTCGGGCAATCTTATTTCGACAACCGATAACCGCGCACCTGCAAAGGAATCGGTCTTCGACATCGAATGAATTGTAATTACATACTTTTCTTTTTCACTTGTAAGATAACCTTCTTCAACGAGTTCACTACATAACTGACGCAGTGTATCGATTTTTTCCAGACCCAAAGAAGGTTTAACATTTTGATACGACAAATCGTCGACGACCTTAATTTCCCTTTCGAGTAGCCACTTGAGCAATTCTTTCAAATCGTTTCGATCGAAAATTTGTCCTGTTGCGTTATGGGGATTGTTTAATACAACCGCTCCATATTTTTTCCAGCCAGCATCTTTCGACAACTTATTCTGTACAGCATCAATAATTGCTTTAATATCAATTTGAAAATCATCTTTTAATGGAACGGTAAAAACTTCGGGAAAACAATGTTCGTAAGTCCAGCTCAAATCGGGTATAATAGCTTCTCTGATACCACAGTGGAATCCGAGTATACTGAGCGCCGTTCTGGACGAGCCACTAACAACAAGAGTATCTTCAAGTTTATACTCCGGATGATGATTAATAAATGCGCTCAGATAAGAAGCCTTGAGATCATTTTTCCAATCGTCATTGTTGAAATTATCGATCATCTCGTCGTACAACTCGACAGCGTTGTACGAGGAAAATCTGTCGTAACTGATTTTTGAAGAAAACCTTTTCTGCTTGTCTGCATGCGAACTGAATTCTTCTATAATCCTGTTAATCTTATTTTCGATGTCTCGCCCTTTCGATTCGACAATATTACCGATAATTTTTTCGGCGGTTCTGGAAAAACGGGAAAGGGGCTCCAATCCAAGCTTTACAGACTCGCCTTCAATTTCTGCCTCGACATTTATGTCAAGCGGTTCCTTTTCTTCTTTGATACCGCTCTTCAGCAGATAATTCAACAATGTAATTTCCGTTGAAGAGGGAGTTCCCTTCAGCTGGAAATGTACATTTTCCAGAACTTTAATAAATTCATGGTTGCCCGCAATGAATACCAGAGAAAAACCTTTCAGCTTGTTTGAAAAAGCCGATGGAGTTATAAAACGAAGGACCCGGTTCATCATTTTGGCTTCGCGCGCCAGCGAAAGGTGATTCGGTGCATTATTTACTTCAACAAAAAAGAGAGGATATTCTAAACTAAGATTTCTTAAATGTCTTCTTGTCACTTCGTTAGTAACTTTGCCCAGTATAAGAAATTTTGGTACATTACTCTTATTCAACATATTGTTCAATTGAGGCAGTAATACTTCTTCTGCATTTCCAAGATTGTGAAATCGTATGCCTTCAAAATTTTTTAAATGTTCTGGAATTTCACAGTCAAACAAAAGAATATCTGCTGGTAGATTGACCATAAATTCGGAAACGGAATGAAAAAAAATGCGCAGAGTCTCGGAAATACCGTTTGAAGCCAGTATTATTTCCCTTTTACCCGATTTTGCGCCGGTATCGTAAGATAGAGGTTCCTGTTGTTTATGTGAGAGCCAATCATTAAAATATTCAATTATAAATTCAGGTTTCGATTTAATGTATCCGCCGCGTGGCGAGTATGGTGCTGCTCTTTTTATTAATTCGGCTATCAATTCAACTTTTGGGACGTCTTGAGTAGACAGGCCCAATTCATGGCAGAAAGCTTGAGGGTTATCTATCGAAAAATTTTCATCGAGCAGATCAATGCCCATTGCCAGGCGCATAAAAAGAGAGTAGAGCCTTTCATCCTGCACCGGATTTCCAATGTGGAAATTTACTCTTTCATGAGCAGGTACCGACGAAGCGGCTGTTGATTCACTAATTTCCGAAACTTTTGCCGCTTTTATTGGTTTGAGTTCAAAAAGTAACAGCGGATCTTTTGAAATCATTATAATAGCTATTCGGTTTTTCTTTCACTGTTTTTCTTTCTGCTTTCCGTTAAATTGTGGAGCAAATTCTGGAATAAAACGGCAAGCTCCGAGCCCTGTGGCAAATCGGTAGATGAAAGCGATACAACAGTACGTGCGTTTTTAAGAGTCTGGCTGGCTTCAGCAAGTCGCGCTGCCTGAGGTGTAAGCAACAAGAGTTCTGGATTGTTCTTGAGTAGTTCCAATTCTTTCGACTCGAATTCGAGCTGCATTTGTTTTCTTTTTAGTTCTTCTTTAACACGTTTTTCGGCTATTTCGGCTTCTTTCTCGATCTCCTTGTTTTTCAGTTCATATTTTTTCATTTCGAGTTGATTTTCCATCAATGCAATCTCTTCTTCTGCTTTGAACTTAGCCTTAGCAGCAGCAATACGAGCTTTCTGATTTAACTCTTCGGTTTGTTCCAAAATACGTGCGGATTCCTGCTGCTTGATGGCGTCGGCTATTTTAGAATCAAGGATTTCAATCAATTGAATAGATATTGATACGATCTCCAGACCAAATTTATCTTTGCTTATATCTGTATTTTTACTCAGATATTGATAAATCTTCTCTCCGCTTAATTCCTCTATCTCATACTTTTCGGTAAATTCTCGCACCCAGCTTTCAATCAGTATTTCGAGTTCTTCAGTGGCTTTCTCTACTGCTCTTGTATTCCAACCGCCAGATTTAATTAATTTATGAATATTCTCAAGCGATAGTGCTACGCTTAAGGTCATTCTAATTTTTATATTGAGATTTCCTTTTGCCGTCGAATCAATGTTTAATTGTACAGAATGAATCGTTCGAGGAAGCACCAGACAAAAATGGCGCGGATAGAACCTACCTTTTTTCAGTATGATTTTTCCATCCGACTCATACAAAACTAACTGGTCGGGTTTCCGCAATCGGTATTCGTAAAGCAGAAACAGGATTATCACTAATATTATTATTACTATTGCTGGCCACATATTTTACTCCCGATAATTCTAAATAGCTTTAGCTGTTTTGTTATTATCCTTTTCCGATTTTATAATACGTTATTTTATATACACAACTCAAAAATGGGATCAACAAGAAGGTAAACAGACATAAAATTGCTGCTTAATGTAATATTTTTTTTGAAATTATGTAAACTCTCTTGTAAAAAAATTTTGTATTAGCTGACTTTAAACTTAAAAATTAAGTTTAAATTCTCGTTTGACAATTTATTAGAAAATATTTTTTACAATTGACAAATAATTTATACTTTTCAATACCATAATTAATCGATGGAGACATGGAAGAGCACGAATTTCCAGATTTATTCGACGACGGGACTTACACTGAAAAACGACCTGCAAGGAAAAAATTGGAACGCTCGTCCTCAGATTATCTTATCACAGGTTTATGCGGTGGATTGGGCAGATATTTTAATATCGACCCGGCAAAAATACGAGTAGCTCTTATGTTTTCTCTATTGCTGGGAGGATGGATTATCCTTTTCTATTTTATTGCCTCAATTATGATTCCACTCGAGCGCTCCTCATCTTTAATCGTAGCAAATAAAAAAAACAATCTGGTATTCCTGAGCAGCATGATGATGACTGCCGGACTCTATCTTTATTTAACTGATTTCGACCTTACCCACAGAACTTATTTCCTCCTGGACAATCGCTCCACAATGATGGGAGGAATATTAATGATTACTGGAATTTATATCACTATTAAAAATATGCATATAGTTTCTGCACAGGAAAACAATCCAGCAAAATTTTACAGGTCACAAAAACACAAGATTGTCTCGGGTCTTTGCGGTGGTTTGGCCGAATATCTTTCTGCAGAAGTTACATTAATTAGGACCTTCTTTTTGATTAGTGTATTGTTGAGTGCCGGATTAATCTTAATTATTTATCTCCTGCTGTTATTCTTTATAGAAAAGAAAGCGGAGCCGTAAGTTATGAAATTAAATTTCAGAACAATCACGGGGATATTGTTATTAATATTAGGACTATTACAAATCATCGACATCTATTCAGGAGTAGATCATTACAAGCATGGATTCGTTCTTGTTCTTGCACTATATGGAATTTCAATAAATTATTTTTCTCTTAGAACAAGCAACAGAAGGATAATGCTTTTCTCCGTTTTCATATTTCTCACTTCAATTCTTATACTCTCCCTAAAGTTATATAATATTAGTCTGAGTTCAGAAGTAATAATTTTCTCGAGTATGTTTATGATCTCTGCATTCATGCTTACTCTTTATATCGACAATCCAGAAGAAAAGATATTTTTATTCGGATTCATCATCGGCATGTTGGTAACAATCGGATCGTTTTACCTTTTACAAATCCCCTACGTTCAAAGGCAGGCAGGAAAAGTAATCGGTTATTCAATGAAAATATTACCCGCGGTATTAATTGCTGGGGGCTTGAGTTTGTTTTTAAAGAGGAAACAATTCGATTAACGAACTCTCCCTTCCTGTGGAAAGGACGCCGACATATACTCGTTAACTGAAGGAGTAGGCGATCCCGTGTTTGATTCTATTGTGATTTTCAGAGATTCAATATTTTCCTTCGGAATAATCGGAAACGAAGTTATATGTATGAACTCATTTCCCGTCGGTTGATAAACTCCCATCGAATATGATATTCCCCTGCTAACAAGCCATAATTGATACCCTTGATTGGCAAGCAACGGTTTGACATTTCTGAATTGAATTAGTCCTTCTTTGGCATCGAATGATAAGAGCACTTTGGCTGAGGCATTTTCAGAAGGCACGGTAGATTTTAAATTAACGATTGTAATATCGCCGTAATTGAAAAATTCGATCAGTCCGATATAATTATTAACAAAATTATTTGTTCGGGCAAGTTCACTGCGATATATGTTTACATCCTGTTCTAAGTCCACTAATTTTTGATTTAATTCTTCAATAGATGTAAATGAATAGTAGCCAACCAAAGAAAACAGAACAAGCGACATAACAATAGCAAACCAACCGACAATGCTGCCGGATTTGCCTGCAGGACGCTGAGCCGTTTTGATTTGCGATTGCTGGCCGGTAAAATATCTGCCCGCATCTTCGGGTAATACCGAACGGTCAATTGTTCCAGATTTTTTAACTGTGGTAGTCTTTGAGGACTCTTCGGTTTTTTCTTTTTGTTCTGTCTTTTTAAGATTAGTAAGTTGAAAACTTGCTTTCGTTCCCACTTTGGTAATACGACTTGAAGACTTCAGGGCAGTTGCTTTTTTTTCTTCCCTGATGCGAGTTTTAATTTCGTCTTTCATGCTGATTAGCCGTCGCGCCACTTCGTCTTTTAAGGAAGGATCGGGTTTTTCAAGATCGAGTATGATGGGAATTAACGATACTATATTTTGCATCTCCTGCAGTTCTCCTTCGGGCAATTCACCACCAGCATCGATATAATCTTTGAACTGGATAAAATTATCCCGGTCCATACAACCAACCGCAAAGGCAGCTATCATCTCGTGAACAGCATTCTTTGCCATGTTATTCCTTTGCCAGGTTATCTCTGAAATTATAGAGAGATGTCATCACTTTATTCCGTACCGTCTCTATGGGAACGTTTAATTTATTTGCAATTTCGTCGATAGTATAACCCTCGTAATAAGCAAGATGTAAAACGTACTTCTGTGTATCGGTCAATTGCGAGAGAGCTTCTTCAACTTTGAGTTTAAGGCTACTTGCAGTTTCGAGATCGAGGCTATCCATTCCAGGTAAAAATGTGGGAAGTATAAAGTAATCTTCATACTCGTCGTCGTAAATTTGAGAAATCGATTCCGATTTGCGACTACGCCTTAGAAAATCGACGGCTTTATTTCTGGTTAATGTTACGAGCCAGGCATAAACATTACCATTTGTGAAATCGAATTTGTTGCTTTTCTTCCAGATGATCGAAAATATTTCTACCAGGAGTTCTCTAGCAGATTCTTCATCGGGTGCAATTTTTTTTACAATAGTGTATAGCAGCGGTGAATACCTGTCGTATAATTCTTCCAGGGCGCGAGATTCAAACTTCGCAATCTCCTGCATTAATTCAATATCGCTATAATTCTTGAATTGATTCAACTTAATCCGCTTCGATTGCCTCTTCAAAACTATGATATGCGGTACAAATTTACAACTTATTTAAATAAAATGCAGTTACACAGCTTCGACGATATAACAAACAACAGCCCATTAATAAGTAGACACGTAATGTTTTTATTATATTTACAACTAAAAAATCGGAATAATATGACATCAAATCAGATCAGGCAACAGTTTCTCGATTTCTTCGCGGAAAGAGGACATAAAATAGTTCCCAGTGCGCCGGTTATTCCACACGGCGACCCTACTCTATTATTTACAAACGCGGGAATGAATCAATTCAAGGATGTTTTTATCGGCACCGGCAGCAGAGAATATAAAAGAGCAGCCGATACACAAAAATGTATCCGGGTTTCAGGAAAACACAACGACCTTGAAGAAGTCGGACACGACACCTATCATCATACCTTTTTCGAAATGCTCGGCAACTGGTCATTTGGCGATTATTATAAAAAGGAAGCCATCGCCTGGGCATGGGAATTATTAACTGAGGTATGGAAGCTTCCAAAAGAAAGATTATGGGCTACAGTCTTTCGAACAGACGACGAAGCCTATCAATACTGGAAAACAGAGACAGACATTAATCCGAGCCATATCCTGAGATTCGACGAAAAAGACAATTTCTGGGAGATGGGTGAAACCGGTCCTTGCGGTCCCTGTTCAGAAATTCATATCAACTTAAGCGACGATTACGACAATCCTAAATTGGTTAATGCAGGCAGTCCTCTGTGCATCGAAATCTGGAATCTCGTTTTTATTCAGTATAACAGAGATGAGACAGGTAGATTAATCGAACTGCCTGCAAAGCATGTCGATACAGGAATGGGTTTCGAACGGATCACAGCAGTACTTCAAGGTAAAAAGTCAAATTATGATACAGATATTTTTACACCGATTATTTCTACAGTTGAAAATTTAAGTGGACACAAATACGACTACACACTACCAGCCGAAGATAAATCGGAGCAGGGGATAGCCAATGTAGCAATGCGCGTTATTGCAGACCACATACGCACACTTACTTTTGCAATTGCTGACGGAGCCATACCCGGTAACGACGGACGCGGCTATGTACTGAGAAGAATTTTGAGAAGAGCTTCTCGATATGGTAGAAAAATTAATTTAAAAGAACCCTTCCTCTTCAAAATTGTGGATACTGTCGTCAGAAACTTCTCTCATGTATTTCCAGAAATAAAAGAAAATCAAAATAACATCGAAAAAATAATTAAAGCTGAAGAAGAGAGCTTCAACACCACTTTAGACCGTGGACTGGAACTTTTCGATTCGCTTATCGAAAAACTTAAAGTCGAGAAACAAACTGTTATTCCCGGTAGCGAAGTCTTCAAGCTATATGATACTTACGGATTTCCGGTTGATCTAACAAATGTAATGGCACGCGAGCACGGTTTTACGATAGACGAGAATGGTTTCAATAAGCTGATGGCAGAACAAAAAGAACGAGCCAGAAAATCTGCACGTGAAAAATTGACAGCTAATAATTTTGTAAATAAGTCGAAAGACAATTTTCAATTTGTCAGGGAAACCGCCACTCAATTTACCGGTTATGACGAATTGATTACAGATGCTCAAATTATCGGATTGAAATACGACAACGACAATATTTTTATAATTTTCGATAAGTCTCCTTTTTATGTAGAATCCGGCGGACAGGTAAGTGATACGGGATTTATTATTATCGAGGACAAAAAATTGCCCGTTTTAAATGTAGCTAAACTCGATGACATGATAGTACATGTTGTTAGTAAATCGGAAGGAGTTAAACTCGAACCTGGAATAAATGCAACACTCCAGGTGGACGAAAAGAGACGATGGCACATAATGAGGAATCACTCGGCAACTCACTTTCTGCACAAAGCCCTCCGCGAAATTCTGGGTACTCATGTGCAGCAGTCCGGTTCGTATGTTGGTCCCGATCGACTCCGTTTTGATTTCAGTCACTTCGAAAAACCGAGCCCTCAACAACTGGAGCAGATTGAATCGCTCATAAATGAAAAGCTAAGAGAAAATTTGCCTCTTATTCATCATAGAGATATTCCATTCGAACAGGCAAAAGAGATGGGAGCTTTGATGTTCTTCGGTGACAAGTATGGTGAAAAAGTGAATGTGGTTCAATTCGGCAACTACACTATGGAATTTTGTGGTGGAACGCACGTAAAAAATAGCTCGCAAATTGGTTTATTCAAAATCATAAGCGAATCCTCTATCGCCAGTGGTATAAGAAGAATAGAAGCAGTTACAGGCGCAGGCGTCGAACAATTCATAAGAGAGCAAGAATTAAAATTAGCACGTCAGGAAGAGCTTTACAATTCTCTCCTCGAAGAGAAAAAGAAACTCGAAAAAGAGTTATCCGAACTAAAATTAAAAGATAAACTTGCAGCGCTTGATAGCATTATCGACAATCCCATTGAAGTTAACGGCATAAAACTTTTCAAAGGTAGAGTAAGCGTTGACAATATGGAACATTTGAAATCAATGGGCGATGAATTACGATTAAAAATGAAAAGTGGCGTCGGTCTATTGATATCTGAAATTGACGGTAAAGTTGGTATTGTATGCGTAGTTTCTGATGATTTGATTAAAGAGAGAAAATTGTCTGCCGGACAGCTGGTAGGTAGTGTTGCTAAAGTAGTAGGAGGGGGAGGCGGAGGAAGGTCTCACCTTGCTACAGCTGGAGGAAAGGATATTACCCGTATAGATGAAGCTCTTAAATCTGTCGACGATTTATTAAGAGAGATGCTCTAATGTTACAAATCAAACTTAATAATGCCGGCGCCATTTGAGCGCCGGTTTTATTTTATCCATATCGTTTTAATATTCACAAATTCTTTCATTCCATAGTGAGATAATTCTCTTCCATAACCCGATTTTTTTACGCCCCCGAATGGTAGACGAGGGTCGCTTTTAACCATTCCGTTTATAAAAACAGAACCGGATTCAATTTTATGTGCGAGATACTTGCCTCTGTTAATATCCTTTGTCCAGATGGCAGCACCGAGTCCAAAGGAAGTATCATTTGCAATTTCTACAGCTTCTTCTTCATTTTTAAACTTAATTACCGAAGCAACCGGCCCAAAAATCTCCTCTTCGTATGCGGGCATTCCCTTTTTGATGTCAGTAAGTATTGTCGGTTCCATAAAAAATCCTTCAACATTTGAACGCTTCCCGCCCGTAATTATTGTTGCTCCTTTTTCAACAGATTTTTTAATTTGCGCTTCGAGTTCCACAAGTAAATCTTCTCTTGCTATTGGTCCCAGGTCACAATCCCTTTCCATTGGATTGCATACTCTTAAACGATTCATATTATCGACAAATTTTTCCATAAATTCATCGTATACCTCGTCTGCTACAATAAACCTTTTAGCTGCGATACAACTCTGACCGTTATTAATTATCCTAGCTTTTACTGCTACCCGGGCGGCTTCTTCTACATCGGCATCTTTCAAGACGATAAAAGGGTCGCTGCCACCAAGTTCCAGTACAGTTTTCTTTAATTTACTCCCGCATTCCGAAGCAACCACACTGCCGGCGAATTCGCTACCTGTCAATGTTGCCGCTTTAATCAAGTTGTTGTCAATTACATTTTTAACTGAATTGGAAGTAATGAGCAAGGTTCTGAACAAATTTTCGGGAAACCCGGCTTTAAGAAAAACCTCTTCGATTGAAAGGGCACACATTGATACATTCGATGCATGTTTAAGAACTGCTCCATTACCCGCGGTCAATGCTGGCGCTGCGAACCTGAATACCTGCCAGAAAGGGAAATTCCACGGCATTACGGCAAGTATTACTCCGAGAGGTTCAAAAGAAACAAAACTTTCGGAAGCATCTGTTTCTATAATTTCGTTTGCTAAAATATTTTTTGCATTCTCTGCATAGTATTGACAAACCCATGCACATTTTTCGACTTCGGCTATCGATTGCGTAATTGGTTTTCCCATTTCGCTTGTTATTATTCTGGCATAATCTTCTTTTTCTTTTAACAACTGGTCGCCAGCATTTTTTATCAGTTCACAACGTTTTTCTAAACTGTATTCTCTCCATTGACGATACGCTTCGTTGGCAGCGATAATAATTTTTTCTACTTCTTCCGGGCTCATTTCCGGAAATTCTTTAATTAAATCTCCAGTTGCTGGATTTATCGACTTCAACGGCATATTCGCCTCCGGCAAATTATTTTTTCCTTTTGCATTAAAATTTTGTATGTTCGAAAAGAAATTACGCATAATATCGAAAACAAAAAATAATTTTGTTCTATTATGAAAAAGAAAAATCCCAAGACGTTTGTTCTCGACACAAACGTTATCTTACACGATCCCACCTGTATCAATCATTTTGAAGAAAATGACATAATTATTCCGCTGGTTGTAATCGAAGAGCTCGATCACTTCAAGCGGGGTAATCAGGTAATAAACCTCAATGCTCGTGAGTTCGCACGCACACTCGATTCAATAACGGGCAACGACATTTTCAACGGCGGAATTTCGCTGGGCAAAGGGAAAGGTAAAATTAGAATAGTAATTACGAAAGGGCTCGCAAAAGAAATTCAAGAAGTCTTCAAAGAAGACAATGTAGATCATCGCGTATTGAGTACTGCCTACGAAGCAAGACAAAAGTTTGACGGCAGACGCAAAGTAATTCTCGTCAGCAAAGATGTAAATTTAAGAATGAAAGCCAAGGCGCTTGGAATTCCCGCAGAAGATTACACAACCGACCGCATTCCAAACGTGGAAGAACTTTACAGCGGCAAGGAAACAATTGAAAACTTCGACGACGATATACTTCAAAAACTTTATCAGCCACCTTATGAAGTAGAAGCAAATAAAATCACAAAAAAATATAATATCGAAGTCGTACCTAACAAGTATTTTATTTTGAGAAACGCGAACCGTTCGATACTGGCGTACCTCGACGCAGAAATGGAAGCGTTTCACAGAATCGACAAGGAAACAGTTTACGGAATAAAACCGAGGAATGCTGAACAAACTTTTGCCGTTAATGCTCTAATCAATAAAAATATTCCGCTTGTGACTTTAACGGGCAAAGCTGGCACTGGTAAAACATTGCTTGCACTCGCCAGTGCTTTGCAGGTAAGAAAAGATTACAGACAAATTTATGTGGCGCGCCCTGTTGTACCTCTGAGTAATAAAGATATTGGATTTTTACCAGGAGACGTTGAAAGCAAACTTGCGCCATATATGCAGCCGCTGTGGGACAACTTAAAAGTTGTACAGGACCAGTTCAACGAAACCGACAAGAACTATCAAATGATTAACAACATGCTCAAAGATGAAAAGCTGGTTATAGAACCCTTGAGTTATATACGAGGTCGCAGTCTACAACGCATTTATTTTATAGTTGACGAAGCTCAAAACCTTACTCCCCATGAAGTCAAAACAATTATTACTCGAGCGGGCGAAGGCGCTAAGATTGTTCTGACCGGCGATATATATCAAATTGATCATCCATATCTCGACTCACAATCAAACGGACTTTCCTATTTGATAGAACATTTCAAAGGTCAAAAATTATACGCTCACGTTAATCTGGAAAAAGGAGAGCGTTCTTTACTTGCCGAATTAGCAAGCAATCTGCTCTAATAAATTTCTTGCGGAGGATCTATGAAAAGAATAATCTTTCTGTTTATTCTCTCTTACTCTTTTTTAAATGCCCAGAACAAACTTATACGCTTTCCATCTTTAAATCACGACGGTTCGTTAATAGCATTTTCTTATCAGGGTGATATCTGGACTGTTCCATCACACGGTGGACAGGCAATACGACTGACTGTACACGAAGGTTACGAGAGTAATCCGATTTTCAGTCCAGACGGTAACCAGATTTCATTTTCAGGAGAGCGATTCGGTAATTATGATATTTTTATAATACCAGCAAACGGAGGCGTACCAAAACGTTTAACTTATCATTCTGCAAATGATAATATTTCATCATTTACGAAAGATGGAAATATTTTGTTCAATACATATCGTGAATTTAGAAAAATTGAGCGTCCTCCTGAAATTTATGTTATATCGGAAGAAGGTGGCACAGAGAAAAGATTATTGGGTACACAGGGTTACGAACCCTCGTTATCCCCGAACGGAAAATTTCTTGCGTTTGTAAGAGCAGACATTAATCCTGTCGAAAGACTTGAATATGACGGACCATCTAACCGTGAAATCTGGATTTACAATTTCGAAAGCGGCAAATATACCAAACTGGATCTCTTCCGAACTAACGACATTCAACCCAGATGGAAAGACGACAACACTCTCTATTTCTTAAGTTCAGAATCGGGACAATATAACATCTACAGGCTCCAGCTTGACGTAAACGGCAATCAAGCATCCCGACCGGAGAAGATAACAAACTTCAAGGATCATTCTGTAAGACACTTCAATATTTCCGGAGATGGCAATTTAATTGTATTTGAGCAGCATCAGTCGATTTATTTACTTGATACTCGAACAAATGATTACCGTACAGTAGACATAAATATAGGTACCGACTACCGCTATGATCCTGTTGAGTACAAAACTTTTTCCAAATCTGCAACCGAATACGCTGTGTCACCAAACGGTAAATTAATGGCCTATGTTGTACGGGGAGAAATCTTTTTAAAAGAGAACAACAAAGAGGAGAGCAAATCGATCAATTTATCGGATTCTCCCTTTAACGACAGAGGAATTGCATGGCTAAGCGATACAACATTAATATTTACCTCTGACAGAACGGACAATAATTTCGAAATCTATTTAATAAGGTCATCTGACGTTAAAGAACCCGACCTATTCAAAACCCTTAAGCGGGAAATCATCCGTTTAACAAACTCAAAAGAAGACGAAGTTGCACCGGTAATTTCTAACAAAATGGATAAGATAGCTTACCTCCTGGAAGGTGAAAAGAAAAAATTAATTACAGCTTCAATTGCTAGCAATGGGAAAATGAGCAATGCTATTATCTTACAAGAAAGTTGGGCTGAACCGCACGGCGTATGCTGGAGTCCCGACGATAAATGGCTGGCTTATTCGATGGACGATTTGTATTTCAATGAAGAAGTATTTATTCAAGCTGCCGACAATTCTTCTCCGGCTATAAATGTAAGTATGCATCCCCGCTCCGATTTTAGTCCACACTGGAGTAAAGACGGTACAAAACTGGCATTCATATCGGAACGCCACAACAGGAACAACGATGTTTGGTTCGTATGGCTTAAAAAATCGGATTGGGAAAAAACGGAAGAAGATTGGAAAGAAACCGAAGACACGAGTAAGAACAAAAAGAATAACCTTGAAATTAAAATCGACTTCGAAAATATACATGAACGTTTGGTACATGTAACCGACTTCTCAGGAAATGAAAACGACGTGGTTATTTCAGCCGACGGCAAAACATTTTTTTACACGGCTGAGAATACTTCTGCCAAAGGCAGGGATATCTTTTCAATTAAATGGAACGGAAAAGATCTAAAGGCATTAACCAACTCGGGTATTAATCCCTCTAACCTTTACATTACTAAAGACGATCAACTTTATTACATGAAAGAAGGGGGGAATATTGCCCGTATCGACACAAAGAAAGATAAAAGCGAGGACCTTAAGTTTATTGCAGAAATGTTTCTCGACCATTTACGTGAAAGAGAACAGATTTTTGAAGAAGCATGGCGTGCTTTGAGAGATAATTTTTATGACCCAAACTTTCACGGAAAAAATTGGCACGCTCTAAAAGATAAATACAAAGAACTCTGTCTTGCCGCTTCAACCAATTACGATTTCAGGGATATGTTCAACTTGATGCTCGGAGAACTAAATTCGAGCCACATGGGATTCCGCAATCAGGATCTTATTGAAACCCAGAAAGACGAGACAGGTTTACTCGGAGTTGAATTATTTCCAGTTGACGAAGGAATGCTTGTAAATCACGTGGTGACTGGTTCGCCTGCCGATAAAAATGAAAGTAAACTTTATAAAGGCGATATAATTACTTCGGTTAATGGAATTGCTCTAAATGGTAATTCCAACTTTTATCAATTCCTCAATAAAACGGCCGACGAAAAAATATTACTCACCGTAAAAGGTACTGACGGAAGGAAGAGAGAAGTAGCAATTCGCCCTGTTAAATCATTGGGAGATTTGTTATACAAAGAATGGGTCGACAGCAGAAAAAAATTAACAGAGGAATATTCAAAGGGTCGATTAGGATATATTCATATTCAAGGAATGAACATTCCAAGTCTGGAAGAATTTGAAAGAGAACTGACTGCAGCAGGATATGGGAAGGAAGGTTTAGTAATCGACGTACGCTATAACGGAGGTGGTTTTACTACAGATTTACTTATGACGATACTGAATTACAAACAACACGCATACACAATTCCACGCGGTGCCGCAGAAAATCTGGAAAAAGAAAAGAAAAAATTCAGAGATTATTACCCGACCGGAGAACGCCTTGTATTTGCTGCCTGGCTCAAGCCTTCGATTGCTCTATGTAACGAAGGAAGTTACTCGAACGCTGAAATATTTTCACATGCTTATAAAAATTTAGGAATCGGTACCCTCGTCGGCTATCCAACGAATGGTTCGGTCATCTCTACAGACGCAAGGACTTTAATTGATGGTTCTTACGTCAGACTACCTATTAGAGGCTGGTTCGTGAAGGCAACCGATAAAAACCAGGAATTGGGTCCAGCTATCCCCGATATAATTGTCGATAATCCACCCGACTGGCTTGAAAAAGGAATTGACCCTCAGCTCAAAAAAGCAGTAGAAATTTTACTTGAACAAATTGACAATAAGAAGTAAATACGATTAATTCAGATTGAAGGGGCTGTCAAAAAATTAAAAGGCTCAACTAATTATTCGTCAAATTAGTGAACGTTATTCTAAAAAAATATTAGACAGCCCCTCATTTTTTATCAATCGAGAACCTTCACATATAAGTCTTTTATCATTTCTAAATATTTTAGCTGAACATCGACCGGTGGCAAAATCTCTTTGCTTTCTATTGCTGGCTTTATTCCATAGAATTCAAACAACTTATCTACCGCCTGAAAAAGATTAATATTCGGGAAATAATTATCCCTGAGAAAATGAATTAGTTTCATAATTCTAAAAGCATCCATCCAGAGAAATTTTTGTTTTTTTATCTGTTCAGGAATTACAGAATTTTTTACGATTCTCTTCCATGCTTGCGGAAAATTTTGTTCAATAAGAAATTTTTCAATACCTTCATGAACAGAAGCTGCCGACCTTAACATCTCGTCGATGTTTATTATATCATCACGATAGTACGCATCATTCCAATCTTTTAGCAATTCAAATATCATGGGATTATAGACGGACAAAATCGTGTCAACTTTACCTTGTTCCTTTACGCTTCTGCAAAATTCATTAATACTTCTACCGGTGCCGAATGGAACACGCCACGATATTCTTCCTGCAGGCCTAACCTTCGTATCGGAAATTAATTTTATTTCAGTCAGTTTTCTTAATTTTTCCAAAAAGTAAAAATCTTCACCTGCTTTCTTTTTATTCATTCCCCCCGCCTTACAATAATATTCAGCTGTGCAGGCAATTGTCGAGCCGATCGTCTGATATGCATACGGCGAACCCGAATATTTTAGCATCAGGACGTAATACCTGAGAAATATTTCGTATGTTATTGTCGCACTCTTCTCTATTTCGTCTTCGGGCAGGTTGTGCTCGTAGTCGATATAAGCTGCATTAAGATCTCTTTTCTCAAAGTTTTCCACTACAGCCGTCAGATAATTTTTATCAACTGTGCAATCGGCATCTAGACAAATGATTAATTTCTTTTTGTCATTTGAATAGTCAAATTTTGTGAGTGCCAGATCCATTCCTATTTTACGTGCATAGCCAACACCAGCAAATTTATCCGGCAATTCATTACCAGGAGAGCATGCATCAACGATTCCTAAGTTCAAACCGGCTTCAATAATTGATTGATTTAAATGCAAATCGGGGACTTTATTATCAATAATGCCCTTCAGAATTTCAATACTGCGACGATTATTTTCTTTAATTCCTTCGTTTGCTGATCTGGAATTGTTTATAACAAAGAGGAATAACGTTTCGGCTAAATATTTTTTTTCGAGTGCGGCAAGTGAGTTCAAAAGAGTTATAAGATTTTCGTATTCGTCGATTGCTGGAATTACAACTATGTTATTGTACAATTTTTTGTTATCTGGAAATATAGACCTCTCTAATTCCAGATATTTATATTTTTTAATGAAGTTAGGTAAATTATCCATTGAAGTAATATTTCATTATAATGTCTGTTGCCTTTTCGATGTCGGCTCCTTCGAGCCAGTGGATGTTAATTCCCTCTCTTTCCATTTTACGGTACCAGGTCATTTGTCTCTTTGCGAAGGAATGGATGGCGCTGTTGAGTTTTTGAAACATGTCGTTATAATTCAATTCTCCTTTTAGATAAAGAGCGAGGTATTTGTATTCAAGACCAAAGAATTCGAGTTTTTTATACGTCAATCCGGATTTAACCAAACTCTCTGCTTCTTCGATCATCCCTTCTTTTAGCCTTCTTTTCAGGCGTTCTGTAATACGTTTTTTAATTTCACTTCTTTCATATCTTATTCCGAGCACGAGGGAATTAATTTTAACTTTAGCAGGTTCTTCACGACTGCTTTTGACAATTATAGCTTTTATCATTCTATCGCGGTCAGACAGATCCGTTGTGTTATGAAGTTTAGGGCTAATTTCCAGCAGCATCTTTTTCAATTCATCGTCTGTAAGCTTTTGCAGCTCGTCGTATCTTGAAAAATCAGCCCTGCCAAGTTTATAACCTTTTAATATCGAATGGATATAGAGTGGAGTTCCACCGACGAGAAAAGGAGTTTTATTGCATCGAACAATTTCTTCGTACTCTCGATAAAACAATTGATTGAAAGTGTAGAGATTAAATTCTTCGGTCGCTTCAGCCACATCAATAAGATGATACTTGATTTGTCTTCCATTTACGATATAATCATCAAGGTCTTTGCCTGTACCGATATTCAATCTACGGTAGACCTGTCGGGAATCTGCAGAAATAATTTCACCATTGAATCGATCTGCCAAATGCGCCGCCAGTTTTGTTTTGCCGGCGGCTGTAGGCCCAAGAATGGTTATTAAATTATATTTCATACCGGCTACATACCGGAAACATACGGTATGGTTATAATAACTGTAGTGCCTTCGCCAAGCGAACTTTCTACTTCTATCTTGCCGTTATGTGCTTCGACTATCTGCTTGGTAATCGAAAGTCCAAGACCAGTACCTTCTTTTTTACCCTGTGTAAAGAAAGGTTCGAATATTTTTTCTTTCAGGCTATCTGCGATGCCCAGTCCGTAGTCACGAATTAATATCTTAACGACTCCTTTTTTTTCATCTTTCTTTGTAATTACTTCGATCGTGCCACCATCGGGCATGGCATCGCATGCGTTTTTAATAATATGAGTATAACACTGATAAAATTCTTTAACGTCAATTTTTACGGTTACATCTTTATCGAATTCATTTTTAATGCTGCAATTCCTCGACTCTACATAAGTGCCGATACGCGAAGCATAGTCGTCTAATGTTTTGTTAAGACTTATATTCATTGTACGCAGAATCGATTTTCCTTCAGAATAGCTCGATGTAGTTTGAACCAGATCGGCAACGTGGTTTAACTGTTCGAGCAACATATCGATAATTTGAATGTTATCCTGCGATAAATCTTTATTTCTCAAATGCTCGGCATAACGTTTACTTACCAATATCGGCTTTTTAATATCCTGGATAAGGAAGTTAGCCATTTTGCCGAGCGATTGAACTCGTTCTACCTTAAGAAGCCGTTCTACCATTTCTGCGTTTTGCAGTGCAATGGCAGCGTGTATCGACATAGCATTTAAAACTTCCTCGTCATCTTTTGAAAATTCGCCGTGTTTACTGTTGAGTAATTGAAGCACACCGATTATTTCACCTTCTCTGTTTTTGATCGGAAAAGTAAGAGCGTTTCTGGTTTCGTATCCGCTGGCTTTGTCGAAATCCGACCTGTAGCGAATATCTTTCGATACGTCTTTTATATTAAGAACCTCTCCCGTCTTTGCTACATATCCAGCCATTCCTTCACCGATTTTTAATCTGATCTCTTTAATTTCTTTTCCCATCGCAATCAACGACCAGAGTTCGTTTTTTTCTTTATCGATCAGATAGAGTGTGCCTCGGTCGGCTTCGGCAATTTCTGTGGCTGCTTCAACAATATTTTTCAATACTTCGTCTATCTTAACTGTGGAGTTAACCAGCTCGGCTGCTTTGATTATTTTCTTCAGTTGAGCAATATCCATTTTATTTCCCTCTTCTTTTTTACTTTCTTTTTGTTCATTCTTATCGCCCTCGTTTATATTTTCCTGAACAATCTCCTCAAAATTGTTTTGTTCTTCGTTAGTAATTTCTGGCATATTTTCATCGCGCTTTTCAAAAGTTTGCTCAACTCTTGTTTCTTTGATTTCTTCAGTGGCATTTATGGAATTGTCTATTAAGTCAGGAGTAAATTTATCTTCGTCGTGTTCTGTATTGGCTTCCTCAGTTTCTTCCTGTCCAGCAAGCAAATCAAAAATTGCCTCGTCGAGTTCTTCTTTCACTGTTTCCTCTTTTGATCCAATTATATCTTGCAACTCAGATTCTGGTTTCGGAATTCCATCTTCATCTAACAGCAGGTCAAAATTGAAATCATCTACCTGGTTTTGATTCTCCTTGCTTTCGGTTTTTTCTTCAGGAAAATCAATCGAAGTCAGGTCGCTTAAATCTTTATTTTCTGGCAATTGTTTATCGTCAATCGGCTTAAAAAATTCCTGCGTTTTTGAATGTTCTTCGCCTCCGAGAATCTCATTTTCAGAAGTAGAATCTTTTACTTTTTCTATGGGCTGTTGGGTCAAATTTATTTTAATATTCTCGTCGATCTGAAGCAAATAATCGATTTCCTCTTTTGAAAGCGCAATCAAGTATGAATCTGATAATGCAATAGCTACTGCAGTTCTCGAAGTGCCTTCGAGTATTTCATCCTGTCCGAAGAATTCGTTTTCCTCGAAAATGTATGCTTTCGATTTACCGAGTAGTTTCTTTTTTATCAAATTAACTTTACCCGAAATAATTAGATAAACAGCGTCGGCAGGTTCCCCTTCCCTGTAAATCGATTCGCCTTCGTTGACAGTGAAAAGCTTACCTCTTATTTTATCCGCTTCAATTTTAGATATATCGACATTTTTAAGTAACTTATTCCTGCTTAATCTGCTTATTAATTGATTTTCCATAAAATTGCTTTGATGTTATGAAAAAATTTGAAATTGAAAGAGCACTTTTGCATCTCAGCAGAAACGACAAGGTGCTATCAACGTTAATAAAAAACAATGGTATTTGCAATTTACCGACACACAAAAAATACTTTATTGCTCTCTTAAGAGCAATAATTGGCCAACAATTATCGATTAAAGCTGCAGATTCAATAAACAGGAAATTCTTGTCATATTTTGACAATTCCCCCACACCAGATTTAATTCTTTTCACAAAAGACGAAACACTCCGTTCCCTCGGTCTTTCGAATGCAAAAGTGAAATACGTTAAGGATCTGGCCTTAAAGGTAAAAAACGGTGAAGTCAGACTTCAAAAATTGTTGAACAAATCCGACGAAGAAATTATTGTCGAACTTACAAAAGTCAAAGGCATTGGTGTTTGGACTGCACAGATGTTCTTAATTTTCACACTCGGAAGACCGGATGTCTTGCCAGTCGATGATCTTGGCATTAGAAAGGCTATAATGTTAAATTACGGCTTTAAAAATTTACCTTCTGGCGAAGAAATAGTCAGATTAGCAAAAAATAATGGATGGTCGCCCTTTTCCACTATAGCTTCACTTTATCTGTGGAAAAGTCTCGACACTAATTTTGAAACTATTTTAAGGTAACGGCATCATACCAGATGAATGAACAACAATTAATCGAGGCGGCTCAAAAAGGCGACAGAAAAGCTCTGGCAGAACTGGTCAAAATGTATGAGCAGACAGTCTATAATTTTTCGTTCAAGCTGTGCCGAAATCGAGAAAGAGCCGAGCACACAATGCAAGAAACATTTTTAAGTATGGTTAAGAACTTGAACCAGTTCTCGGGACAGTCGAAGCTATCCACATGGCTCTACCGAGTTGTTGCAAATCACTGCTTGATGCTGGCTCGTTCTGAAAACAGGTATGGATTTTCATCATTCGACGATGACGAGTCATACATCGACGAAAAAGAAATTGCCGAATGGAAGGTGACACCCGACAGGATTACCGAGAACAACGAGCTGAAAATGATCCTTGACGAGTCGATTCAAAAACTTGCGCCCGAATACAGAGTGGTTTTTATGCTCAGGGACGTCGAAGGCCTTTCGACTGAAGAAACAGCCAAGCTGCTCGATTTAACAGTGCCTGCTGTCAAATCGAGACTCCATCGTGCACGCGCTTTTTTAAGGAATGAATTAAACGAGAGATTTGCACATGAACTCAAATAAAATATCGTGCAAAGAAGTGATGTATCACATTTGTGATAATCTCGGTGAAGATTTAGATTCTCCGCGTTGTATCGAGATCAAAACTCATCTGGAAAATTGCGAGAACTGCCAGCACTATTTCCAGAATATCGAGTTGACAATTCAGTTTTACAAAAAATATAACGTGGACTTACCCAAAGATGCTCACAATCGACTGATCGACTTTCTTGGATTAAGCGACTGCATCGAGGAAAAATAAAAGTAAATTTACCTCATAATACCGCTCAGTGCTTCTTTAATCAAATCTTCGAGTGCCATCGAAGGATTTTTATCCAGAGCAGCCTTTACAGATTTTTCAGCTGTTTTTTGATTGTAGCCCAGGTTAACCAATGCCGCAATCGCATCACCAGCAATTTGTTGCAAATCGACAGCTTGCTCGATTTCACCAGCAGATTTTATTTTGTCTTTCAATTCTAAAATTAATCTTTCAGCAGTTTTTCTTCCAATTCCCGGTGCAGATACAATCCTCGAAACATCACCTGTTAGAATTGCTCTTTTCATCTCGTCCACACTAATACCGGATAAAATACCGAGAGCTGTTTTTGGTCCAACTCCGCTCACACCGATAAGTAATTCGAACATCTCTTTCTCTTCTTCACCGTAAAAACCGTATAAGTTGAGTGCGTCATCTTTAACGACAAGATATGTATACAATTCGGCTTCTTCTCTGGTGTTGACTTTTTCGTATGTAGCAATTGAGATATTCAATGTGTAACCAACTCCATTTACATCAAGAATTAATTTAGTCGGTTTGATAGAAATAATTTTACCCCTTAAATATCCAATCATAATATTACCCTGTCTGGATTTTTTTCGATATATTCTTTCCAGTTGCGGCTTTTGGATTTTGAAGCAATCGATTTGTATTTAAATGCATGGCACACAGCAACAGCCAGTGCATCGGTTTCGTCGAATTTCAAATTATCAGTTTTGATGCCGCAGATTTTTGAAATCATAAATTGAATTTGTTGTTTGGACGAAGAGCCTTTTCCGCAGATTGCTTTTTTGATTTCTCTCGGCGAATATTCCCGAACAATCAAATTATTCTGTGCTGCAGTCAATAACGATACACCTCTGGCATAACCGATTTTAAGGGCTGACTGAACATTTTTGCCGTAAAAAGCTGTTTCGAGTGCAAATTCGTCAGGCTTATATTTTTTAATAACTGCCGTTAGATCGTCGTGTATTTTTTTGAGTCTCAGTGCAAAGTTGTCTACCGCAGGAATACGTATAATACCCGAAGAGATGTATGAAATTTCATTGTCTTTAAAATCGATGATCCCGAAACCCGTTATAAGGGTGCCGGGATCAACACCTAATATTCTCATTTTATTATTCTTCAACAAAATCTGCGTTTGTAAAAACGTTTTGCACGTCGTCGTTATCCTCGAGCGCTTCAATCAACTTCATAACTTTTTCAGCTTCTTCACCTTTAACTTCAACTTGATTTTTTGCAATCCATTGTAATGATGCATTTTCAACGGGCAAGCCTTTTTCGACTAAGGTGCGTCTTACGGCTTCAAAAGATTCGAGCGTTGTAACGACTTCGAAAAACTCCTCTTCGGTTTGTAGATCATCGGCTCCAGCATCGATAATTATTTCCATCATTTCGTCTTCAGACATGTTGTTGCGTTTAACCGTAATAATACCTTTTCTTTCGAACATCCATGCGACGGAATTCGATTCGCCGAGGCTACCACCGTTTCTCGAAAAGAGATGTCGAACTTCGGCAACGGTTCTGTTTTTATTATCAGTTGCGGCTTCAACTAAAATTGCAATGCCGCCTGGACCGTAACCTTCATAAACGACCTCATGGTAAGCTGCTCCTTCGAGTTCGCCGGTGGCTTTTTTAATTGCTCGTTCTATATTTTCGGCGGGCATATTAGCTGATTTTGCATTGTCGATTGCCAGTCTGAGTCGCGGATTTCCCTCCGGGTCACCTCCGCCCTGACGCGCTGCTATCGTAATTTCTTTAATCAGTTTAGTAAATAATTTACCTCTCTTAGCATCTAATGCGGCTTTTTTCCTTTTAATGGTAGCCCATTTTGAATGTCCGGACATAAATTACTCCTTTATATTATTTTTGATCTTTAAATCCTTTACGCGTATTTGTGGATATTCTTTGCCATCTTTATTAATTGTTTCAATCGTATATACAATATCTACTAAATCTCGGTCTTTATCAATATGTTCTGCATAGTAACCGAGGTTGAATCCGATTGCGTCGAAGACCTTGTCGTTGCCATTTTGTTTGAAAGACGTTACAAGGTGATTCATTCCAACAATTTTGGGAGGGTAAACAAGTTTGACGTTATCACTCAAAAAAACCGGTCGCATATTACCCGGACCGAAAGGAGCGAATTGTCGGAGTATACGCAAAAATTTAGGCGATATCTCTGAAAACGAAAGTTTTAAATCGATCGTAATTTCTGGATAGATATCTTCTTCGTTCATCGACTTGCAGAGAATATCGTTAAAGCGTTTTTTGAACTCGTCAAGTTTATCGATTGCAACCGCCAGTCCTGCGGCCGCTTCGTGACCACCAAATTGAAGTAGTAAATCTTCACAGCTCTGGAGTGCCTCGTAAATATTGAATCCAGGGATGCTCCGCGCAGAACCCTTTGCAATACCATCAACAGTAGTAAGCATTACTGCAGGGCGGTAGAATTTTTCGACAAGCCGTGAAGCCACTATTCCAATTACACCTGGATGCCATTCAGGGTCGTGCAATACTATCCCCATATTAGTATTCAGGTCGATCTCTTTTTCAACAATGCTGACAGCATGGCTGAATGTGGCTTCGTCGATTTCTCTTCTTTTTGAATTTTCTTCTTCGAGTATTTTTGCCAGTTGAATTGCTTTTTGAGGATCGTTCGTAGTAAATAATTCAACAGCTCGATGTGCATCACCGAGTCTACCAACCGCATTGATCCTGGGAGCAATTGTAAATACAATTTGTCCTGCGGATAAATTTCCAGGCTCCATTCTTGCCGAACGGATCAGAGCTTCGATGCCTGGCCTTGGATTTTTATTGATTATTTCGAGACCTTCCCGAACAAGTATTCTATTTTCATCTACGAGTGGGACAATATCAGCAGCACTGGCGAGCGCCACCAGATCGAGATATTTATAGGCCATTTCCTTCTTGCCAATTCTGTCGCCGATCGCAGTAGCCAGTTTAAAAGCCACACCTGCACCAGAAAGACTTTTGAAGGGATATGTATCTGTTGGTTTCAGGGGGTCCAGCACTGCATAAGCATCGGGCAATTGTTCTTTAGGTTGATGGTGGTCGCAAACAATGACGTCAATTTTATGAGATTTGGCGTGTTGAATTTCCTCAACTGCCGTAATGCCACAATCGACTGAGATAATCAGATTAATGCCCTGCTCGTTTAAATAATCGATACTTTGATTCGATATTCCATAGCCTTCAGTAAGTCTATTGGGAATGTAGGTCATCACATTGGCACCCAGTTCCTTCAGGAAAAGATACATAAGGGCTGCCGAACAGGTGCCATCGACATCGTAGTCGCCATAGACACAAATTTTTTGGTTGCTTGTAATTGCCTCGATAACCCTTTGTGTGGCTTGCTGCATGCCATCCATCATAAAGGGATCGTGAAGAGCCTCGAGCGATGGACGGAAATACGTCTTAGCTTCGAAAAAATTGGTAATTCCTCTTTGAATCAGGAGGATGGCTAAAGCTTTTGAAATATTGAGACTGTCTGCCAACGATAGAATTGATTTTTCATCTGGTAAATCTTTTAGTTTCCAGCGTTTAGATTTCATATTATTTCAGAAGAGGGAACAGATGAATCGTGTCTGTAAGCCGAATTCTGTAATCCGCCAGAGGCGGACGGCAGTTATTTATCTTGACCCGGTATTACTACCGAGTTCCAGCGGTCTACCCGAAGGTACTAAAGGCGAACAACCTTTTTCCCTTATAAAAGGGAAGACCTTCTGCTTGACCTTGCTCCAGGTGGGGTTTACCTTGTCCTGCCAATGGCAGGATCCCGTAACGGGACCTCCGACATTACTGCCGAAGCGGTGAGCTCTTACCTCACCTTTTCACCCTTACCCCAACTAAAGTCAGGGCGGTCTGTTTTCTGTGGCACTATCCGTCTTCCGATTTAATCGGAATCCCGGGCGTTACCCGGCACCTTGTTCTGCGGAGTTCGGACTTTCCTCCCCTTACATATCGGGGCAACTGCCCAACACGATTCATCTGCTCTTCTTCTGCTCTTATTATTTATACATTACTTTTTCAATTGAGACAAATATAATAAATTTAATCCCACTCCGCACTACTAAAATTCGGGCTTATAATAACATCAAACTATGGTAAAAGTTTCTGCGAGCGACTATCTAATTGCTCATCAAATTGGCAAGAAAACGCATATTCTTGGAATTTGAATTCGATATGATGATCTTTATGACGGCTGTTAACGGCACAGATAAAAACATCCCTACTATTCCCCAGATATAGCCCCAGAGCATTAGAGAAATCAATATCACCAGCGGGTTCAAACCCAAACGATCGCCAAAAACCATTGGTTCGACTATGTTTCCAAGTATGTTTTGTACGAGAATTAATGTTGCTGTTACAAGTATTGTGTACCCGAATGATTCAAATTGTATCAAAGTCATCAATGCAGGTAAAATTACTGCTATTATCGAACCAATATTAGGAATAAAATTCAGCAAAAAAGAAAGCGTAGCCCACACGATATAAAATTCAACTCCATATAGCCATAGTACTAATCCTATTAAAATGCCGAGCGTAAAACTGATAAGAAATTTTGTAATGATGTACTTCTGTACTTGATTCGTAATATCTTTAAATGTTTTCTTCAATTTCATTTCCCTTTGTATGGTCATAGTAGCAAGCTGGTCGTCAATCGATTTTTCATACAATCCTTCTTTAAGACTTTTTTCTTTCAATTCCTTTTTCAGTTTTTTCACAGTCGTCTGGACATTCTTTTCGACATACCGGATTCTGATTGCTTCGAATATTTTTTCGTGACCGCTGCTGATAAAAATGAAAAAGAAGAGAATCAGAAAAAGACTCACAAAAATATCGAGAGTTGACGTGAACAATCCGCCCACTATTGAACCGTAATCAATATTTTCAATTGTTTTAAGAAGTTCGTGCATCATCATATCGTTCATTCCAATGGAATGCATTCCTTCCTGAAACAAACGGATTATCTTTTCCTGATATCTGGGCAAAGCTTCTCCAAAACTTACAAACCGCCCTACAATTATCTGAACCACACCGCCAAATAACGATATTGTAATTATTATATTAAACAAGATTGTAAATGGGAGAGGTATTTTCTTTTGTTTTAGGTAATTGTTTATCGGTTCAAATACGAAATAAAGAAAATATGAAATAACGAACGGAATAAAGATGTGTCGTAATTCTTTTAACACCATAAAAATTATTACAAGACCTATTACCGATATAAAAAAGGTAATTGCCGGATCGATGTTTTTTTTCTTCATATCTGCCCTTATCAACTATTACAATATAATGAATTCTTTTCTAAGTAAGAGTGATGTGTGGCCGCACAACAAATAATTTTATGACAAATTTTTACACTGACAAAATAAAATAAATTTATTATCGTTATATATAAATATGAGTTTATATTGAGAAAAATTGTTACCCTTATGAAAATTCGCTAATCCCAAAAACATATCTTACGATAATTAGTTAGGAAATAATTTAATACGCTCGGAGGTTCTATGGAACAGCTGAACTTAAACATCTTTATTACCTCTGCAGACGATGCAGAATTGGCCGAATATAAATTGCTGGCAGCTCTGAAAAATTACAAAGAGGAATTTCATAAATATCGTCTCTATCCATTCTTCGGTGAAATTGTTGATGTTAGCAACCAGCTTCGTCAGTTAATTAATAGCAAAGAAGAATTTAACAAACTCCGTTCGAAAAAAATAACGGGGATAGATCTGGAAAATCAACAATTGATTTACGAATACACCGAAGAGACACTGAGCGAGGAAAAGATATCGCGCGTCTTTTCATTTATTGAATGGGCTCTGCCGAAGATTAAAGAAACTCTGGAAGAAGGAGTTGCAATTTACGATTTTGTAGAAAGCAATATCGAGATTAAAGAAATCGGTTTGCTCCCGATTTATAAGGATGAAGGTTATTTTTTTGTAAGAGACAATCTGGAACGAATGCTCTACATCTATAAATTTTCGGTGACAAAAGTTGTCAATTCCAGCGTTCCGTTCCAGTCGCTAAAAACAAATTTCGTTGAAGTGTTCAAAGAAGAGACTGCAGTTGTACCGCCGGAGGCAATAAAACTGGAATTAATTAAGAAATATCCCGATTTGCCAAATCCGGCAACATACAACATTGACACGGACGTGGATTTCCCCTTCAACGAAACAGTACTGCCCGTTGCTAAACGGAAGTTTATTCGTTTTCTGGCCGCTTAGGTACAGATCGGAGGAAAATTCCGAACTGCTTTTGTTCTTCAAGGCGGCACGACCAGACCAGGTCGCCGTTCCATACTGTAATATCCGGGCAGCCGTCGCACATACTCTGGCGTCCATCCTGCATAAAATCCACGGGCTGGATAAAAAGGATTGTCTGCATGTGAACTTTTCTGAAAACATTTAACGGATTTTTAAGATAATTTGCAAATGCCTTTCGAACCCCTTTGTCGAACAGGAAGCTGAGCAGCATGGTAGAGCGCCCCATCGATGCCAGAGTTGGAGATGCATACGAAAGATATTTCCCTTTCAACAGATGATGGAAAGTCATAATCATTTCGATAAACTTAGCACCGCCATAACCGTAAATTTTTCCTTTCGAACCAAAGCGCTCTGTCAATAGCCATTTGAAAGAATCAACTTTTTCCGTGCCATTGAGAAAAGCAGCAGGCTTGAAATCCGGGTAAATTTTACGCGCCTCGGCCACCATATCAGTCGAAAGGATATCAATTTTTCTTACGTTATCAGAATGATATGCAATTGTCTTCCAGTCGATTTTTTGTCCACCTGCATACCAATCAAACGGTAAATTAGGCACCACATGACGGAATGCGATGAAAACCATCGTATGAACTATATCGATATTTTCCTCTGCCCATTTAATCAATTGGGGTAAATAATGGAGAGTATCTTCATAAACTGTCGAATTGAACGAACAGGCAATGCCTCCTTCATTAGCAAGCATACGAGCATATTCATATCTCAATTCATTTAGCTCGATTTCATTTTTGCCCTTCCATTTGCCTCCTCTGCCTTGTTTACTATCCACGTGAAAAGTAAATCCAAAAACTCCAGCTTTTTTCAAATCCTTCAATAATGTTTTATTGAGCGCCACTCCGTTTGTGTTGAGTATGGGTTTAAAACCTCGCCTCTTAATTTCGGCAACTATTTCTACAATTTGAGGATGTAGCAGTGGATCGCCTCCAGCAATCGAAATACAGTCCGAATTTCTTTTCGATTGAAATACGTCAAGTTCATGTTTGATTTCGTCGAATGGTTTATGAGAATTTTTTTCATTTGCACGGTAGCAACCGTCGCATGCAAGATTACACATTGCCGTCGGTTCGAGCCACGAAATTGCATTGTCTGCCAGATTCCATGGAAGTCGGTATAATTCCCTGTGATTAACTACCTGACCGTTCATTTTGACCCTCGCATTTTTTATTTAGAAAACTTAAACGGAATCAGGATAATAGTGATGTCAAGTGTATTAAGTTTGCAATTGATAAAACAAACAAATTACAATTTGCTTACTGAAGCTTTCCTCTTTAAGAATTGAATTCCAATTGCAGTTTTAATAAAAAAATTACTGAATTTAACAGCCCGTTTTAAATTTTTAGACTTCCTTACCCATATCAAACATATAATATATTTCTATTCGAATCAAGGTGGCTAAATGCCTGTTAACAATAAAATAATTTATTTCACCAACAGCATTGCCCTCGTTAATTCCGTATTATCCGAAATAAGTCGGTAGAAATAAATACCCGCAGAGAGATCGGCGGCGTCGAAAAAAACAGAATAATCTCCTGGTTTATGATGTCGATGTGCCAGAGTTTTTACTTCCCTGCCGAGCACGTCATAAACTTTCAGCGACACAAAACTTTCTCGTCCAACTGTGTATTCAATTTGAGTGGAAGGATTAAAAGGATTTGGATAATTTTGCATCAATTTGTAACCGTATGATTTAAAAACTCCCTCTTCTATAGAAGTAGGGACACCTTCGCCGTAAGCTTCCACTCCGTACCAGAGAGTTTTGTACGTCGATTGATTAAGGTTAACGATAAAACAATTCGACGAATTTGGCTTCACAATGAAAGCTTTCGAGTGGTCTTCCTCCCCTTTGTTATTAAGCGGAATTATTTTTATTGAATCGGCATGAAGTGTTAATTCTAAATAAATATCGAGTGGTTGAATTTCGGTCGTACTATTACCCCAGTTGTTTTTCAAAGTGGTGTTATTGTTATACCAGACCATGCCGCTGTTTTGTATTTTTGATGCAATGGTAATAAGCGATTTTCTCGAATGTAGAAGCGAGTCATCGTTTAACGATAGCCAGGTAATAACACCGAAATCATTTCCCGACCCTGATTGTTTCACTTTTATAGCACTTCCTTCAACGTTCTTTAATTGAGAAAGATAGCCACCCAGACCGATGAATCTTTCAGTTAGAATGACGAATATTCCTTTATTAGCATCCCACTCAATTTCGCCCGTATCAGTTTTGTATGGATTTGAAGGAGATTGCTCAAGTGTTTCAAAATCTGTTGTATGGTCGCCAAAATATGTTTCTGTTTTGATCGAATGTTTCAATGCAAGCTTTCTATCGAAATAAGTAGGGCCAGTCCACCCTGCAGCGTCTTTGGATGGCATACTATAAATAGTGTCGGCAGTGTAAGAAAGATATATCGGATTTGAAGACGGTTTAACTAGTTCATTCCTGAATACATGAGCAATCGTTGGAAAGAACGACATTAAAACCGAATTACGGTTGATGGCAAAAAAATTGTTAATTCTATCGATACCCCAGTCGTAAGCCTCGTCGTATGCAAAATACATAAATCCATCTGCGTCATTGAATGATGCATAGCCGGTAGAAAAGAGAACCGATTCGACCTGGTATCGATTTGGAAAAGCGTGGTTGTATTCGCTTACTGTAAAAGGTTTCCCTTTGATTGGCACTCCCGCAAACAATGCAGGAATTATCCCGCCGTTAATATCTTTTACCATTGGTGTATTATTTATCAACCAGTCGGTCGACGACCAGGGCTCGTTGGGAAATTGTGGATGATCCCAGTAGGCATGATTATCGACATAATTACCATCGGACATTGCGGCTAAATCTGCCGTACCTGTATTCCAGTTAGTAGTTAAAATCGGAACTTTAACGCCTAATGTATCTTTTAGATATGCTATCATTTCTTTAAAATATTGACGTTCCAGAGAGATATAAAATTCCGACATATCTTTAATACGTTGTGAAGAAAATTGAACTGCTTTACTATAGTCGATCCTTCTTACATTTCCTGAAGCAAGTGATTCTCCCTCGCGCAATCCTTCAAGCCCGGCAGATCTAAATCTGATATTGTCGAACCAGTAGGTATTGATTTCCAGACCTAAATTGAATGAAAGGCGTGTATGTCCATTATTATCCTCCGGCGCCCTGAAGCTGAAGGAAAACTCCTGCCAATCTGAATTCAAATTAAGAGTTATACCCGAATAATAGGTATATGGGGAACTATCGTTCATTACACTTACACTTATTTGTGTCGGCGAACTTGACATAGCAGCAAAGTTGATTGTATACGTAGAATCTTTTTTAATAGTCGCGTAAGGAAATTTAAATTGAATATGCCAGTTCTGATCGGACGATTTTGTTACTTCCACCTTGGCACTTTTACTGCCATTGAACGATACGTTCGAATCGATTGAAAAAAATGCAGATGCTCCTGAATGTTGCTCCAGCTGCCACCTTCCTTTCGAACCGGATTCGAAACTTCCATCATCAATTTGTTCGTCGATACCTGTTTCTTTTGTGTTACTGTTCCAGGCATTTTTTAATGCTTCGTCGTTTTTATATTTTTCTCGAAGAAAGTCGATCCACAAACTGTCGAGCATTTTCGAATATCTATAAGGCAATTCCCCGCCCTCGGAAATTGGTTTGAGATTGTCCTCGCGCCAGAATCGATAGAGAGAATTTTCGTTAGTAATTTCGAGCATTGCCATTACGGGGTCGTCCTTCAAAGGTAGACCAGTATAAGGATTTACATGCGTAAGTAGCTGGTGTGCATATTCTTTATGCAGACTTTTAATGTATGGGTCGAAAAAATTTACTCCCTTTCCAAATTCTGGTAACGAATCGTATGACGGCACATTGTCGTTAATTCTGAATGTACGCGACACATGGAGGTTCATATTAATATAAATTCCGTTGCGTTTCAATTTGTCAATCAGATTTTCGAGAATATCGAGATAATGCGAATTAAGTTCTCGCGTCGAAGTTTTACCCAACAGACTGCGCTCAGACCATGGATTGTCTAAGTGATGAAGTCGAACGAGATTAATGCCAAATTTGCGCATTCTGCCGGCAAGTAATTCACATTTATCCTGAGGAGGGAATGCAGCGTCGGCTCCTAAATTTGTACCCCAGAATCGTACTCGTTCTCCGTTAAGACTAAAATGGCCTTCGTCGTCTATTGTGATAAAATCCTTTATTTCTTTCACTGGAAATTTTGGTAGAAAATTTACTGACACTGTATCTTCTGAGGGAAGATAAAAATTAAATCCACCAGTGAAGTTCTGTGCAATGAGAGATGTTAAAGGAAGTAATAAAACAACAAGTAATTGCTTTAATAATTTCATAAATGCTCTGTTTACTTAATTAATTCAAATAAGTAAGAATTTTTTGTACGGATGTAATTTCTGATAGTTTTACCGGACAATGTGAGATTCGATTCACTCCATCCACCCGTAGCTGCAGCTCCAGGTACTAACGCAGCCGAGCTCTCATTCTTATCCATTATCGACCAATTACAATTACTCAATTTATTTTTTTCCATAAAGTCGAACCAGAGATTTGCTTCGTTCATGTCGATATTTCCGTCGCCACTTGCCTCGCTCAGTCCGTATTCAGTTACAAACAAAGCGACCCCCTTTGCAAGTGCGCTTGAAGCTTTCGTTCTGTTAGGTTGTTTGTGAGTGCTGGAATAAAAATGGAGTGAATAGGCAACGTTGATATCATCAATCGGATCTTTTGCGGCAATATCCACATCCTGCGACCACGTGGAATTTCCCACTACAATTAAATTATCAGGGTCGTATTCTCTAATTGTTTTTATAACTTCAACTGCATACGGCTTAATTGTTTTGCTCCACGAAACTTGCATCGGTTCGTTATAAATTTCATATATTAGGTTAGGCCTGTCACCATACTTCTGTGCAAGCAATTTGAAGAACTCTTTAGCTTCTTTGAGGTGGTTTTCGGCGTGATGGTCGTGCCAGTCGACAATTACATAAATACCGAGATTAATAGCCGCATTTATAATTGTTTCAGCCTTCTGCATTTCAGTTTCGGGATTGGAAAGATATCCACCACTTTCGATTCCAATTGAAGCTCTTACAACAGTACACTTCCAGTCATCTCGCAGCCATTTAATACATTCTTCATTATAATATTTCCCACCCCATTGACTCCAGAACAAACTCATACCTCTCAGTACAACCGTTGTATCAGCTTTGCCGACAATTTTATTTCCGTCTACTTTCAAAGGTCCAATTAATTCAACAATTGTTTTGGGAGTGAAATTTTCTTCAGGATTAGTAACCGCCGAATTTTCATCTCCACAATTGAGTAAGGAAAATGAAGTAATTATTATAAGAATAATATTTTTAATGGACATTATCCCTCTTAATTTTAATTAATCAGTTCAAATTCTGTTTCCAGCAGGTCTTTCGAATTAGGCCCTACCATAAGTTTGAATTTACCTGGCTCAAGCAGATAATTCATATTTACATCAAAAAATTTCAAGCGGTCAACGGGCAGTTCGAATTCAACAGTTTTTGTTTCTCCTGGCTTCAAACTAATTTTCTTGAAATCTTTCAATTCTTTCACAGGACGTGTAACACTTGCAACTAAGTCCCTTATATAAACCTGAACAATTTCCTTTGCTTCATATTTGCCAGTGTTAGTTACATCGACACTGAACTTAACAGAATCGTCACTTTTAACTTTGTCGGTTTTCAATTTTAAATTAGAATACTCGAAAGTGGTATAACTGAGGCCATAACCGAATGGGTAAAGAGGTTCTAAACTGAAGTCGATATAATATGAAGTAAAGCGTGGATTTTCGGGATTGTATGGGCGGCCAGTGTTTTTATGGTTGTAGTAGAGTGGAATTTGACCAACTCCTTTCGGGAACGTGACTGTGAGTTTTCCACACGGAACATAATCGCCAAAAAGTATATCAGCAATGACGCTGCCATGTTCGCAACCGAGATACCACGATTCAATAATCGCAGGAATATTTTCAGATATCCAGTTAATTGTCAAAGGTCTGCCGTTCATTAAAATTGCTACCACAGGCTTACCGGTCTTTTTAATTTCTTTAATCAATTCTTCCTGAACGCCGGGTAAATCGAGCATGGCTTTCGAATGTGCTTCACCGCTCATGTCGCGTGTTTCTCCAATTACAACTATTGCCACATCAGATCGATTAACGGCATCGATAGCTTCTTTAAATCCAGATTTATCGTTACTGCGTACTTTGCATCCTTCTGCATAATTTATTTTAATTCTGTCGCCGACTTTATTTTTTAATCCTTCGAGAATCGATACGACAGTTTCTGGAGTTCCTTGCTGTGCCCAAGGTCCAAGCGGGTCGTCTTTTGAGGCTGCTAATTCGCCAATTAATGCTATCGATTTGATATTCTTATTCAAAGGAAGCAAATTGTTCTCGTTCTTGAGTAATACAACCGACTCAAGTGCCACTTGCTTTGACGCCCTTCGTAAGTCTTCGCTCAGTGTAACTCTGGCTTCGCGTTCGGAATTGCAATATTTGTATGGATCGTCAAACAAACCAAGTTTGAACTTAGCTTTCAGGATCCTTCTTACAGCATCATCAATATATTTAATATCGACTTTCCCCTCTTTCACAAGTTCGGCAAGATAATTGTGGTATCCGTTACTTTCCATATCCATATCGATCGAAGCTTCAATTGCAATTTTTGTTGCTTCTTTCAAATCGTTAGCAATTCCATGAATAAGAAATTCACCAATTGTATTCCAATCGGTTAATACAAATGCATCCGACTGCCATTCGTTCCTCAGTATTTGAGTCAACAATAATTTGTTTGCAGAAGATGGAACGCCGCCAATTTCATTGAATGCTGACATCAAAGAACCGACGCCTGCATCGACTGCAGCTTTGAAAGGTGGAAGATAAATTTCTCTCAATGTACGCTCTGAAATGTCCACAGTATTATAGTCTTTTCCTCCTTCAACAGCTCCGTATGCAGCGAAATGCTTGGCGCAAGCGAGTATAGTATTTTCATCATTTAAATTTTTCCCTTGATATCCTTTAACACGTGCGGCAGCCATTACTGAACCGAGATACGGGTCTTCACCGCTCCCTTCCATAATTCTTCCCCATCTCGGATCTCTGGCTATATCGACCATTGGACTGAATGTCCAGTGAACGCCTGCAGCCGAAGTTTCAATTGCCTGCATACGTGCCGAAAACTCGACTAATTCAGGATTCCAGCTACATGCCTCGGCAAGCGGTATCGGAAAAGTGGTTTTATAACCGTGTATAACATCAAGGCCAAAAATTAAAGGAATTTTCAGTCTACTTTCTTCTACAGCTATTTTTTGAAGTTGCCTGGTTTGTTCAGCACCTACTATATTCAAAAACGAACCAATTTTTCCCTGTCTTACCAGTTCTTCGTGTCCCTCTTTCGGTTTCCTTGTTTCTGTGCCTGTGTCCCATCCCGCACTGTATTGAACTAATTGACCAACCTTTTCATCGAGCGTCATCAATGCAAGCACCGAATCGACTTTTTGTTCGAGAGTTTTACTTTGTGCGTATAGAAGTGACCCTATAAAAAATAAAAGAAAATATTTTTTCATGACTGTTATCCTATAGATTTTCTGAGATAATTAAGACCTTACAAATAAAACAAAAAAATAATGCTCAAGATAGTTTACTTTTCTGCACACAATTTTATGAAGTTTTGAATATAAAGGATATCCCTAAGATATCATTTCTTATTTTTCCATTTCGTTCCATATTAAAGCTGCGGCTCCCATAATTCCGGCTCCTTTTCCGGGTAGTGCTGAAGGTATAATTTTAACCTTATTCTTGAAGATATTGAGCATATGTTTTTCCATATACTTTTTCGTCGGCTTAATTAGCAAATCACCGGCAAGAGCCAGGCCTCCGTAGAGTATGATAGCTTCGGGACTTAAATGAACGACAGTGTCTACAAGTTTAAAACCGAGTACTTTTGCTGTAAAATCAAAAGCTTCAAGAGCCAGTTTATCTCCTTTTAGAGCGGCATTATAGATATCTTTTGCCGATAACTTTTCACAATTTAATTTTCTCAATGTGCTGGGATATGGATATTTAGCCATTAATTCCAGAAGTGTCCTTTTTATGCCCGTTGCCGAAGCATAGGTTTCGAGGCATCCAAGTCTGCCACATCCGCACAATCTGCCATTCGGGTCGTAAGTAGTATGTCCGAGTTCACCTGCAAAGCCGTCGTTGCCATAAACTAATTTTCCATCGACGACTATTCCGCTTCCGAGTCCAGTGCCAAGTGTAATGACGACAAAATTTTTCATTCCTTTAGCCGCACCGAAGATCATTTCGCCAAGAGCAGCTGCATTTGCGTCATTTGTAATAACCACCGGTAAATCTGAGAACTCTTTAATCAATTTTACAACATTTACATTACCCCAATTTAAATTGGGCGGCATTTCCACTGTCCCTTTGTAATAATTTGCATTCGGAGCACCAATCCCGATACCAACGAGCTCATAGTTTTTTTCAAATTTCTTAAATGACTTATCGGCAGCCTTAAATATCCTTTCAAACAATTGCCGCGCATCTAAATCTGCTTTAGTGGGAAGTGAAGCGTCATAAATTAACTTTCCTTTTCGATCGACAAATCCAAATGCTGTATTTGTTCCCCCAACATCGATTCCCATAACCAACTGAATTTTGTTCATTTTAATATTTCTCCTGTTCTCCGAAAAAAATGATAAACTAATTTATAATACAAATTTTATGCCTTAAGCAAGATATAGAAAACATCATTTTTTAGTTAAAAATGGATGACAGGTTATTAAAATAATATAAACGATTATTAATTTAATAAATTTATTAGCAGACCTAAGGATTGCACGATAAGTTCTGCTATTCGAGGACAGCCGAAAGAAAGGCTTTTGAATTGGAGTGAGATTAAAATAGATGAATAATTACTGCTACATTGTAATAATCTGATCTTCTTGCGTTAAATGAAATGATGACTAACTTTTTCAAATTAGGATTTTTTATAATTTCCTAAATCTGGCGGTCCATTTATTATTACTGATCCAGAATTATATATATCGTTTAGCTTTTTGAAAAACGTTCATTTGAAAAAATTTTAGTTAAGCATATATCTTAAATAATGGCTGAGTAATCGAACATAGAATATAAAACAAACTTGCGCAACCAGTACTGCAATCTGTGCCCGATGTTAATCGGGAAAGCATCGAGAAAATTAATCATAATTACAAAGTCACTGAATTAATTTCAGAGAGAATTCAAGTTCAATAGGTTCAATCATACTGGCGAACCTTGGTAAACGGCTTCCGATACGATTTCCCCTCATACCTCCTTCAAAATCGGCGGGCATTTTAGTAGGTTCTTCAGTTTCGAGTTTCATTAAAATTACCTTATCCTTATCAGTTTTAATCAATCCAGTATCAACCGGAAGTTTAAGTTCGTAAACAAATTCTGATTTAAGCTGATTTATTTCCGCCTTAATTCCATATTTATTCTCGGATTTATTAATTAATGTCAGAGGATAATTTTCTTCGTTTACAATTTCAATCTCTTTTTGATTCTCCAAAAATTTGTGTAATCGCTCTTCGAACATTTTTCTCATTTCATCTCTGTCCATCAACATTTCTCTGTTAAAATCCTCGCGTATTCTTTCTCGATAGACCATCGGAAACTTAAGACCGATTTTATGATTATCGGATTCAATCCACAATGTAAGTCCTCCTCTTAATACGGGCAAAAAACTTCTGAATTCCTTGAAAATGAAACAAAGATATAGATTGTCCTTGTCGTTTGTATAAGCGACTCCGATATTTTTTTCGTCGAAATTAAAAAACTTACCGTTCCATTCGGAAGGATTAGCATCAATTACAACATTTGTTACTTCGCTCTTTTCGAGAAGAGTTGCAGATGAGCACGCAAAAATAATAAGAGGTAAAAATATTACACACCATCTTATATTTTTCATAATTAACCCCGTTTAATTTTTTATTTTTTGACAAATAGAGTCCAAGCAGGGTTTACAATTTTTTCATTTAAAATAGCCACTCACAAATACAAGAGGAGCGTTCCAGTTAATTGCAATTTCATTCGACGACCAGCTTCCTGTATCGTCTGCAAAACAGAGGGCAGGAGGGGTATTTTTATTAAACAATTTTAGTAAAACGGGATCCTGTAAATATTGATTCGGACCACCAGACAAAAACCCAGGTATTGGCTCGTCGATTCCATCCGACGCAGTAGGTCGATGATGTGGATTGCGCACGTAGTTTGAACCTATTCCTGTAACAAATGAAACTTTATGCGCATTTGCTCCTAAAATGTAATTAAGTTGTCCCAGTGCTAAGTTGTAAAAATTTTTCTCACCTGTAATTTCATAAGCTATAATTAAAATGAGCGCATTGTTTAAAACGTCAGAGTTAGAACCCCATCGATATTCGCCGGGCAATATTGTAACACCGTAACCGTCTTTATTACTTTTGGCTAAAAGGTAATCCGAATAACCCAATAGTTCAGCTTTAATTTTATCCGTGATTTCATCTGGAATATTTCTTTTAGAACTATTGACCAGAATTGTAAAATTAGCCAGGTCATTCAATTGCGACCAGCTTATTGATTTAAAGTGGAAATTATTTTTGCGAGCATATTCAGTAAAATAAATAAGATACTCTCTATCGCCTGTTGTCATAAATAGTTCTGAGGCAGCCCATGCCCTTTCATCCGAATCGTCCCTATCGCCATATTCACCTGTCACGGTACTTTCGGGATTTTTAAAGCCTCCAGCAGGAATCATATTTGGATTGTCGCTTAAAAATTTCCAGGCAGAAATTGCTGCATCCAGAAATTTTTTTGACAAATCCCGGTCGTAATCTTTTATTAACCTAGAGGCTTTCGCTAAAACAGCCGCAAAATCCGCTGTTGCCGTTGACGATATTTGATAAATCAAACGTCCGTCTTCGGTATCTTTATCGGGCATAACAAAATCTTCGAATTTTTCTTTAGTCACTTTAGTAAAAACAGCACCATCCTCACGTTGCATTTTTAGCATCCAATTGATCTCAAATATAGCTTCGTCCAGAATATCCGGTATTCCGTTTCCACTTTCTGGAATATTCAAGCTATCGCTCAGGAACTTGGCAGGGAAAAATTCGTAAGCCATCAATAAAGTGCCGACGGAAACTCCTGCATTTACAATATATTTTCCGTAATCTCCAGCATCATGCCAACCACCGGTAACATCCTTAAAGCCATCTCCAGCTAATGGATGAAAACGAGCATCTTTTGTATGACATTTTCCGTAAACATAACCTCCCGCAAATTTTTGATCGAGTCCAACGCCGCACCTTTGATAATAATACGATTTCAAGGATGCATTAAACAAGTGATTATAAACTGTATCAGAAATTTCGAATGGTGCAGATTTTTTTCCGTTAGGGAGTGTTATAAAAAATTTCCCAGAATTTTTAAAATCTGAAAAATCACCAATATAAATTTCCATTCCGCTTGCAGGATCACTCTTAGTCTTAAGCTTAATTTCACCTTTAAAAACTATTTTTCCGTCAGCAGCATCATGTAAATAAAACGAATCTGCCGGCTCATTAATAAAAAAATACTTTGGCGCAACTATTAAATATCCTGCCTGATTTATTGAAAAATCGCCTGCACTTATTATTAAAGAAGTGGCAAAGAAGAACAAAAACGTAACCTTTTTCATATTACGCCTCGATGAAATTATGGATTAAATTTTTTCAAAAATAATTAAAAATATTGATAGTGCGTAACAGACTTTTGAATTAATTGGATAAAGCACCACGATCTTTCAAGGAAGGAAAAATTTGTAGTTTAAATAGGCAGAAATGAAATTCTGATTGTAAAGAATATGCAGTTTACCGAACTCTTGCTTTGCTTCGAAAACAACCTAATTGGTTAACTCAACGATCGTGTAATTACAATTATTTAATCAAAACGATCTTTTGTGTGTTAATAAATCCGTTCAGATTGTAATTGACGAAATATGTACCACTTGTTAAGCCTAATTTATCTGCATTCAGGTAATACGAATGTTTGCCGGGCGCCTGAATTTCGTCCAGGAGCACCGCGATTTCCTGGCCGAGGATATTATAAAGTCTAACTACAACTCTGCCGAATTCTGGCAGCGACCATTCAAGTGTAGTGCCTGGGTTAAAAGGATTTGGATAGTTCTGAGCAATCACAAAACGATTTGTTATGCCATTTAAATCATTTTCCATTTTAGTAATTATTTCTTTACCATCAGATGGAGTTGGTAATTTTTTTGATGTATATAGATGAAACTCGCCTGGTTGAAGACTAATAAACGAACTTCCATTTTCGACAAGCACGCTATCGCCGGTAAAATAGTCATACCAGTATCCATTCTGGGAAAAAGAATAATTTGCAGAGCGGGATAAGACGTCGAAGTTACCGATGATTTTCACATTCACAACAGAATCGAGTAGAGTTATTTCTTTTGTCGGTCCGGTTACATTCATGTTAAAATCGTCGGTCGAAAAGACTGAATAATTTTTTTTCAATTTTATTAGTTCTGCAAAAAAGCGGAAAAGTTTCTGTCGTTCAGATTGTTGAGGCTGCGTATAATAGTCCCATCGAATTGGTTTTTCACCAAGCCGTCCATTGTAATCAATTGAATAGTCGTATCCCAATTCTTCGAATTGCCACAGCATTTTAGGTCCTGGAACTGTAATAAAAAATGCAGCTGCTAACTTTATTCTCGAGAGAGCATAATTCAATTTTTTAATATCGTAATCGCCATAAGAATTCCCCCAATTTAAATTTTTATACATCAACCTTTCCTCGTCATGACTTTCCATATATCCGACCAGGTAAGGTTTTGAAAACCCCTGTGCTTTATAGGAAATTCTATAGAAGTTTGACTTGCCGCTATCGTTCCATCCCATTGCAGCTTCCGAATAATTATAATTCAGATTTCCCCAGAGCATCATACCATAATTAGATAGTTCTTTTTCTTCACGATCTTCTGCAAAGTGTTCAAGGATAACGTAAGCCTCTGGGTCAACTTTCCAGACTTTATCGGCCATTCTTTTCAATATTTTAATGCGTGCAGCGTCATAACTGCTGCCGTCGCCTGGAGTGTTCGTAAGCCCTTTTGTGAAGTCGAATCTGAATCCGTCTACTTTAAATTCACTTAACCAGTAAGATGTAACTCTGTCAACATAATATTTTGTGTTGTTGCTTTCGTGATTGAAATCGTAGCCCCACGAAAAAACAGGATTGGGTGACACCTGATTAAACCACGGATTATTAGCGGCTGGTCTTCCCTGAGTAGTGTCCCAGTACATTCTCACCATTGGGTTTAATCCGTAAACGTGATTCAAAACAACGTCTAAAATCACTGCAATATTATTGGCATGACAGGAATCGATAAATTCTTTCAACTTTTCTGCAGGGCCATAATATTTATCTACTGCAAAATGCATCATGGAATTATATCCCCAGCTTGAATTACCTTCGAATTCCATAACTGGCATAAGTTCAACTGCATTCACACCGAGTTTTTTAAAGTAACCAATTGTGTCGATCAAAGTAGCAAAGCTGTGGGTTTGTACAAAATCTCTCACCAGCATTTCATAAATAACAAGCTTCTCTTTTGGTGGTTTATTGAAATCAGTTACTTTCCAATTGTAATTTTTCGGAGTTGTATTGAAAACTCCTACGATGTTTTCCGTTTTACCGTAAGGATATGCTTTCAAATTTGGATAGATTGTTACTGGTATCTCAGCGTCGTTCCACGGGTCAAGTATTTTTTCAGAATAGGGATCCGGTATTCTTAAGCTACCATCTATAAGATATTGAAACGCATACTCTTTACCTGGTTCCAAATTACTTAATTTAGTCCAGTAAATTACGCTATCGGGTCGTATCTGGTATCGATTCATCAAATAATTGTTATCTACTTTCCAGTCGTTAAAATCGCCGAGCAGATAAATAAATTTTTTATAAGGGGCAAACAGGACAAGATAAATTCCGTCGTCCCTATAATTAATTCCATGTTGAAGACCTTCGGGCAGTTGCATTTCGGGAATTTGCGGAACATTGACAATGGCAAAGATGGCTGTATCTTTCTGGCCGAAAATGCTTTCGGCAATTATCCTGACCAGGTTTGTGTGTTGATTCGGATTAGGTACAAAAGTATACTCTATGGAATCTGTAAATGATTGACCGACTAATTGATCGTTAATGATCATATTGATACTTTTTGTAGATGTGCCGATTGCAACACTTCTTGCAGAAATCTGCACCTGCTTGTTGTCGGCAATAAAATAAGGAGAACGCATCGGGTCACCAAAATAATTAGCGGCTTGTGGTGATTTCAATACTACTGTAATTCCTGGATCATAAATCGGCACAAATATATCTTCGGTTTGTTTTGAACCGTCGCTACTTCTTAAAACAAAACAGAGTTGAGTAATATCTACCGAAGGATTACTAACATTATAAAACTTTCTCGGGTTTTCGATTGTAATCCGATAAACGTTTTCTGTGATTCTTGTGAGTTTGGGCTGGACTGAATTATTACCCCAATTGCCGATTACATTTTGCCAAGCCGTTACATTCCCCTTATTATCCCTCAATGTAACGCCAGTATGAGCATATACATCACCTTGATAACCTGCAATTTTATTTTGATGAGTTGCATTAGTTACATCAAATGTAATTGTAATTGTGTCGGTCTGGATTGGATATTGTGGTATGGTATAAAATTGAGTGCCTGAACTGCTCTGGGCAAGAATCAATTCCGTAATTAAAAAAATCCATACAAGTATACTTTTTTTCATATCAATTCACTCTTATAATTTTTGAAAGGAGCCCTTATTCAGGGCTCCAATAATTTAATTATTTAATGAGAAGCATTTTCATCGTTCTGGTAAATGTTGAAGTTTTGAGAGTATAGAAATAAATTCCGCTGCTTAATTTCGACCCAATAAAATCAACTTCGTAGCTGCCAGCATTCATTTCTTTATTTACAAGAACGGCTACCTCTTCTCCTAAAGCGTTAAATACTTTAAGTGTGACGAAGTCGCTGTTTGGTATTGTAAATCTAATACGTGTAGTCGGATTGAAAGGATTGGGGTAATTTTGCTCGAGAGTAAAATTATTTGGAACAGAGGATTGAATTTCACGAATATCTGTCGGCAGACCTTCTGGCCAACTTTCTACCTGATCTGATTTATCTTCTTGATCTGTCCAGTTATCGAGAGGAGCAGTATACGGTTGGACGAACTGACGCGAGCCGGTCATAGCACAATAACGAACACGGTATGCATTTTTACCATATCCGGCTGTTTCCTGTTTGAAAGTGCCATCGCTAGCTCTCTGGAAAGCATATCTATACTCGAATGCATTGATACCGGGTCCAGAAACAGTCAATGTACCTTCATATATTTTATCGCCATCGGGGTCAGTCAATTCAAAATAGGTTTGTTCATCGCTATCTTCCCAACCCATCAATTTACTAAACAGAGGTTGTTCACTTATCCAGTATACTTTATCTCCTGGTTGCATAGGTTCGCCTGTTTTATCTGGGTCCATAGCATCGGCCATATTCACGCGAAAAGTAACTGAAATTTGTTGACCTTCAGGAATAACGAACTGTGGAAATACATCGTCATAGTAAACCATGTCGAGCACCTGATCGTTGGAACCTTCGAAAATTGCTTCTCTATTTCCCCCACCCATCGAAAGTGGTCTTTCCCAGCCATCAACCCAAATTTCGCCTGCTGTATCTGCTAAAGAAACATAATATTTGAATTGAAGTACTGAATTTACTTCGTATTTTTCAAATGGTACCTGCAAGAACCAATTGCTCGGGAAAAGTGGGTCCTGATTCATATGCGAACGTGCAGGGTCACTATCACTCCATCCGTTGAATCCTCCCCTTACCTGCAATTGATCGACAGCCGGATCATAAACTCCAAGTTCTTCCAGTACACTCATATCAACATTAAAAGTAATGTTGCCATCTGCAAGTTGTACATTTGGATTTACATCATTGAAATATCTTTCAATAACGTTTTCTCCATCTTGCACAAAGTAAGTTCTGTTCGGATCTCCTTCCCACGTTGTACCGCCGCTTTTATTAGTATAGAGGAATTTGTAGTTGATTGTTTGTCCTGAATTGATTTCGACGGTTTTTGAATAAACCGAGTCATTGTCGTCATCAGTTAACTCATCTTGAGAAGTACTCCAATTGTTGAAGCTACCGGCGACAAATACTTTACCCGTGCCGGGTATGAGTTCGCCTTGTTTAATTGGAAGTCTCATATCGGCTTTAAAGGTTACCTGGGCGGGATTTCCAGATGGCATTGGGATATCATCATAGTAGACAACGTCGAGTACAAGGTCAGAAGCAACATTATCTACAACACGATTACTAATTGATTCCCAACCGCCATTTGTAGCATTAGCTCCATTGTGAAAGAATTTGTATTCGAGCTTACCAGCGGGTACTTGAGCAGTTACCTCGTAAATTTTGTCCCCGTCGGCATCTGCCATAGGTGTTTCTCCCCAAGAATTGAAACTACCTCTTACTGATACCTGATTCGAGGCGGGGTCGAATTTACCTTTGGCAATCTCCACGCTCATATCAACTTTGAAAGTTACATTATAATTCTGAGCCTTAAGAGATGCAAAGGCAAACAGCAATATGAAAAATGGAATTAGTTTTTTCATGATACCTCCATGTTACATTAAATGAATTAATAATTTAGTTTGGTTAAAAACCAATAGTTACTCCAAAGCTGTGGATATTATCGAGATATTGATATTTTTGATACGAGTAATCAACCATAATTCTCAAAACTCCGAATTGATAGTTGATACCTGTACCCAATGTTAATCCCTCCTGATTATCTTTCAGGAAGAGTCCTTTATATCCACCTCTCAGGCAAAAAAGATTATTGAAAAGCGATAGTTCTCCCCCAATATTTACCCATTGATTATTGTCGTTCGGGTGTATTGCATCTACAGAAAAAACAAATTTTTGATCATTGAGAAATTGGAATTCTTTTGATATTCCGATTTGCAATCTTAATGGCAATTCGAATTCTTCAGTTTTATAATAAGCATCGAGTGTTTCGTTATTGCCTGCTCGTTGCGGGTCGGAGTCGTGCCGAATAAGAAGATCTTCTCCCTCCATTTTCATTTTAGAACCGTAATTTGTTATGCTGCTGGCAAATCGGATTCCATAAAAAGGTGTATTGAAAATCGTACCAATGTCAAAGCCGATGCCTTCTGCAGTTGAATTAAATATATTTTCTCTTATATACTTCACATTGACGCCAATCGAAAAATCCTGTGTTATAAATCGACCGTATGAAATACCAAATGCATAACTGCCGGCACTGAATGTTTCACCGGTACCTTCGGGGTAATACTCAGTAGTTACTTCCATATCGCCTATAGTTAGAGCAGTAACATTGAAACCAAAAGAACCGTAGTCTCCTGCTGGAATAACCACTCCGAAGTAATTAACGTTTAAATCGGCAAACATTTTTGTATAAGTAAAAGTAGCCTGAATTTCCTTCATATAAGAAATTCCAGCTGGATTCCAATACATACTTGTAACGTCGTTAGCAACCGAGCTGTACGCTGAACCCATTGCATTTGCTCTGGGTCCAATTCCTATACTAAGGAATTTAGCCGCTGTTGTACCTGTTTTGGTAACCTTCTGAGCTTGCAGTGGATAAACGCTTAATATGCAGAAGATTAAAACAGTCAATAGATATTTTATATTCACGTTTTTACTCCTTAAAATTTTCATCTCGCTTACTCCCAGTTATTTAATTATGGCGAATTTACCGGTTTTACTTCCGATTCCTGGCGCATCGACATGATAGATATAAACGCCATACGAAACCGAGAGATTATCTTTAGTTAACAAATTCCATTCAGCTGAACCATCGTTATATGGGCTTTCATGTTCGATCACATCTACCAGTTCACCATTTACTGTAAAAATTCGGATTGTACATTTACTGGGTAAGTGTGTAAAATGAATGGAACGAGGACCTCTACCACTGGAGTACGGATTTTTTGGCTCCCACAACGCTGTTGCTACATACGGATTCGGAACCACTTTAATATTGTCGAGTTCCGCTTTTGCTTTTTCCGTATCGATGTATCCCTTCCTTGCCACGAATCTAAATTTATCGCTCGAAAGGAATGGCTTTTTCAATTTAATAGTAATAATGTCACCTGCTTGAGGCAATCGTGTGCCATTTGTCGGATTTGGAGTATCCAGCAGATAGAACCACCAAGTATAAACTGGAATATTGTTTTTATCAGGTTCTACAAAAATAATCCTGTCACGCTTTGCTCCGTTGGTAGACAACTTACCATCGTTTCCATCTACTTCTACAAAGATAAAATCGATATATTCATTTCTACTTAAATTGAACACTTTGAAATTGACAGGTTTGGCAGGAAAAACATTATTGCCGAGTTTTCCTTCTATCGATGTTCCGAATCCCAGCTCACCAAATTCAATTCTGTAGTCATTGGGTCTTTCTTCGCCTTTGAGACCTGTAGGCCATACGAATTTTTCAAATTGATAATTCACAATTGTCGAGTCGCTCCATTTTGATTCAGAGCGGTTTAATTCAACTCTGCTTTCATTCTTAAACTTCAGTCTGAAACCATCTACTATCGGCTGTTCATAAATCTCGCTTATTTGCGTGGATTTGTTGATTACTAATTTGTTTTCTGTAGAATCTATCAGAGAATAATTTTTTGTTGTCAACGTATCGGGCTGTCCAGGACGTTGTGCTGTCTTAATTGTATCTTCGAATACGATATGATAGACGTGGCCTTCTTTGATTTTATTTATATCAACTATTTCATAAGATATCGTACCTGATGTTGAACCTTCTACTCGTGTAATTGTACCAAGCGTGGGTTCAATATAACCAGCTGCAGGAGCTTCTGGAGTAACTCTTACAACGTTAGAACCAAGTTTAACACTTCCATCCTGTTGTAACGAAACACGTATTGGAGATTCAGAAGGTATAATTTGTCCTTCAGGATAACCGAAGTCATAAGCTACCAGAGCATAATAATATGTAAAGCCATTTTGAACTGTTGTGTCTACGAACGAATGTTTAATTCCAGAATCGGTACCTAAGAAATACTTTACTCCGTCTATGCCAACAGGATCGAATCCCTGAATACCGTCTACCAGGTCGAATTGTGCAATTGGGGTTTTAAATTGTCTGTTTCCATAACCGTTAGTTATATTTTCCGCATCCTGAAAAGCGGGATCCGAAGACCTGTAGAGTTTATAGCCTTCAAAATCGTGACCGTTGCCACCAATTGCATCTATATATTGATCAAAAGAGGATTCTGCTACGTCGTCCCAATAAAGAGTAACTTTATTATCACCCGGAATTGCAGTTAGAGTTGGAATTAGAGGTGCGTTTGCAAAGCGGTAATCGTTATTATAGGTTTCCTGAGCGCGTACTCTTTTACGTAAAATCTCCTGTTTTCTGAATTGCCCGTTGGGATCTGGAACAGGGCCATTGGCCAGCAAAACAACCAATGATATAGGTTCTGTTTGTCCAGCTTTCAAGGGGAAAAGACTTGAAGACACAAATAAGTCATATTCACCTGCTACGACTTCCTGAGGGTCATAGAACTTACCTGGAATCATAAAGTCGAACCACATTTGAGCATCGCTGTTGATATTCAAACCACCTGCAGGTACATAATCGGCATTAGTTATACCGATCTGATCTGTTTCGCTTACGTCTGTAACGTCAACATTTGGTTCTCCAGGCAATCCTAAACGTGCACCAGAAGTTGGATGCGAATCATTTTCGCCTGGGTCACCCGATTGAGCAACTCCATCTAAACCCACATCGTCTCTCATCGGATCCCAATCGTAATCATTATCAATACCATCATTTCGAGCCTCATCTATTAATACATCGATGCCATCATCAATCCCTTCGTCAATTGATCCGTCGTTGTTATTATCCACTCCATCAGCATATTTCATTCCTAAAGTCGAAGCTACCACATTATAGAGAATGATTTTATCATTAACTCTGTATCTGAAGTAAGGAGCATCTTGAGCAGCGGCGTTGATCATTTGTTGTGTAATTACAGGACTGCCTCCTTCGCCGTCGTTATCGTTATCGATTCCATCTTTAAATGGGAATCCTAGTTTATCTTGTGTTACCATAATTAAATGGATCTGTCCTTTCTGGAATTCATCCAGCGGTGGCCAAATATTCCATTTAACCCCAGAAACCTGGTTAATCATTTCTTGTGTGACAGTTGGACTATTGGCTTCCACTTTAAATCGTGGATGTTTGGTTACATATTCCGGATCTACGGGTTGAGCTATACGGTCAGCATAAGTAACGCCGCGTTGAACTCCGAAAGGAATGTGAGTTTGATTTTCGTCGATAAGACCGTTTCCGTTGTCGTCAACGAGATTATCAGGAGTTTCACCCTCGAGCATCTCAGCAGAAATAAAATTGTTTAATTCAGGGCTATCGCCGTCATTGTCTATTCGATCGGTGGCATTACCAGGAGTTTCGAGGAATGAAACAGCTACAATTCCGACAGGATCGGAACCGAATGTAGGCGCTTTGTGGTCGTTATCTCTCGACCATGCAATATCTTCGAGCAAGTCGAACTCGGAAATATCATCCTGAGAATCACCGTCTCCGCCTACGAAATCGGCATACCATACCGTCACGCCAACTTTATTGATATCCCTTGTGCCATCATTTTTGATGTAATGCAATAAATAGAGAGCGTCTTCGACAAGTACTTGTGACCAGGCAAGTGCACGAACATCAAGGAGAATGCCGAGACCTTTACGTGTCATGTCAGTAGTGTCGGGGAAATAGTTCACATAGCGGTCATATTTATCGTCAGAGGCTCTGTAGAACATTTCCTGGTCAGCGTTAAATACATTCTTACCAAAATATCCATTCCATGAACCTGGCCAGCCGGGGTCAACTTCATCGTTCATTTTATCCGGCCAGAAAGCGGGCCAAGTTTCTTCATCCACACTCGTTGCAATTTCATTTTTCTTTTCGTTGAAATATCCTGGTACAGGCTCGAAATTCCATGTTTTCCCTTCCGGAGATTGACGGAAATTAAAGACGTCTATAATCCTCTGTCTTTCGCCTGCATTATCGATAACTTCACCACCGACAAATACTCCCTGCATAGCCAGATATACTTGACCGGTATTTTTAGGCCATTCGTATGGAGTTTGAACAGAGATGGGATACTGTCCACCTTCTCTTCCAGTCATTCCGAAATTAAATACCGTAGTCCTGATACGGTTTCCTTCCATCTGTCCTTTAGTTCTTTTGGTCGGGTCGCCTCTTTCTTTACCCGGAGTATATTGTGCATAAATATTAACAGTCATCATCATGGAAACAATTATGCATAAAATTTTGATGCTCTTGTTCATATCAGTTCTCCTGCTTTCCATTAAAATGATAATTCTAAACCAAATTGAATTAAACGCGGCTCACCGTAGTTAGTGGGATACCGCAAATATTCTTCTACCGAATTAGGACGTTTAGGATCGTCGCCCACATTTCTTCCTTCTGTCGTATAATCGGGTTTACCGGTATCGCCGAAAACGTTAACTACCACACGTGTATCGAATAAATTAAATACATTCAAAAACGATGTAAGGGAGATACCGGCGATATCAAATGTTTTGTGTAGTCTAAGGTCAAAAACATGTTGCGTAGGTCTACGCCTGCTATTTCTTTGCAACCCAGAAGTTATTCCCCTGTCTGCGATATACTGTGTAATAGAAGGAGTATATGGCAATCCAGTGCCGTATCTGGCAATAAGAGATGCGCCCCAATCATTGTCTCCCACAAAGAAAGAGAGGTTAACAAGATGTCTCTGATCCCAGTCGAGCGGAATTAAATACAATGTCGGTTCGTTATTGCCAAGTTGTGCATAAAATTCATCTTCTGGGTTGGAATTGCTACCTTCGGCTACCTGATAAGTATAATTAAGGTCGATAGCATAATGATTGCTGAAACGTTTATTAAGATTTAATGTAATCCCTTTCACATTAGAATAATCTTTATTTATATAGGTAGAATAACTAACAAGATTTCGAGTGATTATAAGTGGACCTGCAGTAATCCAATTTCTTATGTCGCGATAAAATGTAGTTACATCTACAGTATAATCCTCGAAAAATTGTTGCCTGAGTCCGATTTCGTACATAACAGTGCTCTGTGGCTTGAGGTCTGGATTGCCGTACGGTCCATAAGCGCTTCCAGTATTGGGCACGTAATACGGCCCGCGATTGTAGAGATACTGGAACGTGGGCACCTGTAAAAATTGTCCGTATGAAAAATGTAATACTCCTTTGTCACTAATTGGATATGCAATACCGAAGCGAGGACCAATAGCCCATTTCGGTGTTGCATTTTTATAAAAATATGGTTCTCTTTCTTCGATGCTCAAAGCTGCAAGTTCTTCTCTTAACGGTAAATAAATGTTTGGATCTGTTGGGTCTACCAATACTTTGGCATTCGAATTAAAATAATCGAGACGAACACCGATGTTAATAATCACACTTTCATACTCGATTTTATCCTGAATATATGCAGAAAATTCATACGGTGTATTCGAATATTTTGTTCTATTCGGTGTATTCTCTGCAGGTATTGAAGGTACAAAAGGTTCTACAGGCACACCATTTACTCTCAAGGGCTCCAAATTATAATCGTCCACGTCAATTTTATGCCAGCGTCCTTCAACCCCAAATTTTACAAGATGTTTATCCGTAATCTGGCTTGTAAAATCGAATTTACCGATAAGTGAATTTGTACTTCTGAAGAATCTGTGAAGATTTGTGCCTTTTGATGCAAAGGCATAGCTTACTGTAATTAAAGAATCGGGATGCAAATATCTTGAGTCAAGAGGATCTTCGTAGAGCCATTCGTTAAATTCCTTAAAAAAATTGGAAACTTTAACAGTATAATAAGTCCTGCTCGAAAGTGTATGAGTAAGAGTAAATGTTGCATTATAGCTATCCGAAAATTTATTAACGTCGCCATCAGGATTTAATTTAAAGAAATGATTATAATCTCTAAAATCCTCAGTAGAATAGAGCAATTCGGCATTCATTTTAATTGCAGAAGTTGCCCATAAACTAAGATTCAACTGGCCTAAAAAACGTTTATTCCAGTTCATTGGGACCAGCTCGCCGTCGCCAGTTGTACCGTCTGGATTAAATTTTCTTATACCATAAAGATAACCGTCGTCATAGACGTATCTTGCATTTGAAAAGAAAGTAAGTTTATTATTAGTAAATGGTATGGGACCACTCAAACTGCCCTGGAAATTATAATTTGCAACTGGATTAAATTTGTCGATCCCAGTAAAATATTTAGTAAAATTCGAAAGATAATCGCTGGTGTAGACTTTAACATTGGCATCGTATTTTGAACTGCCTTCTTTTGTTACAACGTTAATAATTCCAGAAAGAGCCTGTCCGTATTCTGCATTGAAGGTACCGCTTATAACTTGCAATTCCTGGACGCTACTGTTGTCAATTTCAATACCACGGCTGTTGTCGAAAGCATCGGTAACCGAGATACCGTTAACCCAGTAAGCAATTTCAGAAGATCGCCCGCCACGAATATGAAATTCGCCCCCTGCTCCTTTTGTGACACCTGCTTGAAGTTGCAATACGTCGTTTAATTCAGTCACAGGTAAATTGCTTATCTCCTCGGAAGTAACTTTAGCCTGACTGGAAGTAATGTCTTTCTGGATGCCATAAACATCTGCACTAACTACAATATCTCCAAGTGTAACAGCAGATTCTTCCATTTCTACATTCTGTACAGTTGTAAGATCAATCGATATTTTTACATCGTTTACAATTACGGTTTGATAACCAACGAACTGATATTTAACAGTATATTTCCCCGGCGGTATATTAAGAATAATGTAATTTCCATCAATATCAGTTGCCCCGCCGATTGTTGTGCCTTCCAGAATAATATTAACAAGCGGAAGTGGTTCCCCCGTCTTTTTATCGGTTACTTTTCCGACCAGTTTACCGGTCGTTCCTCCTTGAACAACCTGCACAATAGATATTATCATTACTATTACAATCGATAATACTTTTTTCATATTATGACTCCTCTAATATTTCAATTTCACTCAATAATTTTTCATTTATTTTGATATCTATATTTTTCTTTTTCCCGTTTATGTATTGTTCCATTATCATTTTTGACTTTTCTTTTTTGAGCAATCTTTCCGCACTATCTTTTACCTGTTCATAAGGTATCAATCCACCTTCTTTCTTGCCCAAAAGTTTAACTATTGCGTATCCATTTCCAGTTTTGACCGGTCCTATCAGCTCACCTGGTTCGGCGTTTAATAAGTTGTCTTTAAGAATTCCAAAATTAGAAGCAGCTGTAAAATCGACCACTCCTTCATTTACCGCAGTGGACTTTCGCACTGAATATTCTTTTGCCAGTTTGCCAAAATTGTCGTTATTGTCGAGCCATTTACGAATAGTATCTGCCAATTCTTTATTTTCTACTACTATTTCTTGAACTTTTAGCAAAGGCTCTTTTTTGAAATATTGTGGATTCTCCAGATAAAAACGATAAATAGCACTATCTGCAAATTTATACGCGTTATGAATCTCTTCACGTTTATATTTCAGGAAGAGATTTTTATGATATTTCTCGATAACCTTCTCTACTTCTAACTCTTTATCATAGCCTCTTTCAGCGGCAGTACTTAATAATATTCCTTGTAAAATAATTCCTTTTATAACTGTTTCAAGGGAGTGTGTATCTGTAATTTTAGTTCGATGATAACTTGGTATGGCATTAATTTCGTTGTATAGTTCTGCTACTGAATATGCTTTACCGTTGTATTCTGCACAAACATCTGCCGCATCATTATTAAATTGTTCTTTATTGTCTGCCTTTAATAGTAAGTAGTAAAGTTTATTAATTCCTGCCTGGTTGAATTTGATTTTATCGAAATTAATCATGTTGTTCATATAATTTAACTCGGCATCGCGTTTTTTACGTAAACGTACTACCTGCATCATGTGTGATTTCTTTTTTTGAAATTCCCATTCGGTAATTATTGGCAATGTAACTTTGTCTTCGAGTTTAATAATACTATATCCATATTTTGTCTTCACTGGTGTAGAAATTTCACCAATTTTCATTTTGTATGCAGCATCTTCAAATGCGGGGTCCATATCGCCCCAACTAAAGTATCCCAGATATCCACCGTTATTAGCAAGTAAACTATCCGTAAAAATAGTTTTAGCAAGAGAATCAAAATCAGCGCCGTTACGAAGAAGCTCATATAAACTATCTGCTTCTTCTTTTGTAAAAGCAAAGAGATGTCTCGCAGCTACTTTTTGATTTGTCTTTAAGAATGCGTCTCGCAATTCTTCTTCAGTAGCGGTTATTTTTGCATAAATTTCACGGTCTTTCAAGTAAGCTAATATAGTCTGCTTTCTTGCCCATTCGAGCTCTTTATTGTATTCTGGATTATTAAAAATTGCACTGTTGTCATCATAATAATAAAGTAGAATTTCATTGATCATATTGTTCAAAATTGCTTTACGCGTAGTAATATTGTCTTTAATGCCGGAAGCCAATAAATATTCTTCATAACGCGAAACAAAATCATTTACATTAATAATTTTTTCGCCTACTACTGCCAATGCTGAATCTTTATGTTGAGCAGTAGCCAGCTTGAATGTTACAAGTAAAGAGACAATCAAAATTAAATACTGTTTACTATTCATAATTTCTACTTTAATATCATTATCTGATAACCATTTAATGAAATTTTTCCGCTGCAATTTATTGCCTTTCCCGTAATCAGGTCGGTCTTTGTATTCGTCTGGTTAATTTCAATTTCCTTTTGCTCGTTATCGATATTAGCAACTACAATAATTTCTTCTTCGCCTAAAATTCTTTTGTATGCCAGTATATTTTTCTCAGCTAATTTGTCATTGAATTCGAGAGTACCAATTGCTAAAACTTTATTGTCCTTTCTAATTGCCGCCATTTTTTTATACCAATCAAAAAGCGATTGGTCAAAAAAGACTGAATCTGCAGGTCGGGCTTTTCCAGATGGATGCGATTTCTCGACTTCATAATTTAATTCCTTCCAGATCATCGGCTTACGACAGTCGGGGTCATCGCCACCCCACATTCCAGCTTCGTCGCCGTAGTAAATGTGAGGCGCACCTGGAAGCGTAAATTGCAATGCAACTGCAAGTTTTTGTTTTTCTCTTTCGATTTCATTTGGTTTCCTTACATCGAAGTCGGGATTTTGTCCAGGATTGCCCGATTGGTCATACATATTATCGGGATTAACAATCAAGGAAGCCAGCCGTTCGGTATCATGACTTCCCATTAAATTCATCATTGCATAAAAATTAATACCGTATTGTTTCATCATAGTATTAACAGTGTCGATGAAACCATCTACACCAGTAAAAAACTTTTTCGAAAAAATGAGGTCTTTAACCGCGCGCGTAAATCTGTAATTCATTACTGCATCGAACTGAGTTTGTAACCATGGAGCAGCATTAAACATTTCATTATTGTTCCAGTTCTTCCACCATACTTCACCGACCAGATAAGCTTCGGGATTAATTTCCCTGACCCATTTTCTGAATTTAATCCAGAACGTATGATTAACCATTTCTGCTACATCGAGTCGCCAGCCGTCAATACCGTCTTCGGGATTGCCGTCATTGTTTGGATCCATCCATCTCTTTATTATATAATGAATATGTTCCGCAGGCTCTTCAACTATTCCGTTTTCGTCTTCTCTAATTTCAGGTAAATCTTTAACCCCGTACCAGCCTTCATAATCAAATTCGTCTTCAGGTGTTGTGGGATCGTCCCATTTTTTAATTGTATACCAGTTCTTAAAACGGGAATTCTGTTGATTCTTTATTATCTCCTGAAAAGCCCAAAAATTTCTGCCTGTATGATTGAATACTCCATCGATAATTATTTTAATCTCTCTTTTGTGAGCTTCTTTTATCAATTCGAGGAAAAGTTTGTCTGCCGAAGTCCATTGCCAGGAAGAAGGATCTTCTGGATTTTCTTTTTCCCAAACTAGTCGATCGCCTTCAGGATCTGGCCCGAAATTATTATCGATATGGTGGTACATCGAAGCATCGTATTTATGCAACGACGGCGATTCAAAAACAGGGTTGAGATAAATTGCCGTTATCCCAAGTTCTTTTAAATAATCGAGTTTATCAATAATTCCTTTAATATCGCCTCCGTATCTTCTTAAGCCTGCATTTCTGTAAAAGTCGAAACCCGTACTTTCTTCCCATGGTTGGAGTTTATACCAGTCAGAAGTCCAAGGATGAGTTTGCCAGCCTTTTGGTGTAAAATATGGCCAGGCGCCTTCCATGTCTTCTGGCTTTGGATCGTTCGATTTATCCCCGTTATTGAAACGTTCAGGAAAAATTTGATACCAAATTGCTTCTTTTGCCCACTGCGGTGGCTCATCGAATCTTACTTGTCCGAAAATAAACGCAGTCGAAAAGATGATTAAAATCGTTGTAACAAATTTCATATCATTATCCTAATACTTTAATTCAATTGTAATGTTATCCGACACCGGTAGCTGTATGCTTAATTGGTTATTTTCAAAATGGAAATCATCTGTTTTATTGCCGTTGACTGTTAAAGTGCGCGGCTTTTCGACACCTACAAAAAGGAACTCGTATTTTTTGACGCTGCTTTTGTAACCCTTGTGTTCCTTTGTCGCTTTAAGGGATATCTGCTTGCCATTGGTATTAAGAATGAACTTCGTAAGAGAATATTGACCGTTTTTATATTCATAAGAAATGCCATCGTCTTCGTAGAATTGATATTCCGAATTTGCAGTCGGGAATACAAGAAAGCGGAGCGAGTCGATCTCTTTTTCGCCAACGTAGTTAACTACTTCCTGCATTGGAATAATTCCGCCAGCTTTAACAAAAAGTAAAATTTCATCGAGTGGCACTTCTTTAATTATCCACCTGCCGCCGTCGACCACACTGTTGTTTGTCCAATCGTACCACTTTCCTTCGGGTAGATAAAGTTTTTTGAATTTATCGTAAGATATTAAGACGGGAGCTACCAGCAGATTTTCGCCCACCATGAATTGGTATTGAGCCTCGCGACTGTATGAATTTTCATCTTCTGGATAGTTTACAAACATGGCTCTCATAATGGGCAAACCCGTCATCGATGAGTTATAAAATTCATTATATAAGAATGGAAGTAGACGGTATCTCATTTCGATCGCTTTGCGCACGTCTTTTTCAACAAACTCGCTGAAATTATACGGCTCGCGTTGACGGGTATCTACAGCAGAATGACCCCGGAAAAACGGTGTAAAAGCTCCTAATTGATACCATCTTCTGTAAAGATTATCCGAAGGTTCTCCGATAAAACCGCCTACGTCGGAACCAATGAACGGTACACCACTGAGTCCCATACCAAGCGACATTGTACAAGCAAGTATTAGATGTTCGTCGTTGGCAACATTATCACCCGTCCAGACTGCTGCATATCTTTGGATACCAGCATAACCAGCGCGTGTTAAAACAAAATGTCTTCTGTCTGAATATCTTTTTAATCCTTCGGCAGTAGCTCGTGCCATCGACAATGCGTAAACATTATGAATTTTTTTATGTGTGGCTTTATATCCATTATCGTCAAAGAGAACGATATCCGGGAAATTTTGTCCCCATACAGCAGGCTCGTTCATATCGTTCCAGAAACCTTCAACTCCCTGTTTAAGAAAAAGCGATAGTTTGTCGCCCCACCATTCTCGTGTTTCTTTTTTAGTGAAATCCGGGAAATACGCCCAGCTTGGCCATACTTCTCCCTGATAATATTCTCCGTCCGGATATTTTGCAAAGAGGTCCTTTTCAACACCCTCTTTTGCAACAAAATAGTTCGAGTCGACTTTAACTCCTGGATCGATAATCGGTACAACTTTATATCCCATTTCTTTCAAATCCGAAAGCATTTTTTCAGGCTGCGGAAATCGCTCCTTGTTCCAAGTAAATACCCGGTATCCGTCCATATAATGGATGTCAAGATAGAGGACATCACACGGAATATTACTGTCACGGAAAGCTTTCGCAACTCTACGTACCGACGATTCGGGATAATAGCTGTATCTGCTTTGTTGATATCCGAGAGCCCATTTTGGTGGCAATTCCATTCTACCGGTTAATTTAGTATAATCGGAAATAACTCTCTTGATGTCAGGTCCGTATATGAAATAATAATCCATTTCACCTTTCTCTGCTCCGAACCAGTAAAACCGGTTATTGCTTGCCCCAAAATTAAAATGGGATTTGTACGGATTATCAAAGAAGATGCCGTAGGCTTTGTAATCTTTAATCCCGATGAAAAAAGGGATTGACTGATATAATTCGTCCTTGCGTGTATCGTATGCAGGAAAGTCGCTATTCCAGAGAGTATATTGCTTGCCATTCTTTAATAGTCCGTCCGATTTTTCGCCGAGTCCATAAAATCTTTCATTCGTGTTTAATTCTTTGAAACATCTTATGTCGTCGCCGTCGAAAGCAACGCCGAAACTTTTATGATCTGCATTAACAAGATTATTGTCTTTATCGTAGATTGATACACGGCAGGGATTTTTAGAAATCTTTATCTTTAATTCCGATGTGGTAATAACAAATTCATCGCCTGAGTCGTTAAAATCGAAATTGGTTCTTTCTGGCATTTCATAAACAATGGCATAGGAGGGTGCAGCATCGAATTCATTTCTTTGTGTATATCTAAATCTAATTATATTTCGATCCAGAACGTAAAGGTTGAATTTCGCATTATCCAGCACGAACTCAACACGATTGTTTAGCACATTATATTCTTTAACTTTTCCTACAAATTCGAATTCCGCAATAATTTCAACAGATTGAATAACTACCAAAAAAAGGATGACAGCAAATTTTTTCATTATATCTCCTGTTTATTCAACTGAAAAAAAACCAGATGCCGATCGTTAGAAAAAGAATGACACCTGCGAATAAAATTGTTTGTTTATCGTAAACGCTGCCCGAAGAAGTAAATTGAAGAATCGGATTTGCATGCCGGGATTTCAAAATTGCATTGAATAAGAACATCACCGACAAAGTGAACACAAAGAGCAATATTGCAAAATGGAGATAATTGATATTAATCAGGAACAAGAGAATTTCGTTCGTCACATAACCACCTCTGTTCATCGATTCGATTGCAAATCGAAACAAGCCGACAAGTTCACCTGTAGTCAATGCGAGGAAAATCGATTTAAAGTTGATATTTTTCACAAAAAGTGCAGCAATAAATACAGCAGTTATCGGTGCGCTTACATAAGCCTGCGTGCTCTGAAGAAATAGATAAATCTGGTTATTAACTATTTTTATAAATGGCAGAAGTACCAGTGTTAAAACTACCACAATAATAGTGGCCATTCTTCCCACAAGAACGAGAGTCCTTTCCGATGCATCCGGATGTGTCGATTTATAGAAGTCGATAGTATAAACAGCAGCTATGCTGTTAAATGCAGCCGACAAAGACGACATCATTGCACCAAAAAATCCAGCTATTATAAGTCCTTTTATTCCCGCAGGTATAATGTCGCTCACAAGGAGCGACGTGTAAGCATAATTTCCTTTCAATTCAGGATAGAGTACCACAGCAGTCATCCCCGGAATTACAAATAAGAAGATCGGCAAGATTTTAAGTAATCCTGCAAAGAGAGTACCCTTTCGTGCATCTTCAACTCTTCTTGCAGCGAGTATACGTTGTACAATGTAATTATCCGTGCACCAGTACCAGAAAGCAATAATAGGAGCTCCGAATAGAATGCCCGTCCAGGGGAATTCAGGGTCGTCCATCGGTTTGAACATCTGAAAATAGTCAGCTGGCAACTTTTGAAACAATTGCTCGACGCCACCGATTTCCTTCAATCCGATAAACGCAAAAATTGCGGATGTAATGAGGAATAAAATTCCTTGAAAAATTTGGGTTCTTATAACAGCCGAAAAACCTCCTATCAAAGTATAAATTCCGCTTGCCAGAATTATAATTATGGCAGAGGAAAACAAACTCCATCCCAGAACTGCATTAAAAAGGATTCCACCGGCAAAAAGTGTTACAAGAATTTTCGTAAAAATGTGCGAGAATATCGTTAGTCCTGCAAACAGTTTTCTATTTTTTTCTCCGTAAACAATTCCAAAAAATTGAGGTGAGGTAAGGACTTCTGACTTTTTATATAAAGGAGCCAGCATCCATCCCAGCAAAACCAGCAGGAAAATGGCAATCAATTCATATTGCCCCACAGCCAATCCTCTTTGCGAACCCGACTCAGCCAGTCCAATTAAATGTTCGCTCGAAATATTTGTAACAAACAACGAGAAACCAACTATTACCCAGTTTAAGCTACGGCCCGCCAGGAAATAATCGTCGACACCCTTATCTTTGAATTTTGAATAGAGACCAATAACAATAACTATTAGCAGATAGCCAATAATTATTATACCGTCATATATATTTATCACACCATTCATAGGGCATAACATCATTCAAATTAAATACCAATTTCAGTATGGGTTAAAACGCAATAGAAGCATCTTTTAAAACAGGGACGATCTGTCAATTATCATATTTATAATCAAGCGTTATTATAATAATAAGTCGATGGGATACTTTTTCCTGAATTGAACTTTTTGTTTTAGTCGATAATTGTTTTTGTTATAAACTCGTTTTTTGAAAAAATTTCTTTTAACTTAGTGTTCAAATTTCAATGAAAAACGGATGAGGTTTTAAAATGTTTGACGAGAACTACAAATTCACCGCAGTCGACCGCTTTTTGAAATACGTTAAAATCGAAACTACATCAAACGAAGAATCGACCACATTTCCGAGCGATAAGAAACAACTCGAACTTTCAAAGCTCTTGGTTGAAGAATTGAAAGATATTGGTATGCAAGACGTTGAAATGGACGAGTACGGTTATGTAATGGCTACTCTCCCTTCCAATATCGACAAAGACATACCGGTAATCGGATTTATTGCGCATGTCGATACTTCTCCAGCAGTAAGTGGAAAAGATGTTAAACCGGTGATTCATAAAAATTATCAGGGTGGAGATATTATTTTGCCAGGCGACACTACGAAAGTAATTAAAGCCGAAGAAAATCCAGAGTTGAAGAACATGATAGGCTTCGACATTATAACAAGCGATGGCGCAACACTTCTGGGTGCCGACGACAAAGCCGGCATTGCCGAAATAATAGATGCAATGAATTACTTAATTGAGCACCCAGAAATTAAACACGGCAAAATTAGGGTATGTTTTACTCCCGACGAAGAAGTGGGGCGAGGTACAGAAAAATTCGACGTTAAAAAATTCGGTGCAAATTACGCTTACACAATCGACGGCTCGACTCGTGGCGAAGTTGAAACCGAGACATTCAGCGCCGACGCTGTAGTTGTTAAATTCCACGGCAAAAATGTGCACCCCGGCTACGCAAAAAACAAAATGATAAATGCAATTAAAATTGCAGCCAATTTCATCGATATGCTGCCGAAAACATATCTCTCACCCGAGACCACTGAAAAACGGGAAGGCTACGTACACCCGACTTCCGTAACAGGCAATGAAACTGAAACAGTAGTAAAATTTATTATTCGCGATTTTGAAGCAGAGAAATTAGAAGAATATGAATCCCTCCTCAAAGAACTGGCAGAAAAAGCTGTTGCCAATTTTCCAGGTTCTTCATACGATTTTGAAGTAATTGAACAATACCGGAACATGAAATACATTTTGGACCAGCATCCACAGGTTGAAGCATACGCAATTGAAGCTTTGAATCGACTCGGCATAAAACCGATTAAATCTGCCATCAGAGGCGGTACAGACGGTGCACGCCTGAGTTATATGGGACTTCCTACTCCAAATCTTTTTGCTGGCGGACATAATTTTCACGCATATACAGAATATGTTGCCGTTCAGGATATTGAAGCCGCTGTCAAAATGATCGTTACACTTGCACAAATATGGGCAGAAAAATCGTAATTTTTGCTTGAACTGCCGCTGTCCGAACTCAGCGGCATTATTTTATAAATTACTACACACTTATGAAACAACTTAAGCGTGCAACTGACATAACTCTCGGGATAAATATTTTCCTGTTTCTAATCAAAGCAATTGTGGGAATATTGTCGAATTCAATTGCTGTAATTTCAGAAGCACTTAATTCATTTACAGATATTCTTGTTTCAATTGGAATTAAAATTGCAGTCAAAATTTCAAAAGACAAACCGGATTCAAAGCATCAATTTGGTCACAACGCCGCACAGCCAATTGCTGCTTTTATACTGGCGGTTTTCGCTTTTGTAGTAGGAATTAATATTGTCGAAGAATCGATCAAAAGATTGATAAAACCTCACCCGATCAACCCGATTCCAGAAGTTTATATAGTTCTTCTTGTCACAATTATTACAAAAATCATATTGAGCAGATATCAGATAAGTATCTGTAAAAAATACAAAAGTCCTGCAATCAAAGCAGCCTCGATAGACAGTATTAACGACGTACTTGCATCTTCAATTGCTTTAGTCGGATTTTGGGGCAGCGTTTACAATCTCGAATATTTTGATGGAATTGCAGGCATAATGGTTGCCATGTTCATTTTCAAATCCGGTTATGAAGTAGGCCGGGAAAATATCGATTACTTGATGGGGCGTTCGGCTCCCGCAGAATTTGACTCTCAACTGAGAAATATCACAATGCAAATTCATGGTGTCAAAGGGATAAACGAACTCCGTTCCCACTTCGTGGGCGATAAATATCACATCGAAATCCACATCGAGGTAGACAAGGATATTCCCACATCAATTTCTCACGACATCGGTAATAAAGTACGCCAGAGTCTCGAAGAGCTCGATGAAATTCAAAAGGTATTCGTTCATGTCGACCCCATATAAGTTGAATTTTTGTCGATAATTTTTGTTATTATTTGTGTCAATATTATGAAGTGTGAAAATTGAAAAAACTAACCTTATTGGAAGTACTAAATTCAAGCTGCGAGAAATACAGCAACAACACTGCCGTATCATACATCGATCAGCCTCCAATTACGTATCAAAAATTCAAAGAAAAAGTCGAAAATATTTCTGCGTATCTCAAATCAAACGGCATTATTGCAGGCGACAAGGTGGCCATATTGAGCGAGAATCAGCCTAACTGGGCTGTTACTTATTTTGCTATTACAACAATGGGCGCAATTGCCGTTCCGGTTATGACTGAATTCACCGCTTCGGAAGTACAACATGTACTCAGGCATTCAGAATCGAAAGCAATTTTTGTTTCGTCCAAACAGTTTTCTAAGATAGAAGATTTCGACAGTAATAATTTAACTCTCCGAATTTTAATTGACGATTTTTCGATAATACCGGCTAATACGAAAAGCGATCTACTCAAAGAAATATTGAAAAGCGGTAAAAGGGAATTTTCAAAAATTAAAGAAGCAGCTTTGAAATTCATTGGTTTATTATCTGACGAAGTGGAAGAGGAAAATCCCGCACTGATACTTTATACTTCGGGCACCACCGGCCATTCCAAAGGAGTTGTACTGACGCATAAAAATATTGTTTCAAATGCACTCGACACTTTATCGATCGTAGAAGTTACTTCGACAGACAGGCTGCTCTCAATTCTCCCCTTATTCCATACAATTGAATCGACATTGGGATTGGTAACGCCCTTCATCGCTGGAGCATCGATAACATATTTATCGAAACCACCAACAGCAGCAGTTCTGCTTCCTGCTCTTCAAAAAGTAAAACCGACTGTTATACTCGCCGTCCCTTTAATTATCGAAAAAATTTATAAGTTGAGAGTATTGCCCGAAATAAACAGAAAGATGATTACGAGGAAATTGTACGGCATATCATATTTCAGAAAAAAGATTAATTCAATTGCAGGTAAAAAATTGATGCAAACATTCGGTGGAAATTTGAAGATGTTATGTCTTGGTGGAGCGGCTCTTGCTGCAGACGTCGAGTTGTTCCTAAAAGAATCGCGGTTCCCTTATGCCGTAGGTTATGGCTTAACCGAAACTTCACCACTTGTAACCGGTACAAAACCGGAACTTGTTAAATTCAGGTCGGCTGGCAAAGCTCTTCCGAACGTAAGTATCAAAATTGACAATCCTGACCCGACAACAGGAGAAGGCGAAGTGCTGATCAAAGGCCCGAATGTGATGAAAGGTTATTTCAAAGATTTAGAAAAAACAAAAGAAGTGTTTACGGAAGATGGATGGTTCAGAAGTGGCGACCTCGGATTTATCGACGAGGAAGGTTATCTCTTTATTAAAGGTCGTTCTAAAAATGTAATTATCGGTCCAAACGGAAAAAACATTTATCCCGAAGAAATCGAATCACTAATAAACGAATCGACTTATGTGCTGGAATCGCTTGTTGTCGAAAATAATGGTCAATTGATAGCGCGTGTCTTTCTTAACTACGACGTTATCGATAAAGAAACTAAAGACATGGACGACTCTCAATCGCGACAATTCATTCAGAAATTATTGAATGACATTTTAACAAACGTTAATTTGCGCGTTAATAAATTTTCACAATTAAATAAAATTATAGAGCAACTGGAACCATTTGAAAAAACACCTACTCAAAAAATCAAAAGATATCTCTACACATAATAGAAACTATTTTAATTTGTCAATGTATTAATACCAAATAATTCGGACTATTCAATGAAAAAATTAACTCTGTTACTCAGTTTTATATTGCTTGTCGGCTCTGTCAACGCACAAAATTTAGAAGAAGTAATTAAGAAAAACCATTCAATCGATTCATCGAGAGTAATTCTTCCGGAAGAAACAAATGCAAGAGTCGCTCAGGTAATAACAAGAATTCTCAGCCGTTACCACTTTCGCAAAGAGCCACTTTCAGATACTCTTTCATCCCTCATATTCGACCAGTACATAAAAAATCTGGACAATTCTAAACTCTATTTTCTAAAAAAAGAGATAAATCAATTTGAGAAATATCGTCACGAATTCGACAACTATCTTGAGACAGGCGATCTGACAGTTCCATTTGAAATATTCAATCTCTATAAAAAAAGATTAGGTGAACGCGTAAAATACGTTGAAAAAATTCTCCAGCACGAATTCGATTTCACTGAAGATGAATACTTTCAACCCGATAGAGATAGCGCTGAGTGGGCTGAAACAGAAGAAGAATTAGACGAGTTATGGAGACTTCGTTTAAAAAACGACGCATTGAATTTAATCCTATCGGGTAAAAACTGGGAGGGTGCAGTTGATGTTTTGTTGAAGCGTTACCGGAACTATCACAAAATCATTCTTCAATACGAATCCGAAGACGTGTTTTCCGTCTTCATGAATTCAGTAACTCAGGTTTACGATCCGCATTCAGATTACTTATCGCCTTCGGCTTCTGATAATTTCGATATCAGTATGAAGCTTTCGCTCGAAGGAATTGGCGCTACTCTTCGCCAGGATTATGATTATACAGTAGTAGTTAGCATTGTGCCTGGTGGTCCTGCAGATAAAAGCGGTCAACTGCATGCTGAGGATAAAATAATCGGAGTGGCTCAGGGCGAAGATGGTGAAATGGTCGATGTTGTTGGCTGGCGCCTCGATGATGTAATTAAATTAATACGCGGTAAGAAAGGTACACTGGTGCGTCTATCGATTCTTAAGGCTGAAGACGGAAGCAATGCGCAACCCACAGAAATTAAAATTGTGCGCGACGAAGTTAAACTCGAAGAGCAGGCTGCCAAAAGTGAAATTATTAACATCGAAGAAGATGGATCGAATTTCAAACTGGGCGTTATTAAACTTCCATCATTTTATAGCGACTTCGAAGCACAACAGAAAGGATTGCAAGATTACCGAAGTACTACACGCGACGTTAAAAAAATACTCGATGAATTTAAGAAAGAAAAAGTAGACGGTGTAATTCTCGATTTAAGAAATAACGGTGGTGGTTCCCTTCAGGAAGCAATTAATCTTACGGGTTTATTTATAAAAGCTGGTCCAGTGGTTCAGGTAAAAAATATTATGAACATAGTCGAGGTAAACAGCGATCGCGATTCGGCAATTTATTACGATGGTCCTCTGGCAGTACTTGTCAATCGATTCAGCGCATCGGCTTCCGAGATTCTATCGGGTGCAATTCAGGACTACGGGCGCGGGCTTGTAATAGGAGAAAATACTTTCGGCAAGGGCACCGTTCAAAACTTGCTCGACTTGAACAGCCAAATTCCGATTAAAGACAAAAAACTGGGCAAACTGAAATTAACAATTGCCAAGTTTTATCGCATTACAGGCAATTCTACTCAAAACAAAGGTGTCGAACCTGATATCAATTTCCCATCTCTATACGAATCAAAAGAATTCGGCGAAAGCGCTTACGACAGAGCGTTACCGTACGACACAATCAATCCCCTGCCATACGACCCGTACGATAATTTGACGAGTTTAATTCCGCTTCTGGAAGAAAAACACGAAAAGCGTGCACAAAATGACCCGGAATATCAATTCCTCCTCGATGATATAAGGGAATTCAAAAAGAAAAGAGAAAAGAAACTTTTTACTTTGAATCTTGAAGAAAGAAAAGCTGAAAAAGAAAAAGCCGACGCCGAGAAAAAAAGAAGGGACGAAGAGAAAGCAAAATTACTTGGCATCGATATTAAAGAAAAGGACGAAACTTCTTCAAAAGACTCATGGATTAAAGACTACGAATTGAAAGAAACCGGCAGAATTTTAGCAGACTTTATATTAACCAAAGTAGGTTAACATGTGCGCTTTCCCGATACTAATTCTAATCTATTGACTAATATCGGGAGAGCGCTTTATCATATCAATTTAATTCATTTCTATTGCACATCTATTAAAAATATTTAAAAGAATTTAAATTCCTTAAAAAACATTTCATCAAGCATTTCGTTTTTCGTTCGTTTTAACTCAATTCACTACGGCACGTCTTTTGTAATCATACCTATCTATGATTGACGATCAATACATACAACTCTCTTTAATACTGTTGTACATTCTAATGGTTGCAGTATTGTGCCGAATGCTAATAAAAATCGGTAAAAAATAACTACGGAAAAATTGTTATGACAAAAACCAAATTGCTTTTTATTTTACTATTATTTACTTATCCTCTTGCCGCTCAATCCTACGATTCAAATCTCGAAAATCTAATCGAACGGGCAATACGGGTAAGCCCCAAACTGAAAATGCTGCGTGTCAAACAAAACATATCGGAATCAAAAATACCACAGGTTTCCAATCTGCCTGACCCGATGCTTACATTCGGAGCTATGAATCTTCCGGTTAATTCATTTAAATTCTCACAGGAACCGATGACGTCTAAAATAATCGGACTGAGTCAAGCCGTACCTTTCCCGGGCAAATTAAACGCAGCAGAAAGAGTGCAGGCACAGGACGTGGAAATTAATCAGCAGGAAATTGACGATGCAATAAATGAAATCATCAACGAAGTCCAAAAATATTATTACGACCTTCGATTCTATCGCGAAGCCATCCGCATTGCAAATAAGAGCAAAAATCTGCTCGCTCAAATTGCCGAGGTAGTTAGAACAAAATATGCCGTTTCGAAAGCCAGTCAACAAAACCTGATACAAATTGAAGTGGAGATAACAAAAATCAACGACAAAATCGAAGAGTTGAAAAGTATGGAGAACTCTGCTCTAACTGCGTTAAATTCGCTGTTGTTAAAAGAACCCACATCTCCAATCGAAACGGACACTATTCCTGACATTAAACATTTAAGAATCGATTTTAACAAATTGGTTGAAATTGCCAGAGAAAACAGACCTTTTTTAAAAGGAATTCTTCTGGCAAAAGAAAAATCTGAACTAATGGAAAAATTGTCTGAATATGAATTCTATCCGAACTTCAACTTTGCAATTCAATATTCGCAACGCGATAAACTTGCGCCGTCAAATATTGCATTAAACGATTTTCTGTCTTTTGTAGTCGGTCTGAATATTCCCCTCGATTACGGCGGAAAGAAATCCTCTAAAGTAGAAGAAGCGAAATTAATGCAACAACTTTATACCGATCAGTACAATCTCGCACTTCAAACTCTCTATAAAAATTTCGGTAATTCGTTAGCAAGACTAAACGAGTTCAAAGAAAGAGAAAAATTGATCGAAGACGGATTGCTACCACAAGCAATTCAATCGTTAAATGCGGCAGTTGCAAATTATCAGGTTGGCGAAATTGATTTTATCAACGTACTCGACGCACAAAATAAAGTTTATGAAATTGAAACCAATCTCTGCAGAATAAGAACTAATTTCTTTAAGGAAATATCGCAACTCGAATTTTTAATCGGCAAAAGAATCAATAAGGAGCAATTCTGATGAACAAGAAAACAATTATAATCGTATTAATTGCGCTTGGAATATCAGCTGCCGGATATTTTCTGTTTGCAACAAAAGAGAGTATTCAAATAACGGGAAATAAAACGGAGATGAAACAACTATGGACCTGCGGAATGCATCCTGAGATAATTATGGAAGAGCCGGGCAACTGCCCGATATGCGGAATGAAATTAGTCCCCAAAAAAGGAACGGGCAAAACGACTGGCGAAAGGAAAATTCTCTATTGGCGCGCTCCGATGGACCCGAACGAAATTTATGACCATCCCGGCAAATCGAAAATGGGCATGGAACTGGTTCCGGTTTATGAAGACGAAGCTGGTTCATCAGGTATTGTTACAATAGACCCCGCCGTCGTTCAGAACATGAACGTTAAGACCGAAAAAGTAAAATCGATGAAACTCTCGAACATAGTCGTTACAAACGGAATTCTTACTACAAACGAGCAAACCGATTATATTGTGACGACAAGGGTCAACGGATGGATTGATAAACTATATATTAATTACACAGGACAAAAAGTAAACAAAGGCGACAGGTTAATGGACATCTATTCGCCCGAACTTGTTGCAGCTCAGCAGGAATTATTATCCGCAATCGCATATAAAAAAGCCGTAAGCAATACCGACATTAATGACATCCTTGATAGCGGGGATATGCTCATCAAGAATGCAATCAGGAAATTACAGCTTCTGGAAATATCCGACTCCGACATAAAAAAACTCATAGAGACAAAAGAAGTTAAAACCTATGCAACTCTTTACGCTCAAAAAAACGGAACCGTAATTTCAAAGAATATACTTGAGGGACAAAAAGTTATGCCCGGGATGCCGTTGCTGCACATTTCGGACCTTTCGCTTTTGTGGTTGACTGCCGATATATACGAATACGAACTTTCAAAAATTCAGTTAGGCTCAAAAGCTGAGATCCGTTTTAATTTTTTGCCGGATAAAACATTTACAGGTAAAATAAGCTTTATCTATCCGACTGTAGAACCCAAAACAAGAACAGCAAAACTTAGAATTGATATCCCAAATAAAAACGACTTGTTAAAACCCGCAATGCTTGCAAATGTCACAATATACGGCAAGGACCTGGGTGTTAAACCCGTAGTTCCCGAAAATGCAGTAATTCGCAGCGGCAAAAAAGATATTGTTATTATTGCACTGGGAGAAGGTAAATTCAAACCGCAGGAGATAAAACTCGGAGGATATTCAGACGGTTATTATCAGGTTCTCCATGGTTTAACCGAAGGAACTACAATTGTTACATCTGCTCAGTTCCTCATCGATTCGGAAAGCAATCTTCGAGCGGCAGTAAATCAATTTACTTCCGGAACTTCCGAAGAAATCAATTCTTCACATGATACCACAACTTCTCACAATATGAAGAGCGACGCTGTACACAATTTTCACTCGAATGATAATTTGAAAAATGTCGATATAAAGAACGAGAAGAAGACCGAATCGATCATTCGGGAAGGCATTATTGATTTAACTGCAATCGACAAGAACAAAGACGGGAAAGTATATCAGGATTTAATGGACTGGAACGTAATCTCGGACGAACCGGGGAGATGCCCGATTTGTAATATGTATTTATCCGAAGTAACAATCAGAGAAGCTAAACAAAATTTAATCGAACACGGTTTCCAGGTTAAGTAAATAAGGAGCTTCTGATGTATACCGATGAAAAACAAAAAGAAGGTTTAATTGCCAAATTAATAGAATGGTCTTTGAATAATAAGTTTCTTGTTATTCTTTTCACTGTGGCTCTAATCTTAGGAGGAGTTTGGTCTATAGTAAACACCAAAATAGACGCCCTTCCCGATTTGAGCGACGTTCAGGTAATTATCTATACCGAATACCCCGGACAGGGTCCACGCATCGTTGAAGATCAAGTAACTTATCCACTTACAACAAAAATGCTTTCAGTGCCTTATGCTAAGGACGTACGCGGATATTCATTTTTCGGATTCTCGATGGTGTATATAATATTTGAAGACGGCACCGACATTTATTGGGCAAGAAGCAGAGTATTAGAATATCTTTCTAGTCTCAGCAATACACTGCCTCAAGGAGTTTCACCTCAATTAGGACCCGATGCTACAGGCCTCGGCTGGGTCTATCAGTATGTTCTTAATTCCGATAAAAGAAGTCTACAGGAACTCAGGTCGATACAGGACTTTTTCCTCAAATACGAACTTTCGTCGATACCGGGCGTCTCAGAAGTTGCAAGCATTGGTGGATATGTTAAACAGTACCAGGTTAATGTAGACCCGACAAAACTTGCTGCTTATAATATCCCACTCCAAAAAATTAGAACGGCTATACAGAGAAGTAATAATGACGTAGGTGGCAGACTAATTGAAATGGGCGAAACCGAATTTATGGTAAGAGGTTTAGGCTATATAAAAAGTATTGACGACCTTAAAAATATTTCGATAGGAGTATCGCCCAACACAGGAACGCCTGTTTACCTCAAAGATGTAGCTACAATTAATATTGGTCCGGAACTACGAAGAGGGCTTGCTGACTGGAACGGTGAAGGAGAAACTGTAGGAGGAATAATTGTACTCCGCTATGGCGAAGATGCGCTTACTGTAATCAACAGAGTAAAAGAACGACTCGAAGAGTTAAAAAAATCTTTGCCCGATGATGTTAAAATCGAAACTGCATACGACCGTTCATCGCTAATCTACAGCGCCATTGACAATCTAAAAGGGAAATTGCTGGAAGAAACACTTATTGTTGCCCTAGTTATAATTGCTTTTCTTCTTCATATCCGCAGTTCATTCGTAGCTATATTTACATTACCCACTGCTGTTCTACTCTCTTTTATAATTATGAAATTACAGGGTATCAATGCCAATATAATGTCGCTTGGTGGTATTGCAATTGCCATAGGAGCAATGGTAGATGCTTCGATTGTACTAGTAGAAAATGCTGCCAAACATCTATCAGAAGAATACGACAAGCCGCCAGAAAAACAAAGACCACACTGGAAAATAATTGCCGATTCTGCTAAAGAGGTGGGTCCTTCTATCTTTTATTCTCTTTTAGTAATTACCATCTCATTTCTGCCAGTCTTTACGCTTGAACAGCAAGAAGGAAGATTATTTAAGCCGCTGGCATTTACCAAAACTTATGCAATGGCAGGGGCGGCAATTTTAGCAGTTACTATTGTTCCAATTTTGCTCGGCTATTTTGTGCGTGGGCGAATGCGTAAGGAAGAAGATAATCCGATTACGAAAATCCTAATCAAAATTTATCATCCTATTGTAGACTTTGTTATACGTAAAAGATGGTGGGTAATATCGACTGCATTAATATTAATTTTACTTACAATTTATCCTTATTCAAAATTAGGTTCCGAATTCATGCCGCCTTTATATGAGGGCGACTTGCTCTATATGCCCACAACTTTACCAGGAATATCAATAACGAAAGCTCGCGAGCTATTACAACAGACCGATAAAATTATCAAGTCGTTTCCAGAAGTAGAATCAGTATTTGGTAAAATTGGACGAGCCGAAACTGCAACAGATCCCGCACCACTTACGATGATAGAAACAACAATCAGGTTAAAACCACAGAATCAATGGCGAAAAGGGATGACTCCCGATAAATTGATAGAAGAACTTAACACAGCCATACAAATTCCCGGACTAACAAATGCCTGGACTATGCCTATCAAAACACGCATTGATATGTTATCAACTGGCTTTAAAACACCTGTAGGAATTAAAGTGGCTGGACCCGACTTAAATAAACTTGAAGAGATTGGAAAAAAAATAGAATCGATCGCCAGAACGATACCAGGAACTCGTTCTGTTTATGCCGAAAGATCTGTAGGAGGTAATTATATTGACTTCAAAATAGATCGAAATTCTATTGCACGCTATGGGCTCTCGGTGGCTGATGTCCAAGACGTTTTTATGTCGGCTGTAGGCGGAATGAATATAACAAAAACTGTCGAAGGTCTCGAAAGATACCCGGTAAATCTTCGCTATTTGAGAGACTATCGTGAAAATATCGAAGCTTTAAGACGAGTTCTTGTTCCTCTCCCCTCTGGAGGAAACGTCCCACTAGAAGAACTGGGCCAAATTGAAATTAAAAAGGGACCGGCAAGTATAAAATCCGAAAATGCACGACCCAACACCTGGGTTTATATTGACTTGAATCAAGATGCCGATATAGGTACTTATATTAAACAAGCAAAAGAAATACTCGGGAAAAAATTACAATTGCCAGCAGATTACTCGATAAAATGGTCGGGACAATATGAGTACATGGAAAGGTCGTCTAGACACTTGATGATGGTAGTGCCGCTTACGCTTTTAATTGTTATCGTGCTTTTGTATATGAATACTAAATCAGCCTGGAAAACTGGAGTGGTCTTACTGGCACTTCCTTTTTCGATGGTTGGAGCTATCTGGTACTTGTACCTCGCAGGTTATAATTTGAGCGTTGCTGTTTGGGTGGGCATTATAGCGCTGCTGGGAGTAGACGCCGAAACTGGCGTTATAATGTTGCTATATCTCGATCTGGCGTATGAAAAATATAAAAAGGAAGGAATGATGAATTCACTTACCGACCTTAGAAATTCGATCTTTGAAGGGGCCGTCAAAAGAATTCGTCCCAAAATGATGACGGTGCTTACAACACTGCTTGGCTTGTTGCCAATTATCATTGGCATTGGTACCGGCTCAGACGTTATGAAAAGAATTGCCGCACCGATGGTCGGTGGAATTATCACGAGCATGATAATGGAATTGACAGTTTATCCAGCTATCTACTATTCAATCAAGAAAAGAGAAATTATCAAAAACAATCTTACATATCTGTCAAATGATTGATAATAATTTCATAATGAAAGAGTTATCTTTTGGTATAATTTTAAAGCGCCTGTTCGCAAAGTCAAATTTTTAAAACAGCGTATAAAATTAATTTTTTAAGAATATTGCTTTATAAAATGTTATCGGCTAATTTTGCTGCCCGTTTATATCCTTGCGCAGAAGCCGTAAACGTTGTTCAGGAATTTTTTGTTATTTAGAATAAAATTATTCTGGGATAAATCGGTTGCGTATAATAAAGTAAATTATCAATTAACAAATATAAAAAGGAGTAAATTATGAAAACCCTCAAATCAGCTTTGATTATTTTAATAACGGTATATACAATGGGCATTCAAGCTCAGGATAAAAAGGAGAATCACGAAGCAAAATGTCAAATGATGGTCGAAAAGATCCAAAAGACCGACGCAAACATGGATGGTAAAGTATTTGCCTGTCCAAAATGTGAAGTTTATCAGGATGAAGCCGAAAAGTGTTCTAAATGCGGAGGCGAATTGCACGAAATGACTGTCGACGAATTGCACAAGGCAATTTGTGCAAAAGATGAAGCTCACCATCATAAAATGGAAATGAAGTCTGCTAAGGACTTGGATAAAAATAAAGATGGTAAAGTATTCCAGTGTAATATGTGCGCCAATGAAATTTCGGACGCGGCCGGCGAATGTCCTGCATGCGGTATGAAATTAACGGAAGTTTCTGTTGAGAAAGCTCAACAAAACCTGAGCAGGTCAAAAGAAAAGATCGAAATGAAAAAGAAAGAAGCAAAATAATTGAGAGAAAGCCCGTCACAATCAAGAGTGACGGGCTTTTTAACAACCACATACGTTAGACATTCTAACAGAAATTATAAATTTTGTTTTATCATATTCGCTGTCAAAGATGTTTTTTAATAAAGAAAATATTTTATTTGCCTCACCTTTTACTAAAGTCGACATTTCGCCTATCTTAAATTCAAGATCGCTTTTTCTTATAATTTCAAGAACACGTTCAACATCGGCGATGTAATCTTCAGAACCAAGAGGTATAAATGCAATTTCGCAAGTCATAATTTTTTCTTCCATAACGCTGCAATGAATCCTGGTTTGTTTTTATTTGAATAAATTTTTTCTTTTTCAAGAGATGGTTCGTTTTCGTCAGGTGGAGTATATAATGTTTCTTTAATATCAATCAGTTCGCCAGTATGAATCGAGCGGATTTCGTCGATACCAAGTAATCTGGCATATTTAAAAACTGTGTTTTCCTTGAAGTAATTCGACTGATAAAGTTCACCCCAGTTGCTATTTTTATTTATAAATCCGATTACAATTTTACCGCCGGGTTTAACAACTCTGAATATTTCATTGACTCCTTTTTGCCAATTATCAAAAAATTCAACCGCAGCCACGCAAACAGCCGCATCAAAAAGATCGTCCTCAAAAGGCAATTTGGTAACATCGGCAAATAAAAAATTCACTTTTAAATTACGATATCGAGCTTTTTCAATGGCAATGTCAATCATTTTTTTAGAATTATCTACACCTGTTACATTGCAGCCCAATGCAGCTAATTCGAGCGAATAATTACCCGTGCCGCAACCGACATCGATTATACTTTCACCCTTTGTCGCATTAAGGAGCGAAAAGATGGCTCGTCTTTCAAGACGATCAACAAAATTGCCCAGCGGCGTTTCGTACCATTGGTCGTAATTATCCGCTTCTGTATCAAATATTGCCATTTGATTTCTATCCTAGATATAAATAAATATTCTATCTTTTTGATTCATCTTATTCTCGCACAATAAACAAGGATAAACTAAATGAATTAGCAAACGCGTAAACCAAACAAAATCGTTAATTTAATCGATAAACAAATTACGTCATTAAATACTACAAAAAATTTCTAAAAATCTCCGCTTTTACAATAGTACTCTTGTAAAATCATTAAGTGAACCGACATCTTCGCATCGGTTCATGAAATAGTAATCTTTTTGAGTTACGTATGAATTCTTATAATTTATTTGACGAAGTGTAAACCATTATGTGTATCGAGTTTTTCTTCTGCAATGTCGATAATCACCAGTTTGAAATTTTTATTGCTTTTTTATTTGGGAGCAATAAATTACAATTTCATTAATTATTCAGACTGCCTCATTTTTCCTGTCTTTCCCAGAGCTGCTTTCGACTCAATTTTGTAAACATGTAAATCGATTAATCCTGTTTCAATTTCACACAATCAGCTTTAAATACAAACAAGACAAACTATTAGTAACCTTTGAACGTATTATATAATTCAAGTTCTTTTACTTATTGTATTCATTCAGAGCAAGTTTTTCGAGTTCACGTTTTAATTCCTTTGGCAATATTACTGTATCGTAATACTTACCGTCTTTTCCTTTTTCGTTTGGAGCGGATACAAACAGCCCATTCGACCCGCTAACGAGACGGAACCCTTTTATAACAATTTCTTCATCTGTTTGAATATCGAAAAAGGCAGCAGTTTTACCTCCGCTTTGAACCTTATTCATTCTTACTATTTTCATTTTTGCTCCTAATTATGATGATTAATTATTTATAAGAAAGGATAAAAACTTGAAGCGAGTTAACAAGTAGCTTCATATTGTACCATCTGCCCTTCTTTTGCAAATCAAGATAATTATTTTTTTAATTTTTGTCTACATAATTACAAATGTAAGAGAGTATTTAATCAAACATACTGAATAAAAGGAGAATTAGAGTTAGTGAATTGATTTTAAGCAATTTTAATTTCTGGCGCCCCTGAATTTTAAAAAAAAGAAGACATAGTTACTTGTAAAATAATTTTAGATGACTGCCCTTTATGGTACATATCCGCTTATGAAAAGTGCATTTAATACACATTTTTGGTGTGTTAGAATGCTACAATTTCATTATGTCAGACTTTCTTTAGAAAAAGAAATCATACGTAAGTAATTTCAAAATTCTCTTCCGTAGTGTTCGTCAATATCGATGTATGTGTTAGGAAGATAAGGAATATCCTCGTCCGTTTCTTCATCGTAATAATAATGATAGTCGTTGGGAGTATACATATCATCGATTCTTTGATTCATATATTCAATAGCGTTCCTTACATTAGTTTCTTCGTCGCCACTGTCTAACATTTCTTTAATTCTGTCGTTTACAGGGAAAATTCTTCGCATATTAAATTTTGATACATCTTGATCCCTTCGGGAGTGTATTTCTTAAATAGTGGTAAAAGTAACTCCCAGTATCCACCTACATATTTGTAAACACCTGTTCCGTCTTCACTTTTAATCCAGGTATTTAATAAATTATTTAACTGCTTGATAACGTAATCAGACATTTTTACCTCGATTTTTGTGGGGAGTAAATTTATAAGTTTTTGTATTTAGACTGCAAATTTTGAAGGGCAAATAATTTTTTTTTCACAAATGCTATTTGTTTACTTTGATTATTACTTCTTTATTGATATGCCAGCTTTTGTTTGCTTTATCTTTCAGACTTTAATTCAAACTACTTTCCTTTTAATAACACACTTTTTGTCTACACTACATCTTATCACTTCGAATGTCGTTTTTATATAAATTCCAGAATCGTGTACTTCTGAGCTATTCATTTTCACAATAGTTTTTCACAATAGTTATATTAATTCCCTTCTTAAGTGACTCGTCGGACCACCCAATTTTCGGAGTTCGTCCCGCTCTTTAAGCGGGACGAACGACGACCCCCGCCATAGGCGTGGACAATTCTACTATACCTGTCCGACTCTGACGGACCTGCCCGACTAAGACGGATTCGATTAATCCCGTCATTACATGACTCGTCGGACCTTTCGATTTTCGGAGTGAGTCCCGCTCTTTAAGCGGGACGAACGACGACCCCCGCCGTTGGCGGGGGCAATTCTATTATACCTGTCCGACTCTGACGGACTCGCCCGTCTTTGACGGGGTTCGATTAAGACCATGAGGAATATATAGAAGAGACGCTGCAATATCTGAAATTTCAATTCTACTATAGTTCGATTAATCCCGCCGTTGGCGGGACGACTCGTCACGTCGTTACGTGACTCGTCGGACCTTTCGATTTTCGGAGTGAGTCTCGCTCCTTAAGCGGTATGAACGACGACCCCCGCCATAGGCGGGGCAATTCTATTATACCTGTCCGACTCTGACGGACCTGCCCGTCTTTGACGGGGTTCGATTAAGACAAACCCGAAGATGCACAAAATGCATACCACATTTTCGCCCGTCTTTGACGGGGTTCGATTAAGACTCCCTAAATATCCTCATTTTTAGTTTATTTTGCAAACATTTTTTTTACTTTTTGTCGTCGTCCTATAATAATGTAAAAATCCCAGGGGGTCGACGACTTTATATAATTCAACTAAATTCCATTCATAACTTCTCGTAAATTTTAATCTAAATAAAAGAATCAATCTCATTTTTCTCAACCCCAATTATCCCCCTCTCATGATAATTCTGGGCGTCAAATCGGTAATAAATTACGCTATCATTTTTATCGTTGATAATTTCCTTTATACCATGCTTCAAAATTTCAAATTCGCTCTCTGTAATTTCTCCTTCAAAAACTGAATTTTGTACCCAGTTTAAATAACGCCGTAGGTATTTCATCAATTTTGTTCCCCTTTTGGGAGCTGCATCGTATACTACAATGACATACATCTTACCACCATATAGTAAATGGTTTATATTCCTTTTCACCTAATATGTGCTTTATTAATTTATAGCATTCTAACCTAATCAAATGCCGATAACTTACACTCCTTTTAAGCTGCCTATGTTTAATAGTGGTTTTTAATCTTTCGTCAAATTCTTTAAGATATATTTTTCTTCCTTCGTCTATTAAATAGCACTGATTGAGTTCTTTACTGAAATGTTTTTCCTGAATTTGATTTTTATTAAGCAAAGAAAAAATAATTCTGTCTGCCAGTAAAGGCTTGAATACTTCGGCTATATCCAGTGCCAGTGAAAATCTTCTTTCTCCAGATTCATGTAGATAACTTATCAATGGATTTAACTGCGTCCGATAGATTTCACCCAATACAACCGTATAAACCAACGCATTCCCGAAAGATATTAGTGCATTTATTGGATTTGTAGGCGGGTGCTTTTCTCTCTTTGTAAAATTAATCGTAGGATTAATTATTAAATTCCAGGACATATAATATTCTGACCTTAAATTCCCTTCAATTCCCATAAGCTCCTGAATATCGTTACAATCGGGGATTCTACGAATTGTTTCGTCGGCCTTTTCAATAAAATATGAAAGATCTTTATCACGGCTGTTGTAATACTGCAAATTCTTTTTAATATTTTCTGCCGCACCCAGAATAAATTTTTTAGCAATATTCAATCGTTCATTTCTGTCAATATGCTTTTTAACCTGTTCTACCAATAGTTTACCCGACAGGTACGGCTCGCGCGGATAAAACGACGAGGTATAATATCCGTAATAATTAAAAAGATGTAGTATAATTTCTTTTTGCGCAAGGAAGTTTAGAAATTTAGTATTGAATTTTAATTCACCATAGCAATAGATCGAATCGATATCTTCTACAGGTATCGGTTTACGGGGCAACTTTACCGGTTCTCTTTCTTCGATTTCCTTTTCAGTTATAGATTCGTCTTCTACTTCGATCTCATCTGAATGACTATCTTCTTCCGCCTCTGACAATTCGCCTGGTTCAAAATATAACGTATTGTCTTTGCGGATTAATTTGCCACTGCTGAAGATGTAGTAGTTTCGTTTCATTTTTCTTTCGATGATTATTTAAGATTGCAAGATTATTGAATATTCATTTGGTGTAATTAAATTTTAAATGGTGCTTTGATTTTTTTTATCATTATAAGTTTTTAAATATTTTATAAAATTAAAATTTGGCAAGTCAGTTAAATCGTAAATTGATTTTACAAAAGCCCTTGCATCTTGTCACACTTTCAATTCCTCAAATGCTCTAACCATTTACCCTTAACATATTTTTTATAAAATTTGTAACAATTCAACAATCCAGTAATTTTATAATCGTATAATCACCCGAATTTTGTAATCTTGTTAATCTTGTAATTTTTTAATTCATTAATCACACATAGCACAAATCATAATATGCGCACTGTTTGCAAAATGGCTTATTGATAATATCAGGTGGAGCGCTCCGTTCTATTATTTTTCTTACATCTTCTCGAATTTCTTTAAGTTTCTTTCTGTCGTCGTCACTCAATTCTACTCTTATTCTCTGCTTTAGCTTGGGATAATCGATTTCTCCTGTAATGTTACTAATGCCCCTTTTCTCAAGTACATAAATATAGAATTTGACCTGCCATATGTGAGTTTCTTCCATTTTATCTGACTTTTTTACTTCATGTATGGTTTTAGTCTTGGCGTCATAAAAGTCCAGTACAATATCATCTTCATCGTCGGAAATGTGTATCTCGTGTTTTTCGCGTTGATATGTAGAATCAGAGATGAACTTACCAATAGCAACAGAGTCACTCGTTTGTTCCATTTCGATATTACGAGAGAAAAGCCATAGTTTACGAGGACAAAGGAAATAATAAGATATTTGTGTACCTGTCATTAATGACCTTTAAAAATAGTGCAAGATTTTATAGTTGCAAGGTTTTTTAGATTACAAAGATTATTAAACTACTTTTATATAAATGAACTATACTCAGGAAAATCATAATCGTATATCCCTACATTATCATCATATTCCACTTTTACATTATCATCATATTTCACTTCAACTATAAATATATTCTTACACCACTTTTTTAATAAGTTAATTTGTGACTTTGAAAAGTCATTTTCACAAGTTTCTAACCAATAACTTAGTCGAATGTCTTCTCTAAATCTAATAGTATCATATTTCCATTTGTTGAACGGAACATTTAAAACATATTTATTTAGTATCTCTTTCTTGAATCTGACATAAAGATTTTTTTCCTCCGAATTATTCTCAAAGAAAACTATTAACGCATTTTTAAGTTCTTCTAAACTCGACATAGGAATAACTATAATGTTTGAAATTTCTCTGAAGATACGATGCGCTTCTTCTTTTCTTTCTGCCATAAATCCAGCATCGAGAATATCAAGGGTTTTGTAAAATTCGGACAAATAACTTTCTGACACAGCAAACCATTTTTTATCATATAATTCATCCACCAAGTCCCTTTTCTTTTTCTCTGATAATAAAAAGTTATCATCGTCCATATTTTTTATTTTTTTAAAAAACTGATCTACTGTTTTTACATTTCGCCAATCATTAGATTTTTTCTTATAGTAACCATTATTGTCGAGCCAATCTTTTTTTGAGTCATCAACTGAATTTGAAAGTAATTTTAAAGTAATCTCGACCAAATCATTTGAATAAACTTTATGTCCACCGGATTCAATTCCGTTTTCAAAAATAGTTATGAAAACATTAGGGCTTTCCAGAGAGCTTGGAGATTCAGTTTTATAACGACGTAAAACTCTACCCATTCTTTGAATAAGTGAATCAAGAGGGGCAAGTTCAGTGAAAAGAATATCGGCATCTAAATCGAGTGATGCTTCAACTACTTGAGTAGCAACAACAATCTTTGGCATTTTTTCATTTTCGGGCTTGGGATTTGAAAATTCCCTTTCAATTCTCTTCTCTTTTTCCTGACGAATATTAAAGGTCAATCTGGAATGAAGCAATTCAAGATAAAAATTATTTTCTTTTTCAATTAGTTTGTGTAGCTCATTGAATGTATCTACTGCAAGTTTAACCGTGTTAACAACAACCAGCACTCTTTGTCCGTTATTTTCTTTAGCTTTAGCAACCATGCCCCTTATTAACTCATTTGAGAATTGATATTCTTTCTCATTATGTTCTTCTCTGATAAAAGCCAGCTTATGTTTTTTAATATGTGCGTAAGTTTCATTTTGTTCATAATAATCAACCAACTCAAAATCCGGGCGTTCCTCATTTTCTTTTTTTATTCTTTTTTCTAATTCTTGTTTAATAAAAGAAGGCAAAGTAGCTGTAACCAGTAAAAACTTTCCTCCCATTTTATGAATATCCTCTAAATACTTTACAATTATTGCCGCTGCTTTTGGGTCGTAAGCCTGTACTTCGTCTACAACCAGGCGTGAATATGAAAACGTAGCATAAATTCTTTCGTAGGATGGAGGTCTCAATGCATAAGGAAAAAACTGGTCGCCCGTAGAAACCATAAATGGATAGCTCAGTTGTCTTGCCATACTGTATGATTCCAGATTTTCCGTTTCATTACCATCGCCCAGTAAATATACATCTGCATCTGAGTGTAATAAACCAGTTCTTTCAACCTTTTCATCATCAAATAAAACTTGAGATCGCTTAAATATTTGATTAACTGCAGAACGTAACGGCAGAGTATAAAAAGTTTTTTCGCCATTTGACCAGAGGAATGAAAATTCAGTTTTCCCGCTTCCCGTTGGAGCAATAAGGATAACATTTTTGTTCTTAAGATCATTCTGCTCAATTAGTTCGGCTTGCCAGAGATTGACAGTAGCACCATTACTTAATTTTTCACCAATGCTTGTTGTAATTTTTTCCTTAATCTTGATATACTCCAATCCTGGAATTTCAATTTGTAATTCATAGTTATTTTCGCTTTCGCAAAATGAAGCAAAGTGGTCACATCGCATCAAAAAGCCGGCAATTTTAACCCAATCAGTTAGGTTCACCTTTTCAAAAGAAAGTCGCATTGGTAGCCAGTATAAATTGTAAGGAGGTATTGCATAATTCTGTATTTGTGCACCATTGAGTATTTCCTTTGCCATTATTTCATCGAATTGAATTAAGTCGGTTTTACCTCTGAAAATATCTTCCAAATCTTCTTTAAGATTTTCTATTATTTCATTTATCAAATTAGAATTCAATAGTTTTTCAAGGTCGTTGTTTGAATATCGCACTACTTCTTCAAAATTATTCCGCCAATGATGATATGCAACCGCAGACAAAACAAATTGAGTGTACTCATCTGCTTTTTGCTGATAGTAACCTTCAATCAATTCTTTTAAATACTTTTTATTGACTAAGAACAATGAGAAGATTGAATGCGGTAGGTTTGTTGTCACTTCGAATGGCTTATAATTTCTGTTACCAACGCTTCTAATTTGAAAATATGGCAATGCTTTGCCTATATCGTGAAGCAGCACTGAAATCTTTATCAATTCATAGAGATTATCATCTTTAATGTATGGCCTTAGTTTGTCAATATTATCTTGAATATCTTTTATGTGCTTGTTTAGCGAAATTCCTTTTTCTTTGTCCTTTGATGGACTTTTTGCCCAGATTTTATAATCAGTTACTTCCATTTAGATCACCTAAAAAAAATGGTAAGGTTAATTCTTTATCTATCATCAATTTATGACCTATAATTAATCCATCATTTAATTTCGTTTTTACATAATCGAAAGTTCTTCTACCGTGACGGTTATAATTATCTTCATAGCCTTCAATTGTGCTAAATGTGGGAAGATTATATAATAATCCTTCGAAACCATCATAATCGATCTGTTTCCATATCTCGTTTTCATGAATATAAAATTTCTGAGGGATCCAAAAGAAATGATTAAAGTTACCACCATTATGTTCGTATACTATCTGGGAATCGTCGAGTAATTTTGGTTCTTCTTCCAGAACAATCCAGTCTTCAGCTCGACCGAGATGAAGGATTTCTAATCTGTTTGCAGGATCAGAAAGTTCCTCACCAATTCTTTTGAGTACGTCAATACTTTCGTGTCCTAAATAAAGAAGCAAATGGACATCATTCAATACATCAATTCGCATTGGGGATTGTCCACCCGGGTGTTCAACTGTTCCATTATTTACTCTATTTCCCGGATAGTGAAATCTTGAATTATGCGCTTTTTTACTCATATTTCTAAACCAAACATATTCTGTTATCTTGCTATCAAATTTTCCCGCCAGTGAGATTTTGAGATTCTTTATCCCTTCATTATAAAAATTATCTCTTTGGTCCCATATCCCGAGTGCATTAATAAGAAATCCGATTACCGTTGAATAAGGAGGCAAGGGATAAGTTTGCCTCCTCTGATATGCAAATGGCAGTCTATAATGTGCATTCGGTTGATAAATCCTAATTCTCAGCAGATGCATTTTCTGCCTCATTACCGTTTAAAAGTCCCACTTCTTTAAGAAATTCTTCCCAATCATATGTAATGTTATTATCTTGAATATTAACGGGAATCCTTTCACTACATTTAAGATATACCTTACTATCAATCCAACCATTTTCTAAACAATCTTTTATACCTATGACCTTAAATTGTCCATCTTCTCTTTTAACATCAATGTACGAATGAAAAATTGGTGAAGGAATTGTTACACCGCTGGCAATTATAAATAAGGGAACAATTGTATTAGCCTCACCGCTGGATTGCGAATGGAGACCATTTTTAATTGCATTTAATATTTGTTGTATCCTTTCCTTTTTTGTGTTTTCAGCTAGAACAAATTTTATCTTATATGTGTTTGGGTTAATTTGTTCAGTTATAATTCTTCCTATTTCTATTCTTGAAGAGTTTTCTTCTTTCTCAATAAAATAAAGGTTTTCATCATTGCTGTCTTTTCTACATCTAATTCTTTTTTGTTTATCAACTATTTTTATCAATAATTCATTATTGTTGTATTGAGGCTTTTTATCAATAATCCAGGTATCAAATCCAAATAACTTTTCATCTATTGAAAAACTCACTTTATACAATGATGTATGTTCTTCTTTATTATAAGGATCTGGGGCTGGATACTTATTACCTGATGCTTTAATACCTTGGTTTAATGCTCTAGATACTAAATCATGATTACCATAGAATGCTAAATCTTGCCCATAACTAAATATAGAGACAGCTTTTGTAATTCCAATAGGGCTTTTCCTTGTAATTGCACCTTGTTCACTTATTGTATACATATAACCGAAAGCATTTAATTCAGGACTTGATATAATATCAGATTGCGTTATGTCAAATTGAATAATATCCTTTTTCCCAAATAATACGTTTGTTTTTTCCCATTCATATTTCTTATTCACCGTATCAAACAAATAATGTCTGATAGCAGGCTTGCTTATGTAAGATTTAATTTCGCCGTTTACATTCATTTTTTTAATTGAAAGAATATTACCGCCAACTTTTTCGTCGCGGTTCAAAGCCGAACCTTCAAATATCATTGTTAACGTTACGTTTTTCATTTTATAACTCCTTTAATTAATATCTAATTGTTTTTCTTCTCCAATTATGCTACTCAAAAAAGAGAAGATGAATACTTTGAACATTTCATCGGTGTAAATTGGTTTGAAAGCTTCAATTAGCTCACCAGGGAAATTTATTTTGTGTGCTACGAATATCCTAAGGATACCATAATAAACATCCTCTTTTTTGCCGGCTCTTGTTTGCTCAAGTAAACGATAGCCCATATTTTCGAATGCATCTCCCAGCTCTTTTTTAAAAGCGTATCCTTTCCGGTTAAGTTTATCTACAAGCTCCGATGCATTTCTGCCAGCTACTCGCCGATAAAGTTTTCCAAATTCTTTTTCATCCTTCTTTAGTTCTGAGGCATATTCAAGTAATTTCTGAAATTCGTCATACTTTTGATTGAGCTCATTGTAATAATCTTGAAAATCTTTGAGAATCGGGTTACACTTTTTCAATTGTTCGCTAAGTATTTTTAATTTCTCTTCCATTTTAGTTCCTCTTTAATTTATCTTCTATTAGTGAATACAATTTTAGAATTTTTGTTGCCGTTGCGGTGAGATTATATTGATTTTTTGATTGGTAAAGTATGCTGTTGATTAACTTATCATTTCTATCATTATAATCTTTAAAACTCTCACGTAATAATTTGTACCCAAGCTCAATCAGATAAGAATATTTTCTATCTAATACAATATTGAGGATTTTAACCTCTCCTAAATCAGATAGAATATTTGAAATGCTTCTATCTGTAATAATTTGTATTACTTCTGTAGGTAACGAAAAGAATTCAATTCTATCTTCTAATTTTCCTTTATCAATTTTTATTTTATATTTATGCACAATTTCAATATTCATAGTAGTCCAAATACCAAGAACACTTTGCATTTTTCTTGTGTATTCAATTATTGTAGTTGCCAGTATATCCCTAACCTTTTTATTTCCTTTATCTGATGAATTCCCATACAATTCTTTCACAAGTTTATTCAAGTCGTACATCAGACGAAAAGATGGTGTGTTAATAAAGACTTGCGATAGACCTGTAAGTTTTGTAATAGCTAAATGATGATGAATTTCCAAGAAGCTGCATAAATGACATATTCTAATCCCCAGGCGGTTATTCCAATATGAATTTGGAAACTTTTCTGGAGCCGGCCCTAAATCCTGATTATGAACAAAGTTAAAGTTTGTTATTCTATTGAGAAATTTTTTGTCACTGGTCTGTTTATTATTTATATCCTCAAAATCTTTATTTGTAAGGAAATATCCGTTATTGCAAAAATCACATTGTGCATTTTGCTCAACATTATCTAATGCCTTCACAAATACATGAAAAAGTTTTTTCTCCTCCTCTGTAGTAATAAAATTTCTATACATTCCATTTCTATAAATAGAAGAAATCTTTTTTTCACTAAAGTATCTCATGTTTATATCTATCTTACTAAAGAGTGGTAGTTTAAGGACTACTTCTCCTGTATCTTGTAGAGACTCTTTAATATCAATCTCCTTTTCAATTCTCTCAACAGAATTAATAAAACCAATTACGCTAGCATTATAAAGCCAATTAGAAGGATAAAGTGTTATTACGTTGTTTTTTTCACTCATTTCACCACCTCCAGCAGTCCAAATCCTTGTGAACGATGTACTCCAAGTCCAATATCATAAATCATCTGGAGTATCTGCGGCTTGGACTTAATTTTAAATATTCCAATAATCCCGGGCATTTTTTGGTAATGATATAAAATCCGTTTTTTGTAATCTTTTACCTCGAATTGAAATGTGAAATCTGTACTTTCATTTAAATATTCTCTTGCACACTCACGAACGGAGAATTCTAATCCTTCTAAAAACCCCTCCTCACCGGGCAGCAAGAATTTATTTGAATCCCCCAGATTGTTAACAAGAAGTGGCGAGAGTGTTTTAACAGTAATTTCTTCTTTATCAATTATTTTGACCGGTTGAAGATTAGCTCTAACTGGCTTGAAATTAATTGAGCTTACGTTGTTTTGCCAGGTGTGCTCTTTCACTTTCAAAAAGCCATTGTAAATACTTGTTGCAAGTTGAACCGATGACGTAGAAAAATTGAGTTTAACAATTTTACCAACATTAAGCTTGTCGCCTTCTTTTCCACGTAGCATTGGGAAATATGTCCCGAAGGTAAATGGTTTTAATTTAGGCTCGTTGTAGTAAAGATTAAATTGCAAACTATCTCCCGCTTCCAATAGCTTTTTTATCAACGAGATAAAACCTCTACCATAGTTTTTGGGGATGATTTCAGGATTAATTTCATATTCAAATAAAATTCTCATCACGCCTCCTTAAATTTTTTTGCAATCTTCTAATTTTCTTACGCAATGATGAAAAGGGATAACAACTTTGCCCCCTCTTCTATAATTCAATTTTCGAACTGAAAGACTAAATTTAACTGGACGGAATTCCCTCTTACATACTGCATTTTCTTAATTCAAATTTTATTATCTCTGTTTTTTAATACAGAAATAGTTACTTTCAAATTAAATATTTTTTTAATATTTGTCTATCAATTTGATTGAAAAATTTTTCTGTATCTAATTTCTGATATTCATACATTTATTCAAAAAAATGATCAGATTATTCTATGCCAGGAAGGTCTGAAAATACAAACTATGTCAATTATCTTATCGAACTATCGCAAGCTGGCAGAAAAAATGCATTCTTCGACCTGTGCGAAATAAATCTTAAGAATGTATTCACTACAGTCTACCGTTTATTAGCCGACTACAACAGTGCTCGCACAATTACAATCGAAACTTTTATTAACGCATGGGAAGAAATAAAGTCGTACGACTACAAAATCCCTTTTGTTCTATGGATTAAAAAAATTGCTGTCACTACCACCATACCTAAAATCGACAAAATTAGAATCGTAAAACTACCTGAGGTACTGCCAGACGACCCCAGAAAAAAACTTGAATTACTGATCATGAGTCTCGACTATTTCAGGCGAACTATATTTGTGCTCCATGACCTCGAAGGTTATGACTACGATCAGATTGCACAATTTCTCTGGTACGACAAAACGGACGAAATTGTTATGGCATTGATGGAAACCCGCGAATATTTAATCGAAGCGGTGTGTAAAAAATGAACTGCAGCGATATTTATATTTATCTACACAGGTATGTCGATAATTCACTCGACGAAAAATCGCTTCATGAACTCAAAATTCATGTGGCAAGCTGCGAAGTGTGCCGCAAAAAGTACGATAAATTCACACGCTTTTTCGAACTTCTCAAATCGATGCCCTATTCGATTGAACCGCACTCTGACCTTATCGAATTACTTTCTAAAGAATTATTAAAAAAGTCTCTAAGTCAAGTTGATAAAGAGCACAGAACAAAAATCATACAGGATTTCAGAAAGAAAAGAGAGCAATCACGCCAGGAAAAATTTTTAAACGAAACGCGAGGCCTAACAAAAAAAAGTCAGATGAGTCGCTCGTTAAAATCCTCACATCCACATCTATCTACCGGAAAAATTATTTCGGCAATTATAGCCGGTATTTTAATTTTCTCTGCACTCGCTTATTTTGTTTACCAGTACAGTCAAAATAATTCACCGTGGACAATTGAAAGTATAAATGGAGCTTTTGAATTAAACGGGACCAAACACACCGATGCCTTCTGGTATGAAGGCGATAGATTAGTTTGTTCAGACTCATCGCTTCTACAAGTTATTGTGCCAGGCGAGGGAAGATTTCAACTGGCAGGAAAATCCTCTGTTTTATTAGTGCGAGCTCAAAAGAAAAATAATCAAATTTTTCTCGAATACGGCTCGCTTATTGCAGACAATAAACTTGGTAATCTTGGCTTGACAATTAAATTTGGAAACAACGAATTGCGCGGAAATTTTGCTTCCTATAAATTTTCTCTGTCTAAAGGGAAAGGAGAATTAAGCGTTTTGACAGGAGCAGTCGATATTAACGGTCAAATTACCGTCGACAATAATTACTTCGTTAAGTTCTATAATTATTCGTCTGGCACGCCATTAAGAACAGATGCCGAAAAGCCATTCAAAAATTTTGTTGAGCAGTTCGATACAGGTCATCTGGATTCACAAACAATCTCGGGAATAATAAAAAGCGCACGTCCCGAGGATTCGATTTCTCTCCTTTCGATACTTGAAAGGTCACCATTAAAATACAGAGGAGAATTATTTCAGACGGTTGCTAATTTCTTCCCTCCCCCAACGGACGTGACTTATGATGGAATTATTCACCTGAACAAAAAAATGCTGTCAAGATGGAAATACGAAATTGAAAAATCAATCGAACTTCAGTAAGTAAATACAGGCACACTTATCGAACGATAAATTTTCCAGTCTCCCTGATTATCTTTGAGCAAAACTTTCATGCTCCTTTCGGAATATACAGGATTTCCTTTTGATTCTAAGGGGTCGGGCATTACAAAACTACTGATTATTATTACATAGCCAATTCCATCTTTTATTAACATTTCCTCAATCGAATATTGCCATTTGCCTTCGGGATACTCGGTTTTATACTGATAAAGTTCTCTTTTAAAATTTTCAAGCCCTACAATTTCATCGGACTCGGATAGAATGGCTTTGTAATCCCGTGAAATACAGGTTAGAGCACTATCTATATTCCCTTTATTAAATTCATTGTAAAACGATTCAATCAGTTTATTAATTTTATTTTTTTCTGTAGTTTGAATTATGCTTTTATCTTCTTCAGGTACATCTTTTGTACAGGCAGCAATAAATAGAAGTAAAAGCAAAATTGAAATATTTTTTAACATAATAACACCACTCTTTTTATGAATCATTATATAATAGACGGCAATAATCTAATCGGAAAAATAATGAAAAATATGAAGACCGTAAACAAGGGGGCCTGCAGAGATGAATTGGTACGAATTTTAAACACTCATTTTGCAGGAAAGAAGTGTAGTGTTTCTCTTCATTTCGACGGGTACGAAAATATTCCTCTTTTATTTACAAAAGGAAAAATTATTTATTCTAACAACAGGACCTCAGACGAAAAAATCCGTGAAGAGATTGATAATTCGACATCAAAGCGTAAAATTATTTTAGTTACTTCGGACAGACAATTGGCAGAATATGGTCGAGTTAACAGTTGCAAAGTAATTTCGTCGGAGGAATTTGGTGATGATATTAATAGCAAACGACAGAGTGACGAAGAAGCTGAAAGAATTAAAGAGATAGAAAGAGAGAATGAAGAATTTAAAAAGTTATTTGGGGCATAAAAAAAGCCCGCTTGCGGCGGGCATTTGAGGGGAAGCATCAGGAATTAGAAGCTTAACCGACGTTAAGGAGCCTGTGTTTCGTAACATGCGAAACAGAATCTATTTTGAAGCGCATAACTAACGATTGGAGATTTTCTGTAAGATTTCTGAGATTTTCACTTGCTTTGGCTATTTGTTGGATTCCCATTGCCGATTGTCCGGTAACATTATTAATGAATTCGATATTCTTCCCGATTTGTTCAACTGCGGCCGATTGCTGTTGACTGGCGGCAGCAACTTGAGATGCAATGTCTACAACTTCCTCAGCGCCTTTGATAATGTCTGTGAGCGATTTACGAGCTTTATCGGCAGAAGTTTTGCCTTTATCAACTTCTCGAGTTCCCTGATTCATCGATTCAACTGCGCCGCTGGTATCTTTTTGAATTTCTTTAATCATAGCAGCTATTTCTTTGGTGGCTTTAGTCGTTCTTTCGGCAAGCTTTCGAACTTCGTCGGCAACAACAGCAAAGCCACGTCCCTGTTCTCCTGCGCGCGCTGCTTCGATTGCAGCATTGAGAGCCAGTAGATTTGTCTGGTCGGCAATTTCGTCAATTACCTGAATTATTTCACCAATTTTATCGCTGTTTAAACCAAGTTTCTGAACTGTTTCGGCCGATTTTTGAACAACCTCTGCGATTCTGTTAATTCCAGCGATCGTTTCTTCGACTACAATACCACCGTTTCGAGCTGTTTCGCCCGATTCTTTTGCAGCTCTGGCAGCGTATTCTGCATTTTTAGTTGTCTCAAGTATTGTTTGAGTCATTTCAGCTACTGCCGCAGCGACTTCTGAAGATTGCGCCGATTGCTCCTGAGCGCCTGCAGCCATCTCTTCGGTGCTGGCAGATATCTGATTGGCTGCACTTGCAGCTGCCTGCGCAGAGGCAATAACTTCATCGAGAATATCATTGAAAGATTCACTCAAACGGTTTACACTATCCTTAATGATTTTGAAGTCTCCTTTATAGTCGCTATTAATTCTTACAGTTAGATCGCCTTCGGCAATTTTTTCAAGGGCTTTGGCACCTTCTTGAATTGGAATAATAATGGTGTCGAGTGTTTTATTGAAACCTTCAATAATTTCTTTGTAAACACCGTCGAGACCACCCGTATTGCCGCGTACATTCAGATTACCATCTAAAGAGGAACTAATAAGTTTAATTGTTTCTTCTCTTAAACGCCTCAACGTAGTAACAATTTTATTTAATCCTGGAGTCAACTCATCTTTGGCGTCGAGCAATTTAGCCTCATTACTTAAATCCCCTAGCGAAACCTTATTCATAATTTCATTAAACTCGCGTAATGTATTAGAGAATTCATTAATCGAATCGGCAAGCACTCCTACTTCGTCCTTCGATTTAATATTGAGATTTACATTAAGATGACCTTTTTTAAGTTCACTCATGACTTCGGTAGCCTCGGCAATCGGTTTACCAATTGAGTTAAAAAGTAAGTAGCCACCAATTAGCGCAATTAAAGAGGAGAATATTAAGCCTATAATTGAAATTGTAGAGGCATTATTATACGAAGTAAATGCGTCTTCTTTTTCATTGAGTGCAAGAGTTTCAATTTGTTCCGTAAGCTTGTCGATTATATCGCGTGCAGCTTCGAAAGAGCGGTTTCCCTCTCTAAACGATAACTCGATCGCTTCGAGTCGCCCTTCTGGTGTATCGCTTTCTCGTGCCTGAACAATTTTAGCTGAGTAGTCTATCCACTCTTTACGCGCAGTTTCGTACTGTTTATACAGAGTTTTATCCACTCCATCAATATCAATTGCTTTAAACTGATTCCAGCGGTCAATAGCCTGCTGAATATTTTCATTATTTTCCTTTTTTAATTCCTCAAATTGCTCGCTGCCAACGCTGGAAAAGATCATTGTCCTTTGAGCTACAAGAGCCTGTTGCATATCCCGATCGATTTGAAGCAGAAGATCGGTTCCATTGAGCAATTCTTCTGCAAAAAGCTTTACATTGGCGTTGATGTTTTTCATATTCAAGAGAGCTATTACATTGACAATAAGGATAATTGCCAAAATAGAAGTAAATGTTACCAGTATTTTCTTTTTAATCGATAAATTTAAAAACCATTGTTTCATAAATGCCTCCGTTATTTCAGTTTTCCAGTATCGATACCGAATGTTGCCGTTCCTATTGTTATACCACCTTTTTTGACAGGCACAGACACTTGTATTACATAGGTTTGAACACTCTCATCGAAAGTTTGTTTGCCATAAAATATTTTACCCTGCCCACTGTTAAAACATTTAGTGAACTTATCTTCGTCGCCCTGCCAGTAATCACTTGTTTTGTTGCTCATAGCGACGTTTGCGCCTTTATTATCCGTAACGAAAATTTCAACCAGATATGGTTTTTGTTTCATCAAACTTTTAAGATAGCGAGAACATTCATTATTGATCAGTTCTTTCATGAAATCGTTCAGTCCTGAAGTGTTCTGCCATTCACTGTCGATTTGTTTGATTTTGGCGAGAGAAAAATTCTTTGCGTTTTGAGATTCCACAGCTGATACAACTACGGAATTTGACACTATTTTCAGAAGCTCTGAATTGGCCACTTTTACTACATTTGCTGGCACATCCTGAGCCTGCATATTAACATGAAGAAGAAATACGAATAACTGGAATAAAATAGTTACTGTTGATTTTTTCATAACTTTGTCCTCCTAAAACCTTGTTTGGAGTTCAATAAATAATATATTTGGGTTATCCCTGCCGTCTTTGTAATTGTAGATTTCGTAATTGATTCTGAGTTGAGCAAAATTGATTTTTGCAAAGTGGAAGGAAATGCCGCCGGTAATTTTTTCAATTTCGTTTGAATCGATTGAATTATTCGGTTCGTAATACTCGTACCTTATTGCAGGCATAATATAAGAGAGAATCGAGTTGTCGAGTTTAATCGAATAGACTCCATAGACAAAGAATGCATTCGAAGTTATAGAATAAGAACTCAAGTCGGTATTACGCTGACCGAACTCACCGTTTAGAGTAAAGTTATTATATTCAAATGCAGCGCCTAAGTCGAAAATATTTACATCCTCGTTGTCAAGTCTACCTCCGTAATAATTTGCCGATAATTCCACTCCATCGATTATTTCAGTTACTGCGCGAATAGAATAATTAGCAGTATTATCGGTTTCGCTTTTATTTTGTCCGCTGCCGTTAAAAAGTCCTGCACTTAACATTAATGGCACGTTTGAACTAAATTTATACTCGGCCATTACACCCACGTCTCTCAATCCGGGGGCTACACTGGTTAATAATGGTCTATTTACAAATTCGATATCCGCTGCACTTTTAAGATTATCCGTACTAAAAGGGACTTTATACTGTCCTAAGGAGAGGGTAAAATTTTTTGTCGGTTTTAAGATTGCCTGTGCATCGAGCAGTACATCGGAAAAAGAAGCGCTTACAGATGAGACCACGCTTTTGCCATCAATATTAGTATAAGTGGTTTTCAATTTTCCCAGACGAGCGAAATCGACAAGGAGGCGATAACCGGTGTATTGATTGACATCGCCTTTGAAGCCGAAACGCGCCATTTTAACTTTGAACTCGCCGTGATTTTCTGAAAAGTCGGTTTCGTACCAGCTCCGCACATAACCGAAAAATTTCATGGAGCTTTCCGATTTATTCTGAGCCGCAATTGTAACGGCAATAAACAAGAAAAGAATAATTTTATTTTTCATAGTTTCCTTCCTAATTTGTTAATGAGTTTAAATAATTACTTACATCGGCTGATAGAACTCTTTCCAGATCGAGTAAAATCAGAAGACGATCTTCCAATTTCCCGATAGCTTTGATAAGCGATGAATCGACACCTGCTACCATAGCAGGAGGTTGTTCTGTAATATCTTCTGGTATACGAAGCACTTCGCTTACTTCGTCGACGAGAAATCCAATTGTCTTTCCGTTTAGATCTACAACTACAATCCTCGAATTCTTGTCGGCTTCTATTCTTTCCAGCCCCAGTTTAACCCGGAGATTTACAATTGGTATGATCCTGCCTCTTAGATTTACTACACCGTCAATATAATATGGTGCGTTTGGCAATCGGGTTAAATTTAGCATCCTGTTAATTTCCTGAACTCTCAGGATGTCGATCCCGAATTCTTCTTTCCCTATCTTAAAACTTACAAGTTGAAGAATTTCGCTGGAGGTCTGTCTATCTACATTCATAAATCCTCTTTTTATTTTGTTCATGGGAAATTATCGCAGAGAGTGAATTGTTTTTGAGTGTTTTTCTACAAGCGATGAGTTAAATAAATAAGCGGGTTAATTGATGAATAAGCGAGTTTAAGTCTTATTAAATTAGCAGTATTTTAATTATATGCTATTTTTATCTTTTATTTTTGAGATGTATCGCTGGCTGATTTCAATTTTCCTGTTTAATTCTTTTAAAAAGATGAAATACTTACGATAGTTCTCCTTTTCAACATAGTCGATACAATTCGTGTTGACAATAGTCGATTTTCGAACTCTAAGAAAATGATCCGGTGGCAGAATCTCTTCCCATATCTTCACCAATTTGTTTGTATAATATCTTCTTTTCTCAGTCAAGAATAGGGCAGTGCCGGTATTTTCGGATTCTATTAGAATAATTTCTTTGATTTTTATCATTACTGGCGTGTTACCCGATTCGATAAAAACAGGATCTTCGTAGTTAAATTTTTTTCCATAATTGTCGTATCTATTTAAATTTTTCAAAGCTTCGTATTTAGCAAGCCGAAGCTCGATTGTATTCAAAAGGTCGGCTGCTTTAAAAGGCTTATAAATATAGTCGTCGGCACCGAGATTCATTCCCCTGCGCAGATCTTCGTAATCGGCTTTAGCAGTCAAGAAAACGAAAGGAATGAAAGCTGTCTTTTCATCCTTTTCCAGACGGTTCTTGACCTCATATCCGTCGATTCCAGGCATAAGAATGTCGCAAATAATCAAATCGGGATGAGCTTCCCTTGCAATTTTAATTCCTTCCTCGCCGTTTGAAGCAATAAGAAGTCTGTAATCTCTTTTATTCAATAAATAGTAGAGATTTGTACGGAGAAGCGAGTCGTCCTCGATTATCAATATCGTTTTCATAATTCGGTCCTTCTTAATGGAAAGGTAACAATTGCACTCGTGCCTTTGTTCAATTTACTTTTAATTTCGACTTTACCTCTCAAGGCTTCTGTCCAGCGCTTAACAATTGCAAGCCCGAGTCCAGTTCCACTGTAATTTACTGCATTAGAAGCTCTGAAAAAAGGATTGAAAATATCTTTTAGTTCGTACTCAGGTATGCCGATCCCTTCATCTTTAACAGTAAGACTAAATTCTTTGTCGTTAGAATTTAGAATGACTGAGACTTTGCTCTGGTGCGGCGAAAACTTAACGGCATTGCTAATAATATTATAAACCACCTGAGTAAAAAGCTGGGGGTCAACTTCGGCTGTGAATCGTTTTCCTTTTAACTCAAAATTGATCTCTTTATTATTAAGAAGTTTGAAATTTTCTACCAGTTCTTTGACCTTTTCAAAAACGTCAATTTCCTCATATTTGAGTTTAATTTCTTGCATATCCGACTTGCTCAAAGAAGTAATTGCATTCAACATCGAAATCATCGTATCGATCGATTTAAAAATATTATTGAAATGAGTTTCGGTTTCCGATCGGGTTAATTTATTCCTGTAGAGCTGGAGAATTTCAGCTGAGGTCTGGATTGCAGTAAGTGGAGTCCTGATCTCGTGAGAAACCATCGAAATGAATCTCGATTTCAGCTGATTGAGTTCAATAGCTTTGTCGAGTGCCTTTTTGATTTCTTCTTCAACTTTTTTGCGCAGAGTAATATCCTGAGCTATCCCAGCAACGCGATAATTGTCGTTAATTTTAGCAATAGGGAAAGTTTTGGCATAAATCCATTTTGCATTTCCTTTAGAATCAATAAGACGGAATTCCTTCTGAAAAAATTTTTCCCTGTCGTAATCGTGATAAACAAAATCCTTAATCATTTCCCTTTTATCATCTGGATGAATTTTATCGATGAAATCGTTTGCACTTTTATAGAGATCATCCCTTTTCGATTCCCACACCCGCTCATAGGCAGGGTTTATGTAGAGGAATTTTCTACCTTCCTGAAGCCAGATAACGTCTTCCAGATTTTCAGCCAGTTCCCTGAATTTTCTTTCGCTTTCATAGAGTTCTTTTGACAGGTCGGTCAGTTTTTGATTTAATTTTTTCATCTCCCTGTTGCTCTGAATCAATTCTATGCTTTTAAGCGATAGTTCGTTATACTGCGCATTAATTTTTTCATCGGCTCTTTTTCTCTGAATTGCATTTGAAATGGCGTGCGTGCTAAGCATTAGTAATTCGATATATTCCTTATCCCATTGTTTACTCTCATTTTTCGAATCGTAACCGATAAAACCAATTAATTTATCATTCGATAGAAGAGGCAAAAAAATGATTTTTGAAGTATCAAAAAGACTTCCTATTGCCGATTTCCACAAAGCCGTATTTATTTCAAGGTAGGCGCCATTTTGAAGAGTAGCAAGAATATCCTCTATATTGTTCAATTCGATTTTCGATATTTTTTTACTCAATGGTGACGAGTTGGGAGCTACATATTCTGTTACTAATTCCATCGATTTATTTTCCGACTCAACAAATAGATATCCTCTGTCGGCCCCGATTAAACCGGCAATCACTTCGATTGTACTTTTAATTCGCGATTCGATCTGAAGAGGATGTATATTTATAAAGTCAGAGGATACTTGGGTAATTATTCTAATATGTTCAAGTTTTTCAACCAGTCGATTTTCTGCACGATTTTTTATATCAATTACTTTATTTAAATATTCATTTCTTTCTTTTAATTCCGTATTAACTTTATAAAATTTCTTTTTATACGTACTGGCAACACCCACAAGTAATGCTATGACCAGTTGTAAAAAACCACCAACTACATCGAGTAGCTGAACCTGCTGAACATCAATTAATAGAAAAAAATTAAGATAATTAATTAAAAAGAAGAAGACTGCAACTATCAGAGCAGCCAATGCGCCATAGTACCAGGAAATAGTGAGAACTGGAAGTAACGAGAAGAGTCCTGCGGATGTATTAATCTTAAATGCAAATAATATTACCAGAATCTCATAAAAAACGAGTGATAATATAATTACAATATTCTTATATTTTTCCAAAGTGACCCGGATTTTTATATTTACAAATATATTAAGGATTACTCAATGTTGGCTTCTTAAAAAACATAAATGTTATCCATTACAAATGAAATGGTTGTCATTTTAATACTATAATCGGAATTTTAAGAAACTATTTTAAGTACTAATAGTATTCGGTTTAGTTTACTATTATTTATAAAAAGCCTATTTTTAATCGGAAAATCAAGTCATGAAATGAAAGAAAAGAATAGATATTTGACCACATTTTATTTCTCGATTACTGCAATTACTTTTTTCGCAGTTTCGGTCTTCATTTTTACCACACTTTTTGGCGACTTGCTGGTAACCGACGACAACGAGCCGGTAAAGATTTATTTTGCCGATAATATTTCGCCGAGCCACAAAACGGCCATCGAAAAATTCAATCGGCTTCATAAAGGGGAAATCGAGGTGATTCCGGTCGACCTCCCTTTCGAGAAATTTACAACGAACGAAAGAAAAGAACTTCTAATTCGTTATTTACGTGGCAAAAGCGAGCGGCTCGATATTTTTTCGGTGGATCAAATCTGGGTGCCACGCTTCGCAAAATTCGCTACACCACTCGGAGAATATTTCACTTCAATTGAACGCGACGCTATCGTATCCGAAGCCCTTCAATCGTGTTACTACGACGAGCAATTTATTTCGGTTCCTCTCTTTTTCGATATTGGAGTAATGCACTATCGAAAAGATAAACTAAAAAAACTTCCCGATTACCCCGAAATTAAAAAGAAGCTCGACAGCTCGATAACATGGAAAGATTTCCTTGCTCTCGGGAAAAGGTTATCAAAAGATGGGACTCCTTTTTATCTCTTTGCTGCAGATGCTTACGAAGGTCTTATGTGCAGTTTCATGGAGCTTATTGCTTCACAAAACGGAGCTTTACTGGAAAATGGCAAAATCAAATTGAACACACCCGAATGTCGAAGGGCGTTGAATTTACTCAAAGATTTGATTTATAAATACAAACTTTCTCCTCCTGAAGTGGCAAGTTTTACCGAGAACGAATCGTATGCTTATTTCGTCCAGAACAACGGTTATTTTTTGCGAAGCTGGCCTGGATTTATTACCTGGTACAGAAATAATGTAGACAGCAAGAAAGACACCCTTCTTTTTGATAGAGCACCAATTCCAAGATTCGAAGGCGGCAATTCGAGGAGTACAATTGGTGGCTGGTACTTAATGCTTTCGAAATATTCCGAAAAGAAAAAGGAAGCTGCTAAATTCATCAAATTCCTTCTGAACAACGACATTCAAAAAGAATTTTATTATTCCGGATATCTGCCCGTTACCAAATCCATCTATTCAGATTCTCTGTTTGTCAAAAACAATCCCGATGTTAAATTTTATTACTCGCTACTCAAAAATGCCGTGCGCAGACCATTTGTCGAAAAATATACACGTTACTCGGATGTAATTTCGTATCATCTAAACAGAGTACTTAAAAACAAAATGAGCGTGGAAGAAGCTCTTTCTGAAGCCGAACGAATAATCAATTCAGAAATAGAGACTGGACTTTAGATGGGAAAAAAAATTTTATTCGACAGAATTAAAAAATATCACTTTGAGTTCAAACACCTTACGGTGCTCTTTGTCGGATTAATTTTATTCCAGTTTATCCTTTCGTTTATTCACAAAGCTTCGATGCATAATTTTTTCGACAATACGCAGGAATGGTATCAGCGCAATTCAGCCGAACGACTGGCAAATATGAATACAACAACAATCGAACTGCTCTATGAAATTGTTAAATTGCGCGAAGAGATGGGACCTGAGGAAAGAAGACACATTATTCAGTTCTTCGACATGATTCTCAATCAACAAATACTTCATCAGAATATTGAAGAAATTTGCCTGCTGGTTAATAGAGGCAATAAGATTCTGGCAATCGACAATGGCAACGCTCTTTTTGCAAATTTAATTGATAACATAAATGTCACAGCAAATTCGTCTTCGCACAAAAATGCTATTGAATTATACAGGCGAATCTACGATAAAATTTCTCGCAGCGAACAAATTATAAATCTAACTACAAACAATAAAACATATCATATCTTTGTACCTTTTGTGCCAAACGGCGAATTTGCCGGCGCATTTTATATAAAAAACACACCCGACTTCACCTTCGTACAGCGCGAAATGATATCAAGTTACGAAGAAACTTCTCTCATCTATTCGGCATTGTTCCTGCTTGGACTCCTGGCAATGTATTATATCTCGACTTACACGGTTAAAGAACGTGACGAAGCTCAGAAATTACTTCTCGAAGAGCACGAGCAAAACTTAAAACAACAAATTGAACATCAGAAAGAATCGATGTTTACAAAAAGAATTTATCATACTCATCACAAAGCCGAAAAGATAATGGGCTTTATAAAAGAAGATTTACGGAATCTTTCTATTGACAACATTGACGAAGTTAAAAACCGAGTACTGAAATATTCGAATTTCATTTCCCGCGTTATTTACGATATGAAATGGTATGAACCACCCTTACAAACTATCCGCAATCCCACTTTTCGAACAAACATTAACGACGTAATACGCTTTATTGTAGAAAATATTTTCAATCGTACTGCCCGAAAAACCGGTTCCTTTAAAATTGAACTCGACCTGGACGACAATATTCCACCCGTGCACGTCAACGAATTTGTTGTCTGGGAAATTATCGAACCGTTGATTCAGAACAGTATCGACCACGGCGGAGAAGATTTTTTAAATATTAAAATAACCACAATTTATAATCGAGAAGCACATTCCACAACTATTACAATCGAAGACGACGGCGTTGGAATAAAACCAGAACTACTCGAGACGAACGAAAATGGAATAAAAAAACTATTCCTCGAAAAAGTTAGCACAAAAAACATTTCGCACACAAATTCGGGTTATGGCTGTTATATTGCTTACGAACTTTCAACACAAAGATGCGGCTGGAAAATCGACGCCGAAAATTTACCTTCAAAAGGATGTAAATTTACTATATTAGTTCCTCATTAATTTTTTTAATATGGACAAGAATAAACCAATCAAAATATTACTCATCGAAGACGAGGAATTCGACGTTCGTCGTGTCGAGAACACAATCGCACCATTCAGCCAAAGAATCAAGATTTCTGAAGTAGTATCAGACGGAAAATCTGCAATTGAACTTTTAGAGAAAAAAAGAAACGAGTTCGATATTATTATCATGGATTATCAAATTGCTGGCGGTATTCGTGGTGAATATCTGATAAAGAAAATAAAAGACGTCGACCCTTCGATCCAGATTATAGTTATTACCAAAATGACAATAAATTTAACCGATTATGAATTTGCACAAAGTTTGATAACCGCAGGCGCCTTCTGGTACTGCACAAAATATCCAGTCGATATCGAAGAATATATTTATCAGCCGACCGACTTTGTCCTCTCAATTTTCAATGCATACGAAAAGAAAGAACTTCTGAAAGAAAGAATTAATTCGAAGGCAAAAATTAAGCGAAACGTTGAAGGGATTCTTACGAGCAAACAAATTATTGGAGTTTCTGACCAAATTGTAAAGCTGAGGGAACAAATAAAAAAAATTGCAGAGAGTAATGCTCCGGTTTTAATTACAGGAGAATCCGGTACGGGCAAAGAATTGGTCGCATATAACATTCATTACAACAGCCATCGAAAATATGAAAACTTTGTTCCGATCAATTGCGGAGGCATTCCCGAACAGTTAATTGAAAGCGAACTTTTTGGATACGAAAAAGGGGCATTTACAGGAGCCGACAAAGCAAAACCCGGTTTATTTGAAATTGGCGACAAAGGAACAATTTTTCTGGACGAAATTCCTGAACTACCACTTGCTTCGCAGGTTAAATTGTTGCGAGTTTTGCAGGACGGCGAGGTCGAAAAACTTGGTAGACTCGATAAAATTAAAGTAGACGTAAGAATTCTTTCAGCAACAAATAAAAATCTCGACGAGGAAGTAAAGGCCGGTCGCTTTCGCGAAGATTTGTTTTATCGTTTGAACGTTCTGCCAATTTTTATTCCACCCTTGCGTGAAAGGAAAGAGGACATAATTTATCTGACCGATTATTTTCTAAATCACTACGCACTTGATATCGGCAAGCCAGTGCCCACATTGACCGAAGAGGCAATGTCGATGCTCGTTGAATACGACTGGCCTGGCAATGTACGCGAATTGAAAAATCTGGTTCAACGTCTCCTCTTCTACGGCGAAAACATTATAACACCCGAACAGATAGAAAATGCAATCGGGAAATCGACTTCGAGTGGAATTTCAAAAAATGACGGGATTTCATTCAAAACCGAAAATGGATTTCTTACTCTCAAAGAGATGGAAAAGCAGCTGAGATTAAAATATTTTCAGTACATCCGCAGCAAAACAAATTCAGACGCCGAAGCAGCAAAAATTTTAGGACTCGCTCCGCCTAATTATTACAGAATGTGCAAAGAATTAGGACTCAAATAAATTGAAGATGCTAACGAACCCGATCGAAATAATCAGGAAAAAGAGAGATGGCGGCAAGCTGTCGTATCAGGAAATTGATTTTATGGTTTCGAATTTTACCTCAGGTACAATTCCCGATTATCAATTTTCGGCTTTTTTAATGGCTGCATTTATTCGAGGACTCGATAAATTTGAGACTTCATATCTTACCGAATCGATGCTCAAAAGTGGAAGAATAATTGACCTCTCGACAATTGAAGGATCAAAAATAGATAAGCACTCGACCGGGGGTGTTGGCGATAAAACTTCTTTAATACTTGCGCCAATTGCCGCAGCAGCCGGTATTAAAGTGCCAATGATAAGCGGCAGAGGATTGGGTCACACTGGTGGCACACTCGACAAACTCGAATCGATTCCCGGTTTTCGCACTGACTTGAATTTAGTAGAATATAAATCGGTATTGAAAAAATGTGGCGCCGTTATGATTGGTCAGACAGAAGAAATTGCCCCCGCCGATAAACTTATCTATGCGTTACGAGACGTTACCGCCACTGTTGAATCGATTCCATTTATTACCGCCAGCATTATGAGCAAAAAACTTGCCGAGGGCATTGAAGGACTTGTACTCGACGTAAAAACTGGTAGTGGCGCCTTTATGAAAAAACAATCAGACGCCGTCAAGCTTGCCACATCGCTTGCCAATACTGCAAAAACGTTCAACAAAAAAGTTATCGCTTTTATTACTGATATGAATCAACCACTCGGAAATTATATAGGAAACTGGCTCGAGGTCTACGAATCGCTCCTTATTCTCAGAAACAAAATTAAAAACGATTTATACGAGTTGAGCGTTACACTCGCTGGCGCCATGATCTATCTGGGCGGTAAATCGAAAGATATTTCATCGGGGAAAAAGATAGCCGAAGAAATGATTGAAAGCGGCAAAGCGTTTGAAAAATTTATTGAGATTACCAGACTTCAAGGCGGCGACGTTTCTTTCCTTTTAACACCTGAAAAATATCCGAAATCAAAATACCGGAGAGGAATTCATTCGAGCAAATCGGGATATGTCCAAGCAATCGACACTTACAGAATCGGAATGACTTCCGTTTTGTTGGGCGCAGGCAGACTGAAAAAAGAAGACAAGATCGATCCAAAAGCCGGGATTATATTTTATCCTAAAATTGGTATGAAAATTAAAAGAGGCGGTCTTATTGCCGAAATCTTTACAGACAAAAGAAACGTTCTTGAAACCGCATCCGATTCCATAAAAAATTCAATCGAACTGAGCCCCTCAAAAACATCAATACCAAAGCTGATAAAGAAAAAAATTGAATTTTAATCCTTCTAAAACTGGAAATAGATAAACGGCTGTATATCTGCAGATTTAAATTGTGCCGCCAACCAAATTGCAATCGTTAATATTAATATTTTCCCTACAAGCGGAAGTTTTGCAATTATAGTCGCGCTATAATCGAATAATTTCGAGGGCAAAAAGTGGAACAAAAATCCGAGTACCATTAATCCGGTAATCAATGGCATCTTTTCGACAAACTGGAAGAAAACCTCGGCGTGGAAGAATTCCGATATTTGTGAAAGCATGTCGTAAACTGTCTGAATATCATAACTTCTGAATACAGCGAATGAGAGCGCAACCAGATGAAATGTGATTAATATCTGAAAAAATCGGAGGAACTTTGTATTCTCGATGCGAAGTAATTTCAAGATACGAGTTCTTGGTTTTTGAATAAGCAGCGAAAACGACATCATAAATCCGTGAAGAGCGCCCCAGTAGATAAAATTCCATCCTGCGCCGTGCCACAATCCACACAATAAAAACGTAACAAAAATTCCGATCATATTGCCGAAAACTCTTAGGTTACGATATTTCATTTGAATTGGCCTGAATAAATAATCGAGCAGCCATCGCGATAACGAGATATGCCAGCGGCGCCAGAAATCTGCTATGCTGGTTGCTTTAAAAGGATAATTGAAGTTCTCCATCAAACGGAATCCCATCAACAACGCTATGCCAATTGCCATATCTGAATAGCCTGAAAAGTCGCAATATATCTGCAGCGTGTAGCCGTAGATTGCCAGTAAATTTTCCAAACCTGTATATCGCAAAGGAAAATCGAATATTCGATCGACAAAATTAAGACTGATATAATCGGCAATAACAACTTTTTTAATAAGTCCAATTGAAATGAGAAACAGAGCCAGTCCCAGCTCTTTCTTTGAGATAAACGGCTCTTTATTAATCTGTGGCAGAAAATCTGCAGCTCTGTCGATTGGCCCGGCAAGTAAATTTGGGAAGAAGAAAAGATATAATGCAAAATCCCTGAAACTGTTGGTCGGTTTTAGAGTATCGTAATAAATATCGAACAGATATGTAAGCGCTTTGAAAGTATAGAATGAAATTCCAATTGGCAAAAATATATCGAGTGGTTCGATTACACCCGCTCCAATACCATTAATAATATCAACTATAAAATTCGTATACTTGAAATAACTTAAAAGGCCAAGATTGACAAATAATGCAATAACGAGTATTAATTTCTTGTATGAAAAATTTTCTGTTGCCGAAATCCATTTGCCAAAATAAAAATTAACAACAGCCGACACCAGAAGTATCGAAGTATAATATCCCGCCGATTTATAATAGAAATAGATCGAAAAGAAAATAATAAGGCCAAGTCTGAACGAATTATTTTTAATAAATAGAGTATAGAGAGCCATGAAGAATGTAAAGAGAATGAGGAAGAGCGCAGTACTGAAAACAAGCGGGTCGTCGGGCTGGTATCTTAGCAATTCAATTAGTTTATTGAAATCGATAAAAGAAGTCATAGCTATTGCTTGTTTAATTTAGAATCGAGAAGTTTTTGTAAATCGCCAACACATTTAAGGCGTAACAATTCATAGCTCTTAAATTTTACTTTGAAATGCTCTTCAATTACTAGTATGATATTAATATGGTTAAGCGAATCCCAGCCTGGTACTTCTGGAGCCGTGGTTTCGTCTTTAATATCGAAGTCATCCAGATTGAGTTGTTTTAATATTACCTGTTTTAATTCTGGAGAAATCATTTTATCTGCTCCATACTTGTGGATCTTTATTTTCGATTAATCTCTCTTTGTTGGTTTTTCTGCTCGGTTTACCCGAAGAGCTTTTGATGAGCCATCTTGGTGGCACAAGATAAACTTTATGAATGCCAACGTCGATACTCATTCCCGCTTTGAGGATTGCAAGTCGGAGATTGTTTTTTTCTTCTTCTGTTTGGGCTTTTGTTTCGGCCACAACACTTATAAACTCAGTCCCCATTTCCGGGTCTTCCTCCCCGAATGCAATTACCCTTCCGGGAATTACACCTTCCACCTGATTGACTGCATCTTCAATATCTTCAGGATAGATATTTTTTCCCGCTACGATTATAATATCTTTTTTTCTGCCAATGATAAAAAATTCATCCTCGTATTTGAATCCGTAATCGCCGGTGAAGTACCAACCATTTTCAACGACCTCTGCAGTTTTTTCGGGATAGTTACGATATCCATCGAACATCGAAACAGATTTAACGGCAACCTCTCCTACAATGCCATCTGGTAGCTCCTTTCGATTGTCGTCTACAATCTTTGCATCGCATGCTTCTATCAGTCTCCCGGAAGAAACGCAAATTCTAATTGAAGAATTTCCATCGGCTAATTTTACTCTTCCCTGAGCAAGTTCGTCTCTGTCTGCTTTGACTTCTTTAATTGGCTTGCCGAGATCGGTCACAGTAACGGCAAGGGTAGTTTCAGCCATAGCGTACATTCCAGCGAGCGAAAGCGGATTGAGATTATACTTTTTAAAACGCTCTATAAACTTAACATGACTTTCGTGACGTATTGGCTCAGCGCAATTAACAACGGCGCGTAAACTTGAAAGATCAATTCCTTCAAGTTCTTCCTCGTCGATTTTTTCGGCAAGTACATTGTAAGCAAAATTTGGCATGTACGTCATAGTGGCTCTTTCTTTTGTAGCGGCTTCAAGTTGTAAAATGGGAGCCAGTACCCACTCGAATGGATCGATTTGTATGGTTGTAATTCCATAAGCCAGTGGGATATGAAATGCGGCAATCAGTCCAAGATCGTGATACAAAGGCAGCCAGCTTACAACTTTATCATTCCGATTCATACCGAGCCGTTCGCCCAGATATTTTACATGATAAAGGAGTGCCTTGTGCGAAAGGACAACCGGCTTTTGGAGTCCTGTTGTGCCCGAGGAATGTTGCAAAAAAGCTTCATCTTCGAATTTAATTTCGTCAGCCTCTCGTTCAATTTCGTCATTCAATCCAGAATCGAATTCCGATTCCAGATCCCAGTCAAGTGGAAAGAAGATATTCTTTATTGTACTTCCCTGCTTATCGATTAAAGGTCTGATAAGTGGGTCGAGTTCTTTTTCTGTCAGAACATAATCGAGCCCGGAACGTTGCGACATTCCTTCCAATCCCTGACGGAATTTGTCGGGATGAAGTCTCGGATTCGGATAGGCAAGAATTGCTGGCAGTGCTCCAAGTCGAATTATCGAGAAATAGAGCGGATATAAAAGTTTATTATGACGGATTATTATTGAACATACTTCACCCTTTTTGATACCATGTTTTTTCAAAACTACGGAAAATTTTTCGGCTGTATCAATTAATTTTTTGTATGTCCATCTATATGGTTCTTCGCCGGCAAGCCAGTGAACTACAGCTTCCTTGTCGGGATATTTTTCGGCGTTAAGTTTCCACCTCTTCCATAGAGTATTGGCTTCTTCGATGTTGAATTTTTCCATCATTTCCTCTTGTTAAATTCGTCGAGGAGAGATTCAACAAAAAGTTCAGCAATTCTTTCGGCGCCCTGATTATTGAAGTGAATGTAATCGCGCGATGCCATAGGAGGATTTGCAGTCACCCAGTTGTGCATTGAATTTTTACCACCCATCGCTTCAAACAAACTCCATAATGCCACTCCGTTATTCTGCGCTATCTTTTTCTGAACTTCGAGTAGCTTAAATACAGCCGGGTCGGTTTCAAATTTAGTCCCGACTTTGCGGGCTTTGTCGTGAACACTTATCATTATAATGCTTGTTTCGGGAAACGCCTCTTTAAGACTCTTAATAACCTTTCCCATCTCTCTTTCGTACCAGCTGTAATCTGTCATTCGGGAACCCAGTATATTCAATCCGAATTCGAGAATAATAAGTTTGTAATTGAGATATTTCGAAAATTCTTTGAGTATCGAAGGATTGATTTGTGCAATATCAACACCTGAATTTCCTCTTAGTGGAAAATTATCGATATAAATTCCGGGTGTGTTTTCAAGACTGACTCCATAAAAATGTGCCTGTTCTTTTTGAGGAAATTCAATGCGAACCGATTTAACAATTTTGCCGGCGTCAAGAACAAGTTCCTTAATTCCTGAACCCGGATTCAGACTTACTGACTTTTTGGAAGCGTTATCGAAAGAATAGTAGATATCCGAACTTTTAGCATTAGAATAAAAAATTCTGACTCTGGAAAAACCTTTAAGCGACTTTCTCAATCTGCTGACTTCATATTCCACCCAGGCGTTCCCTTGTGGAATAAACACCTCGCCGCTTATTCCGAGCTTCAACGATTTGGGGTTACTTGTGTAGACAGACGCAATTTCCCAGTTATCGGAAAATGAATGTCTGGTAGTTGTACGAAATGCAACATCCTGTGAAACTATTCCGAGCCAGCCCACGGCGTCGCCGCCGAATTTCTTTTGCAATTGCTCTCTGATATCGGCAGTTATCAAATCGCCTTCAATCACAGAATCGCCATAATGTGCAATTCGGAACGGTTTCGTTTTAGCTGTGGAAAGTGCGTCAAAAAAATATTTTAGCTGCTCTGTGTTGCCGTAGAATCCCGTCTTCTGTCCCTGATAGAGATAATTTTCGCCGTAACTGTTGGATGATAAAAACTCAATCGCACTGGAAAAATCGAATCCAGCGAAAACTACACCGGGTTTGATTGCGACGGTCGTATTTTTCGATAAATCTTCTTCGGAACTGTCGGGTTTAATATCGATAAAGAAATCGACATTGCGAAATGTAAAACCTGCAATTGTATATTCATAATTTACAAACGAAAGGAGGTACAAAAGCAACAACGTACCGACAAGAATAATTGTTGGTTGCTTTATATAATTTTTTTCCATTTTGCACCCTTCATAATTTATATTTTGATAAAATCTTTTCGATTTCATTTGCCCAGATTTTATATCCTTCTGCGTTATAATGCAGACCGTCCCAGGTATATTTTTCGTCAATAAAACCCTCGGCATTTGACATAAGTTCGTTCAAATCAATATAATCGATGTTATTTCGGAGAGCATAATTTTTTAGCATCTTATTCAATTTATCGATTTCGCGATTTCTTCCTGCGTTAACTTCCGGCGAACCGCCCCAGTCTTTGGCATAATTCTTTGCAGCGTATGTTACAGATGTAATCACGGGAATAATATTTTTTGATTGAAGTCTGGAAATGATTTTTAAATAATTAAAATAGATTTCGTCAACGGGCGTCCAGTTATAGATATCGTTAATACCACCCATAATAAATACAATTTTGGGTCTCAACTTAATAATATCGTCGAGACGTTCCAAAAAGCCAGGCAATATATCTGAGGGTATTCCCCTTCCGACGGCATTGCACCTGCCAAGTAGTTCGCTCCAATCGACTCCAGCAGTAAGAGAATTCCCCAAAAAAACAATATCAGCCTGTTTTGTTTTATAAATATTGAACAGGGAATTCATTTTTTCGTAGTTAGGATTTTTCTTGAACTGAGGAGAGAAATTGCTCTGTCCGCAAATGACGGTAGCAGAAGATAACATGAGAGTCAATATTCCACTTAAAAATAATTTTTTCAAAATCGCCCTTTATTCTGAACTATTGCCCAACTGCTTTTCGAATTCCGAGATTCTGGTTTTCAAACTTTTTTCCAGTGCAATTAATTCCGATACTCTGGCTGTATACTCTTCTTTTTTCAATTCGATTTCCGATGCCTCTTGCTTCATTAGTTTATAGTCGTTTTTCAGTTGTTCATAATAATTTTCAAGTTCTTCTAATTTCGTACGGGCTTCATTGAGTTCCTGCGACAATCTATATTTTGTTTCGTCAAGCGAAGAATATTCCTGGCTCGATTGTTTGAGCAGGTTCTTTATCTCTTTTTCCACCGACATTTTTTGTTCTTCGAGAATTTTTGTTTCCGATTTAAGAGATTCGATCCTGCTTTTCATTTCGGAATATTCCGTCTTAATATTATTGAGTCTGTTATTCAATTCATATTCTTCGTTTCTCAAGTTGCGATTAGATTCTTCAAGAATTTGTTTTTCTTTTTCGAGCACTTTGACAATGCCTTCATATTCTGCAATTGTCGATTTTTTTTCGAGCAGCAATTTTTCCTTTGTCGATATCTCCTTTTCTTTATCCAGAATATCCTGTTTCAGGGAGTTCAATTCTTCGTTAAATTTAGAGAGCGTTTGTGTTACTTTATTCTCTAAGTTCAAAGCATGTTCTTCCAGCTCAAATTTCTTCTTTTCATATTCCTCGAGCGATTTTTTTTGCTTGTCTATAATTTCGAACAAGGCTTCGTTTTCCTTTTTAAGCTGAAGAATTCCTTCCTGTAGATGCCTTTTTACATTTTCGAGTCTATTGATTTCGTTTAACAGATTCTGCTTATCTCTTTCTTTTGATGATATTTCTTCTTTGATTTCGGTCAACTTTTTATTTTCGGCTTCAATATTGAAATTCAATTCAGCCAGTACATTTTTGTTCTTTCTAATTTCCTCAACTATTTCATCCCTGCTGAACAAAAATTCAGAAAAGATCTGTTCCTTTTCTTGCAGTTGGGTGAGAACTACATTTAGCGATTTTTCGAGATTTGTCTTGATCTCTTCACTCAATGAAATCTGTTCTTCAAGTTTGGCAAGTAGTTTTTTCTTTTGATTTTCTTCTTCTTTCAGTAGTTCTATTTTTTTTTCGATGTCTGTGGAAGCTTCTTTAAGTTCCTCCGGAACGTCCTCGTTTTTTGTTTCGGCAAACATCTTATCCTGAAGCTCTAAAAATTCCGATTCAAGTTTTACGTAAGCCTGGTTCAATTCATCGTACTTTTTATTTATTTCTTCGAGTTCTTGTTCTTTTTTCTTCAACAATTTCGCCGATTCATCCGGCGAAGATACAATATCGGAGACTTCCTGTTCGTACAAAATTCTTTTTTCTTCGAGCTCGGCAAGTTCTGTTTTTATTTTTTGGAGCATTTCATTTTTTGTCTGGAGTTCGTAATTCAGCGATTCAACTAAGGAGGAGAGCTCTTCGTTACGTTTGGTAAGTTCTTTGAATTCCTTTTCCGCTTCTGCAATTTTTCTTTCGACGTTATTTATACTTGAATGTTTTTGAACAAAAGCATGAAGAGTGTTTTTCAATTCGTCGTTTTCATCGCGCAATCTGTTCAATTCTTCTCTCATCCCTCGGGAAAAAAGCCCCATAGGAATTATCTCCTTGATTGGTATGGTGTATAAATGATGCGATAAAAATAATAAACTTTGAGAAAAGTTACTCTATTTAAAATCTGCTTGCCCAAAATTAATCGCTTTCGGCAATATCTACCGTCCTCAACGAAAGTAGATAAGTAATTACTCCAATTGCAACTATAGTCAGTACAACACGAAGAAACAGGCTCGACGTAAAAAAGATCGTCGAGCTTCCAATAGTTACTATAACCATCCCAATTGCAATAATTTTGGACTTTCGCGGTATTCCTCTGTGTTCCATGTAATTCTTTATAATCTTTCCAAATTTTGGGTGATTAATCAACCAGTTATAAAATTTCTCCGAGCTGCGGGCAAAGGATGCCGCCGCAAGAATGAAAAATATAGTCGTGGGCATCAACGGCAAAAAAATACCTACTATACCAAGTCCCACAAATATCCAACCAGCTACAATCAATATTTTTTTATAAATGTTTTTCATTTCTATTGAAATAAAGATTACGAATAACTTATGTGACAAATATAAGAAAAAGGGAAGAGGGAATAGATATTAGGGGTTAGGGATTAGATATTAGGGATTAGGGATTGGGGGTTAGATATGGGGATGAGGGAAATGAAGTTTTAGTTGTGTGGTGAGGTAGTTCTGGAAAGATGGTGTAGATTGAGCTGTAGATTAATAAAAACAAATTTTCAAATTTGTGGATACATTTTTAATGGCAATAAGTTCTATTCATCTAAAACGCGCTGTAAATAATCGCGATATAAACAATCTGGAATGCTTTCTATCAATTTTTTGAACTGATCTTTATCGATAAATTTTTTTTGATAAGCAATCTCTTCAATGCAGGCAACTTTTAAACCCTGTCGATCTTCAATAACACCGAAGAATTGGGAAGCTTTAAGGAGAGCTTCAGGCGTTCCTGTATCGAGCCAGGCTACTCCCCGTCCTATCTTTTCTACACGCAATTTGCCACGGTTTAGATATGCTTTATTAACATCGGTAATTTCAAGCTCTCCTCGTTGAGAAGGCTTAAGTTTTTTCGATATCTCAACTACATTATTATCATAAACGTACAGTCCAGGTATAGCAAAATCGGATTTCGGTAGTTTTGGTTTTTCTTCAATACTAATAACCATGCCGTTGTCGTCGAATTCGACGATTCCATAACGTTGAGGGTCCTTTACCTGATAAGCAAAAATCGTAGCACCGTCGTTGTTTTCCTGAACGGCTTTATAAAAGAAGTCGAGTTTGCCGTAAAAAATATTATCTCCGAGTATGAGCGATACTGCATCTTCGCCTATAAATTTTTCGCCGATTATAAATGCCTCGGCAATTCCATTTGGAGCATACTGAACAGCGTATTCGATCGACAGGCCGAGATGAGAACCATCTTCAAAAAGTTTTTGATAGAGCGGAATTGTTTCATAGTTCGAAATAATCAAAATTTCTCTTATCCCTGCAAGCATTAAAACAGACAGGGGATAATAAATCAGGGGCTTATCATAAATAAGGGTCAACTGTTTGCTGTAAACTTTTGAGATGGGATACATTCTCGTTCCCGAACCACCGGCAAGAATAATTCCTTTCATTACTGCTCCCGAATTTTATTTAACTTTCTTTTGTAACTATAAAAACGATATAGATAAAATTACAAGGGACTTACCAAGCTGCCGTACTCATACAAATTACCGTTCTAACAATTAATACAATTTCCATCTATCAATCTTTTTTCCTTGTTAGTCATAAATTATACGGATCAACAAAAGCGAATCAATTATTCTTAAATCTGTCGTTTTTGAGATGAGATGTAAAATAATTGTAAATATAGTTGATTATTTTATCTGCCTGTTGTTTGTTATAAAGCAGATATTCTTCTTTTCTAAAAACTTTATAGAGCGATTTGACAGTTTCTGTAATAATCAGAGATAGGTTGGACCTTTGACTGATAATATCGACGGGGAGCAGAAATATGGTATCAAAGATCGCCGCTTCGACAATTTTTATCTGGTGTTTATAACTCAAATCCTCGAAGCGGGCAAACTTGCTTATGTCGTTCGACTTATGGCGCATTTCAGTTTCAACTTTTATTCTGTCGAGCAATAAAGCCAGCGCCGCTTCGATTGTAATCTTTAATTCAATCATTTTTATATTAACTTATAACTGCCGTTACTTTTTCTGCAGCTTCTTTCAAAGAAGATGCAACTTCGAAATTAAGACCTGATTTTTTCAGCATCTCCTGAGCAATATCGGCATTCGTGCCTTCCAGACGCACTACAACTGGAATTGTAACGTTGACTTCTTTAACAGCGTCTATAACTCCTTGTGCCACTCGGTCGCATCGAACGATACCGCCAAAAATATTAATCAAGATGGCTTTAACATTCGGGTCGGAAAGAATAATTTTGAAGCCATTGGCAACAGTTTCTTTATTAGCACCGCCCCCAACGTCCAGGAAATTAGCAGGTTCGCCTCCTGCCAGTTTAATAATATCCATAGTAGCCATTGCGAGTCCTGCACCGTTTACCATACAACCCACATTGCCATCGAGTTTGATATAGTTGAGATTATATTTCGAAGCTTCGATTTCGAGCGGATCTTCTTCGTCAAGGTCTCTATATGCCGCAATATCGGGATGACGATAAAGAGCATTATCATCAAAATTCATTTTGGCGTCGAGCGCAATAATTCTTTCGTCGTTTGTAATTACCAGCGGATTTATTTCAAGCAGCGAAGCGTCAGTCTCTTCGTATGCTTTATAAAGCTTCATTATAAACGGAATGAAATTCTTAAATGCAGCACCTTTTAAACCGAGTCCAAAGGCGAGTTGACGTGCCTGGAATGGCTGAAATCCGATAGCAGGATCAATCCAGACTTTCAATATTTTTTCCGGGGTTTCTTCAGCGACTTTTTCAATTTCTACTCCGCCCTCTGTTGAAACCATTATTACGTTTCTCGAGACGGTGCGGTCGAGCAAAATTCCAACATACAATTCTTTTTTATAGTCGAGTCCTTCCGTGATATAAAGTGTTTTTACCTTCTTCCCTTCTGGACCAGTTTGATGAGTTACGAGTATATTCCCGAGCATTTTTTCGGCGTATTCTTTTACTTTTCTTTCATCTGTAGTAAACTTAACCCCGCCTTCCAGCACAAGTTCATTCCGATTATTTGCGTTGTAAATTTTACCTTTTCCTCTGCCTCCGGCGTGGATTTGAGATTTAACGACAAACTGATTAATTCCGGCGGCTTTAAGTGCTTCCAGAGCCTTGTCGAGTTCCGATAAATCTTTAATTGCATATCCGTCCTGCACTGGCACGCCATATTTTTTGAGCGTCTCTTTCGCCTGAAATTCGTGTATTTTCATAAAATTTTCTCCACTTTAATGGGCATCATTATTCTTTCATCGAAAAATTAAGTCATTTAAATAAGAGATTCAATTGAATTTCCCCATATCGAAGTTTGTTTAAACGTCAAAAGGATGACAATGAACAAAAAGCAAAAATATCTGACAATTATTTCCTCCATTTTAATATTGATCACATTCGGTATCTGGCTCTACCACGGAGGTGAAATCTTTACAAAGACCGAGGTGCTGGTGGAAACCAAAGATGAATTATTCGGCTGGACTGAAAGCAAATGGGTCGACAAATTTGTCTGGGGGTTGGACTTGAGTTTGGCAATTAGCGGAATTATCGTCATATCTACGGCATTACTCTACTTCTTCTTCAGAAGGAAAAAATGATCGAAATTTTGATTACCCTAAAATTAATTGCAGCAAATATTGATTGTTATCTTTATATAATTCTTTAGCATACGCAAGCGTATCTGTCTGTTTGCAATCTTCGTAAATTTTTGCATCGTAATCATGAACTACCAAAAAAATTTGTGTGCCGAATACCTATCAAGTACTTTCCGCGACTTTCTCAGTTCAGGGAATATTTAAGAGAATAACTGGCTCATTTCAATTTTGAGTTATACTGCAGTTTAAAATTAACTCCCGAAATTTTTATTGTTCTCAAAAGTTTTTAGAATCTCTCTTCTAATTTTATCGATTGATACTGACATATTAAAACACTGATCACACATAGTAGTTGTTTTGAATTACATGGTTTTCTAATAAAAATGTACACAGATCTTTTGATTTCGGTATCGAATACTTTTTCAGAACCTAATTTGGGGTAAATCGATCCTTAGATGCCCAAAATTTTTAACTGATTAATACTATCTCTAAGAGGCATCTAAAGCAAAAACAACAACCGCACAGAGCGAGGAACTTTTAGCTTTTTAATAACGTGGTAATAATTTTCCGAGAAGCAATCGAAATTCTATTGCAGAATCCTTTTATAACAGAAATTAAAAAATGCTATAATCCGCCAGTATTGCTCATATTCATATCCGCATCTCGTCCGTTTTTAATGCTTTCAATTAATTCCCATACGAGTTCATTTGAGTTCATTGCATCGATAACATAAGGGTCTTCGTATTTAAGATCGGCAAGTGAATTAGCAAGTTGCACAGCGCTGTGGATGCTAATATTGTTGCTTTCAATTACTGGGGCAGTATGATGAAGCAATACACCTTCGACTATCTCTTTCGGCAATCCCCATAAACTCAGAAGGTAAGCTCCCAATTCGCTATGTGTAGCGCCAAGCAAATCTTTAGATTCACTCTCTTCCATTGGGTAGAGGTTTTCTTTTCCTATTCGAAGCAAAAGCGAAAGTTGAATAATCTTGCCAATATCATGAAGTATTCCGGCAATATATGCTCTCTCACTCTTAACCCTGTCCTTAGTAAAAAATTCCATGATCTGTTTCGATAAAGATGCTACTAAGATGCTATGACTCCAGAGTTCTTCTATATAATCTTTTATTCGCGGATTTTTATTGACAAAGTTAAAGATATTAATATAAAGCACGAGGGACTTAATAATGTTAATGCCCAGCATTGTAACCGCCTGATGCAAATTTGTAATTTGTGCAACGGTACCGAAATAAGCAGAGTTGGCAAGATGAAGAATTTTAGCCGTCAATGCTATATCCTTTGAAATAATATTTACAATCCTATGAATCGAGATATCCTCTGAATTCAATTCTCTTTCGAGCTTGTAATAAATTTCGGGAAGAGCGGGCACAACATCACCACTGTTGATCAATTCTATCGTTCTGTTATTAACAATCAATTCTTTCAATATCATCACCGGTTCTATTTTTTCGCGCAACAAATTCCATTCAAACGGTTTGGCAAAATATTGATGAAAGATATTGCTCGATTGAATTGCCAGATCTTCTTTGTGAAATCCCGAGAGTGCAAAACGTACCACTTGCGGATAATTTTTCTTGACTATCCTAAGCAGTTCACTTCCGTCAATACCAGGCATTTTGATATCGCTGATAATAATATCACATCGTTCCGATTTAAGAACGTTCAATGCTTCTACTCCACTCTGTATAAACGAAGCTTTCCATTTAAATTGAGATGCATAGAGCGATCTTCTTAGACCGTTTAATACATTTATTTCGTCATCGACGAATATTATACTTGGTTCCATTTAATATGCTCCCTCTGAAGATGGTAATTTAATTATGAATTTAGTTCCTTCCTTATATCTCGAATTAATCAATATACTTCCTTTGTGTTTATTGACTATAATATTATGGCAGATCGATAGTCCCTGTCCAGTACCCTTTCCCACTTCTTTGGTCGTAAAAAACGGATCAAAAACTCTATGTAAATATTCTTCTTTAATACCGATGCCATTGTCCCAGATAATAATTTCCACGTTATTTTCTTTTTTTGCAGTTTTTATTCTAATTGTACCTTTTTTGTAAAGTCCTGCTTTAATTTTTTCTTCGATTGCATCCGCACTGTTGAGGATCATATTTAATACCACTTGATTAATCTGGTCGAGATTGCAGTATACATTCGGTAGTTTTGGATCGAGTTCAAGCTCCAGGTCGGCTATGTATTTCCACTTATTCCGAGTTATGTTTGTTACCACTTCTATACTATGATTCAAATCGTAATGCGACATTTCATTTGTGCCAGGGTGTGCAAATTCCTTCATCGAAAGCACAATTCTGTTTACTCTCCTGATTCCTGTATGAGACTGATCCAATGCATTAGGAATTTCTTCTTTAAGAAATTCGAAATCGTATTCTTTTTCTTTCTCTCTTGCAGTTTTAATTATCTCCTCGAGAGGTACAAGCTTGTCAAACGCTTCATTGATGAATGAAAGATACTCCATTATATTGAAGAAGGCGTGTTCGAGAAAATTAATATTGTCGCTGATGTATTGAAGTGGGGTATTAATTTCATGAGCAATGCCAGCTGCTAATTGTCCTATCGATTCCATCTTTTGAGATACAGCGAGCTGATTTTCGACGGCAATCGATTCGGTCTTATCTTTTAAAATAAATACCACGCCCCGAAGTTCTTTCTCATCTTTTATTTCTAAAGAATTTATCTGCAATATTTTTCGTTTCCTGTCTTTCGCATTGATAACCAGCTGTTCATTTTTCATCGGAATAAAATTTTCGATATCTGACATATCAAAGTACTTTGACTTCGCTCTGTAATTTTCTTCAAGTATCGATTCGAATAACGAAACAAGCTGAAAATTTTTAATGTCCTTTTCTTCGATGCCCAGAATATTTTCCGCCGATTTGTTTACGAGAAATACTTTACCTTTCAAATCGAGAGCAATTACGCCGTTTTCAATTGAACCGAGTATCACACGGAAATACTCCTTTTCTGCATCGATAGCAGAATTTAAAATTTCGAGCTTGCTATTCAGATTCATTATCTCTGCCGTCTTTTCCTGAACGGTTTTTTCTAATTCACGACTTAATTCATTTATTGTTTTAATTCTCACTGCGCGAGCAAGACCCAATACGCCAGCCACGACAAAAAATATCACCAAGATTAATGCGATGTCGCTGTCGAATAATAGCAATCCCGCAGCAATATTTAGTATACTGATTGAAATCAAAGCAGCTTATATTTTTTACAAAATTATCCAATGTTATTATCGATAAGAAGTGTATATACTTAAGTATTAACAGTGAACTGTATCAATATCAAAATTGTTTTTATAACAGCATTCGGCAGGTGATAAAAATGAAAATCTTACTCGCAGTTTTATTTTTTCTGACAGTTGTTACATTCCCGCAGAGCAAATCGACATTTTATTTCAAAGAAGAAACCGGCAAAAATCAAATCAGGTTCTTCAGCACTACTCCGCTCGAAGATATAAACGGGACGGGCGATCAAGTTTCGGGAAGAGCGGAGTTAAATCCCGTTAATTTGAAAGAAGGAATTAAAGGTAAGATTGTTCTGAACGTTAATTCCATAAACACTGGTATTAAACTTCGCAATAAACACTTACAGAGTAGCAACTGGCTCGATTCAAAAAAATATCCGCACATTACATACGAAGTTGCAGGTGTCGAAAAAATTCTTGCAAGCGAGGGTAATAAAACAAAATGCATTTTAAATGGAGTATTGACCATGCACGGAATTTCAAGGAACATTCCGGTGGTCGTTGAAATTGTTTATCTGCACGAAAGCAAAGAAACAAGAGAAATAGCAGAAGGCGATTTGATTGGCGTCAGCGGCAATTTCAGTATTAAACTTTCTGATTTTGGCGTCGAAAATAAATTGATTGGTAATAAAGTTGCTGAAAATATCGACATCAAATTCAATCTTGTAGGCAGCACAAAATAATTATTTGAAAAATTCGTCCTTTAATCCCTGATTGATTTTATAGTCCGAATAAGTAAGTACGACTTTGCCGCTTAGTGATTGTCGAAAACTTTTCTCTTCCTCTTTCTTTGATTTGTCAGCGCTACCTTCATTGAGATTGATGACCACTTTTGAAGGCAATGCATAAGAAGTATTTTTATAATAGAACTTGCTAGTTACGTTAATACCCCGCCTTGTTACTGATTCAAGTTTTTTGACAAGATGATTTTCTCTATCGACCCATATTGTTGAAAGAATATAATCAGCAGTATCGCTGAGTGGAATTATTTTTATTACATCTAAATTAATTTTTTCGTCTTCTTCGTCTTTTTCATTCTTTACATAAACCGTGCTATAATCTCCTTTAAGAAATTTGAGAGGATTCAGATTAACTCCGTCTTTTGGAACCATTGCAAATCCCTTCGAAGAAATTTTCAATTTATCTGGTTGCTTGAAGAAAATTTTCAATTTCATTTCGGGCATTTTGACCATTTGCAGGTCTGTTGTGATTGTAAGGTCAACTTCGTAATCTTTAACTCTTTCGAACTTTTCAACAACTTTATTCAGTATTTCATTAGCATCCAATTTTTGTGCAAAAAGATTGGTAACAAAACATAGAAGAAGAATTAAACTTCTCATCATATTACCTCAAGTTAGAATATCTTTTTTAATAAAAATTCCTGCAGCTATGGTAAAAAACAGGAATGTATAACCAGTTAGATAGAGAGCCGATTTAGTTATTTCATTATAATCAATTTCATCGGAAAAGAAATGACTCCATGCCGGCATATATGTTGTAAAAAAGTACGGCTGGATAGCATTGAAAAAGTCAATAGGCAAAGCCGACAAAACCAATAGAATTATAATCAGAGCCATGGAACCTATGATAGGTCCAATTGAATTTTCAACAAACGACGAGAACAAGAATGAAAGCGAAAAAACTGTGGTCATACTTAAAATCGAAAAGAGATATGCAAAGAAAAAACGCCACAGGACGTCGTCTGATGCAAATATGATTAATTTATCCCTGAAAGTAATCAACTCACCTGAACCGAAAATTAACAAACTTATACCCAGACTAAGAAATGCGAGCCAGGCAATTAAACTGATTACATAAATAATTCCAGCTATGAACTTCGACGTAATTATTTCAAAGCGGGATACAGGTCTTACCAACAGCATTCTGTAAGTACCGGCAGTGGCTTCTCCTGCAAGGATATCGCCTCCCACCAGTACAATCAAAAAAGGTATGTGTATGAATAAAGAATTCAGTACAAGATTGGCAATAAAATATCCGTTAAGCAGATTTCCAACCATCAGAAAAGTTTCCTGAAAACCTTGTGTTACCATTTTGATATAGTCGTCGCCAGTAAAATAAAGTGCCGTTTGAATAATAGGCACAAGCAATCCGATTGCAATAAATCCGATATAGGTTCTCCATTTCCCGAATATTTTAGTCAATTCGATTCTTATTAGATTAATCATTGTTTGCTCCCTCGGTAATTTTAAGAAAGTACTCCTCGAGAGAACGGACAGGCACTATCGAATAAACTTCAATACCGTTTTCGACAAATTTTCGATTGAGTTCGGATATTTCTTGTTGTGTTAAAGTGAGCGTTACTTTATTCGAGTCGGAATAAATATCGTGGTTTTCGACAATTTCTTTTGCAACTTCTACTGCTTTGGTATTATCGGAAACTTCGAAAGATACATTCATCCTGTCGGACCGCAGAAGTTCGGAGACGTTCCCCTCGACGATTTTTTTCCCTTTATTTATAATAATCATTCTATTTGCAATCATTTCCACCTCATGCAAAATATGTGACGAAAGGAAAATGGTTTTTCCTTTATTGCGACTGAGATAAAGAATTAATTCGCGAATTTCTTTCATTCCCTGCGGGTCCAGACCAGTAGTCGGCTCATCGAGTATAATTAATTCGGGGTCATGAAGTAATGCCTGAGCCAGTCCCAATCTTTGTTTCATTCCGTGAGAAAATGTTTTCACTTTACTCTTATATCTCGAAGCCAGACCAACAAGTTCGAGCATTTCCATAATTTTGTTTTTCGAAATGTCGGCACCGCTAAGTCTGCCCAGTATTTCAAGATTTTTATACGCTGTCAGATATAAATAGAAGTCGGGTTTTTCGACAATAGCACCGATTCTTCTCATTATTTTTTTGTGGTCGTGTTTAACAGAAAGTCCAAAGATTTTAATTGATCCTGAAGTGGGTTTTATAAGCGACAGCAACATTCGAATTGTAGTGCTCTTGCCTGCACCGTTGGGTCCCAAAAATCCAAAGATGTCTCCCCTATAAACTTTCAAGTCGAGATTGTCGACTGCCGTTAATGAACCGAACTTTTTGGTGAGTCCGTTAATTTCAATTATTGTATCGTTCAATTTATTTCCTTTCAATTTTTCCAAACGCAGGATTAAGAGGAATAAATTTAGCTACTATAAACGCCGGGATTGTAGCAATGCAAACCCACACAAAAAACATCTGATAACCGACCGCCTCTTGAATTAATCCGCTGAACATACCAGGGATCATCATGCCTAAGGCCATAAAGCCTGTCGTTATTGCATAATGAGAAGCTTTGTATTGTCCTTCTGAAACATAAATCATGTACATCATATATGCAGTGAATCCAAAACCATAACCGAACTGTTCAAAAATCACACAGAGATAGACGATCCAGATTTGATCCGGTTGCGCATAAGCCAGATAAACATATACGAGATTCGGAACATTCATGGCAACGAGCATAGTAATGAGTAATTTTTTCAGACCGTATTTTGAAATCAAAATGCCGCCAATAATTCCTCCTATCACGAGTGCAGCCACACCAGCCGTACCGTAAATCAATCCAACATCTGAGGTTGATAAGCCGAGTCCACCGGCACTTTTAGGATCGAGGAAAAATGGACCAATCATTTTAACCAGCTGCGCTTCGCCGAGTCTGTAAAGCAAAAGGAAAGCTATTATCCAGATTATTTTACGCTTTTCAAAGAATCTAAAAAATGTTCTAAAGAACTCGCTCGTTAATTTTTGTAATCCCGGTATAATTACTGGTTTGTCCGTTACCGGTGCTGGTAAAACACGGCTGTGATAAATGAAAAATATCAAAAATAATATTGCAAGAATTCCGAATGTAATAATCCATGCGAGTGGGACTTTTACAGGCTCAAGTCGTAAGAGCGCTTCGGTCCTCTCGTTAACATAAGGTTCAAGTTGAATGAGTGCGAAAGCTGGCTTATTCCAGTTTGTTGAATTAAAGACAAGTTTGTTACCCGCAATTACATTAAAATTTTTATCGCCTTCCTGGTAATTAAGATTGACAACTATTTCTTCATTTTCATCCGGTTTATTAGAAAGCATGAATTTAACAATTCCGATATTTCCTGCAGGTTCCATACTTCCGGTGGTATCAGGAAGAACAATTTCTGTTTCAGAAAAACCGTTTATAATATTCATCTTTCGAACAAAATTCAGATAAAAATCGACCGTTTGTTTTGTCTGAGGTTTCGTACTTATTTCGAGTCTTTCCGGTCGGGCTATAATTCTAAGTTTACCTTCCATCGGCTTAACTGAAGAAGAATCGACGGTAAGAGTATTTTCAAAAAATTTTTCTGGCGAAGAAATAACTCTTATTTCTGCTGGAGTAACTGTAAGTGCACTTTCGAGTTGTCCTGCAAGGATTACGAGAATGCCCTGCCCAAAGATAATTGCAAAACGATAAAACGTACTTCTTATCCCTACAAAAAAACTCTGTTCGCCTTCGCTGAGCGCATGCATATAAAAACCATCGGCTGCAATATCGTGAGTTGCCGAGCTGAATGCTATTAACCAGAAGAACAAGAGAGTGAACTTAAAGAAATCAGGAGCGGGAATGGTCAGCGCTACTCCCGCCATGCCAGCTCCTATTAACAATTGCATGGCAACAATCCAGAACCGTTTGGTACGTATTAAATCGATAAACGGACTCCAGAATGGTTTGATAACCCACGGTAAATAAAGCCAGCTTGTGTAAAGCGCTATGTCAGCATTCGAAATACCCAGACGTTTATACATTATTACCGAAAAGGTAATAACAATTACATAAGGTAACCCTTCAGCAAAATAGAGAGTTGGAACCCACGTCCAGGCGCTACGGCTATTTGTTCCTCCTTTGTGCAGAGATTTCTTTGCAATCATTTAATATCCTTAAAAAGTTTAACAGCAGTTAAAGCAGCACCATACTCGGGTGTATATCTTGCTTTATTAAATATCATTCGATTCGAGTTTTTTATTTTTTTCTTGATCAATTCTGTGTAAAATAAATTATTCGACAAACCGCCAGAAAAAACAATCGGAAGTTTATCTCCCGAGTATTTTTTCGAAGCAATATCAATTAGTGATGCAACCTCTGCTGCTTCTTCTTCTAAAATCCGCATACAGAATCTGCTCCCTCTGATTGCACATTCAATAAAAAGCATGGCATATTGCGCAATATTTTCTGAGCTGACAAAAGGAATTAATTTATCTCTTTGAAGAAGACCTAATTTGTCAGCTGTGTCATAGAGAAGCTTATCACTTAATCGACCGTCGATAATTTTTGCTATGCCGCCAAATCCTTTCCTTGCAATCGAGTAGGCACTCCCCTCGTCGCCTATAATTTTTCCATAGCCTCCTATTTTAGTAAAACTTGCACCCATCTTCAGATAAATAACCGAACCAGTTCCTGCAATCAATAATGCACCATCCCTCCCTGCAAAAGCGCTGTAATGTGCTATTTCGATATCACCTTTAATTTCAATTGGAAATTCAAATCTACTTTTAATTTTATTCATTAGTTTTTCTGCCACACTGGTATTTGAACATCCCGCTATCCCCAGTACAGCTCCCGACAATTGATATTTTTCATTTATATCATGAATAAATGACGAGAGCAATTCAGCTGATTTATTGAAGCCGACAGTATAAGGATTGGAAGCCCCTGTTTCAAAACGGGCCAGGACTTTCTTTTTTTCGTCAATGCAAACGGCTCTGGTTTTAGTACCGCCCCCGTCCGCTCCTAAAAAATACTTCATAAGCAGAAATTTTTATTGTTTGAAAAATAAAAAAAAGAATTCATATGCCCTTTATTATTTTGTTGAAATGGAATAATAATCTCTTTACTTTACGAATGTACATTTAGAGGAACCCCTTTTCCAAAAAAAATATTTCGGGAGAATGAGATGAAAAATTTATTAAAGTCGTTATTCATATTGTTACTATTTACGTTTATCTCCTGCAGCGAAGATTCGAATCCGACGTCCTCTGAACCGACTTTAACAGGCACATGGAAATTAACTGCCATCACAGTCCATACGGGTTCCGGTGATGTGAAACTTTTACCCGACGCTTTAGGATATTCTATGACGGTTGTTTTAAATGAGGACGGAACTTATCAAGCCACTTACAAAGATCCAGAAGGCGAGAATACCGAAACAGGAACATGGACTGAAGCCGACGGTAAGCTCACAATTACAATTGACGGAGTTTCAGAGACTGTCGAGTATACACTATCGGGCAATAAACTGACTTTCAATACTACTATGGAAATAGAAGGATTTGGAGTACAGAGTGTGACATTAGAGTTCACAAAACAATAGGAGGTAGTTATGCCTTCGAAAAAGCTCAAAGAATTCCTCGACAATAACAACATTAAGTATGTAACGATTAAACACTCCTTGGCATTCACAGCCCAGGAGATTGCAGCATCGGCACATATTAAAGGGAAAAAGCTCGCTAAATCTGTACTGGTTAAAATTAATGGCAAGATGGTCATGGTTGTTCTGCCGGCATCCTACAAAGTAAACTTCGAGCAGCTGCGTACAGCTTTTGGAAACGAAAATGTAAGATTGGCAAACGAACAGGAATTTATGGATAAGTTCCCTGAATGCGAAGTGGGTGCTATGCCACCTTTTGGTAATTTATACGGACTCGAAGTCTACGTCGACCAGTCACTTGCTGAAGACGAAGAAATTGCATTTAACGCCGGCACACATACCGAACTGATCCAGATGTCGTATTCTGACTTTGAAAGACTGGTACAACCGAAAAAAATGAAATTCTCTTTTCAGTCAAAAGTATAAAAAATTTCGTGGCTTATTCAGTTTCAGCAGATTATCCTGGCACTTGCTTCTAATCGGTGCACGAATGAATAAGCTCGTTACAAAATTTATAGATGCAGCACTATAGACATTTTAGATAACAACTGCTTGATGAATTGAAAGCGCTGAAACTCCCGATTATAAAATCATAGCGGTAATTATTGCAGGATTTATTATTGACTTCATCGGTGTAATTGGTTTTTAAAGTGCCTGATGAAGTGATACTTTCATATTTGTTTACATCATAATTCAAAAATTTAGCACTGCTGGATTAATTGTTGAGATAGACATACGATAAGTATTGCTCTACCACGACAATTGAAATATTCTTCTTTACTAAAAAATCCTCACCTGTTTTAACTTTGAAAAGGTACGATATTTTAATTCTAGTTCAGTCAGATTAAAATTTCATTTAGTGAAAAATGACCTTACACCTAACTCTGATAAAAGAAATGAATTATCTATTAGAATTTAATTCTAAGCAATAAATTACCAGTCGTATAAATTCCATACTGGATATCATCCTTATGGCTAAAGTTACTCACAAAATACAGGATTCTTTGAATAACACTGTTCAGTTTACTTTGATATTTTTACAAAAAAAACATCGAATGAGAATAAAATCACATCCATTAATGTGAACGCATTGACTTCAAATGTAGCTGCCAGTAAAGAATTAAATATCCTATGTATAAGAAATGAAATAAAGAAAAGTAGAGTCGATAAAATTTTTCTTAGGAAAATATGAGTTTGTAAATCAATGATTTTTGGTTGATATACTAATATTTTGTGTCCACTTTTAATGCATGGCAACTTAGTCTTCAAGAGATTTTTGAACTACCTATAAAATGATGACTAAAGACTTCATACAAATACTAAAGAGAGGGGTGAATAAAAATTATATTTGCTGCATTGTGAAATGAGATATCGAAATTTAAAGAGTAGCCTGTCGAACAAGCTACTCATAATGATAAATTCCGCCGCGCCACTCTCTACTACTCCCTAATCCCTATTCCTAATCCCTAACCCCTACTTCCTTTTAGGACGGTACATATCCGTTGCTCTGCCGTAATAAAGTTCGGCGGCAAACATTAATGTTTCGGATAAGGTTGGATGGGGATGAATAGTGAGTTCGAGGTCGTTAGCATTAGCGCCCATTTCAATTGCGAGCGTTCCTTCGGCAATTAAATCGCCTGCACCTACGCCTACAATACCGACGCCGATAATTCTTTCTGTTTCCGGTTCAATTATCAATTTGGTCATACCGTCATTTCTATCGAGAGTGGTAGCTCTGCCGCTGGCACCCCATGGGAATTTTGCCACTTCGTATTTAATTCCCTTTTCCCGAGCTTCGGTTTCTGTTACTCCAGCCCATGCGAGTTCAGGATCGGTAAAAACAACGGCGGGAATTGCATTCGGTTCGAATGCGACTCGTTTTCCAAGTATTGATTCTACTGCAACTTTTCCTTCAGCTGAGGCTTTGTGCGCCAGCATTGGATTACCGACTAAATCTCCGATTGCATAAATTTTGTCGTCGTCGGTTTTCAGAGTCTTATCCACAACTACAAATCCTTTTTGATTGACTTTTACGGCTGTATTTTCGAGTCCCAAACCTTCTGTTACAGGTCTTCGGCCAACAGAAACCAGCACTTTATTAAAAGTTTGTGCAGGTTTCTCCACCTTATCGCCTTCCAATTTTACTTCTATCCCTTCTCTGGTTTCCTTAAGCTCGACTACTTTCGTATTGACATAAATATTTTCTAATTTTGATTTCAGTCTCCTTTCTAAAACTGCAACCAGATCGCGGTCAGCGCCGGGTAAGATACCGGGCATCATTTCAACAACTGTAACTTTACTGCCTAAGGAAGCATAAACAGTGCTCAATTCGAGACCAATATATCCGCCGCCAATTACTAATAATTTTTCAGGCACATCTTTTAATTCTAGCGCAGCTGTAGAATCCATTACTCTGTCTGAACCAATTGAAAACGCTGGAATGGCAGCGGGCACCGAACCTGTTGCTAAAATAGCCTTTTCAAAAATTACTTCTTCAGTTGAACCGTCGACTTTTTCTACCAAAAGAGTAGAAGAATTGACAAACGAAGCTTTGCCCTGAATATAATTAACCTTTCTTTGCTTGGACAATTGTCCAAGTCCACCTGTTAATTTTCCTACTACGTCATCTTTAAATTCTCTCAATTTATCGATGTCAATTTTAGGTTTGCCAAAGTGGATTCCCCATTTTTTAGCTTCTTCAGCTTCGTTTATAAGTCTGGCAACGTGAAGAAGAGCTTTCGAAGGGATACAACCTCTGTAAAGGCAAACTCCGCCGGGATTTTTTTCTTTATCGATCAAAGTTACTTGCATTCCGAGGTCGGCAGCCAGAAAAGCAGCTGCATATCCTCCTGGCCCTGCGCCTATTACTGCTAATTGAGTGTTTGTAGACATTGAACTTCCAATTTTTTATTAAAAAATTATTATGAAAAACTAACCTTCCAGAATTAAAAGAAATGGATTTTCGAGAGCTTCGACAATCCACCTGAGAAATCTAATGCCATCTGCACCGTCAATTACTCTGTGATCGTAGGATAACGAAAGAGGCATGATCAATCGCGGCTCGAATTTACCATCGATGTAAACAGGTTCGTAAGAAGACCTGGATACTCCAAGTATTGCAACTTCGGGGGAATTAACTATGGGTGTAAAATATGTGCCACCGATGCCTCCCAGATTCGATATTGTAAAATTGCCTCCCTGCATCTCTTCAAGTGATAATTTTTTATCGCGTGCCTTCTGCGAGATTTCAGCCAATTCCACCGAAATATCAACAATGTTCTTTTTATCGACGTCTTTTATTACTGGCACGAGTAAACCTTTATCGGTATCAACTGCAACGCCAATATTAAAATATTTTTTATAGATGATTTCACTTTTTTGCATGTCCACACTGGCGTTGAATTGTGGAAACACTTTCAATGCAGAAGCAACTATTTTAATCAGAATGGCAGTAACAGTAAGTTTACCACCGGCGGCTTCTACTTTTTTTGAATATTCTTTTCTAAGTTTCTCAAGATTTGTGATGTCAGCTTTGTCGAATTGAGTAACGTGCGGAATTGTCGACCAGGCATACGATAAATGCTCGGCGGTCTTTTTTCGTACGTTATTCATTTGAACGCGTTCGATCTGACCCCATTTTGAAAAATCGGGCAAAGGTTCCTGCATCAGACCCGAAGCTGAAATTTGTCCGGACTGGATTTTTTGATTTAGACTCTTTGCAAAAGCTTTAACGTCCTCGATAGTAATTCTTCCGCCTTTACCGGAACCTTCAACTTGATGAATGTCGATTCCAATTTCACGAGCAAATCTTCTTACAGATGGAGCAGCGGGAACTATGTTTTTAACAATATCGCGCGGTATATCAATTACCTGAGGCATATGAGTATGCTCTTTGACAGGTTGCGGCTTTTCAACCTCTTTTTCCGTTTTTATTGAAGGCTTTGTTTCCGGTATTTCTTTTTTAATGGCAGATGTCGACTTTGTTTCAATTAGAAAAGCAGTTTGCCCAACTTTCACTTTATCGCCTTCTTTAACTTTCACTTCTTTAATTACACCGGCGTATTCAGATGGTACTTCGACCGTTGCTTTATCTGTTTCTAATTCCATCAAAATCTGGTCGACTTCAACGTTATCGCCCGCTTTAACAAGTACTCTGGCAATTTGTGCTACTTCAATATTTTCGCCCAACACAGGAACCTTGAAGTCCACTATATTGCTCGTTGATTCAACTTTTGAAATATTTTCTTGGGGCTGTTGAATTTTTTCTTCTGCCTGTGAAGGTTTTTCTGTTTGAGCTCTGGAATCAACACTTTCACTTTGTTCAATTGTAATAACTGGCTGACCGACAATAGCTTTATCGCCTTCTTTGACATGAACCTTTTTAACTATACCGGCAATTTCAGAGGGCACTTCAACTGTAGCCTTATCCGTTTCGATTTCCAGGATTACCTGATCGATTTCTACCCGATCGCCTTCTTTAACGAGTACTTTTACTACATCTGCTGTATTTATATTTTCACCTAAATGTGGCAATTTAAAATCTACTGTCATATCAAAAACCGAATTTATTTATAAATTTTTTATGATTTAGCCGGATTTGGTTTTTCCGGATTTATGCCGAGTTCCTTTTGAGCTTTTTTAAGTAAATCGAGTTTAATCTTTTTTTCTTTATAAAGCGAATAGAGAGTAGCATAGACAATATGTTTGGCATCTACTTCAAAGAAATCGCGCAATGCTGCTCTGCTTTCACTTCTTCCGAAACCGTAAGTACCAAGCGAATGGAGAGGTCCTGGCAACCATTTTGCCAGAGCGTCTTTGATAATCTGGACATAATCCGATGCAGCCACAAAAACTCCCGATTCGCCCTTCGTCACTTCGGAAATATACGGCGTTCTCGGTTTTTTATCGGGATGGAACATGTTCCATCTTTCAGTTTCCTGGGCGTCGAGATGCAAATTTTTGTAACTCGTAACGCTCCAGATATCCGTTGACACTTTATAATTATTTTCGAGAATATCCGCTGCTTTAATGACTTCGTTGAGTATGGTTCCACTTCCCAGTAGATGCGCTTTTAATTTTTGATCATTCATTTTTGAGGAGCGGAATTTATACATGCCTTTCAAAATACCTTCCTTTACTCCTTCGGGCATCGGAGGCTGGGGATAATTTTCGTTCATAATAGTTATGTAATAAAAAACATCTTCTCGCTTTTCATACATTCGATAGATGCCGTCTCTAATAATTACGGCAAGTTCATAAGCAAATGCCGGGTCGTATGCAACGAGATTCGGAATTGGATAAGCCAGAAGATGGCTCTGACCATCCTGGTGCTGCAGACCCTCTCCTGCTAAAGTAGTTCTTCCAGCTGTTGCTCCGAGTAAAAATCCTTTGCAACGCATATCACCTGCAGCCCAGATTAAATCCCCAACTCGTTGTAATCCGAACATCGAATAAAATGAAAAGAATGGGATGGTGTTGATCCCATGAACGGCGTAAGCTGTACCGGCGGCAATGAAAGACGACATCGAGCCGGCTTCGGTAATCCCCTCTTCGAGTATTTGCCCATTTTTTGCTTCTTTATAATAGAGCAAACTGTCGCTGTCAACCGGTTCGTACAATTGACCTGCATGAGAATAAATGCCAACCTGTCGGAAAAGGGCTTCCATTCCGAATGTACGAGCTTCATCCGGAACAATTGGTACAATAAGGTGCCCGATTTCTCTATCCTTCAACAACTTAGCCAGTATCCTTACATAAACCATAGTTGTCGAAACTTCACGGTCTTCTGTGCCTTTATAAAATTCTTCGAATATTTCTTCGGGAGGAGTTTTAAGCGGTTGTGATTTGACAACTCTTTTAGGAATATAACCGCCAAGAGCTTTTCTTCTTTCTTTCAGATAACGGATTTCGGGCGAATCTTCCGGTGGACGATAAAAAGGAGCTTTAGAAACTTCTTCGTCACTGATTGGAATCGAAAAGCGCGTTCTGAATTCTCTCAATTCTTCTTCGTTCAGTTTTTTCTGTTGATGGGTAATATTCTTACCTTCACCAGCTTCTCCAAGTCCGTATCCCTTAACTGTTTTTGCAAGAATTACTGTAGGGGCATCTTTATGCTCGACTGCAGCTTTATAAGCAGCGTAGACTTTCTCTGGGTCGTGACCGCCGCGTTTCATTTTTTCCAATTGTTCGTCAGTATAATGTTCTACGAGTTTTAGTAGTTCGGGGTACTTACCGAAGAAATGTTCACGGACGTACTTGCCGCCTCTTGTAACGTAGTTTTGAGATTCACCGTCGATTGTTTCGTTCATCCGCTTTACCAGGAGTCCGGTTTTATCCTGTTCGAGCAAGGGATCCCAGTCGCTTCCCCAGATGACCTTAATAACGTTCCAGCCAGCGCCTCTGAAAACTGCTTCGAGTTCCTGAACAATATTGCCATTGCCACGCACGGGACCATCGAGGCGCTGTAAATTGCAATTTATTACAAAAATCAGATTGTCAAGTTTTTCACGAGCTGCCAGCGAAATAGCGCCCAAAGTCTCAGGTTCGTCTGTTTCACCGTCGCCAATAAAAGCCCATACTTTCTGGTCGCTCGGTTTTTTAAGACCTCTATCTTCGAGATATCTTATAAAGCGCGCTTGATAGATTGCTTGAATTGGACCTAAACCCATTGAGACAGTCGGAAATTCCCAGAAGTCGGGCATCAGCCAGGGATGAGGATATGAAGAAAGTCCGCCGCCTGGTTTTAATTCCCTTCTGAAATTTTCAAGTTGCTCTACAGTCAATCTGCCTTCGAGAAAAGCTCGCGCATAAATTCCAGGCGCCGCATGACCTTGATAATAAATTATATCTCCTTCATGATTACCATCTTTACCACGGAAAAAATGATTAAATCCAATCTCATATAAAGTTGCCGCCGAAGCATAAGTTGAAATGTGTCCACCAATTCCGTTTTCTTCTTTATTGGCTCGAACAACCATAGCCATAGCGTTCCATCGAACTAGACTTTTTATACGTCTCTCGATTTCTCGTCCTCCCGGGAAAGGGGGTTCTTTTTCTTTGGGTATTGTATTGATATGAGGGGTATTGGCTGTAAATGGTATCTCTACTCCTTTCTGGTGAGCATAGGTATCGAGATTGTGAAGTAGTTCTTTTACCTTTTCCGGGCCACCTGTTTGCAATACATATTCGAGAGATTCGAGCCATTCTTGTAGTTCGATCTCTTCGAGTTCGGATAAATATTTATTGTTTTTATCGCTCATAATTAATCCCGTTTTTTCAATCTTCTAAATAATAGTTAAACTCTTATTTTATTCGACAAATTTAATAATTATTAGTCAACTATACCAATTTGCGATAACGTATAACTAAATAAGTAAGTTCCTCAATCGGAATGCCCTTCTGGTTCTGCGTGTACCATTACTGTAATGTTTTTCACTTCTTTCATAATAGCTTTCTCTACTTTGTGAGAAATATCGTGCGCTTCGCCAATACTCAAGTTCCTTTTAACATGAATATTTATATCGACAAATCTATAAGGACCCGATTCTCTAATTTTAATATCGTGCGACTCGATAACTTCGGGTAGACTGTTTACGATTTGATAAATTTTTTCGTACAGTCCTTCCGGAGCTTTGTCGATCAAGGCATCGAAAGAACGTTTGCCAAGTCGGTAACTTACTCCTAAAATAATGATTGCCACCGCTAATCCAGCAACAGCATCAGTATAAAAGAAATTAAACGAAGCCCCCGTTAAACCGATCAGTACTACTGCCGAACTCCATATATCGGTTGAAAAATGGAGAGCATCTGCTTCAAGCGCCTGGCTGTTGTGTTTGACCGCCGCTCTTCTCAATGCCCTCGAACGCGATATGTCGACCACTATTGAAGTAATCACTACAAGGAAAGCCCAGACATTAACTTCAATTTCGACTTCGTTCGTAATAAGTCGTCGTATAGCTTCATAAATTATCCAGAAACTTGTAATGAATAAAAGAAGGGTTTCGATCAGCGCCGAATAGTTTTCGATTTTACCATGCCCGTAATGATGTTTTTCGTCCGCCGGTTTATCTGAAATATTAACTGCCAGATACGTAATACCTGCAGCAATTAAATCGAGCGCCGAATGAAGCGCTTCGGATAAAATGCCGAGACTGCCTGTCATCATGCCGACGATTATCTTAAAAGCTGTGAGCATCAACGCCGCCAGTACCGACAGTAGCGCTACATTCTTTTTTTCCTTTATTGTTTCAGTTTTTGTTTCTACCACTTGATCACTTCTAATGCTTTGGCTTTATTAATTAAAGCTTTATATCGATTTATTCTATATAAAGAAATTTTATCTATTTTAGAAATAAATTCAAATTTATACTTGACACAATATCTTATTATTATTATGTTTGCCCTCAAAATCAGGCAATGTAACATGTCAGTACCCCAAAAAAATAATTTTTGTTGTGCTTGTTGTATGATGAACCTCACGACTTCGAGGCGGAGGGTATGATATAAGTTTTATGCCGATAAAATTTTATAAATAAAGCCCTTCGCACTCGAAGGGCTTTTTTTTTAATATCAATCGAGGAGCAATAAAATGAGAACGAAAATATTACATAAGCGCAAGAGTAAATATCTGTCTTTAAGAAAGCATTCATTTTCCAGCCCTTCCATGCCCTACCTTATGCAAGCTCACTGCGCTTGTTCTTGTTGTTGTTAGTCCCATAAACACACCAGCACTTTAGAACTATTTTACTATCGAGGATTTAGTCCGTTAATCGGGAGTAGTCTATGTATGAAAAACCATACAGGAGTATAATTAAATCGATCTCGTGGCGCATTACAGGCACAATCGATACGATGCTTATATCATACTTGATAACAGGTAGTATCGAGACTGCAGCTTCAATAGGTGGTATTGAAATTTTTACAAAAATGATTCTCTACTTCATCCACGAAAGACTATGGAACAAAATAAATATTGGGAAAAAATCAGAACCCGAATATCACATTTAGGAGCATATTATGAAAGGAAAAGAAATTCTTGCAGAAAACTTAAATAATCTCGACGCGTTTTCTGTATTAAAAAAATTAATTGAAAGTTATGGAAACCGGGTTGTTTTTTCGACAAGCTTCAGCATTGAAGATCAGGTAATTACCGATATGCTCACAAAAATAACCCCGAAGCCCAACATATTCACATTAGATACGGGCAGATTGCACGAGGCCACATACAAAACATTAGAACTTACACGCGAGCATTACAACATAGATATTAAAATCTATTTCCCTGATTACAACAAAGTCGAAGAGATGGTTTTTCGTCACGGCGTTAATCTTTTTTATAAAAGCGTGGACTTGCGTAAATATTGCTGTAGTATTAGAAAACTGGAGCCTCTCTCAAGAGCCTTAAGAAATGCAATGGTCTGGATTACCGGTCTTCGAAGAGAACAGTCGATTACGCGTAAAAATATCGAACTGGTCGAGGAGGACAATCTACATGGAGTAATCAAAATTAACCCGCTTTACAACTGGAGTGAAACCGAAGTTTGGAATTATATCCGTACTCAGAATATACCATACAATAGCCTTTACGAAAAAGGATACACAAGTATAGGCTGCGAGCCCTGCACTCGACCGATTCAGCCTGGCGAGGAGACGCGTGCAGGCAGATGGTGGTGGGAGCACCCCGAGACAAAAGAATGCGGATTACACATAAAACAACGGGAGAATCAATAATGGATTACATCGACAAACTTGAAGCGCACAGCATTTATATATTCCGTGAAGCCTACCGCGAATTTAAAAATCTCGCAATGCTCTGGTCAATCGGAAAAGACAGCACCGTTCTCTTACATATAGCACGGAAAGCCTTTTTCGGTCATTTGCCGTTTCCACTGGTTCATATCGACACTTCATTTAAAATTCCGGAGATGATCGAATACAGAAATCGTCTTGCAAAAGAGCTGGGATTCAATCTTATCGTAGGTCAAAACACCGAAGCTCTTAAAAGCAAAAAAACATTTCCCGACGGGAGTGTGGACAGAATTACATGCTGCCAGTTATTAAAAACCGAAGCTTTGATAAATACATTATCGGGCAAATGGAAACGACTTAAATTAGACCATTCCACCGGCGCTTTTGTTGAAGACGAGAATACAGAGGCTTACACAGGCGTTATAGTTGGCGTCCGTTCTGATGAAGAAGGCAGTCGTTCAAAGGAGAGATATTTTTCTCCGCGCGACAAAAACAGCGACTGGGATATAGGCGACCAGCCGCCTGAATTCTGGAATCAGTTCAAAACTGAATTTGCACCCGGTACACATGTTCGTATTCATCCCCTGCTTGACTGGACGGAATTGAATATCTGGGAATACATTCGAAGGGAAAATATTCCCGTAGTTTCTCTTTACTTCGACAATGGTTTCGGAATGCGTTACAGGTCACTAGGTTGCTATCCGTGCACCAAGCCAGTTGAATCTCAGGCAAAGAACGTTGACGAAATTATAGAAGAGTTACGTTCAGGTAAATTCGCAAATATAGCCGAACGCTCAGGGCGGCAGCAGGATAAAGACGGAGGTGGTACACTTGAAGAACTGCGCCGCTCCGGATATATGTAATAAATAAATCAACAGAGGTTTTTAAATGAAAGAAAGAATGAATATCGTTTTCGTAGGCCATGTGGACCACGGCAAGAGCACTTTAATCGGGCGACTCCTATCAGATACCAACTCATTGCCCGAGGGAAAACTTGAACAAGTAAAACGCACGTGTCAGCTCAATTCCAAACCTTTCGAATACGCTTTTTTGCTCGACGCTCTTAAAGACGAACAGGCACAAGGAATTACTATTGATACTGCAAGAGTCTTTTTCAAAACAAGCAAACGCGAATATATAATTATCGATGCCCCGGGTCATATTGAATTTCTGAAAAATATGGTCAGTGGAGCTTCCAGAGCCGATGCGGCCATTCTAACGATCGACGCTCAGGAAGGCATTGCCGAAAACTCGCGACGGCATGCTTATATGCTATCCATGCTCGGTATCAATCAAATTGTCGTCGCTGTTAACAAAATGGATCTGGTAAATTACAGTCGAGATGTTTTCGAGAACATAAAAACTAATTACTCCATTTTCCTGACTGAAATTGGAATAACGCCAGTTGCTTACGTTCCGGTCTCGGCACGCGAAGGGATTAATTTAATTGCGCATTCAGATCGTACACCCTGGTACAGGGGAAAAACAATAATCGATTTAATTGACGACTTTAAGTGCTCTCGGTCGGATCCGGAAAACAGCTTCCGAATGTTCGTACAGGGCGTTTATAAATTCACAGAAAAAAACGACAACAGAAGAATAATTGCTGGCACAATTAATTCAGGCAGAATTGAACGCGGCGACGAAATTATCTTTCTCCCATCAGGCAAAACAAGCAACGTTAAATCGATTGAAATATTTGGCAAAGAAGACGTTAATAGCGCCGAAGCTGGAATGGCAATTGGCCTTACTATTACTTCGGAACTCTATATTAAAAACGGCGAATTGATATGCAAAAAGGGGGAAAAACTTCCATCCGTTAGCAATCGTTTTAAAGCCAATATCTTCTGGATGGGTAAAAATAAATTAACTATCGGGAAAAAATATAAAATCAAACTGGGCACATTTAAATCAGAACTCTTTATTGAAAAAATCGAAACATCACTTGATGCCTCTACTCTCAGAATAAACACAAATCCTGAAAATGTTAATCGACACGAAGTTGCTACAGTGATTTTAAACACTCTTAAACCCGTGGCTTTCGATTTAAGTAATGAAATTAAGGACACCGGTCGATTTGTAATCGTGGAAGACTACGATATAGCCGGAGGCGGTATTATAACTGAATCGTTGCCTACAAGTGATATTCATCTACAACCTGATTATACTCAATTCGAAATCGAACTCTACAATTTGATTAAAAAATATTTTCCACACTGGGAAATAAACATCATTAAAAACCAGAACGAAAGGGGCATACATGTATAAGATAAATTCGTTGCCAATACTACTACGTAACCCCCGTATATTATTAATCGGAGGAGGCATAGTTGCCTTGCAAAAGATAACCGTACTCCTCCAGAATAATATCGATTTTTTTGTTATAGCAGAGAAATTTTGCGATGAGTTAAAGAATATGAAATTCAATCGTAAAATAAAATCATTTACAAAGGATGACGCTGAGGGATTTAATATCATAATCGATGCAACGGGAAATAAAGAAGTTAATCGCCTGCTGAAAGAATTGAAAGAAGAACGTTTCTTTTTACTCAATACGGTAGACGTACCCGAAGAGTGTGACTTTTATTTTTCTTCACTTCTACTCTACAAAAACCTGAAAATTGCTGTTTCGAGCGATGGTGCAAGTCCAACTTTGACCCAGGTAGTTCGAGATAAAATAAAGGAGTATTTACCAAATAAACTCGAACAACTGGCAGAAAAAAAATTAAACGAGCGTATTGAAGGCATAATTGATATTGAATCGACAAAAGCCGAAACGCTACGTTTGTTTGGAAAAGTTTTTATTGTAGGTTGCGGAATCGGGGGGGGCGAACTTCTCACAGTAAAAGCGTACCATATTTTAAAAAAAGAAATTGATGTAGCAGTTTATGACAATCTTGTCTCCGACGAGATCCTCTCCATTCTTCCTGATAGGGTTGAAAAAATTTATGCGGGCAAGTCGAAAGGAGACCATTCAATGACTCAGGAAGAAATAAATCAATTACTGGTAAAATTGGCCTCCGAAGGAAAACATGTCGGACGCCTCAAGAATGGAGACCCTTACATATTCGGAAGGGGTAGTGAAGAAGCACTTTATCTGATTAATAATAATATTGACGTAGAAGTAGTTCCTGGCATTTCGTCTGTAACTGCTGCTCCGCTACTTGCAGGTATTCCACCGACTGCACGTAATTTTTCCTCCTCTGTGTCAATAGTTACAGGTCATCTCAAAGGAGGCGAATTCGATTATTCCTGGATCGATCTACTAAAAAGAAAAAATCACACAACAATTGTGCTAATGGGAGTAACTTACGCCGATAAAATTTCTGCTTATGCAAGAATAAAATCTGTAGACGATTTCACTCCCGTTGCTGTTATATCTAATGCTGGCAGACCAAATCAAAGTGTGGCCATCGGAACCATATTGGAATTAGAAAGTCTTGCAAAAGAAGCTTCTTCACCGTCAATGCTGGTTTTTGGTGATGTTGTTAACCTATCTCGGATCTTGCCTCGATATTCTGTAAGCGAGTTAATCAATCAACAAGCATGAAAGGAGAAAGATAATGAATAATGTGCTGGATAAAATTGATATCAATCGCGGTTATGATATCTACAAAGAAATAGAGGAATACGAAACAGTTATTCAGAACTTCCTCGATAAAAAAATTCACCCGGAGAGATTCAAAAGCTTCCGTCTCGTTTTTGGTACTTACGGCGTAAGACACCATGACGAGGGAATTCATATGCAACGGATTAAAATCCCCGGCGGATTCATTCTTTCAGAACAAATGAAAACGATTGCCGAGCTGACGCAAGATTATGCCGCATCTGGCCATGCCCATATCACGACACGACAGGACATTCAACTTCATTATGTGTCTTTAGAAAATATTCCCTCGTTGCTAAGACGATTGGCAAAAGTTGGAATTACCACACGGGAAGCTTGCGGCAATAGCATTCGCAATATTACAGCTTCTTATCTCAGCGGTATAAATCCAGACGAAATTTTTGATATAGTACCTTACGCTCTCTACTGCACTCGTTACTTCCTGCGTCACCCGCTATCTTCGACACTACCGCGTAAATTTAAGATCTCCTTTTCGGAAAGCGAGGCCGACTTTGCATACGCCCGGATGCACGATATCGGAGCAATTGCACAAGTTGTTAATGGCAAACGAGGCTTCAAAGTTTATGCCGGTGGAGGACTCGGAGCCGTGCCGATGACCGGCCATTTATTGACCGATTTTATAGATGAAGTCAAATTCTATCTGTTAATAGAATCAGCACTACGAATCTTTCACAGACACGGACGACCAGAAAGAGAAAATCGTAATAAAGCACGAATGAAATTCTTTATATCCAGAATTGGTTTCGAAAATTTTCAGGAAAAGGTATTTGCCGAGCTGGACTTACTCAAAAAAATCCGAAAGATCGACAGCGATTTAAAAAAATACATTGAAAACTTTCCTCTCCCATCGCCTACAAAAAACGGAAGAGAAGACAGTTTCCCAAATAACAGAAAAATATCCAGCCCTATCATACGAGAATTTAATGAACTGCCGGAGAGTGGCAACTGGAATCTCTTTGCCGAAGGAATTATTGAGCAGCGTCAGGACGGCTATCTGGCGCTATTAATTAAACCAGAGCTCGGTAATCTTACACCTGAGGAATTCAATACAATCGCTGAACTATCTGATAGATATGGAAGCGGTTATGGTATATTCACACCTACACAAAATATTTTAATTCCCTGGATAAATAAGGAATTAATTTATGATGCGTATAATTTTCTCAATGAAAGGTCGTTTTTCAAAAAAGCTTCGGGTTCAACTCGCAACATTGTCTCGTGCCCGGGAGCTTTTTCGTGTAGACTAGCAGTGACCCACCCTTACAATCTGGCACAGGATATTGGAAAGAACAACGAGGAACTTGGCGGTTTGCGTATTCACATTTCTGGTTGTCCAAATTCGTGTGGCCAGCATCATATCGGCGATATCGGTCTCTACGGCGCCTCGATTAAAAGCGGCGATCGACTCGCACCACATTACGTTGTTCTTTTAGGCGGAAATATTCATATCGGTAAAATTGGTAAAGTTATCGGCAAAATACCTGCAAGGTTTGCCCATGAATTCGTTTCGAAAGTTGTAAAACTCTGGGAAGAAAATAAAAAGAATAATGAGCAATTTTACGAATTCGTCGAAAGAATGGGATTCGAGCCATTCAGAAAAATTCTCGCAACATACATGGCATCTCAAAACCTGTCAAACGATATATATAAAGAGCCTGGCTTCGAGGAAGATTTCAAAATGGAAGCCGAAAGCAGAGGAGAATGTGCCGGTAGCCTGCTCGACTTGATGGCAATAAACCTCTTCGATTCGATACGCTATATTTACGAAGCTGAAGACTACATTAAAATTGGCGACATCGACAGTGCACGCAATAAATGTCTCGAAGCGCTATTGCTTTCTTCCAGAATGTTTGTTTTTCTCGACGGTATCGACTCTGAAAACGAAGACGAAATTCTTAATGAATTTATTGCCAGAATTGTGCCCAGAAAATGGCTCTGCAACGATTGGAGCGACCTCAAAAACAGATATTACCAATGGAAAAGCAATTCCAATGCAGATATTACTGAATTATTAAAATATTCGAAAGATTTCGTATACGATTGCGATAAATCTTTCGTTCGTCTTCAACCAAACCTTAAAATACAACAATGCGCAAAAATAGAAGGAGAAGTTCATTATGAAAACTGAACTCAACACTTCAACTCACATCCTGGATTTAAGTGGAGTTGCTTGCCCTATAAATTATTTAAAAGCAAAATTAAAACTCGAAGAAATTCAAGCTGGCGAATATCTTGAAATAATTCTCGACGATGGCCAACCGATTAAAAATGTTCCTCTCTCCCTACAGCAGGATGGGCATGAAATTACGAAAAAAGAAAAATTTAACGAGAATCAATGGAAAATAATCGTCAAAAAAGAGGCACAAGGTTGACTTTAATTTAGTAATTAGGTATAATTGCTACCAATAAGATTAAAATGGTAGTGTATATGAAACTTTCAACACGCAGTCGTTATGGAGTCAAAATTTTGTTAGAAATTGCAATAGCTAATGCAAATACAACAAGGGGAGAAAATGTGCCGGTAACAATAAAAGATATCGCCGTAAAACAAAAAATATCTGAAAAATATTTGAGTAAATTGATAATTACACTTAAAGGTGCAGGCTTGATTAAATCATTTAGAGGTACAAATGGCGGATATCTTCTTGCACGGCAACCTTCGGAAATCAATATGCTAAATGTGGTCAAAGTGCTGGAAGGCGATTTATTGATTTCAGAAGTCTCGAGGTCGGATAATTACTGTCCAGTAGAGAATATGTGGGTAGGTTTACGCTCGAATATAGAAGACTATTTAAGAAACATAAATCTTAACGACTTACTCGAAGATTACACAAAGCATAATACAAAAGCGATTTCATTTGAAATATGAAAATAGCTGAAAACATTACAAAGTTAGTTGGCAAAACACCGCTTGTATATATAAATAAAATTACACAGAATGCATATGCACGGGTGGCAGCCAAGCTGGAAGCCTTTAATCCTGGAGGCTCGGTTAAAGACAGAATTGGACTGGCTATGATCGAAGATGCCGAAGATAAAGGAATTTTAAAACCTGGTAGTTTGATAATCGAACCAACATCAGGAAATACAGGATTAGCTCTGGCATACGTCGCAGCCGCAAAAGGTTATAGAGTAATCATTACCATGCCGGAAAGCATGAGTATTGAAAGAAGAAAAATACTTGAACTATTCGGAGCGGAAGTTATTCTTACTCCTGCCGAAAAAGGCATGAGCGGTTCGATAGAAAAAGCTGAGGAGTTACTCAAGAAGTATCCAGACGCTTTTATGCCGTATCAATTCCGCAACAATGCAAATCCGGAAATTCACCGTCGTACTACTGCGCTTGAAATCTGGAACGATACCGACGGTAAAGTTGATATTTTTGTCGCTGGTGTTGGAACTGGCGGCACAATTACTGGTGTGGCAGAAATTCTAAAATCTAAAAAACCAGAGATAAAAATTGTAGCTGTTGAACCTGCGAGTTCTCCGGTTTTATCTGGTGGTAAACCCGGACCTCATATGATACAGGGTATTGGTGCAGGATTTATACCCGAAGTGCTCAACACTGAAATTATCGACGAAATAATACAGGTCAAGAACGAAGAAGCAATTCGAACGAGCAAAAGAATAATTGCCGAGGAAGGAATTCTTGCTGGCATATCGAGCGGTGCCGCAATGTATGCAGCGCTAAAGCTTGCTGAATTGCCCGAAAACAAGGACAAATTAATCGTAGTTATTTTCCCGGATACAGGTGAAAGATATTTATCGCTCTCATTCTTTTCTAATAACAATGGAGTAAATTATGAAACTGACAATCAACGGCAATAATGAAAATATAGAGAAAGATAAATTAACCGTCTCTGAACTTCTAAAACTTAAAAACGTAGAAATGCCCGAGATGGTTTCTGTCGAGTTAAATGGCGAAATACTTGACAGAGAAAAATACGACTCTACCGAACTGCAAGATTCTGATGTAATTGAATTTCTTTACTTTATGGGTGGAGGTAAAATTGAATTTTGAAACTGCGGCAATTCATGCCGGGAAATTATTAATTGAAAAAACTGGTGCCACACAAGTCCCGATTTATCAAAGTGCTTCGTTTGCTTACGAAACGGCAAGCGATATTGCAAGTGTGTTTCAAGGCAGACAGTTCGGTTATCTCTATTCGCGAATTACTAATCCAACAATAACAACTTTCGAACTCAGAATGAATGCACTCGAAGATGGCATTGGAGCTATAGCTACTTCTTCTGGAATGTCTGCCATTGCTACAGTGATTTTTACTCTTGCCGAAAATGGTAGTGAAATCGTTGCTTCAAAGTCTCTTTTCGGAGGCACCTATATTTTCTTTAATGAAATTTTAAATTACTCTGGTATTAATGTAAAATACGCTGACTTCAATTCACCAGCTGAAATCGAGAAATCTATAAACGACAAAACACGCCTAATATTTCTTGAATCGATCAGCAATCCGAAACTTGAAATTTATGACCTCAAAAAAGTTTCTGATCTTGGACATAAATATAATCTTCCTGTTGTAACAGACAACACATTAACCACGCCTTATTTATGGCGTGCAAAAGAATATGGGGCCGACGTAATAATTCACTCTGCTACTAAGTTTATTACCGGAAATGGTACGGCAGTTGGCGGTATTTTAATTGATACTGGGAATTATAATTGGGAGTTACATCCATCACCTAAAATAAAATCGCTTATCGAAAAGGCTGGCTCCTTTGCATTTATAGCGGCAGCTCGTTCAAAAGTATATCAAAATTTTGGCTTCGCACCTGCTCCACAAAATGTATTTTTTCACCTTCTGGGACTGGAGACTTTAGCTTTAAGAGTGGAAAAACATTGTTTTAATGCCTCGAAACTTGCTGAATTTTTATTGAAACATCATAAAATTAAATCGGTTAATTATCCCGGGCTTAAAGATAATAGATACTATCAATTGGGCAAGAACCAGTTTAATAATCGATTCGGAGGATTAATTACAATTGAGTTAAATACAAAAGAAGATTGTTTTCGTTTAATTGATAATCTTAAATACACAAAGAATTCTGCCAATCTTGGAGACTGTCGCACTCTCATTATTCATCCTGAGTCTACAATCTATTCAAATTGCAGTCAGGAAGAAAAAGAGAATGCAGGTGTTACATCGTCCTTAGTTCGGATTTCTGTTGGTATTGAAAATATTGACGACATAATTGAAGACTTCAGCAATGCACTCGACAAAATTTAAGAGGATAAAATGAATTTCACAGAAGAACAAATATATCGATATAGCAGGAACATAATTCTAAAAGAAGTAGGGGGAAAAGGACAGGAAAAGTTACTCAATTCGAGAGTACTTGTCATTGGTGCTGGTGGACTCGGTTCTCCCTTACTTCTCTACCTTGCTGCAGCAGGAGTAGGAACACTCGGGATTATCGACAGCGACGTTGTCGACCTGAGTAATCTCCAGCGACAGGTTATCCATTTTACAGACGATCTGAACAGATCAAAAGTAGAATCCGCTGCTGAAAAAATTTCTCGTATCAATCCGGATGTAAAAGTAATTCCTCACAAGGTCAGACTCGATTCTACAAACATCGAAGAAATTATCAAAGACTACGACTTCATTATCGACGGAACAGACAATTTTCCTACTAAATTTTTAATTAACGATGCATGTGTTATGCACGGAAAATCTTTTTCACATGCGGGCATACTTCGATTCGAAGGACAAACCTTCACACATATTCCAGGCAGCATGTGTTACAGATGTATTTTCAAAGAACCACCTCCCAAGGGTGTAGTGCCAACATGTAGTGAAGCCGGCATTCTAGGCGCTGTGGCAGGTGTTATCGGAAGCATTCAAGCAGTTGAAACGCTAAAATATCTAATCGGTGCTGGAGATTTATTGACCAATCGACTCCTTACATTCAATGCTCTCAAAGGAAGTTTCAGAGAAGTTAAACTCAACAAAAATAAAAATTGCCCGCTCTGTGGAGAAAATCCGACTATTACCGTACTTACTGATTACGAACAACCAGCGTGCGATTTAAAGTGAGGAACAGGGAAATGGCTAATAAAAAGAAAATATCAATAGTTCTTTTCAGCGGCGACTTCGACAGAGCTATTGCAGCTTTTACAATAGCTTCTGGAGCTGCCGCAGTTAATTACGAAGTCAACCTTTTCTTTACATTCTGGGGCTTAAATACAATCAAACAAAAGAAAGGCAGAAGCGCAATCGGCAAAGGTTTTCTTGCGAGAGCCTTTAATTTTCTGATGGGAGGTTTTAAGAACCTACCCCTCAGCAGATTTAACTTCGCCGGTATCAGTCCTAAAATTATGACCGGAATGATGAAAAAAAGAAACGTTGCTACTCTTAATGAACTTATAAACGCTGCTATTCAATTAAAAGCAAATTTTTATGCCTGTGAAATGTCGATGAATATTCTGGGTTTGAAAAAGGAAGACTTCATTCCCGAAATAAAAGAAGTCCTGGGTGTAGCTAAATTTCTAAATTTATCAGAAGACGGAGAAATTTTATTTATATGAAAAAATATAAACTCGACATAACCAAAGACCATTGTCCGATGACCTTTGTAAAAACGAAGCTTGAATTAGAAAAACTTTCGAGCGGCGAGATACTCGAAGTAATTCTTAAAGAAGGCGAGCCTTTGGAAAACGTGCCTCGTACAGCCGAAGAACAGGGAAATAAAGTGATCGAAATAAAACACATTCAAGACGATATCTATCTCGTGACAATTCAAAAGGGATGATATGCTTCAAATACCCAGACAGATCATTGAAAAGATAATCGAACATGCCAAACAAGATTATCCGATTGAAGCCTGTGGATACCTGACAGGAAAAGACTGCGTAGTAAGCGATATAATAAAAATGACTAATACAGATAAGTCCAGCGAGCACTTCTCGTTCGACCCGAAAGAGCAGTTTCAAGCCGTTAAATATGCTCGAAGCCGCGCCGAAAGTCTTATTGCCGTATATCATTCTCATCCGGATACTCCCGCTCGAATGTCGCAAGAGGATATTCGTCTGGCAAACGATACAGAAATAAATTACATAATATTTTCGGTCAGGGACAATACGATGAGGTGTTTTAAAGTCGATAAAAACAAAAATGTAATTGAAATTCCTATTCGTGAAGTATGATTTAAATCATAAGCCACACTTGACTTAATTTGTCTCATAATTTAATATTGAGTGTGAAAAAGGGATATGTATGAACATAAGCGCAAACATAACGATACATCCTTTGCACGAGTATGTTAATACAAAACTCGACCCCAATAATATACGCACAATCAGCCAGTTGCAAAAAGACGCTCAATATGATTCCTTTCATAAATATTTTATTCCCGAAGAAGTTAGCAAAACAATAACGGAAAACTCTGATGAGAGGAAATCTGAAGAATTAAGATTCAGAGAAAACTCGCCAATAGCACGCCCGCTCGAAGGCACTCAAATTTTTAACAATACGGTTAAAATCAACAAGAAAAAATTAGAAAGATATTTCTCGTTCAACAAAGGATTTCAATCCGAAGAGGAAGAGGTAGTTGAGACGAAAGAAAATTTTGAATTTTACATTGTTACAAATGATAAATATGAATTTAATTCGGACACACAAAAACCACTTACCTACCTTCAGAGAATCGTCAAGAAGACCTACCGCGCTGGATACGTAAAAGACCCCGGCACTCTTGTGAATTTATCCGCTTAATTATCGTAGTATCCTTTCTTTTTGTATAGCTTTGCGCCGTAGGTTCTTTCGTTCCCAATTTGATTTATTATATAATGTTTTTCCGGTTTACCGTTAATCTCCAGTATCTCGTATCCCACTACACCCCGTTTAATTAGAGAGGCGAGCATTTTCATAAATTCTTCTTTCTCGGCTGCATTCAGATCACTGAGATCAAGTCTATCCTTCCTGCCGAGATTTAAGAATTTATCAAGCTTATCGAAAACTCTTGCTGTATTTGAAATTTCAGCAGAATCCGGTGAAATAGAATTGCTGTCGGTTCGCGATGTTTCGGATTTCAATTGTGCAAAAAGCGTACTAAGAAAAAATTTATTCCCCGATACAGGTTCCATAGTTTTTTTATTTTATTATCGATTGGATTCAGAAATTAGTTGAGGATTTTTTTCAAAAAACCGTCGATCCAATCGACCACCTGTTCTTGCCATGGATGAAAAAGCCAGAACGGGTGAGGAGTATTTTCAATTGTATGTACTTCGGAATAAATACCGTGCTCATTTAATATTTTAATCGCCTCATCTCGTCCCGCATGAAAGCGTGGTAAGGAGCTATTAATAAAAAGCATGGGCGGAGATGTACTGTCGACATATTTAAGAGGTGAGGCTTCGATCCATAAAGAGGGATTTTCTTTATAAGTAAACCCGAGCCATTGTTTAGCCGCTGAAGGTTTAGAGGGGATGGAATCCTTCCCACTTTCAGAAGGAGTTGTCATATCGTAAACGCCGTCTACATCAATAATTGCAGCTGCATTAATAGCGCAATTTTTTGCCGATAATTTTTCAATTTTATCCGTTAAAGCTGCCATTGCTGCAATTTGACCACCTGCCGACATCCCCATCAGAACAATTTTAGAAGTATCAATTTTATAAACATCTGAATTTTCTTTAAGCCAGCAGATTGCTCTTTTAACATCAAGGATTGCTACCGGATAGAGAGCTTCGGTCGAAAGTCTGTATTCTACTGTAGCACAAAGATAATTTTTTCTGGCAATGCGGGATGCAATTGGATGCTCCATTTCTTTGTACCCAGAACGCCAGCCACCACCGTGAACAATTACAACCAGCGGAAGTTTTTTAGCATGGCCCGCAGGCATAAATAAATCGAGCAATAACTTTCTTTGACCTTCTGAGTAATAAATTACGTTCTTTAAGATTTGCAAACCTTGCGAATCAAGTTCAGCCGGCTTAACAAACGGATATTCTTTTTTAATCTTTTCATAAGCACTTTTAGTTGTAAACGAAGTATCTCTGTTAAACTGTGCAATAGCTAGTATGGGCAAAAAAAAGATTAATGCAAATGTTTTTTTCATAACGAAGACCAATAGTGTTTACTGTTACGAAATTTATCAGATCACTCAATTTAAAATTACAGCTTGTTTTATTTCTTATCTAATCAGTATGAAAAGATTTAATTCATAAGTTATATACTGCATTAAACAATCAATAAAAAGGAAGCCCTATGAATCAGGGCTTCCTGTAATGAAATTTATTTTAGAAGTAGCATTTTATGAGTAATTATTTTTTCATTTGTTTGCAGCTGGTAAAAATAAATACCGCTTGCCAGATTCGAAGCATTAAATCGCACTTCATAATTACCTGGATTCTGGTTTCCATCAACAAGTATTTTTACTATTTGGCCGGTTACGTCGTATATAATCAATTTAACGTTACTTTGAGCTGGTAAAGAATACTTGATTTTAGTTTCCGGGTTAAATGGATTGGGATAATTCTGTGATAAAGAGTATTCTGATGGTATTTCATTGCTACTGTTATTATACTCTTCGACAGAAGTAATTACATCGGGCATCCAGCTATATCCAAAATTAGGATGAGAATCTTTCGAAAAGATATTTTCGATTGTATAGAGCTTTGCTTCTTCGTCAGTAAGTTGTCGTGAAATCGACTTAATGCGGTTAGTAGTGTCGGAACCAGGACCAAAGCATTTATACTCAGCATACAATGCAGGAGTAACGTTCCAGGTTGACCATCCAGCTGGATTAAGGGATTGAGGTTCATAACAATTGATAAATACTGTTCTGGGTTTATCCTGCCATGGTCTACCGAGTACAAAAGTTGTTATTGGCCTTCCGTCGAAACCGACCGAATCCGCAGAAATAATGCAGTCCTTAAACACATAACCAAATTTCGATACGGCCTCGGTGCTGGCGGCTGTAAGTGTTCCGCCTTCACGATTAATATGAATTTCGCATGAATCAAACAGTACTATATCTCGACCAAATATAAAATCGACCGATCCTTCGATGTAACAATTCTTCATATAAATTCTTCCGGTACCTCTACCGCCCCACGTGTAATAAGTATCCTGATAACCGAGTAGCCTGCAGTTGTAATATTGTTGTCTATCACCGTTAACTCTAAGAGCTACTGCTTGTTCACTGCTACCGTGTGTTCCGTCGTTCTTAATTGTATTTTGAAATGTTATGTTGATTGCAGTAAAATCGTCGGCGTCTATTGCCACACTATACGATTTTGATGTACCCAGATTATTTTTACCTGCATAGTCGTCATAAGTAAGAATTGTGCTATCTCTGTCTTCGCCTTCGAGAATTACATTTGTTTTAGTTGAAGGCAGCAGCAATTTTTCGTAATAGACTCCTTTTTTAACCAGTATTCTGTATTTGCCGGTATAATAATCCGGAACATCGTCAAATGCAGCTTGAACGGATGTGTAATCGCCTGTGCCGTCGAGAGCAACGATCTTGGTTACATCAGGAGCCGGCTCCTGCGTTGTAAAAGAAAATTCTTCGCCGTAACCTGTACCAATACTGTTTGTTGCATAAGCTCGTACGTAATATGTGGTATTTGGTTCAAGAGGATACATTATACTCTTGAATGCACCAAGTCCACTTCCATTCTCTGTTTTATTATCGTTAATTGTAGGATTCCCCTTTGTATTCCAGCAAACACCGCGGACTATTACCGTATCGCCGCCCCATTTTTCAACAGTGCCTCCGCTTACAGCTGTTTTAGTCATAATTTCTGTTACCTCTGCAGTTGTAACTGTGGGTACCATTAAAGAATCGAGCGTTTCGAATACAACTTCATTTCCGTAGGCAACACCTGCATCATTAATTGCATAGGCCCGGACGTAATATTTGGTTCCTGGTTGCAATCCCGTTAATTTACTTACGAACTTTCCTGAACCACCTCCATCATCAGTTTTATTGTTGTCGATAGTTGGATTTCCCTCAGTATTCCAGCAGACGCCGCGTTTTGTAACAACAGCCCCACCATCGGATGGAATGTTTCCGCCACCTGTAGCAAACGTTGTTGATATATCCGTAATTTCAGAAGTTACAACTTCCGGAGGATCAGCAGTAACACCCAAGACGTTACCGTATATCATCACGCTGTCAACTGCAATTAATTTTGCCCATCCTTCAGCCTTTGTATTATGAGGATAAATAAGCAGATAGAATGATTCGCCTGTATTGATTGTCTCTTCTAATTTAGCTCCGAATTTTGCAATCTTATTTCCAGGAAGAGAAGTATCAGCAATCAAAATAGTTTTGTTAACAAATGATGAATCTTTTGAATAGTAGATTGCTGCTTTTAAATTGCTCGAAAACCATCCGCCCAGGTAGAGTGAAACAGAATCGACATAAAGTGTACCGCCGAACTTCGGTTTAATTACATAGCCAAAATAGAGCGAATCTGTCGGGAGAGGTTCGGCATACCATTCTTTCGAAACAGTTTGAACAGCACCTACTTTGTGATCATTCCCTTCAGTGTCCTGTAGATTTGTCGTTCCGTAAAATTTCATTGCACTGCTGTAAAATGGTTTTTGAGCAATTACGGGCCCTGTTGATTCCCATTCTTCACCTGTTTCATAGGGCCATAGTACATTTGACGAAACTGGACTACCTTCCACTTCGCCAGCAATAAGAATGTTCTGGAGGCACAGATATTTGCCGGTTTTTACCGCTGGATCTTCGTTCCACGGATAAACTCTAAAATAAAATTTTTGACCCGACATCACTTTAACGTTCAGATCAAAAGTAAAACTTTCGAGTGCTGTAGCATTTAAATAATTATTACCGCTCTGGTCGCTTGTATGATAATCGAGTTTTACAGCATTTGTAAAATCCGGATTTGTAGAATACCACAAGTTAGCTTTAAAGGTACTGGAGCTTTTTGCACCGATGTCAAGACTCAAAGAATTAACATACAGTGTATAGCCGGCTTTTGGGGCAACTGTAAATTGAACATAAACTGTATCAATCTGGTCGGTTAAATTTGCTGGCCAGGAATTATTTGTATTTGCCATTCGGATTCGCTGGCTATTATTGGGACCAGTATAACCGTTAATTTCAGTATTTACAAAGAGCTCCTGTTCGGCAATAACCTGCCCAGTTGTAATAACATTAACTCCCGTTCCCCCCTCGTCGGGATTTGTAAGCGGCCAGGAAGCACTTGCGGGATATGTTATTCCTTTTGTTTCACCCCAGATAATAACGTCCTGCACATAAAGATATTTGGATGTAGAAGGCGAGCCTTCGTACCATGGATAAATGCGCACAAACAGCGTATCGCCATCATTTATTTTTTCATTGATTATAAATGAATAAAGCGTATCGCTACCGTTGCCGAGAACAAGCGGGTTTTCGTTTAACTTATGAGGATTATCAAAAGACGAATTAATGTCGTAAACAACGTCGGCACGGATGTAGCTGGTACCACCTCCGCCCAGATAGAGGGTTATTGAATCGGCATAAAATGTAAAGTTGGGTTTAGGAGTAACTGCAAATTGTACCCATCTTGATGCGACAGGCCCTGTTTCATTTCCCCATTGTATTGGATTTGTACCATCGTGGGGCCACCATCTCTGGTTAGTGCCCAGTGGACCTGGATTGCTACCCGTATAACTTCGCACTACAAAGCCGGGACTTCCTATTTCAGGAAAACCAATTAAATTACCCTGAACTACCGAGACATTCTGACTGTCCGGCGGTACGCATTTCCATTCGACGAAAGATTTACTTTGAGAAAATGCGGAAATCAAAGGAATTAATAAGAAGAGTAAAACGATAAATCTCTTTTTCATAAACACCCCATTAGAATTTATTAATAATAGTCACTGGGACTGTATTCAACAATAAAGTTATCGATTAAGTATTTTTAATGAAAGTATTTTTCGATCAAAAGGGGAATATGAAAGTTAAAATGGATTTTTTTGCGATGAAATTATCAAAGCGAGGCTGACATTTTATTTATTGCCTCTTTGTAGTTTCTGCTCATTTTTAATTTGACACCCGATTTTAAAATAACGAGATAATCTCCGTGTTCGCTCGAAACCAGCCTGTCAATCTTTTCAATGTTTACAATTATTGAGCGATGTATGCGAACAAATTTTGATGGATCGAGTTTCTTTTCAATAATGTGAAGTCTACCTCGCTCCAGAAATTCATCCTCTCGCGTAAAGATGTTCAGGTAGTCGCCTTCTGCTTCAATATATTCAATATCGTCTATGTCAATTAATTTAATTACGTTCTTCCGTTTAATTGTAATCCTTCTGAGATAATCTTTATAGCTGGATTGAGTTTTGCCTATCGAATTTAAGTACTCATTAATCAATTCTTTAATACTGACACCATATTCTCGTCGATTGTTTGTTTCAATCAGTTCGAGTGCATACTTAACAGCAGCATCAAACCTCGATGTATTTATTGGTTTCAGTAGATAATCCGTCGCGTGCACTTCAAAAGCTTGCAAAGCATATTTATCGTATGCAGTTATAAATATGATCACTGGAATCTCTTCTGTTTTCAATCTATTGAGCATCTCAAATCCACTCATACCAGGCATTTGAATATCCAGAAAAACAAGTTCAGGTTTATATTTATTTATTGCGTTTAAGCCTTCCTTCCCATCGCTGCATTCGGCTACAACATAAATATTGTTAAACTTTTTCAAACGCAGTAATATGCCTTCGCGAGCATGTTCTTCGTCGTCAACTATTATAGCTTTGATTCGTGACATTCTAGTTGTTCCGATTAATGTAATTAATTTTTATTGTCCTGTTGTTTAAAATTACTTCAATTTGACCGTCATCTTCGAGGTTTAAAATAGTTGTGACACTACTCTCATTTTCTGCTTGCTTCAATTCATTTTGCAAAAGATTTTTCACTGCATAAAATAATGAATAAGACGAAAGCTTTTTGTCAAACACATCGTTGAGTCCAGCTGATTCGAGTTTCAAATTTTCCTCGTATAATATTTTTCTTAAACTGATATACTTTTCTAACAGTGCAATTTGTGAACGGATATCAATATAATCCTCATCATTGTATAGAATCAATCTGATGTAGTCGCTCAACTCAGTTAGTAAATCTTCAGCTTCTTCGTATTGAGAATTTGCTATAAACGATTTCATTTTATTAAGAGCGCGATCAATAAGCTCGGGTTGAATTTTTGATTGTGTATCTGTTAATTCAATCCTTGCGAGCTCTTCTTGCATTTTGTAAAGGTATAGATTTTTTTCAATGGTTTTATTGCGCGTTTGAATCGAATAATAAACAGCTGCGAACAATATGCAAAAACCGTAATCCATCCATACCTGAGGATTTACAATCAGCATGTCGTATAATTTTGAATAATCTGCTTTATTGATAAAAAATAAATCTACCTGATGCTGTAAAACTTGATGCATGATTATTAAAAGAGTAGAAACGAGTGTAATAAAGAGAGTTTTAGTTAAACGGCTTTTTGTCTTTAATTTAAGCAATAGATATCCGACAAGAGCAAGAATTATCAGATACCAATTATAAATTAAATTAGACATGAAAAGTGAGAATAGGTGTTTTGTTTTATGAAATACAAAATATTCCTGGAACGTATTTATTATCGCAATCAAAGTAAGTAAGAGTATGAACGAGAAAAAATACTTAATTACAGGTAACTGATAATTATTTTCTAATAAGTCGGTTTTTGTTTTCACTTTTAGTTCAACTTTTTAATTATCGGAATCGATATTCGATTTACAAATCCACTTGAAGTTTGTTCTGCGCTGAAATAATAGTCATCTTTGAAAAGATAAGAAAGCTGGTGCTCTACTATTTTGAGTCCCACTCCACTTTTTTCAATTTTATTGCCGTTACAATTGTGGCAATTATCCTCAATTTTTATTTCAAGTTTGTTATGATTTTTTTCTGCGGATATACAAATTATCCCCTTGCTTTTATTTTTCGAAATGCCATGTCGAATTGAGTTTTCGACTAACGGTTGAAGAATAAAAGGCGGAATAAGTGCATCAAGCAACGTTTCATCAATAGCGTATTTAATTTCCAGTCGTTCACTGAGCCTAACTTTTTCAATTTGTAAGTAAGTTTGCACAAATGAAATTTCCTCGTGGAGCGTTACAAATTCATTCGTTCCTTCTTCTGCAGCTTTTCGGAACAATGCGCGTAAATTTTCAATAACCTCGATCGCTTTTTCTTTTTCCCTTTTTAAAATAAGAGTGGATATTGTGTTGAATGTATTAAAAATGAAATGTGGATGAAATTGATTTTTCAATCTTTTCAAACGCACAGCAGCAAGTTCGGATTTCAATTTCCACATTTCGATTTCTTCTTCTTCATACTTTTTGCGGGATTCGGTAATATTTATACCAACAGAAATTACAAAAAAGACTACCAGATCGACCCAAGCCCACTGACTTCTGAATATTCTTTTGTAAATCAATGTTTTCACATCGAGAAAATCGAGAAATCCATATATAATGATCGCCGACAAAATTTGGTGCAACGAGACAATTATCAGCGGTAGTAAGAAGTACAAAAATACTTTGCCAGCGATTCTATTTTTGCCAAATCTTTCAAATGCAAAGAAAAGAAGGGGAGTTATAAACAACCAGTAATACCAGTAAACTAAATTAAACGAAATGTGCCAGATCAAACTGAAACTCTGATTTGCTTCGGGATCAAATACTAAATAATGCTGTATTGCAACAATTAGAGCAATTATTGTAAGTGCCGTCAGCTCAATTATTACAAGATGCGAATAATATTCGTTTTTCAATTTCATCATTTATGGTTAAGCAAGAACTTATCGATCAAATCAAATACCACATAAGTTGAAGCAAGCACATTCCATCGGGAAGTGTTTACAACAACCACCTTTAATTCTGGTATTACAATTAAAAATTGTCCTCCCCATCCAGCAGCCAGATAAGAATTATATTTACCGAATTTTCGAGTATGCCAGTGATATCCGTAACCGCCAATTTGCTCGAATCCGTCAAAATATTTTCTGGTCGATTTCTCAATCCACTTGCCGCTTACTATCACTTTGTTTTCCCACACTCCTTCGTTTAGCAACATAATTCCAATTTTTAGCAAGTCTTTCGGCTTCATCCACAGCTCAGAATTTCCTTTATAAATTCCATCTCTGGCTTTCGACCATTTTATGTCGTTAATTCCAAGCGGATTAAATAAGTATTTGCGTGCAAATTCAAGAGTACTCATTCGTGATGTCCGCGTAATTATGACCGAAAGCAAGTGGGACAAACCACTGTTGTAATTCCATTTATCGCCCGGATTATTCTCAAGTGGAACATTATTAATCAAATATAAAGCCGGATTTTCGCTATTGTCCCATCCACTTCTTATTTTACCGCCAAGGTTATTCCACTTGAAACCCGCAGACATAGTAAGCAAATCTCTAATAGTAATTTCGAACTTGCGTTTATCGCGTATTCCTGCAAACAATTCCGGCAGCAGCTCAGATACTCTGACATATTCATTCTCGATGTACCCTTTGTCGATGGCAATTCCTATAAGTAATGAAATAATACTTTTAGTCACAGATTTAAGATTGTTCAGCTTTTCCGAATCAAAATTATTAAAGTAATGCTCATAGAGAATATTTCCATCATTATAGATTATTATAGAGTGAGTTAATGGATTTGATTTGTTGTACTCTTTGATATATCGGTCGAGCTCTTGAATCTGCGCATTAATATTAATCATACAAATAACAAGGACAATAAAAATTTTCAGTTTCATTATTTATGCAGCTGATATTAATAACCGAGCGCCCATTTTTTAATAATACTTTTTTTAATAAAGTCGAGTTTAACATTTGGCCTGGTTAAAGTATAAACATATTTAGGCATTTTATCGTTTTCAATTTCCTCCCATAATTCTTTCTTGAGATGCGATTTCTTATTAGCATCGTATGTTTCCCACTCGGAAAAATTTAATTCACTTCTGCCCTCTTTTACATCTTTTTCGATCAGCAAAGAAAAAGGTGCGATATAAGAATACCACGGCCATTTAGTTTCATTCGAATGGCAGTCATAACACGACTCTTTCAATATATTTTTAACTTCCTGAGGTGCTTTCAAGTCTCCTTTTACCAATGGGTTTTTACGGTCTACCTTAATAAATTGAATGCCGATCAAACCCACTGTCAGTATAACAATGAATATTTTTATATAAAGTTTCATTATTCCTCCTTATGAGTCATGTTCAATATAAAACATTTACCGTACTATTATCAATCGTTTATGATTTTTATTTAGATGTTCGTAATTTTGTTATCATCAAACACGGATTCGATGTATAAAAAACTACCACTGTCGTTTTACAGACGCGATGTGCATACAGTTGCCCGCGAATTGCTTGGCAAAGTTTTTATTAAAAATGAAAAGAATGCCATTCTCTCCGGCATCATAGTAGAAGTTGAAGCCTACGACGGACGTATCGATATGGCGGCTCACTCTTACAATGGCAAAACCCAGAGGAATAAGGTAATGTTCGAAGGCGGTGGAAATCTATATGTTTATTTCACATACGGAATGCATTTTTGTGCTAATGTTGTAACTGGCAATGAAGGCGAGGGATCTGCAGTTTTAATTCGCGCAGTCGAACCACTCGAAGGAATTAACATAATGGCTTTAAATCGATTTGGCAAAACTGAAATTACCGAACGGGAAAAACTAAACTTAACAAGCGGTCCAGCAAAATTTTGCAAGGCATTTAACATCGACAAAACATACAACGGCATTCCCTTGATCGGAGATCTGATCTTTATTGCTGAAGGAGAAAGTCCAGACCCTGAAAACATCGCAGTTACAAAAAGAATAGGCATTAAAAAGTCAGCTGAGCTTGAATGGCGCTATTATATCAAGAACAATCGATACGTCTCTTCAAAATGAATAAGCCCGAAAATATATTAATTATCAGAACAGATAGAATCGGCGACGTTACGTTAACCCTTCCAATGGCTTACGTTATCAAAAAATTTTATCCCGATTCTAAAGTTACCTTTTTAGTAAGAGAATATACCAGACCACTTGTAGACAATAACAAATACATCGACGAAGTGCTTATTTTAAAAGAGAAGAATGGCCGACTAATATTCAGAGAGAACCTCAACCTGCTGAAAAATTTCGATACTTGCTTTCTTGTCCATCCTACTTTTAAGCTTGCCACATTAATATTAATGGCGGGCATTAAAGTTCGAATTGGAACAGGCTATCGCTGGTATTCTTTTTTATTTAACAAGAAAGTTTATGAACACCGCAAATATGCCGGAAAGCATGAACTCGAATTCAACCTGTCGATGCTCAAACTAATTGGCATCAGTTATGATATAAATATTGACAGAGTTGACTTCGGATTGAAACCAGATATGACGGTATTAGAGAATGTAAAAATGGTTCTCAACAAAAGGGGAATAAACATAAATTCAAAGATAATAATTATTCATCCCGGCAGTGGGGGAAGCTCGGTCGATCTACCCGTCGATAAGATGAAACTATTAATTGCAAAATTATCTGAAGTAGACGGCATTGAGATTTTAATCACAGGTAGCAAATCGGAAGCGGAACTTTGCAATAGTTTAATTGTAAGCGACAAAACAAAAAACCTGGCGGGAATTTTTAATCTGAACGAATTAATCGCTCTAATAAATTTATCTGATATTTTAATAGCAAATTCAACTGGCCCGATTCACATTGCAGCTGCTCTGGATAAATTCGTCGTCGGATTTTATCCCAAAGTAGTTTCCTGCTCAGCTGAACGATGGGGTCCTTATACGAGAAATAGAGCCGTATTCAAACCGGAGACGGAATGCAGCAATTGTAGTATTAAAAAATGTTTACATACAAATTGCATGGCAACTATCGACATTGATAAAGTATTCAATGTCATAGCTAATAAATTGAGTGTATAGAATGGACAATAAATTAGAAGACATCATCAAAATTTTAGTGGTCGCTTTTATTTTTGCATACAATATAAATTATGCACAAAATAGAAATAACGAATTCAGAGAAATCAAGAATGATGCGTTTACCACCGGTGAAATTCTAAGATTCGAAGTTAGATACGGTTTTATTACGGCAGGCATTGCCGAATTTTCAATACCGCGTATGGTCAAAATAGCAGGCCGAGAAGCATACAACGTTGTCTTTAAGGTTAATTCTATTCCCGCCTTCGATATGTTTTACAAAGTCCGGGATCGTTACGAAACATATATCGACAAGGAAGGAATATTTCCCTGGCGATTCGAACAGCACATACGAGAAGGAGGATACTCGCGCGATTTTTCGGCATTCTTCGACCAAAGACGTGGCATTGCAAGAACCTCAGAGGGCTCTTATGAAATTCCCAAATATGTTAATGATATTGTTTCTGCATTTTATTTTACCAGAACTTATGATTTTTCCAGTCTTAAACCCGGAGAAAAAATTCAACTCGAAAACTTTTACAAAGATAAGGTATATCCTCTCGATGTAATTTACCGTGGCAAGGAAAAAATTAGCGTCGATGCCGGAACTTTCAAATGTATAATTCTTGAACCGATAATCCGCGAGGGTGGACTATTCAAAAGCGAAGGCACAATCGTTATCTGGTTAACAGACGACGAATTGAAAATTCCGGTTAAGGTTAAAACGAAAATATTGATTGGTTCAATTGATGCCGACCTGATTTATTACGAAGGACTAAAGTCTAGACCAAAATCGAAGATTAATTAAGTAATTTATTTTTGGGCGAACTGAATTGTAAAATAAAATTTTGTTCCTTTACCGGGTTCACTTTCAACCCATATTTTACCGCCGTTGTTTTCGACGTGTTCTTTACACAGTATCAATCCAAGTCCCGTCCCCTTTTCGCCCTGCGTACCTCTTTTGGTAAAATTATCATTTGGATCGAAAATTCTATTTATTTCTCTCTGCTCTATTCCAATGCCACTATCCTCAACACATACTTCGAGATAACCATCGTTCGTAGTACTTGTTTTAATGATTACATTACTGTTCGAATAAGAAAATTTTATTGCATTCGAAATCAAATTGAGAAGTACAGACTCGATTGCTGTTTTATCCGCATAAACACTTTTCTTGCTACCCGGAATATATTTAATCATAATATTTTTTTGTTCTGCATACGTTCGAAGCAGCGTAATAATATTGTTAATCGATTCCGAGATATCGAATTCTATTTTTCGATATTCAATTCGACCGGCTTGAATCCGAGCCCATGCAAGTAAATTTTCAATTAAATTATTCAACAAAAGCGTTGAATTCTTTATCAAATTTATTAGTTCATCTATTTCGTCGTCTTTCAATTCCTTTCTACTATTCATCAGAAAATCGGCAGACGAAGCAATTGAATAGAGTGGATTTCTGAGGTCGTGAGATATAATCGAGAAGAGTTTGTCTTTGGTCCTATTTAATTCTTCCAGTTTTCCAGCATATTCTTTTAATTCTTTCTGTACGGCTTCCTTCGCTCTAATTTCATTTTTTAATTCTTCTGTACGAATTTCGACGATCCTTTCTAAGAGCGCAGTTTGTTTTTCCTGTTTATGGAGTCGCCATTTAATTGCAAGATAAACTAAAACTATCAATAATAACGGCACAATGATTTTGAAATATATAGTTTGATAAATTGCTGGCGGTATGTAAATGGATACTTTCGCTTCCTGACTTCCCCAAACATTATACTGATTCGAAGACGTGATTCTGAAAACATATTCTCCGGGTTCGAGGTTATAATAAATTACACTTCTCCTATTTTCCCATATTTTCCACTCATCTTCATAGCCTTCGAGTTTGTACTTATATTTTATTTTTTCCGGTTTGTAAAAAGAAGGCGCTATAAAATCAAATCGAATTATAGAAGTGCCCACAGGGGCTTTCATACTTCTCGTAATTTCGAAGGGTACAAAATTGAACAATACCCTTTTGATTTTAACTGGAGGTACATAATCACTGTAAGGCTTTAAATTTGGATCGATTGAAATTGCTCCCTGAAGAGTGGGGAACCAGATTTTTCCCGATGAATCGAGGGCCACGGCTCCCTGGACTCCTCCGTTGCATTCGTCATTTTTCATACCATCTTCAGTTCCGTATTTTTCTGCATTGACCAACTTGATTTTTCCATCGGCAACTTTATTGAGTTTGATCTTACTCACTTTAAATATGCCGTTATTGCTGCTTCCCCAGATGAAACCATTGCCATCCTCCACAATAGCATGTACTGCATCGGTCGGCAATCCCTCCCGTCTCGTTATCTGTCTAACTTTTCCATCTTTGATTCTGAGTATCCCGCTGCCACTTGTTGCAATCCAGAGAGTTCCGGATTTATCACAAATGATATGACGTATTAAATTCGAAGGAAAGCCGTTCGATTCTTCGTAGTATTTGTATGTTCCGTTATTATAAATAATGAATCCGTTGCCGGCCGTCCCAAGAAGTAGATTCCCTCTGTCGTCCTCGGTTATAAAGCGTACACGCAAAAGCGATGATTTTTCGTCAACAGATTTTTTAATTAGTTTTCCGTTGCCGTATAAAAACAATCCCCCGCCGTCAGTACCCACCCAAAGATTTCCTTTCTTATCGACGTAAAGCGCATATATCTCATTGCAATTATTACACACATATCGTTTCACTTTACCTAATTTACCGTCGATAAAATAATAGAGCCCTTTGTTTGTACCTACCCACAAAGTATCGTTCCTTATAGCATAGGTTTGTATCATTAAGTCAGGCTCTCTGTTATAAATATAATTGTACACCTTCCCGTCGACTATTCTCGTAATGTTATTAGTACGCGAACCTATCCAAACGCCTTTTTTGTCAGCTATTACTGAAAGAACAAAATTTTCGGGTAAACCTTCTTCTTTTGCAAAAGTTGTTATAATCCCTTCGTGAATTTTATAGAGACCATTACTGTAAGTGCCCAGCCATAAATTATTTTCTTTGTCGAAATAGAGATCGATTATACTATTATAATTCGTCTGAGAGGATAAAATAAAACTATCGACCTGTCCTTCGTTGAACCTATAAAGCCCGTTCTGCGCACCAATATAAATTACGCCGTTTTCGTCTTCTTCGAAATCGAGAGCAGACAATCGTTTTAATTTGTCCTTCCCCTTAAAATAGACCGGCTTACCGTCTTTTATTAATTCAATGCCTGAATTAAACGTCCCCACCCACAACTGTCTTTTACTATCTAAGTAAACCGACCTTACAGAATTACTCAACAATCCCTGTTTCGTGGTAATAGCGCTAAACTTAATTCTACTGCGGTCATATTCTACAACATTAACGCCACCTCCACGAGTTGCCAGATAAACTTTTCCTTTTTGATTACCTGAAATTTTATAAATATAATCGTTTGTTAATCCATCTTTCACCCTATAACATTTTACTTTATCCATATCGATTATATTCAAACCGTTCGACGTCCCAGCCCATATTCTTCCATATTCATCCTCGAATAGAGTGCGTACAGAATTGTTCGAAAGCCCATTGCTTAAGTCGAACAATTTAATTTCACTTTCAGAATATTTTAATAATCCGCCGAATGTAGCTACCCAATATGTGCCTCTTGAGTCCTGCAGCATTGCAACTACAAGATTATTTTTCATCAAGTCGATATTTTCCGAGCTGAAGACTTCAAAACGAACGCCGTCATATCTGACAAATCCCTCCTCAGTACCGAACCAGATAAATCCATCCTTCGATTGCATAATACCATAAACAGAATTCTGTGGAAGTCCTTCATTATTTGTCCACTTTTCGATAACGTACTGGCTAAATTTCTTGGAAGGATCTAATGATTGTCCGACATTTATATGAACGATAAAAGTAAAGACAATTACCGTTCTGATTACCAACTGATAATGTTTGATTAAATTGTAGTTCATAATTTTCTCATATCTTCACACAATTTCCCCCACTTAACCATATCTAAAACTCAATTTTACAAACATCGTAATCTATCCCTTTTATTATCGTAGTGATTTTATAAAAGTTTAATCGAACTTAATCAATTACTCTTAATTTTATTATTTTTGCATCAAAAAATGCTTAATAAATACAGACATATAATCTGGGACTGGAACGGAACAATTTTAAACGACGTCGATCTGGGAATTGAAATTATCAACCGGCTCCTACGCGAAAGGAACCTACCGAACATAACAAAAGAAATTTATAAAGACGTCTTTACAATTCCCGTTAAAGATTATTATGCAAAGCTTGGGTTCGATTTCGAAAAGGAGCCATTTGAAGTTATAGGCAGGCTCTGGATTGAAGAATATGAAAAAAGAAAATACGAATGTTCAATTTATGACGGCGTTCTCGATGTAATGGAAAGAATTAGAAACAACTCAGTCGAACAATCGATACTTTCTGCTTACTCACAACACACACTCGAAGAAATGGCAATGCGTCTTGGCATCGATAAATATTGTAGCCACATAGTAGGACTCGATAATATTTATGCCGCGGGAAAACTTCATCTTGGACTCGAATTACTCAAAAAGATTGGAAACGGCAATGGCAGGCTATTGCTTATTGGCGACACACTGCACGATTTTGAAGTGGCAAAAGCTATTGGTGCCGACTGCATTCTATTGTCAACAGGACACCAGTCGAAGAAAGTATTAAAATCGGCTGGAGTTAAAGTTATAGATGATATCCGTGAACTTCTCAATTATTAATTTGCGCTGAGATTCAAGATACTCAGCGGGTCAATTCTCTTGGAATACCATTGTACTCCCCAGTGGAGATGTGGTCCGGTCGACCGCCCTGTCGATCCAACTTCGCCAATCACTTCACCTTTTTTAACTAATTGACCATCAGTAACGTACAATTTATTCAGATGCAGATAAATTGTATTTAAGCCCAGCCCGTGATCGATTAAAACAAAATTGCCGTTGAAATAGAAATCTTCTCCCGCCAGAACAACGATACCGTCTGCAGCCGCTTTTACCTGAGTGCCTACTTCTACATCTCCGATATCAATTCCATTATGAGGCTTCTTAGGAATCCCATTGAGAATTCTCTGACTACCAAAAACAGCTGTAATTTCGCCACCTTCCACCGGCATAACAAATCCGTCATCGAACATCATCGAATCGATCTGCCCAATTTTTTTGCGGGCTTCTTTCATAATCTCCAACTCCCGATCTATTCTTTCCATATCTTCCTCAGGAGGATCTACGTATTTATCTTTGATTTTCAAGCGCTGAATTTCATATTTCCGTTTTTTAATGGTTAGTTTCTTAGTTTTAATTGTACCGTCTTTGAATTTGATTTTTAATGTCCTTAACCCTTTTTCGTTCCTGTCGAAGCCAATTACAAATCTACCGTTTTTATCTACCGGGATCGGCTTTTTATTCAGATATACTTCCACTACATTCTCTCCACTTCCAATTATAATTGAGCCCTGGACAGCTTCGCCGCTCAATTTATAATTCTGTGCACTACAGATAATAGACAACAACAAGAAAACCGAAAAAAATAGTCTCATTTTTTCACCTTAAAAAGCTGTCCAGTAGATAGATAATTGAGTTGAAAAATATCTGTAGCTCGCGTCGTCCCTTGAGGTGCTGCCCATCCCCATTCTTCCACTGATTGTAAGGTTTTCTAAAGGACGATACAAAAGTTCGAGGTGTCCTTCGAGAGCAATAAATTTACTGAAAGGGATGTAACCAATTTTTCCCCCGAGTACAACGGTTAAATCCTTCTTTTTCTCCAGTTCATTATCCAGCCAGAAACTGTGAGATTCAAAATTTTGCGGTGAGTAATAATATTGCGACTTAAATTTATAATTCGTGTAATAATATTCGTATCCAACGATTAGATCGCTATAGACATATTTACCAAGTCTTATCATCAAATCGTTGCCTTCGTTGATATCCGAGACAGAAATGTATTGAAAAGACCCGCTGATCTTTAGTCCGTTCTTGTGAATATAATATCCGCCGACACGATAGAGCGAGGCATAATACGTCTGGTCGATTAAATAAGGCGAATAGAGAATCAATGCGCCATCCGAATTTTGATAAGTGAAAGATACTGAAACAGTATCTCTGATTTCAAAATTTGCGAAAACTTCCTTTTCATCTCGTTGTAACCTGCCCGCCGAATTTGTAACTCCCACTCCCGTTCCAACATTGAAATATTTCGAAATGCGGATTGTAACCAAACCTTTTAATGTTCTATAATTCCTTGTTCCAATATAATCATAGGTAGAAATTATGTCGGGATTCAGAATTTGTGAGTTCGAATTTAGTCGGGTAGAACTGAACAGAAATCCCGCCGACAAATAATTATTAATACCCAGGTCGGCGCGTAAACCGAAAGTGGACAGACTAAAACTAATATTATCGGAATAATATTGTGATAGAGGTGCGATCCCGACATAGTATGGAAATGTTTCGAGGATGGCGGCTATTCCAGTAACTGGCAGCCAGCCTTTACGTAGTTTTACCAACTCGACTTTTGAAGAGTCGAGATCCCAGGTTTCGAGTAGCATATTATAAATTTTACGTGCAGAATCGGGCTCGCCAAGTTTCAAATAAGAATCGCCGAGGTACAAATGCGCTTCAAAGTCCGTCGAATCCTCTTTAATAAGCTCTTTAAATGCTTTGACTGCATTGACAGAATCGCCCAGTGCATAATAAACTTTTGCCCTTTGCATTGCTGCATCGTAATTATATCCCAATTCAAGCACCTGATTATAAGCTTCGAGAGCGCGTTGATACTCTTTAGCACAGAAGAGGACGTCGCCATATTCCTTGAGTATCAATAAATTCGGTTCAGCTTTCGACATGTATTCTTCATAATAAACCAGTCCATCTTCGCAATGACCGTCAAGAACTTCTTTTCGTCCTTTCTCCAGAATACTATAGAGCTTTTCTTCCTCTTCTCTCAGTTTTTGCCAGTCAATATCCGACTGTAATTTAATTACTTCGTCGTTTGTCGGATCGATACTGCGGGCTTTGTCGGCATACTTTTGCGCTTCTTCAAAATTTCTTTCAATCAACATTAAGGAGCCCATCGCGATATTTGCATCCAGATTATTCGGCCTTTTCTGTAAAACGTTATTGAGATATTCTCTGGCAAGTTCCATATCTCTTTTAATCCATACCGAGACCTGAGCTCTGAACAATTGATAATCGAGATTATCGGGAAATTTTTCCAGAAGCTTATCCATTATATCGATAGACCTGTCGAACTCGCGATTCCACGCCAATATCCTGGCGTACTGATAAATCAATTCGGGGTCATCCTCGTCTGGTACTTGTTCAAAATATTTGTCGAGATAAGTCAGGGCACTGTCGTAAAATTGTAGATACTCATAATAGCGGGAAAGAATTTTAAGAGCATCTTTGTCGAGAGAATTATTTGCCAATCTCAATTTTGCTCTGTCGAGATTAAGCCGATAAAGACTATCGCGGAATTGCACCACATAATCCCACTTAGACTGAAACCGTTCGTCGTCGCTATGCGCAAAACCGATAATTTGAAGTTGTTGATATGCCTCTTCGATTCTTTTGGCTTTAAGCAATTCGTCGACGAGTTTAAATCTTATTTCAACATCGGAGGGATCTTTTTTAAGAAGACGATAATAACGATCAATCGGATATTCTTTTTCGAAGGCTCGTGGATTTTGCTGCGTTACATAAGCTTGCCTGTTAACGATATCCAGACCGTCGCGAGCTTCTTTGAAGAACGGCTTTATTGCAAGAGCTTTTTCGAAAGCATCTTTGGCAATATTGTATTTGCTAAGCCACATTGTAAAATATCCATACCTGCTCCAAAGCCGCCAGTCGTCGGGATATCTTTCTACATACTTTTTTAATATCTTTTCACCTTTAGTAATACTCCCAGTTTTAGCTAAAATTTCTGTATATCTAATAATTTCATCTGGCGAGGCGTTGTCGTCTCGCTTGAGATATTCGTCGTACCATTCCTCAGCCTTGTTCCAGATTTCCATCCAGCGATAACACTTTCCTATTTCGAGGTAGTTGATCGGATTGTCTGGATTAATGGCAATTTCCCTCAGATGACCTTCAATTTTTTTGTTGAGGATGTTATACCACACTTCCTGAACTCTTCTGAGATTTTTGAGATACTCATTCCTCCTGGTATTGTTCTTTTCGAGTGCAATCGCTCTTCTGAAATCGAGCACGGCATTTTCGTACTGCTTTCTCTGTTCGAAACAGCGCGCACGTAAATTATAACCTTCGGGATTTTGTGGAACTGCAGAGATATACTTGTTTAACTGGTCAATTGCTTCGCCGTACCTACCATTTTCCATATGTTCGAGAGCAGTTTTGCGATATATTTCCACATCCTTATTCTGCGCCTGTATTAATTGCGCAATTACAAAAATTATTAATAGAATTGTAAGCCGCTCTCTAATCATCAGAGTTTTATAAAGTTGTCAGGTCAAAGTTATTAAATTATATCTAATAATTCCGTAATTTAGTTCAATTAATAAATAGTAAAAAAATCCCGGAATAATCACGCATTAAGATTAATCCGGGCTTTATTATGAAAATAATAAATCTATTATTCAAAGTTTTCCGATTCGTCGTCGTAGATATGTTCGTGAAAGATCGATTCGAGTTCTTCTTCAAAGAAGAATTTGTCTTCTCCGAAAGCAGGCTTAAGCTGGTCAAGCCAGATTGCATTTTCATCGTATTTAGCAAAGAACGGCTTTGCAACCCAATCGGGATTTCTGCCCTGGAGAAATCTTAACACAATGATCTTTTCGCCATTGACCTCATTTACACCGAGAATCTGTACTTTGCCCGGGGTGGCACTCATACTTGGTCCTCTTACCGTACGGCAAACTCCACTTACACTTTGATAAGCATTACGATAAATATTCCATGCTTCGACAAGAGGCACACCAAAGAATTCCTGTGCACCTGTGTCGCGTGCAATAAACATGTAATATGGAATACAATTCAAGTTAACCTGTTTTCGCCACATTTCAGCCCATATTCCAGGTGAAGCATTGATATGCTTCAATAACGGCGATTGAGTTCTTATTTGAGCACCGGTAGCTCTTATCCTTCTTATTGCTGTTTCGGCTGCAGGTGTGCTTAATTCCACAGGATGATTGAAGTGTGCCATGATTGCGAGATTTTTACCTTTTGCAACTATCTTTTCGAAAAGCTTAATCAAGTCGTCTGCATCGGGCTCGTCAATGAAACGATATGGCCAGTAACCGATGGCTTTAGTGCCAATTCTAATTGTCTGCAGGTGTTCCATATTGGCGTTAAGGATCTGTTCGATATAAGAAGCAAGAATTTTTGTTTTCATTATCAACGGATCACCGCCTGTAAAAAGCAGGTCTGTTACTTCAGTATGTTCCTTCAAATATTTAATCAGCAATTCTGTTTCTTTCATGGCAAATTTTAATTCACTTATGCCCACAAATTGTGGCCATCTAAAACAAAATGTACAGTAAGCGTGGCATGTTTGTCCCTGACTCGGAAAGAACAACACTGTTTCCCTGTACTTATGCTGGACTCCAGTCAATTCAATGCCGTCAATTCTGGGAACGTTGTATTTTTGTCCTGCTGGATGTGGATTTAGCTCCCATCTAATGTTATTGACTATTTTTTTGATTTTGTCCTGCGGCGCACCGGAGTCTAAAAGTTTTTCAATTTCTTTGAAATGTTCTTGACTCAGCATTTCTGCCCGGGGAAATGTAAGTGTAAAAATTGGATCGTCCGGAACTTTATCCCAATCGATAAGTTCTTCAACCACATAATTATTTGTTTTGAAAGGAAGAACCGCTCCAACAACTTCAATAGCTCTTTTCTGATTATCGTCCAATTTCTGTAATTGTGGCAATTCCTTCCAATTTCTTAGCGTATAACTCTTATAGTTTCTCATGACAGGTTCCTCTCTCGATTTATTTAAAAAAAATTAGACTATGCACACTCACCAGGCTTTACCAGATACACCAATTCTCATCGACAGGATAGCGGAGATAGTACTACAAGATTTTAGACAGGATAATTCGGACAGTAAAAGATGTTACATTAAAGGAGTTATTTTATAGATGTAACTTTATTTACGTCGTCAAGTTTTACGAATCTTTCCTGAAATTTGTATTTACCGTTTTCGGATTTAACAGTAGAAACCACTTTAACATTAACGAAAGCTGCTTTTGCTTTGCTTTTTGCTTTATCTGCGAAGCTTTGTTGTTTTGCCATTGAATATTCTCCTTTTTTTTGATTTCAAATCTAAGAAAAAACGGCATAAAATAAAAATAAATCGATAAGGTTATTTTAACAGGTCAGCCCACGAGGCATTAGTTACATTTTTCAGATCATCGGGCGAAATTAACAATTGCATACCTCGTACACCCGCACTTACGTATATTTTATCCCAGAGTTGGGCAGTTTCGTCGATAAATGTTGGGTAGATTTTTTTCATCCCAATTGGTGAACATCCACCCCTGATATATCCTGTGAGAGGTAGCAATTCTTTAACTTTAACCAGATCGATTTTTTTTACATTGGCAGCATTAGCTGCTTTTTTCAGGTCGATCTCGCAATTTCCGGGAATAACAAAAACAAAAATTTCACCGCCGCCTTTTGCAACAAGTGTTTTGAAGACCCGCTCCGCTTCAGCATTGATTTTTTTAGCCACAGAAAGTGCGTCGATTTCATCTTCGTTGAATTCATAAACAGCGGTTTCGTACTTGACATTCAACTTATCGAGCAGTCTTAGAGCATTAGTTTTTTGGATTTTATTCGCCATCTTCAGCTAAACCGTAATTTTCAATTTTTGAATATAAAGTAGGCAACGATATTCCCAGAATCTTCGCTGCTTCTGGCTTGTTCCATTTGGTATGTTCGAGAACAAATTTGATATGTTTTTTTTCTACTTCTTTGAGTGATATTAATTTATTAGAGTCGTTGTAAAGACCAGCTTTTATCAAAAGATTTTCTTTGTGCAATATTTCATCGTTCGAAAGAACAATAGCCTGCATGAGAGTATTCTCAAGTTCGCGTATGTTACCGGGCCAATCGTATTCAATTAACGATTCAATTGCTTCCGATGAAATTTTATTTACATTCTTATGCAGTTCGGAGTTTAATTTATGGAGGAAATAGTTAACCAGCAGTGGAATATCTTCTTTTCGTTCTCTGAGAGGGGGAACATCGATCGAAACGACTTTCAAGCGAAAAAAAAGATCCTCACGGAATTTGCCTTCATTTACAAGTTGTTCCAGATTCCTGTTTGTAGCTGCAATAATACGAGCTTTCATCGGTATTAAATATTCGCCCCCGACACGTTCGAATTCTTTTTCTTGCAGCACTCTTAACAATTTCACTTGAAGATGGGGAGACATTTCGGAAATTTCATCGAGAAAAATCGTTCCCTCGCCGGCTAATTCGAATTTACCTTTTTTTAGTCTGTCGGCTCCTGTAAAGGCACCTTTTTCGTGTCCAAACAATTCGCTTTCAAGGAGCGATTCGGTGATAGCCGTACAATTAACTGCAACAAAGGGCTGATTCTGAGTAATTCCGCTGTAATGAATTGATTTTGCAATCAGTTCTTTTCCCGTGCCACTTTCGCCCTGAATAAGAATTGTTACTCTGCTTGTGGAGACCTGTCCAATAATCTTATAAATTTCTTTCATGGCATGGGATTTACCGATTAGTCTTTTTTCGGGTTGAAATTCTTCGGCTTCTTTTTCAATAATCGAGTCGATTCTCTCACTCAGTTGCTTCGACTCGAGAGCTCGTTCCACTGCAATTTTAAGTTTTTCTATGTCGAGCGGTTTTTCAAAATAGTCGTAAGCTCCTTTTTGCATGGCTTCGATTGTGGTTCGATAATCGTCGTGCGCAGTTATTAAAATTACTTTTATATGCTCGTCAGTTTCTTTTGCTTTCCGTAAAAATTCAAGACCCGATAGGCCAGGCATTCTGATATCCGAGATAACAAGATCCGGCAGCATTTTTTGAAGCATCTCGTACCCTTCATTCCCATCACGAGCCGCCACCACGTTGTAACCAAGTTTTTTGAAGTAATTGGTTAATGTTTGACGAATCGAATCGTCGTCGTCAATGATTAACAATTTAGATCTCATTTTTGATACGGAATTTTAATTTCGAAAATGGTTTCTCCTGGCTCCGATTTTTTCAATATCAAATCACCGCCATGAAGCTCAATTATTTTTTTTGAAATCGAAAGGCCGAGACCCGTGCCCGAAGCTTTGGTTGTGTAAAATGGATCGTATATTTTATCCCCCTCTTTAATTCCTTTGCCATTGTCTTTGACATAGAGACAGAAGAAATCATTTTCTATCGTGGAATAAAATTCAAGTCTACCATTTTCATCCATCGCTTCGAGTGCATTTTGAGCAAGATTAATAAGAACCTGTTTGAATTTATCCGGATCGACGTTGAGCCAGGTATTTGCAGTGTGATTAAGAATCAAGGTTTTTTTATCAGATAATTTAGGAAGTATTTGTTGAATTACGTCCTCGCATAAAGAATGAATATCAGTTTCGCTTTTTGAAATTGTCAGTTCTTTCGAAAACTGAAGCACTTCCTTGACCAGGTTTGTAAGTCTCGTAATCTCTTTGTCGATTATTACAAATGATTCTTTTTCGTCATCCGATAGAATCAATGATTTGCGAAGAATGTCGGCATTCATTTTAATGGAGGTGAGGGGAGTTTTAATTTCGTGAGCCAGAATGGCTGCCATTTTCCCGAGCGAAGCAAATTTTTCAGCCCTGATTATTTCTGCTTCGAGTTTTTTCCTGTCGCTTATATCGATTTCCACGAAAAGATAACCTCGCCTGGTTTCGCCAATTTCTGAAACAGAAATCAATAAATCCTTCTGACTACCATCCTGAACTATAATCTGTATTTCACTTAAATAAATTTTTTTCTGTTTAACGCTGTTAACAATTTCATTCAGTATTTTTTTCGACCCGCTGAACTGTATTTCTAATATTGATTTTCCGTTCAGTTCAGTATCACGTTTGAATCCGCAGATTTCGTAAAATCGCTCGTTTGCTTCGATAATATTCAAATCTTCATCGACTATGGCTATAGCGGCAAGCGATTTCTCGAAGGCATTCAACAAAATTGAAATTCTTTCTTCCTTTCTTTTTAACTCACTGTTGCTATTACTCAATGTCTCAGCCATACTGTCGAATGCGCGGGACAACTCGCCTATTTCGTCATTTGAGCGAATGTTCGTCTTAACATTAAAATTACCACGTTCTATTTCATTTACTTTCTCAATCAAAAGAGAAATCGGTTGCGCTATTATCCTGGAAAACACAAATGAAAGTGTAATGCTTACCGTAATTCCCACCAGCACGCTATAAAAGAAAAATCTTATTTGTTCCTTGCCAGGATTTATACCGAACAATACTCTGCCTATGGGAATTTGAATAAGCAAAATTATTATCGGAACTATGACCAGAGCAACGAAAAATATTTTTCTATTAAGACTGAAAGACGAGACCTTCTCCTTTGCAACGGGGAACATATTATATTTACCCACAGCAATTGAAGTAAAAAAAATAAATCCAACCATAAAAGCAAGAGGACTTATTTCAACGAGATAATAAAAACCGAGTATCCATGGCAAAAGTAAACCAAAAATGTATGTGGCTGTATTGGTAATAACGAGTCCAAACAAGTAAAGGATTAATTGTTTTTTGTGAAGTTTGTTTTCCGTCGATCTGTATTTTGAAATTATCCAGAAATAATTCAGAAGGATTAAGATCAAATACCAGATTAAATAGAGTGGATAGAGATTGGTGAAATATGGATAGAAACCATGGTCGTGTGCGTATGATTCCCTTATCAACCATCCTTTCCACAACATAACCAGCAGTAATACCAATGGAACTATGACCAAAAATTCCGCCAGCTTCGTCTTGAAAATTTTACGGGGATAATAAATAGTAAAAAAAGTAATTGATACCATAATCAGAAGAAGCAAAGAATGGCACGATCGGTCGAGCAATGTAACATCGTAGGTGGGCATGAAGACAAAATGAATTGTATGAGATATCAAATATGCAATTACAAGAAAAAGCGTCAGCAAGAAGATCTTTGAATTTATCGATTCATCAGCTCGAGCATAGATTACATAAATTAATCCAGCCGCTGCAATAAATGACGAGGCAAGAAAAATTATTTGATTTAATAACATTCCCATAATTACAAAATAGAATAAGTAATTCCTATTTGCAATGCCTCTTTCGTTTGTGTTTTTAATGATTGCGCTTTTTCATAGAGCAGAAGGTAAGTAAAGTTGACACTCAACCAGTTATTAACTTTTGCAGTAATTACATTATCCCATCGAACGTCCCAGACATCGAGGCTTTCGAATCGGGAGAAAAATCTCAATTTACTCGCAAGAACGATATTATCGTCGAGATTAAAATTCATATCTGTCACCGACTCGAATCCGGTTTCGAATTTGAATGTTTCAATTTCGCTTGTTTCGGGATTGTCTGTATATTGAGTAAACCGATTCGATATTACCTCCTGAAATGCGAGACCAACTCTGGTGGTAATATTTGCGTATTTATTGTAAGCAAAGCCGAATGTTTGTGTAATATATCCTGGATCAAAAAAATCCGAAACATTCGGAGCGTTAGATAATTTGTAATCATAACCTTTCGTAACCTGTGTTCTGACGGAATTCGAAAAAAATGGATCGATAGCCCAACCTGCCTTATACGAAAGAACATCTTCCATAAAAAGGTCGTTTTCGGTCGTTTTGTAAGTAGCTTCGCCTATTTTTGCCCTTCCATACGCCGCTTTTAATTGATGTTTAAAGTTCCATTTTTCTGTGCCGCGACTTAATTTAAAATCGCCATATAGCGTCCATGCAATCGAATTTTCGCCCCCTTTTACCCAGTTATTGAATGCCACCTGGTTGATTCCAAGTCCCATTACAAGTCCCGGAATCCACTTCCCTTCCAGCGAATCGGGGGTCTGAGAATAAATTATACCAAAAGAAAACAAACAAATCATTATAATTCTCGATTTCATAAATAACCTCTTTAATTTTGGGATATTAAATTTAACAAATAAAACAGGTTCCTTACTAATTTGCTCATGTCTTGAGAGATTTTATATATTTATTACTCAATTAAACGAAACGAAAGTGTTTTATGAAAATAAATAAAATTATTTTACCTGTAATGATCGTGGCTGTAGTTTTGGTTATTTATATTACATATTTCAATCCAAAGGATGATCTGGGACTCTTTTCTGATTTCGATAAAAACAGCAACGTAAACAGGGATATAATTGTAAAAGTGATTCACGATAAAGGATTTTTTATCGATCAGGCTTCGGGTGGAACTGTTTTTTACGTTGAAGATAGAGCTGGAATTCAAATGAAAGTTTTGGGTCCTATTAAACTGCCACCGGGAATGGATGTAACAAATAATGTTACTTTGAGAGGACATTTACACGACGGTTATTTTCATGCTGCAGAAGTCAGGACACGCAACTAAGTATGAAATTTGAATTAGTTTCCAGTTACCAGCCTTCGGGCGATCAGCCGAAGGCAATTAAGGAATTGGTCGAAGGGCTCAATAAGGGACTGAAGCATCAGGTTCTGCTTGGAGTTACAGGCAGTGGAAAAACTTATACGATTTCCAATGTGATTAAGGAGGCTAATCGACCTACACTTATTATTTCGCACAACAAAACTCTCGCTGCCCAACTCTATTCTGAATTTAAATCGTTTTTTCCCAAGAACGCCGTCGAGTTTTTCATAAGTTACTACGATTACTATCAACCGGAAGCCTATGTGGTCAAAAGGGATTTATATATAGAAAAAGATTTTTCGGTAAATGAAGAAATTGATCGACTGCGGCTTAAGGCAACTACGGCATTAATTGAAGGCCGACGCGATGTAATTATCGTTGCGAGCGTTTCGAGCATTTACGGTATCGGTGCACCTGATGAATATGCCCGTCAGATTTTATTTCTCAGAAAAGGTCAGGAAATAAACCGCAAGAAACTTATGAGGGATTTAATCGACATTTATTACACCCGCAACGATATCGAATTTTCGAGAGGCACTTTCAGGGCGCGCGGAGACGTCATTGAAATTATTCCAGCTTATCAATACGAAGAGGCCATAAGGGTAGAATTCTGGGGCGACGAAATCGAGCGAATCTCGGTGATCGATTCAATTACTGGCGACACAATTAGAGAGGTAGATTCTGCACCGATCTATCCGGCGAAATATTTTGTAACAACTAAAGAACAGATCAACCGCGCAATCAAATCGATCGAAGAGGAACTTAAAGAACGCCTGCAGTATTTCTGGTCACAGGAAAAATACGTCGAAGCACAGCGGCTCGAACAGCGCACCCGTTTTGATATCGAAATGATGCGCGAAATTGGTTACTGTTCCGGAATTGAAAATTATTCGCGCCATATTGACGGCAGACCACCTGGCTCGCGACCCTATTGCCTTTTCGACTATTTTCCGAAAGATTATCTTCTGATAATTGATGAATCGCACGTTACAATTCCTCAAATAAGAGGAATGTACAACGGCGATCGCTCCCGCAAAGAAACTCTCGTTGAATACGGTTTCCGATTACCTTCAGCACTCGACAATAGACCTCTTAAATTCGAGGAATTCGAAAATCTTGTCAACCAGGTAATTTACGTAAGCGCAACACCGGGTGATTATGAACTCGAAAAAAGCGGCGGCGCCTATGTGGAACAAATTATTCGGCCTACAGGACTACTCGACCCTGAAATTGAAGTACGTCCCGTCGCCGGTCAGATTGACGATTTAATCGGAGAAATTCGCAAACGCGTCAAAAATAAAGAACGAACTCTAGTAACTACTTTAACGAAAAAAATGGCCGAAGATCTTACCGATTATCTCGATAAACTCAACATCAAAGTGCGTTATATCCACAGCGATATCGACGCTCTTGAAAGAGTCGAAATTATACGCGACCTGCGTATGGGGGACTTCGATGTACTTGTGGGGGTTAATTTATTACGCGAAGGTCTGGATTTGCCGGAAGTTTCACTCGTCGCAATTCTCGATGCCGATAAAGAAGGTTTCTTGAGAAGCGAACGCTCGCTTATGCAAACTGCCGGCAGAACCGCAAGAAACATAAACGGCAAGGTAATCATGTACGCAGACGTTATAACAGAATCAATGCGTAAAACAATCGATGAAACTTACCGCCGAAGAAAACTTCAGCAAGAATATAACGATAAACACGGCATTACACCCCAAACCGTCTATAAAAGCGTCGAGGAAATCCTCAGTTCGACCTCGATTGCGGATGTTCGTAGAAAAGAGAGCGAACCTGCAGAAACTTCAGTGCTCAAAGTAGTAGAACCGGTCATTAAGTATATGACAGACGAACAGAAAAAAGAATTGATTGAACAGATGACCGAAGAAATGTACGCCGCAGCAAAAGACCTCGAATTCGAACGTGCAGCTTTTCTTAGGGATGAAATTGAAAAATTGAAAAAAAACATCAAAGACAATTAAGATATCACCTGCTTTCTCTGTCAATATAAAATCCCAGCGTAAAGAATCCCACCCAGTGATCGAGAGAATAAGGCGCCGTTGTACCCATTGAACTTCCTTCAAAAGGAAGAAGTTTTTCTGTGTAGGTATCGGAATATTTTATTAACGCACCGTGAATGCTACCGAGATTTAATTGATCAACTACATTTTTAACAGTCATAAGACCGAATAAAAGCGGATATCTTCCACACCAGAGAGGTTGTGTACCTCGATTTACACCATCGATTAATTCTCCATAAAGACCTATAATTTTTTCTTTACCAATAACACCCACGAGATAATTATTTATTATTCTGAGGTCATTATCGATTGCGCTTTTATGAGCAGCTTCATCAATACCGTAAGGATAATTGTTAAAATCAACGCCGTAATGATTTGCATCGTTCGATATCAATATAAAAATATCTTTTCCAAGCGTTAGTTGACGTTCAATAATATATTGAGAAATAATCTCCGAAAGCTCTTTCGATATTATTTCCATTGTGTCCCGATTCATAGCCGTAACCATTACTGGAGTTATCTTTATTTCTTTATTATAAAATTGAAGAAACGGGATAACAGCTTCGATCGAATGTTCTATTTGATGAGCCCTGTTATTAATTACATAATAGTTTCGGTCTAATTTTTTCTTGATAATTTCTCTCAGGGGTGAAATTTTTACGTCGTTGTAAATTCCAGTCCACGCATCATGATTCTCGAGGATTAATTTGTTTCTGAAAGTCCCCAATTCTTTTCTGACTGTCGAATGTGTAACTCCCAGAATAATTACTTCTTTTGCATCGATCAATTTGAAAAGAGGATGATAAACTTTACCAGCATAGAGATAATCGTCGTGAACAGATATTGCGGCAATCAAACGTCCTTTGAAATTAATATTGTCGCTCGAATTTTTATTCAACCAACTAACAAAACGTTCCATCTCGCTTGCATCCCAGCAAAAACCAACTTTATCCCGAACATCTCTCTTTTCCTGAGTGTAATGTTCAGCAAAAGGCAGAAGCAAGAGCAATATGACCAATATTTTTTTCATATTCACTCTATTTCATCACCAGCTCTACTTGCTGAGGTAAATTAATATATCCGTCTTTATTTAACAAGTCTGTAACCCTGTCGGCCACAATATAGACTGTCCAATAAAGCCATTCTCTAAAGCTGCACTGATCCTTAAAGCTACTTTCAAGATAATATTTTACCAGCCTTGGAATTTGTCTATCAAAGTATTCGACCAAATCTTTTTGAGTAATCTTTGAAATATTTTCAATCGTCTTTAATTCATCTTTCTCAAAAATAATTTTACTTCTTAATCTGCCATTGTTCAGAATTTCTTTTTCAAATAATGCTGCATAGAACCTATCTCCGCCTCTGAGTGGTGGTTCGACTTTAATAATATAATCGGAAATATTTTTCATAATGGAATAGTCACGAATCACAAAGTACGCAATGTCATTAAAAGGTTTGCTCATTTTGTTTTTCTTGTATTCGTTCTCAATATTATCGAGGCGATCGAGAATAATTATCCTTACATCTTTAATTAACGAATCGAGTCTATTTAAAATATCATTATAGTCGTCGCTGGAAATTACGGGGAATGCTGGCTGAAAATTATCGTCGTCTTTTTTTATGAGGTTATTTGAAAAGAGGAAATTGATTTCTTCGTTAAATTGCATCTGATTTATTTTAAAATACTCTCTAATTTCATCGCTGGGAAATCTGTGCTTGAAAAGTAGCAGATAATCTTTCTGGCGCTTGCTTAAGTCGAAGTTTTGTTGAGGGACAGTAACAAGAACAAAATTGGCATCGAGAAAATCTTCCGGAGATTTTTTTGTACTGCATGCGCTCATTAACATTAAAGCCATTATTAAAATGAATAGTCGCTTCATAAACGACTCCTATTTAAAACCGATATAAAGTGCCGGCCCGAATCCTGTTTCTTTTTTTTCCGTTCGCCGAATGCCGGCATTGACTAACCATTCTTTAATTTCGCTTTCCGAGTAAGTGCGTCCTTCTTTTGTAGAGACGAGCATATTCACCGAAAATAAAGCCGCTTCTGGAGGCTCCGTTAAATTATCATTCATCACCCAATCTCTTATTACAATAAAGCCATCTGGAGAGAGAACATCTGCTGATTTTTTTATCAATTTATTGTTTTGATCATAACTATTCATATGAATTATCGAAGAAATGAAAATCATATCGTAATTTTGGCCGAAATCAACAGATAAATAATCACCTTCTATGAATTCGGTTCTATCGGACATCTGCTCTTCGGAAGCATACCATTTTGTAAGCGGTATTACTTCAGATAAATCGAGAATTACTGATTTTAATTCTGGATTACGTTTCATGAATGCGTATGAAAATGCACCTGAGCCGCCGCCAACGTCAAGCATTTTTTTTACTTTGCCTATATCGATCATGTATGCAATGATCTCCGCTTGCAATCTGGCTCTGTAATGCATAGCTGCGATAAATTGTTCTCTTTCAATTTCGTTTCTCTCAAAAGATGCCACACTTCTACCGTGCTTGATTATTTCCGTAAGCCTGCTCCACTTGCGCCATTGATTTGCTGTATGATGGAGATTTGGCATATAGTCGGTACTTTTTTGCGACAAATATTTAGAAGCTGTTTCCGTACAGTAATATTTATTTTTAGATTTCTTTAAAAGACCGATTGCACAAAGTGCATTAAGTAAAATGGAGGTCGCAGATTCGTCGGTGTTCAAATCCTGGGCAATTTCTTTACTGGTTAACAATTTGCCGTCGAGCTCAGAGAATAGATCGAGTTCGACAGCAGTTAGTAATATTTTGCTAATGCGAAAAGAAGAAGCAAGCGTTTCGATCTCTCTTTTGTCGAGTAAGTCGCTCATTTATTAGATCCTTCTTCTAAATCCTTCGCCGAGCACCTCGTGCACGTTATAAACGATTACAAATGCAGAGGGATCGATGCTCTTGACAAGGTCAACCAGTTTTGATACTTCGCGCAGTGGCACAACAGTCAAAATCATTTCACGTTCCACATTTCGATAAACACCTCTGGTTTTGACAGCAGTGCACCCTCTTCCCATTTCAGTCAATATCGTATCGATAATTTCATTGTATTTGTCCGATATAACGTAAGCTGCTCTGGCGTAGTCGAAGCCGTCAATAATTGCATCAATTAATCGGGAAGAAACGAACAAAAGAAAAATTGCATAAAATGTTAGAGTTAGCGCAGGACGATTGGGCGAGAGATTTTTTAGTTCAATTATCATTCCTGCAAATGCAATAACAAAAAAGTCGATTATCATTATTGCCTGGCCTGGTTTAATTCCAAACCGTTTATGCAAAATCGAAGCTACGATATCGGAACCAGCGGTTGTACCTTTAAATTTGAAAACCAGACCGAGTCCAATTCCAAGCAAAACAGCACCAATAAGTATCAAGAAAAGAAAATCGTTTTTGTACAAATCCTGAATTGGCTTGGTATTTTGCAGGCGAATAAAAGAAAGTCCTGGTATGTCGCCCCTGAAAAGATCGATAAAAATTGAATTGAATGTAAAACCGACGAAAGTACGCATACCGAACTTACCGCCGAGTTCCTTAATTCCCCATATAAACAAAGGCACATTAAAAATCCAGATCAGCATACCAACTGGAATTTTATTGCCTGACAAATAATGAAATGCCATCGCCAATCCACTTACTCCGCCTGGTACGACCTGTGCATCTACAAGAAATACTCCGATACCTACAGCCATAATAGCCGAACCGATTATAATTACGGTATAATCTATTATCGGGTACTTCATAAAAAGTGACTTAATCATGGTACTCCAAAAATTTATTTTTTGAGGACTAAAATAGTCAGATGGGAATTGTGAAAAAAGTTATAAAGTTTAAAGTTTGCCGTTGCGGTACATCATGCGTGTTTTAATTCTGAGTAGCTGGCGTTCAATTATCAAATCGGCAAGCCTTGCAGGGATGGCAGTTTTATTTCTATCATACAAAATTTCATTAACCTTCGCTTCGTCGACGTCAATTCTGTACAAATTATTTATGAATCTTCCGTAGTCCCGTGCCATTAATTCTTTTATTTTCTCTACGAGATAAACGCGAATGAATTCAATATCGTTCTTTGCAGGAAGATTAGTTTCATCGAGCGAAAAATCTTTATTTAACGTATTCACCAATTCGGAATAAATGTCTACATCGCTCATTTTTTTCTCCGAAATCGAAATTGACTTGTTAAAATTTTCTACGGACAGAATCAAAGAAATGACTGTTTATTACGGAGAACAAGTTAATAAATCGCACCGACAGGGTCAAATTAAAAAACGGCAAACACGCATCGAAGTTAGATACGCGTTTGCCACAATAAATTACTGTTTAAGCCAGCGGAATACTTCCGACCATTTTGGTTTCTTGCCTGTAATTAAAATTCCCACACGATAAATTTTTCCGGCTACAGGGAATATGGCAATTATGGTAAGAATATTTATTAGAATTGCGGCTATCAACTGCCAGGTTGGCACGTCAATTAAAGTCATTCTTGCAGGCATTACGATTACTGATGAAAATGGGAACAAAGAGGCAATCTCAGCGTAAGGCTTATTCGGATTTTCCATAATCGAAAAAGCTATGAAAAATGGAATTATGATAAGCATCATTATCGGCATAGTACCGGATGAAGCATCCTGTGGGTTGTCGAATATTGCGCCTACAGTTGCGAACAATCCAATAAACAGTACCAATCCAATGAAGAAATTAACAAGGACATAGAGCACCACGTTAGTATCGATTTCAAGAACCAGATTATCGGGGAGTGTTAACCAGGAAGATGAAACGACACCCATAATCGTAAAGAGCCAGATTCCCATTTGAACCAATCCGGTAATCGACGCTCCGAGTATCTTGCCTGTCATCAATTCTTTCGGCTCTACCGATGAAAGAACAATTTCGACAATCCTATTACTCTTCTCTTCAATTACCGATTGAAGCGTAATCTGACCGATGATAAGCAAACTCATATAGAGCAGAAACGTAAAGGCGTAGGCAAGAATTATATTGCCGTATCCTTCTTCTTTAATTTGCTCTTCTTCAGAGACTTTGAAACCGGCAAAATCGACCCCACGTCGCGCAAACTCGAGTTCTTCTGGGTTTAGCGTCTTATTCATAAAATAAGCATCAACCAGCACTTTATTTATTGGTCCGTTCAATTCTCTCGAGAGTGCAATGTTTTGTGGCGACTTAGAATAATATTCTATTTTCTTATCTTTAAGTGCCGATGAAGGAACAAATATCACGCCCGTCAATGATTCGTCAACAATTTTGTTTCTTATTTCCTCTAAATGTTTTTTGAATTCTTCCCTTTTCATCGATTTGTAAAGGAAGACATAGTGTTTTTCTTTGACAAAATCTGCATTCGAAAATTCATACTTAAAAGCAGATGTCAGTTCTTCATTCTCGGTAATCAATTCAAAATTGAGATTTTTACTCTCAGTGCTGTAAAGCAATGCCTGTACACCAAAAATTACGATTATAAGTCCTGGTATCAATAATGTCGTAGTAATAAAAGCTTTAGAAAAAAGGCGCTCTCTCAATTCTCTTTTAATGATTGCAAGTACTCTGTAATTAAACATTTTTGCCCTCCTTATCCGATAACGAAAATTGAGTTTCGGAATCGACTTCGTTGCCAACGGTTTCAACAAATATTTCGTGAAGCGAGATATCGTTGGCATTGAATTTTTTTATCTCAACTCCATTATCAATCAGTAGTTTCAACAAGTCCTGTATTTGTGATTCTTTGTGTACTCTTATTCCAGTCGAATTACCAAAGTCTTCTATTTTTTCTACTATCTCATTATGTTTTTTCAGGAATGAAATATCTCCGTTATAGACGAGACTTACATTCCTGTTAGCATACTTAGATTTTAGTTCTTCGAGGGAGCCCTTCAAAACTATTTTTCCTTTATCGATAATTGCCACGTGGTCACACATCTTTTCGGCATAATCAATCAGGTGAGTCGAAAGTATTATTACCTTGCCTCTCCTTTTCATTTCAAGAATAATTTCTTTCAGGATATTTGTATTAATCGGGTCGAGTCCGGAAAACGGTTCATCAAGAATAATAAACTCCGGGTCGTGGAGAATAGTAGTGATAAACTGGATCTTCTGCTGGTTTCCTTTGGAGAGGTCTTCTATTTTCGACATTCGTCGGTCATAGAGCTCGAATTTCTTCAAGTATTCGATCGCTTGTTTATGTACCTCTTTGCCGGTTTTGCCTTTAAGTTCAGCGAAATAGTGGAGTGTTTCGAGAACTCTCATTTTTTTATAAAGTCCTCTTTCTTCCGGCAGATAACCCACCTTGCTTTTAAATTCCCTGCCTACTTTAACGCCTTTAAGAATTACTTCGCCTTCGTCTGGCAGATAGATGCCCATCATCATTCTGATGGTTGTAGTTTTACCCGCTCCATTTCTGCCAATTAATCCAAATATCGAGCCGTCGGGCACCTCGAAAGAGGCGCCGTCGACAGCTACAATTTTATCGAATCTTTTGGTAAGATTATGTACTTCTAAAGAATTCATTCTACCCTCGAAAAAAATTAAAAATCAGTTTACCATATTTTAACGATTTTATCATCCGGTATTCTCATCGGATCTCCCGGTTGTACATTGTATGCTTCAAAGAATTCGGGCATAGTCATCAAAGGCCCGTTGACGCGTTGAACTGCCGGTGAATGGACATCGGTTTTGATCTGAAGTTTAAGAGCCTCGGGTCTAATATTTGTAGCCCACACCTGAGCCCATCCAAGGAAAAATCTTTGAGCTGGCGTGAAGCCATCGATGCTTTCTCCCTTTTTGTATTGTTCGGTTTTCTTAAACGCATTGAAGGAAATCGTCAGTCCGCCAAGGTCAGCAATATTTTCGCCGAGAGTCAAAGCACCGTCAACTTTAAATGTATCGATAACTACAAAGCTGTTATAAAGGTCGACCAATTTTTGTGCTCTCTGCTGGAATTTTTCGTTGTCTTCTTTTGTCCACCAATCATTCAGATTTCCGTTCTCGTCGTATTTCCTCCCCTGGTCATCGAAGCCGTGGGTAATTTCATGACCGATAACCGCTCCCATTGCGCCGTAATTGATCGCATCATCAGCATCGGGATTAAAGAAAGGAGGTTGCAGTATGCCCGCAGGAAATGTAATATCGTTTCGTGTGGGAGAATACATTGCATTGACAGTTTGAGGATTCATCGACCATTCTGATTTATCTGTCGGTTGACCGATTTTTTTCAGGTTGTCTTTAATTTCCCATTCCGATGCTCTCATCAAATTTTTGAGATAAGAATCGCGTTTTATTTCGAGTTCCGAATAGTCTTTCCATTTATCGGGATATCCAATTTTCACACCGAAAGTGCTTAGTTTTTTCAAAGCTCGAGCTTTTGTTTCATCGCTCATCCAGTCAAGATTTTGAATGCTTTCCTTCATCGAGACGAGTATATTGTCGACAATAGCTTTAGCTTTGGCTTTCGATTCAGGCGGAAAAGCTTTTTCAACATAAACCTGGCCGAGCAATTGGCCGAGCGTTCCGTTCATTACGTTAATTACCCTTTTCCAGCGCGGCTGGATTTCCTGTTGACCTCTCAAAAACTTTCCTTCGAATTCGAATTTTTCCATAACAAAAGGAGTGCTAAGTGCTTCGGCGGTCTCATTAATTACATTCCACTTCAAATAAATTTTCCAATCGTCGAGAGTTACATCGTCAATCAAAGCCGCCATCCCTTTAATAAATTCAGGTTGCCTAATTATTATAACATTCAGATTTTCGACTCCAAGTCCTTCAAAGTAACGGTCCCAGTCAAACGAGGGAGTCAATTTTTTAAGAGCATTGATTGTCAATTTATTATATGTTTTTATCGGGTCCCTGTTTTCCAGACGTGTGTTGGAAACTTTTGCGAGAGCCGTTTCAATTTTCATAATTTTTTCGGCAAAATCATTAGCATTCTTCTCTTCGCCTGCTAATGCAAACATCTTTGCAACGTGCTGGAGATACTTTTCTCTTATTTCTTTCGATCTCTCGTCGTCTTTGGTATAATATTCCACGTCCGGAAGACCAACCCCGCCTTGATAAATATGAGCTGCCATTAGATCACTTCTTTTAGCATCGCTGGCAACGTAAAAATAAAAGAATGGAGAAATTCCAGTTTTATGGAATTGTGCTACTGCTTCAATAAGTTCGGCTTTGTTTCTGATTTTATCAATTTGTTCGAAAAGAGGAAGAATTGGTTTGTAACCATATTTTTCGATCCGAGCCGAGTCCATTGCCGTTACATAAAAATCAGCAATCTTTTGCTTTGCTGTCCCCTTTTCCCAATTCGGATTTGAAGCTACTTCTTCCACAATAGAACGGAGCAATTCATTATTCCTCTCGATTAGAACGTTGAAGGTTCCCCACCTGCTCTGATCGGGAGGTATTGGATTGTTTTTAACCCAGTTACCGACTGCGAACTCATAAAAGTTTTCTCGTGGCGATACAGATTTGTTCAAGTTACTGATGTCAAAACCTTTTCCTCCTCCTGATGCATTTACATTTATAAACGCCGAAAGGAGGAATAGACCGAAGAGAATAATTTTAAATCGCATTACCAAACTCCTTTTAATTTTTTGTACTTATTTTGACGGAATAAACAGTTAGTTTGTTCTGTTGTTCAAAAAATAAGTAAAATAATGGAGTTCGAAAAATTTTCGAGGTAATAATCCTGGCTTGAAAAAATTATGCAGAAGCGAGTTTTTTCTTCCACTTACGTAAAGCTTTGTTGACTTCTTCAGGGGAAGTGCTTCCTTCGGATGTTTTTTTCTTTATGCTGCTCAATGGAGTGAGGAGTGAGTATAAATCTTTTTCGAATGCGGGAGAAAATTTTTTATATTCACTCAATTCGAGTTGATTCAATTTGATCCCTTTTTCTACACAACGGGCGACAATTTTCCCAACCAGATGATGAGCTTTTCTGAAAGGTACATTCTTCCGTACAAGATAATCGAGCAAGTCTGTTGCAAGCGATAAATCGCCGGTCAGCTCTTCCTCAAATCTGTCGGTTTTAAATTCTGTATGGTCGATCATGCCGGCTGCAATTTTTAAAGAATCTTTCGTTGTATCGAGTGCCGAAATTAGATGATACTTGTCTTCCTGCATATCTCTATTGTAAGCAAGCGGGAGGCCTTTCATTAAAGTTAAAATTCCGGTCAAAGCGCCAAAAACTCTGCCCGACTTACCTCTTATCAATTCGGCAAAGTCAGGATTTTTCTTCTGTGGCATCAAACTACTGCCCGTTGCATACGCATCGTCAATTTGAGCAAACGCAAATTCGGAACTACTCCACAGGATAAATTCTTCAGACAGACGACTTAAATTCACCATTATAATTGACATTGCCGAAATTAATTCGATAATAAAGTCCCTGCTGCTGACGGCATCGATGCTATTTTCAACAATACCTCCGAAGCCGAGCAGTTTAGCAGTGTAACTTCTGTCGATCGGGAGCGACGTGCCGGCGAATGCAGCAGCACCCAGAGGCGATTTGTCGCTCCGTTTCAGACAATCTTTTAATCTTTCTTTGTCTCTTTCGAGCATTTCAATATACGCTGTCAGATGGTGTGCGAAGAGGATAGGTTGCGCTCTTTGCAAATGCGTATAACCCGGAATAACTGTGGTCTTATATTTTTCAGCTTTTTTCAATAACGATTTTTGTAAACCCGTAATCAGTTTAATTAATATATTGATTTCTTTCTTCAGGAACAGTCGTTCGTCGAGTGCTACCTGGTCATTTCTGCTTCGGCCTGTATGAAGCCGCTTTCCAGCTTCGCCAATTTTCTGTATCAGTCTCTCTTCAATTGCAGAATGAATATCCTCTTTAGTCCAATCGATTAGATATTTGCCATTTGCAATTTCACTACGAATTTCTTCAAGCGCCTTTACAATCTTTTTCGATTCTACAAGAGTAATAATTTTCTGCCTGGCTAACATTTTGACGTGAGCAATGCTACCATCAATATCTTCGTTAAACATCCGTCGATCGAGCTCAATTGAAGAAGAAAATTTTAGCGCTTCTTTGTCCAGATCTTTTTTAAAACGACCGTTCCAGACAGCCATATCACACCGTTACTTTATTATCACTTAATTTTTGTTCGACCCGGTTGATTGTTTTGTAAGGCAATCCGTAGATTTTAATAAATCCTTCCGAGGCTTTATGGTCAAATTGATCTTCAATAGTATAAGTTGCCAGCGAAGGGTCATAGAGAGAGTAAGGAGATGTTCTACCGACAACTCTCATTGTACCTTTGTAGAGTTTAACTTTAACAAGACCCGTTACTTTTTCTTGAGTTTTATCGACGAAAGCCTGGAGTGATTCTCTCAATGGAGTAAACCAGAGTCCGTTATAAATAAGATTAGCAAATTCATGAGAGACGAGATTCTTGTAATGCATAACAGCTTTATCGAGAGTAAGTCTTTCGAGTTCAGTATGTGCAAAATGAAGAATCGAGGCAGCTGGAGCTTCATAAACTTCGCGGGATTTAATTCCGACCAATCGATTTTCAATCATGTCGATTCTGCCTATTCCGTGCTTACCTCCAATTTCATTCAGGTAATTAACCAGTTCTATCGAACTTAACTCTTTGCCGTCTACTTTAACAGGAATTCCTTTTTCAAATTCGACCGTAACAGTTTCAGGATAGTCGGGAGCTTTTTCGGGAGAGACGGTATGGAGGTATGCATCTTCCGGTGGTTCCTGCATCGGGTCTTCCAGAATGCCGCATTCAATTGCAGTTCCCCAGATATTATCGTCAATGGAATAAGGATTGTCTTTGGTAATTGTTACGGGAATATTATTTTCTTTAGCATATTCAATTTCTTCTTCGCGGGATTTAAATTCCCATGTTCTCAATGGTGCAATACATTTAAGATCGGGTGCCAGCGCGCCTACAGAAACTTCGAATCTGACCTGGTCGTTTCCCTTCCCTGTGCAGCCGTGAGCTACCATAGTTGCATTTTCTTTCAGAGCTATCTCGACGAGTGATTTTGCCAGTAATGGTCGCCCAATAGCCGTTGCCATTGGATATGCATTTTCGTAAAGAGCACCCGACCTTAGTGCCGGGAAAGCGTAATTTGTCAAGAATTCTTCAGTTAAATCTTCTATATAAACCTTAGAAGCGCCGGATTTAAGAGCTTTTTCCTCCAATCCGACTAATTCTTTCGACTGACCCAGATTACCTGTAAAAGTAATTATATCGGCGTCATAGTTTTTTTTGAGCCAGTGGACCATAACAGATGTGTCCAGACCACCGGAATAAGCCACTACTATTTTTTGTTTACTCATTTTTCTATTCCTAACATTGTTTTTAATTCTTCAACTACTTTTTTAATGTTCTTAATTGATTTTGGGATAACGATAATCGTATCGTCACCGGCTACTGTACCTAAAACATCGGGAAGGTTTTCCTTGTCAATTTGAACAGCCACTCCCTGAGCACGCCCTAAAAATGTTTTTACCACAATCACACATTCATTAAAATCAATCGACAGGACTTCTTCGGCTATATAATTTTTTAAGGCGCTTTCTCCTCCTTCCTGATTAATTTGATATACAAGTCCATTTGACGTGGGTACGCGCACCACGCCCAGTTCGTTTAAATCCCTGGAAAGAGTAGCTTGCGTGACTTTAATGCCTTTACTTCTTAAAATCTTACCTAGTTGAGTCTGATTAAATACTTCTTGCGAAGTAATAATCGATTTAATTAATGAATGACGTTTTTGAATTTCCTCTAATTTCTTTCCCATTGTTTTCCTTCGTTTATTCATCGACTATTTCTGTTCCAACGCCTTCTTTGGTAAAAATTTCGAGCAGGAGCGCATGAGGAATTCTACCGTCGATAATGTGAACTTTTTTTACACCGGCTTCGAGCGCCCTGAAAGCTGACTCGACCTTGGGAATCATACCGCCACTAATAATCCCGTCTTCGATCATATTCTGAGCTTCGGAGCGCGTTAAATGAGTCAAAAGTCGATCGCCGTCTTTAATACCTTCGACATCGGTCAAAAATACCAGTTTAGATGAAGTAACTGCACCTGCAATATAACAGGCGGCTATATCTGCGTTTACGTTGTAAATTGTTCCTCTGGAATCCACTCCAACAGGAGCAATGACTGGCATGTAGCCGTCCTTCATCAGGTTTGAAAGAAGACGGTCATTAACATTTTCGATTTCACCAACGAGCCCCAGGTCTTCTTTTTCATATTTTTTTACACCGAGCAGATTTCCGTCAATACCGCTAATTCCGACAGCTCTGCCGCCGTGCATATTTATTCTTCTTACAATATCTTTATTAATCTGCCCGGCAAGTACCATCTGAACAACGCCAATTGTATCCTGGTCGGTATATCTTTGTCCGTTTATAAAATTTGTTTTTATATTGAGTTTGTTTGAAAGTGAAGTTATTTCTTTACCACCGCCATGAACTACAATTATATTGATACCTATTTTACGTAAGAGAGTAACATCCTGTGCTACCATCTGTTTAAGATTTTCTTCTTCCATTACGGCGCCGCCGTATTTAACAACAAAGGTTTTATTTTCGAATTCCTGTATGTATGGCAGAGCTTCTACAAGTACATCCTCTTTTCTGTATTTAGGAAGTGTCATGTTCTGTAGCTCCCATTAATCTTAACATATTCTTCCGAAAAATCGCACGTCCAGTAATTTGCTTTACCGGAACCTTCATTCAACTTAATCAATAATTCGATCTGATCCGATTTCAAGGTTTTGTTTGCTTCTTCCATCGAAAGTTTTACTTCATAGTTCTTCCCGAGAATGCATTTTCCATTAATGTAAATCTCGGCATCATCGGGATAGAATGTAATTCCAGAATAACCGACAGCGGCTAAAATTCTGCCCCAGTTGGCATCCTCGCCATGAATAGCAGTTTTAACGAGGGGAGATTTAGCAACGCTACAAGCGGCTTTCAATGCATCGTTATTGTTTAGTGCTCCTTCAACTATTATTTCAATGAGTTTTGTAGCGCCTTCACCATCTTTAACAATATCGGTAGCGAGTTTTTTCATCACTTCGAAGAGTGCATTTTCAAAAACTTGTGCACTTACGTCTCCTTCTATTATTTCAACTCCCGATAATCCGTTTGCCAATGCAATCACCATATCGTTTGTACTTGTATCGCCGTCGACTGTTATTCTGTTAAAGGTTCTGTCGGCTGTTTTCTTTAATAAATTTTGAAAATAATTTTTTTCGATCTGCACATCCGTCGTAATAAAAGCCAGCATTGTCGCCATATTGGGATGAATCATTCCCGAACCTTTTGCTATGCCACCGATTGTACCTGTTTTCCCATTGACATCAAATTTTATCGAAGTAAATTTTGGGAAAGTATCTGTAGTCATAATTGCTTCAGCAGCGGCAATCCCTTCGTTTTCAGAAAGGACTTCAACTATCTTATCGATGCCATTTCTTATCTTTTCCATCGGAAGTGGCTCGCCTATAACTCCCGTTGACGAGACGAATACTTCTTCTGGTTTAATATGCAGTCTTGAAGCTGTTAAAAAAGCCATTTGAATTGCATCACGCATACCACGTTCGCCCGTGCAGGCATTTGCATTGCCGCTGTTAATAATAATTGCACGAAATTTGTCGTTTGATTTTAGATGCTCTTTAGATAGCAAAACAGGGGCGGCTTGAACTTTGTTTTGAGTAAAAATTGCCGCTGCGGTAGCCGGGGCTTCAGACATAATAAGTGCAAGATCCTTTTTGTATCTCTTTATGCCGCAATGAATGCCTGCACTCAGAAAACCCATCGGCGCAGTTATTCCGTATTTCATTTCTTTATCCGATGTTATTTCCACATATTTATTTTCATTCATAACAATCCCAATGTTTGATCATAATTAAAAATCAAGTTCATATTTTGAATAGCCTGGCCTGCAGCGCCTTTGATGAGGTTGTCGATGGCGGACATAATAATCAGATCATTACCAGCAATACTGAATCCAATATCACAAAAATTAGTATAAGCAACATTTTTAATTTCTGGAATTCCATCGTCTATTAATCGAACAAAAGGCTTATCGGAATAATATTTTTTATAAACTTTCTCGACTTCCAGTCTATCTGTCGATTTATTTGTTTTACAATGAATTGTTGTATATATACCTCTTGTAATTGGCATAAGATGCGGCACAAAAGTGAAAGCGGTAGCGACATTACCAAACTTTTGTAGATAAAAATCTATTTCCGGAATGTGCTGATGATTACCCACTTTATATGCTCTCACATTTTCGTTGACTTCTGTGAAAATCATCGAAAGGTTTACCGATTTTCCTGCTCCCGATGTACCACTGTATGAATTTATTGAAATAAAATCCGGTTTGATAAGTTTTTCTTTAAGCAGCGGAATTAATGGCAGAAGAACGCTCGTTGGATAACAGCCCGGATTTGCAATAATTTTCGCTTTTTTAATTTCACTTGTATTCCATTCCGGCAGTCCGTAAACTGCTTCATCCAGCAATTCAGGATTTAAGTGCTCGTGTTTATAATATTTTTTATAAAGATTCACGTCCTTTAATCGGAAATCGCCACCAATGTCAATCACTTTTACGTTCTTTTTATACGCTTCCGAAACAATCGACTGGGCTTCTCCAGAAGGAAGAGCAACAAACAAAATATCCGTATCACTTAACGACATTGTCTCAAAAGGGACTATTTCTTTTGAAAGCAGATATCTAAAAGACGGATGGACTTCGTCTATTTTCTTTCCAGCCGTTGAATAGCCGAAGAGTTTATCTATTTTGACTTCAGGATGCCGCAGCAGTAATTTAATTAATTCTGCTCCCGAATATCCCGCGGCACCAGCTATCGAAACATTAATCACTTATTTCTCCATTTCTGAAGTATAATTATACATAATTATGCATAATTATGCAAATTCTTGATTCATTGTTTTTTATTTTATTTATTTGTATACGTAATTCTTTTTTTAGTACCATCAGAGGTTGTTATGAAAAAATCTATTTTACTTGTGCTTGTAGGTAAAAGGAAAGAAGAAGCCATCAAAGTGCAACAGATACTAACCGCCTGGGGATGTATGATTAAAACTCGACTTGGCATTCACGATGGCGTTCTTGAGAATTGTTCTGATACGGGTTTGATAATGCTCGAACTCGTGGGAGAAGACGAAAAGAAAACAGAACTCGAAAGAAAACTAAACCTGTTAGCTGGAGTGACGGCTAAACTTGTCAATCTTGAAGTAGAGGAATAATATTATTTAAGCGTCCGACTTCCGACTACAAATTATTTAAAAGGAAAGAGCTGTCTATTTTAAGTTCCTAATAGTTTCGGGTTTTGTTAATTCTCTGTAAGCGTCGCTTCCAATCCATCGGGCAGATTTCGTGTTGGAATTCTTCAGTTCCTGTGCAATTTGAACTGCCAGCCTATTTAAGTTTATGTTTCTTTTTCCAATTTGTCGAAGAGCCCAGTTGACAGCCTTTTTCACAAAATTTCTTTCGTCGTACGAATAGCGCTTGATGTCACTTAAATAATTAATGAAGGTCACATCGTCCGCTTTTTTATCGTGAAGAGCAAGAGTGGCTATTAGTGTAAATGAAGCTCGCCGCACAAATTCTTCATCGTTTTTCATCCAGCGATTTATTTTATCGTTAGCAAACGGTGTTTTTCGGAAAAGATGTATGCAAGTTCCGTCGCATAAATCCCACGAGTCGAAGTCGTGGACCCATTTTTCCATCTGCTTTTTGGTCACCTTATCTAATTCCTCAATCAAGACAGCCAGGTGACGGGCTTCGTGATATCCCGATTCCCACAATTCTTTAGCCAATTCGTGATTCTTGCCAATCCGTCGCGCAATGTCTCTTAATTCATTCAGGCTAACACCAAAAGCCTTTTCAACGTTAATACCGTATCTTGCCATCCCTGTTTTATTCTTTTCATTCCTTTTCGACAAAAGGAGATGCATTACTTTTTCCTTAGTCCATCCAATTTCTTTCATTTTATCTTGAACCTGTAAAGTTTTTCTTCCCTGTCGGAAATAATATATATCACATTGTCATTATGATTGATTGCCACACCTTCCATCTGAATTACATTAGTATCGAACGATTCCATTATATTCATTTTCATGTCGAGCTTAAATATTTTTTTGTCTTCGTCGCTTATCATCCACAGGCAGTTATCAGTGCCATCGTAACACAAACCCGATATGTCTCTTACAAAATCAATTTCTTTTCTTTCGATTTCGTTGAAAAGACTATCATATTTTATAATCATTGCAGGATTTTTTTCGTTTGCCAACCAGTAAGTTTTATTATTCCGATCATAGGCTATACCTTCAGGTCCGTTATTAAAGATTCCATTGTTGAATGCGGACTTTCTATCGATTATGCTACCGTTTTTAGAGACGAAAACTATTTTACGTCTTTCCTCGCTCAAAACCGCAAGTGTCGAGTCGTTAACAAGAGCTATACCTTCAAGATCTTTGTCGGGAAGTTCTATCCTTTTCAGAATCTCTCCGTCTCTGTTTAAGAGATAAATACAGTTGGTTTCGTCGCTCACTGTCCAGAGTTTATTCTCCACCGCGTCATATTCCAGACCGGATGGCTCGGGTATATTGAGATTCACGCTGGTATATTTTTCCTGCTGTATGCAGGAACAGATAGAACAAAATATAATTACAGCTGAAAGCAATTTAACATTCGACATAACTCTCACATAAAATTATATGTTAACTAATCACGGATTTTAACATAATGCAATTTAATCGAACAGTAACAGATATAATATTATTCATTAAAATGCAATAACCATCAAACTTTTAATTCAGGTAGTAAATTAAAAATTACTACGGAAAACTTATTTTCAACCGTCAGGATTTTACCAGTAACATTATTGGAATTATCTCAAGCAACTCTTTCTATTTCTGGCATGGCAGGAAGTGCTTCGAGAAAAGGTATGGCATAAATCGAATAGCAATTATCATAACATAAATGCAAAAATATTTATCTACCCTGTAATTAATTTCTCCAGCCATCATTTATGTTCAAGAACGATTTCAATAAAACAGATTTAGTGTGGGAAGTAGCTGATCTGGAACATCTCCGTCTTACTTTTTATAATAACCGCGTTAAAAGTATTCCATTGGTCATAGTTTACCATTTAAGAGCTGCTTCAATTTTATCGTCGCCACCGAATAAGATCAGTTCGTCGCCTTCCTGAATTATATAATTGGGATCAGGGACAATAACCTCTTTTTCATTTTCATCAAAGGGCGAATTAGTTTTTTTAACAACGAGTACTTCCAATCCATAACGACTTCTAATTTTAAGTTCTACGAGCGATTTACCAACAAATTCAGGAGGAGCTGTTTTTTCCAGTATAGAATAGCCTTCAAACACCTGTGTCTTTTTAATTTTTGATACGGTCAAAAGCTCGTGCGACAGACCTTCCACAATATTAGTTTTTAGACTTTCTTTATTATAAGCCGAAATTACATCTTGGCGACTGATAGTACCGAGAATTTTATTCACGTCTGAATTGCTGACCACTGGAAATTCATCGGCGTCTTTTGCTTCGAATTTTTTAAGCACACTATCGAGTGTTTCATCTTCTCGAATTAAGGTAACCGAAGAAGAAGCCACATCTCTTGCCACGAGAACATTCCTTATATGTTCGTACTCAGTTATTATGGGTCTTAGTTCAGCTTCGGTAATTGTACCAGTGATTTTTCCGTTATCGTCAATCATGTAAAAAGTAGTATGTGTACTTTCAATTAGATGTTTTACAATTTCCGGCAGAGGCGTATCTCCTTTTACCAAAACTATATCGTTTTTCATAACTTGTTTTGCAGTCAGCGATTTTAGCAAATTAATTTCTCCCTTAGACGAAACCCTGTAGCCTTGTTTTTCGAGATGTCGTTCGTGAATCGATTTTTTCAAGATAATTTGAACAATCATTGTGCTTGTAACAACAGCCAGCATCAATGGTAGTATAAAGGAATAATCTTTTGTCATTTCGAAAATGATAAGGATAGCAGAGATAGGAATGAAATTTATCCCTCCAAGAACCGCTCCCATTGCTACCAATACAAATGCGGTAGTATCAAATTGATAGCCAAGTAAATAATTCAAACCCGTGCCGTAAAGGAATCCAAGGCAGGCACCCATAAACAACGAAGGAGCAAATATTCCCCCAAATCCGCCAGAGTTTAACACCAATGGAACCAATAAAAATTTCAGAATCAGCAGTGCTGCAACAACCTGCCAGGCAAGAGAACTCGAAAGGATATGATTTATGCCATTATAACCAATTCCGAAAATATCTTTATAAAAATAACCCGATATTCCAACTATTAGACCTACAAAAGTCATTAACACCCAGCGGGGTATTTTTTTCAATATTTTTTTAGTGATAAAATTGTCGAGCAAATTTGAATACCTTATAAAAGAGAGCGATAAAATTCCAGCCAGTACTCCGAGTATTGCGTAATAATAAAGACTGAGATAGTCGCCTACCAGAGGGGTGTGGAATATAAAAATCGATTTATTGCCTAAAAACGCGCGCGACACGGCGCTCGAAGTAACCGAGGAAAGGATGAGTGCCGGAAAAGTTGAAGTGGAAAATTCATTTAAAAGTACGATTTCCAGAGCAAAAAAAATGCCGCCCATGGGAGTGTTAAAGATAGCAGCTATTGCCGCACCTGCGCCGGCCGCCGTCAAAACCTTTCGTTTCGTTTCAGAGAGATTGAAAAGATATGCAAGTTTATTTGCCAAACCCCCGCCCAGTTGTGCCGCCGGCCCCTCGGGCCCTACTGTATTACCGGAACCGATACTAATTACAGGGGCAATAAAGTGGAAAATTGTATTGCGCAGTGGTATCCGATATCCCTTCGTTGCAACGGCTTTGATAACTTCGACCACTCCTCGATTCTTTGCAATCTCAGGCGCACCATAAATCATCAAGCTCTGGATTAACATTCCGATTGCCGGCAAAGCAATTACAGCCGCTGCTCCAAGAAAATAGAGTCCGCCAGTGGTTTGTTTGAAAAAAAGCTCATTGAAAAAATCAATCGATTCGTGGAATGTTACAGTTGCAAATCCCACCACAATTCCCATAATAACAGAATAAATCACATAAGTCGTATAATCGTAGTCGAGAATTTTTTTTGTATTAAGGACTCTTAGCTTTTCTTTAAGCACTTCGTCTTTTTTTCATTAACTTTTTTATGATATTCTTTTAATTACAACCACTGTAGCGTCGTCTTCCCAATCTTTCTTCCCGCCGTAGACGTAAAGCGTATCAAATATTATTTCGACTATTTGATCGGGTGTTTTATCGTAATGTTGTTGAATGATTTTTTTCAGGCCTGTAATATCGAAATCATTTTGCTTTCCGTTTTTTCTCTCGATTATACCGTCACTGTAAAGCACCATCAGATCGTTTGGCTTCAAAAAAGCATAACCTCTTTGAAGTTCAATTTCAGGCAAAGCGCCAAAGACCAGTCCCGTTGACTGCATTTCTCTAAATTCCTTGCCATCGTAAATTAATGGCGAAGGATGGCCAGCATTTACATAGAGAATATTTCCGTTCTTTTCAATTTCGGCATAAACGAGTGAGACAAAACTGGTTGCATAAACGCTTCGGTAAATGACATTATTTAGTTTTTTAAAAGTATAAACCATTTTCAGATGTTTTTCGAGCCCCATTCTCAACCCTGTTACAACATCACGTACGAGAAGTGCTGCTGGCAATCCATGACCGCTAGCGTCGCCCACACATACACCAAATACATCGTCGTCGAAATCAAAAAAATCATAAAAGTCCCCACCAACCAATTCAGCTGGCACCGAACGTGCAGCTATTTGCAATCCTTTCACATCAGGTATGTTTACCGGTATTAAACTTTGCTGTATTTGAGCTGCCTGTTCCATTTCACTTTTAACTGCTTCGGACGTTAAACGATAATTCAGTACTGTTCTTACTGCATTAAAACAAAATTCAATTTCTTCACGAATCCACCCGCTCTTGAGTTCGAAAACAAATAACCATACGTTGTCCGGACTTTTAACGCTTAGTGCGGCAGGTATTCTGTAATCTTTTTTCAAAAAAACCGAAGGATCGATTGTAAAATTCGGATTGTCGAAAATATAAGTTTTCGATTTAAGCAGGGCTTGCAAGGGTTCTGAATCAACTGGAATTTCAGTTAAATAATTTTTCTTGTTTTCTTTGGGCGATATGAGCACAAATTTATCATCCTGCTCAACATATATTCGACCATTGCAGATATGTAAATCTTCACCGAATGTCTTTTCGAGCTCCTGTACAATCGTAAAAAGGAAATCCTCGCCCGATTTTTCGGTGCCAATTTTTGCTAACAGAGAATCGAGTTTCCTGTAGAAAATTTTTGGGTCAATCATAAAGCATCCTCTATTTAACTTACAAAATTAGTAAAAAGAAGAGAATTGATAGGGAATCAAAGAATAAAATTAGTGTTAATATTTTCCAGTACTCGATTGAACGAATCAGACAAATCAACCCTTAACCGGTAAGACTTGCCCCCGTAGTCAAATCTAATCGATTCGGCGTGTAACATAAGGCGAGGATATTTTTTTTGAACTTCACGATTCCCGTATTTCAAATCGCCGGCAATCGGACAGCCAATCGAGTACATATGCACCCTTAGTTGATGGCGCCTTCCAGTAAGTGGATTTAATTTAACAAGCGCGTGACCATTATAATATTTCAAAACTTCGTAATAAGTTTCAGATGGCTTTCCTTTCTCGTGGTCAACCCCCATTCGACCCGAGCCAAATTGTCGTAATGGATAATTGATTATTCCTTCGTCTGCTTCAGGCTTTCCGATAATAAGAGCCTTATATGTTTTCTGAACATTTCTACTCTCAAAAAGGAGATTCAATTCTCTGTGTGTCTCGCTATTAAACGCAAAAATAATGATACCGCTTACCTCTTTGTCGAGTCGATGTACTACATAAATTTTACGCCCATATTTTTCTGATAACATCTTGTATAAATTTATAGCCATGTTATTGCTTTCAGGAATTGCAGCTATTCCCTCCGGCTTGTTTACCGCTATCAGAGAATCGTCTTCGTAAATAATATCTATTTCCAACTTCAATCCATTAGATTAAGTTCGTATTTGCCTTCTGCAGTTTCAACGAATCCCATTTTTTTCAAATACTTCCGATGCACTTTGTTGCCAGGATCGCTTATTATTTTCTTTACATTTCTATTCCTGAAAAAATTTTGAAAGACGAACTTGCCCACTTTAAAATCGCGATAACCGGGAATAACATAATCGAGCTTAACTGAGAGTGAACCGTCGGATAGAGATTCCGCACAAATAATTCCTGCAGGAACTGAATTTCTCAGTACAAACAGGATCGTCCAATCAGGCTGAGGTTTGAAATTAAAAGTAGGAATAAATTTTCTAATATCTTTTTCATGGAATTTCAAAAAATATTCGAGGAACCCCGAGTCGTGTTTTACTTCGAGAATATCAAAGTATTCTTTTCTGGAAAATATTTCAACCAGGTAATAGATATTAACGATTGCCACAAATCCGTTTACAAGAGCTACTGGGTAAGCGTTGATTATTATACCATAAATAGTAAAAATTAAGGAGCCAACGAAGTTTATAATTCTGAGTTTTACAATCGAACTCATCATTAATGATACTGCAACCATCATTGAGGCGACATAACCGATTAATTCTACAAATGGAATCTCCATGCTAAAATCCTCGCAGTTTTCAATTACATTCTTTAACAATAAATCTTATTTTTACTCTACAAATAAAAAAAATTTATTATGGAAAACCACGCTGTAATTAGTTTGGATAAGGTCATTAGACCTACGCATGTGGTCGTCAATCTGAAAATCATAAAAGAAAATTTCCACAAAATCAAAGAGGCTGTCAAGCCTTCGAAAGTAATGCCGATACTCAAAGCCAATGCTTACGGGCATGGATTGATTAAGATAGCACAGACTCTTGAGAAAGAAGGAGCCGACTATCTGGGTGTGGCATTCCTGGAAGAAGGAATACTATTGCGTCGACAGGGAATTAAAATGCCAATACTCGTTCTCGGCGGCATCTGGGGGAATCAAATACCAACTTTTCTCAAATACAATCTCACCATGACTGCATCGTCTATCGACAAAGCGCGCCAGATTGATTACGAAGCCAGCAAACAAAATATAAAAGCTAAAGTGCATCTTAAAATCGATACAGGCATGGAACGAATTGGTGTTCATTATTTCAATGCCGACAAATTCTTTGACGAAGTAGTGAAATTGAAGAATATTGAAATAGAAGGCATCTATTCCCACTTTGCCAATGCCGACAATGGTAATATTGACTACACAAAACTACAGTTCGACAGATTCAAGCAGGCAATCGACTATTTCGAACACCTCAATTACGGTCCAATCATAAGGCACATTTCAAATTCTGGGGGAATACTTCAACTGCCCGAGGCAAATTTAGACATGGTAAGACCAGGCATTATGCTTTACGGTGTTTATCCTTCTGATAAAACAAAGAGAACCATCGAAGTCAAACCCGCTCTTACATGGAAATCACTCGTCATCTACTTTAAAGTAATTAAAGCAGGTCATCCTGTGGGATATGGCTCAAAATGGGTTGCCAGCAGAGATGTACGAGCAGTTACTGTTCCCGTCGGTTATGGCGACGGTTACATGAGAAGAATGAGCGATAAAGCTCATGTGATAATCAACAAAAAGAAATATCCAGTTATCGGAACCATTTCAATGGATCAAATTGTAGTGAACATCGAAAAAGATTCCGCATACAACGGAGACGAAGTTATTTTGATTGGCAAACAAGGCAATTGCGAAATAACGGTTGATGACCTTGCCTCCTGGGCAGAAACAATTCCCTATGAAATTCTAACCGGCATAAACACTCGTGTACCGCGAATTTATATCGACGAGTTATCCAATCCGTAAGTTTTACGTCTCCTGTAGTATATGAAATATCCCGCCAGAGCAGCCACTAACAAAATGGCCACCAAGTAAAACCATTTGAATTCTTCTTCGGGGCCTAATTTATTTTTCCACTTCATTAATTGGGCTTCTATCGAATCTTTATCCGCCTCAGTAATCATATTGTTATCGATCAAAATGGGAATCCATTCAGGAAGAACTTTTTCATAATATACTGTATCGCTAAAAGTCTTAAAAACCTCGTACGATTTGTCTTTTCCTTTAATTTCCATATTCTTTATTTCATCTTCTACGAATGATTTGATACTGTAGACAAACTCCTCGCCATTATTGAAAGGCAGAACGGGTAATTCTCTGGATCGGAATTCAGTATAAATCGAGTTCCATATTTCTTTATCGATTCTGCTCCTCCATTCGTAAAAAAGGTCATTTATAGTTGCCAGCTGTACTTCTTTTTCTTTCTTGTCGAGATAAATCTCGCTCAGTTTTGGCGATATTCTTTTCCACTGTTTATTAAATTCCACCTGATGTTCCTTAATTTCAGCAAGGTCTTCCGGTTTTAGTTCGGTAACTTTCATAAACTGGATATTATCCATCAATGTCCTCTCTATATTAAAGAACAACTCGGCATTATCTATTTTCATTCTGTAGGAGACCTTTTCCGCTTCGTTCAAAGTAGCTGGAATCTGGGCAAAATCCAGAATAAGCGAATCAATAATATCGCGTATTAAAAGGTCTCTTTTTTCCAGATTGCTTTTCAACTGTGCAATCATATTATTAAGAGCAGCGATTGTGGCTGCATCTTTATCAACCTGGCGCCGCAATATAGTTATTCTTGCCAACAAGTCCTTGTTTTTTTCATTAAGCTCTGTCAGCTCGGTTTTAAGATTCACAATTTCGGTTTTCAATTCCGTAATCTGTGTGAATTCATTTTGACGGAGAGAGATTGCATTAAAAAGTTTCTCGAAAGAAGATTCGAAACTTTCCGGATAAAGTGAGTTATCGAGCAATGAGGAATGTTTTGAATATTCTTGGTATAGTTCTTTAGCCCGTGCATGTATCGAATTGCAGTCGTCGAGCGATTCGGCTTTTTTTATTTGGTCCATCAAAAGGTTGTACTTTTGCTGGAAAGACTGCACAATTTCATAATCCGACTGGCAGAAGTAATTATTGTATGCAGTAAGTATTAATGTAAAAATTACTATAAACTTTTTCATCACTACCTCACTATGCCATTTTTATTGAGAAGAAATTTTTCTTGATTGTCAATCAATTCAATGTAAGGTTGACGCTGATTCATAGCTGGATTTTCGAGAGTTTTATCGGTATAAACATTTATTTTTTTGAACAGCTTCATACCTCTTTCAGTCGGGAAAAACAAGTAGATATTTTTAAATCCTTGCGACGTTATATAATAGTATCCTTCTAAATCTCTTATTATACGCACTTGTTTATTAACTGTATTCGACGAATCCCCTGTTTCTTCAAAGAAAAGAGGATTTACATTTATCGAAAACGAATGACGTTTTTCGTGCACATATCCATTTTCGTCGACATTAAGAACCGATTCGATCGGCCAGGAAAAATCCGCAGGCTTCAGCATTAACACGGTGCACGAACAAATTGTTAAAGATAAAGCGAGAGTTGCAAATATCTTCCTAATCATCTCTAAGCCCCTTTTTGAACAGTAATTAACATACACAATTTCTATTTTAAATTGAATAGTTGCACTTATATTTTTCTTTTTTTTGGAGATTATATTAACTAAGTTAACTATCATTTTAAACAACGAAAGGAATACCATGAAAAAACTAATTTCATTTTTATCAATAATCGTATTTTTATCAGGAGTTTCATACGGACAGGACGATCCGGCAGCCATGGAAGCCTGGATGAAATATATGACACCGGGTCCGATGCACGAGATGCTTTCCTCGATGGCAGGCGACTGGAAAACTGTAATGACCATGAAAGGTCAGGGCGGTCAAGAAATGAAAAGCGAAGGAACAGCCAAATTTGAAATGATCATGGGTGGCAGATACCTGAAATCGACCTTCCATAGCGACATGATGGGAATGGCAATGGAGGGAATTGGTATTGATGCCTACGACAATGCAAAAAAAGAATTTATTAGTATCTGGATCGACAATATGGGAACTGGCGTGACAGTGTTAAACGGAAAGTTCGACGAAACCACAAAAACAATTACTTATTATGGTACAACTGTCGATCCCGCCACTGGAAAGGATTCAAAAATTAAGTCCGTTACAAAAATAATTGACGACGACAACCATAAATTCGAAATGTATAACGTCCTGCCTGACGGTTCGGAAGCTTTGATGTTTGATATGGATTATATCAGAATAAAATAATTATTATTCAGAAAACGGCTTAAAGTTGGCCGAAAAATTATTTGCATTGAAACCGGGCATCTCGTGGAGTTGACCGGTTTCTCTATTAAAAAACCAGAGGTTTTTCTTCAATCCATTATCCACCGTAATACAGACTATTTTGCCATCGGAAGAAATTACGGGACTGTCTGCAAAATCAGAAAAGCTTACGAGCTGCCTTTGATTGCTACCATCCGAATTCATCACAAAAATTTCAGACCTGCCGTTTCTATTACTGACAAAGATAATTTCTTTACCATCGGGAGTAAATAGAGGTTTATTGTTCCATTCGGTTGTATTTGTCAATTGATTTCTGTTAGAGCCGTTGTTATTCATAATAAAAATTTGAGCCACTGAATTTTTATAAGCGACAGAAATAATTTTTGAACCATCCGGAGAATAATTGCACAAAACCTCATAATCTTCATTGTCGGTAAGTTTATTCAAATTCGATCCGTCTATATTTACTGTATAGATATCAGAAGTATTGTTGTTCTGTAAAATGAAAATCAATTTGCTGCCGTCGGGGGAAAAATTAATCGAGCGTGGTTTTCCTTCGGGTAAATTTAATTTAATTCTGTTTGTTCCGTTGCTATTTATAAGAGCAATGCTTTCGTCATACAAAAATGCAATCTTACTCCCATCTTTCGAAAAAACAGGTTCTCTGCCCTCGCTCAGTATTTTTTGCGTTTTAGTTGCAAGGTCGTACAATACAATATTAGAATTTGATGAGTTATCGAAAGCAGTATATAGAATTTTAGAACCATCTGGAGAATAAATCGGATCGAAATCCCAGGTTTGATTAAAAGTCAATCGTTTCTGGGAAATGCTGTCGAGTCCAGTGGTATAAAGTTCCGTTTTGTTTCCCAATTCCAGATTAGTTTCTCCGCTGTAGTCTCTGTCGGAAACAAAAACAATCTCGTATTTTTTTATAATTTCAATATCGGGTTCAAACGGATTTTCTTTATTGCAAGAAACAATTGATATAAGAAAAAACAACAAAGGCAGATACACGGCTTTTTTCATTTAATCCCCTTTTAATCGTTTTGTAAGTTATAGCTATAACACAATAATGTCAAATTCATTCCAGTCTTTTGTGAAATCTCTTTGCGGCGAGGAAAAGTATCGCTGTCCCCATCAGAGCCAGTATTAATGTTTCCTGCCACAAATCTGCTATTCCGATACCCTTTAGGATGACGCCGCGAATAATAGTAATAAAATATTTCAACGGGATTATGTAGGTTACATACTGAATTATTCTGGGCATATTTTCAATCGGGAAAACAAATCCCGAAAGATAAATCATCGGCATCGTAGCTCCGAAAACCGTTACCATCATTGCTTGCTGTTGTGTTCTGGAAACTGTCGATATAAATAGTCCTATCCCGAGTGTAGAAAGAATAAAGAGCAAAGATGCAAAAAAGAAAAAGAGGATGCTGCCTCTTATCGGAATACCGAACCAAAATATCATAACTGAATTTACCAACAGTATCATTATCAATCCGAGTATGGTAAAAGGCAATATTTTGCCGAGAATCATTTGCCACGGTTTAATCGGGGTAACAATCAACTGTTCGAGAGTGCCGAATTCTTTTTCTTTTACGATGGCAAGCGAAGTAAGCAACGTTGTAATAATCATCAACAGAAGCGCCGTTATGCCCGGCACCATAAATACTCGAGTTTTTAATTCAGGATTGTACCAGATTCTGGTTTCGGCATCTACTGATTTCAATGGAACCCTTATGCCATTTCTTTCTATTTTATCGAGTAGAATTGTTTTTGCATAAGCAGCGGTTATCGCCTGAATGTATCCGAAAGCAATTGAGCCTTTATTACCGTCAGAACCATCGACAATTACCTGAACTTTTGTTCCGTTATTGTTTTCGATCCCCTTTTCAAATTCTCGAGGTATAATCAATCCCATCACGGCTTTTCCGTTCATAATGGCATTTTCAATTTCCTCATAATTTTCTGTGTTCCCCTTAATTGTGAAATAACCGGAGTTTATAATCTTTTCAACATATTTACGGCTGGCAGAAGATTTATCTCTGTCGAGTAAATAAAAATCGACATTATTCACATCGAATGTAGCAGCATATCCTAAAATTATTGTCTGGAGAACCGGTGCAGCAAGAACAATAGCGAACATTTTCGGGTCACGCTTAAGCTGCTGGAATTCTTTAATTATAAAATGGATTACTGTGGCGAAACCATTTCCCTTCAACCGTTTAATTCCTTCAATTGTTTTTTATTATATATTTTCGAAGCAGCAACTACAACTATCACAGTGAAGATTGCCATATAGAGCAACTGATCCCAAAAAACTTCTATTCCGGCTCCTTTAAGCAATATCGATCGGAGGCATACAATATAAAATTTCGTTGGAGTAACATTCGAAAAGATGCGAATAATATATGGCATACTTTCAATCGGAAATACAAAACCCGACAGGAGCATAGAAGGTAAAAGCGAAATTAACGTACCGGCTTGAAATGCCACTTGAAGAGAATCTGCAATTATGGAAACCAAAATTCCAATACCGATAGACGCCGCCAGAAAGAATAATGTGCTTATTAACAGCCATAAATAACTTCCTTTAACAGCAATTCCAAAAAAAAGATACCCGGCAGCCAGAATTACTCCCGCATTTATAAAGGCTATTACGATATACGGTATGGCTTTCCCAATCAAGAGTTCCGGAATTCTTATAGAAGAAACATTTAATTGCTCAACGGTTCCACGTTCTTTTTCCCTTACAATTGATAACGAAATTGTTACAACTGCAATTATAATTAGTATCATTCCTATCAGACCTGGAATTAGAAACCGTGTAGAATTTAAATCGGGATTGAACCAGAATCGCGGTTCAAGTGATATCGATGATGCTAATTTTATTCCCCTTGAGGATAGAAATTCATAGTTCAGATTATTTGAATAATTCGCAACGGCAACATTAACATAATTCATTATTATTGTAGCTGTATTTCCATCGACTCCATCGATAAGAAATTGAATTTTAGCAACTTCGTTTCTGTGTATCTCATTTGAAAAATCTGACGGAATAACAGCAATGCATTGTGCCTTTTTTCTATCAAGATACTCTTTAATTTCTATATCCGATTTAAGATTCGTTACCAGGTCGAAGTAATCTGTACTCAAAAGAGAATTAATAAATTTCCTGCTCTCAGAGGAATTGTCCCTGTCTAAAACAGCCAGTTGTATATGCTGAACATCGAAATTGATTGCATATCCAAATACAACAAGCAGAAAAACAGGGAAAAGAAAAATCACTCCCATCATCCTTACATCCCGGAGCAACTGTCGTGTCTCTTTAACTGCGATTGCTTTAATTCTGTTGAGCATTGTTACTCCCATGTTCCAGTAAATGAATAAATACGTCTTCAAGAGTTGGAACAATACGTGTTATTCTGTCGATCTTAAATCCTTTTTGAGTACAGTAATTTTCTAATTCAGCGGGATTTTCAAACTGTTTTTTTGTGATGACGTGAATTTTTTTCCCAAAAATCGATACGTCGATAATAAACTTTGCCTTCTTTAAAATATCCATCAGATCGACAGGTTTTTCTGTTTCGATTTCAAAAACATCGCCGTCTATATATTCGGTTTTGAGTCTTTGCGGGTTTCCTTCAGCAATTAATCTTCCAGCGTTGATCAAAATAATATCGTTGCAGTATTCCGCTTCTTCCAGATAATGAGTCGTTACAAGAACAGTTGTCCCTTCGTCCGAAAAGCGATTAATCAAATCCCAAAAATTTCTTCTTGAAACCGGATCAACGCCGCTGGTAGGTTCATCAAGAAACAATATTTCGGGTTTATGAATTACTGCAACGCCCAGAGCCAGGCGTTGTTTGATACCGCCTGGCAAATCTCCGGTTAGCGATCTTTCTTTCCCGACGAGATTCGAAATTTCGAGCACCCATTTTTTTCGCTCTTCAAGTAGCTTTCCTTTAAGACCATAAACTCCACCAAAAAATTCGATGTTTTCTTCGATAGTCAGGTCATTATATAGTGAAAAGCGCTGTGACATATAACCAATACTTTGCTTCACTTTATCGGGTTCTTTCATAATGCTGAAGCCACCGACAACAGCATCTCCAGAAGTCGGTTCGAGCAAGCCACACAGCATTCGGATTGTAGTCGATTTACCAGCACCGTTGGCACCAAGGAATCCAAAGATTTCTCCTTTTTCAACTTTGAATGAAATGGAATCTACTGCAGTAAAATCGCCAAACTTTTTTGTTAAATTTTCCACAACGATACTATAGTTCATCCGCTCAATTTCCTGTGTTTAATCAGATTCATAAATACATTTTCTATTGAAGGTTCGGTCAATCGACTGTCTATCACTTCCACATTTGCTGAATTTAATATTCTCAAAATGCTATCGGCTTCTTCATGGTTATTTACCAATACATTAATCCTGTCACCGAAAAGTTGAATATCATTATTAATTTCAGAAGACAATAATTCATGGGCTATTTTAATTGGTTTGCACACAATTTCGAGACTCCACAAGCCAATAGATTTTTTTATATTGCCTGGAGTATCGCAGGCAATAATTTCACCGTTATTAAACATTGCAACCCGACTGCATCTTTCGGCTTCGTCGAGATAAGGAGTAGCCATAACTATAGTAATTTTTTCTTTAATCAAATCTGCCAGTATTTTCCAGAAGTCGCGTCTCGAAACCGGGTCCACACCCGTAGTTGGTTCGTCGAGAAACAATATTTCCGGTTTATGGATTAAACTGCATGCCAATGCGAGTTTTTGTTTCATGCCTCCCGAGAGTTTTTCTGCCAATCGTTTTCTAAAAGGTTTCAATCTGGTAAATTCGAGCAGCTCTTCCCTTCTCTTTTTGTAATCCGTTACGTCATGAATTTCGGCAAAGAATTCGATATTTTCGTCGACAGTAAGATCGCCGTAAAGACTAAATTTTTGCGATAAATATCCGATTCTTTTTTGAATGGAATTTCTCTTTTCGCGAATATCTTCGTCAAATAAGCGAACAGTTCCTTCACTTGGATAAAGTAGTCCGCACATAATTCTTATGGTAGTTGTTTTACCCGCACCGTCCGGTCCAACAAATCCAAACATTTCTCCTCTTTTTATACTCAAGGATATGCCGCGGAGGGCAACGGTTTTTCCATATTTGCGATGCAGATTATTAATTTCTATAATTCCGTTCATTCAATTCAATCCAGGTTGAATTGTTGCGTCTGCCGGTATTCCAACTTTAAGAATGAAATCTGGATTTGGTATTTCGATTTTAACTTCGAATACAAGTTTTGTTCTTTCGTCTCTGGTCTGGATATTTTTAGGTGTAAATTCAGCTTCGGGGGAAATGTAAATTATTCTGCCTTTAAAAATTCTATCGGGATAAGCGTCTACTGCAACTTCTACTTTCTGTCCAAGCTTAATTTTCGGCAATTCAGTTTCAGGAATATAAATCGACATTTTAACCTTGCTCAAATCGGATATTTTAAATAGAGCTGAGAGCATTGTAACCGTTTCACCTTTTTCAATGAATTTTTTCACAACGAATCCATCAATTGGAGAAACCACAAAACAGTCTTTCAAATTTTTTTTCAAAAGATCAACCGAAGCTCTGGCTTTTTGGACATTTGCTTCGGCTTGTTTTATTTCTTCTGGTCTTGCAATGTTTTTGAGTTTTCTCAAGTTTTCTTCGGCAGAATTGTACTGAGCAGACATTATCTGATATCTCGTTTCAGCATCGTCGAGCTGTTTTTTATTGACCGCGCCGGTATTAAACAAGTTCTTAATTCTTTCATAATCAGTTTTAGCAGAACTCAAATTTGCGCTGGCCTGTCTTAGAACTTCCTCGGCCTGTTTAATATCTTCTTTCCTGGTTCCGTTTATCAGCAAAGTCAATTGAGCTTCAGCCATTTTTAAAGCAGCTTCGGCTTGTTTTAATTGCAGATGGTATGATGTCGTATCTATTATGCAGAGAGTATCGCCTTTATTAACCTGCTCGCCTTCGTCTTTTAATAGATCGATTATCTGCCCGCTTACCTGAGAGCTTATTAATGCTTCCGTCGATTCGATAGTACCTGATTCGACAATATTTTCTTGTTCGTTATCACCGCAGCCATATAAAAAGACTGCCAATAGAAGAATAAAAATCTTTTTCATTTTCTTCAGACCGTTTGTTTTTGATTATTTTTTTATAAGCTTCTTTTCCTTTCTCCGTAAGAATTCCATTAATGAAAATCCCCATGGTATAATCCACCGCTTCTTTTAGCGAAAAACTATTATCAAGTATAAAGTCGGGATTAATAACCGATTTAACAGAACTCAGAAAAACAGCTAAAATTATCTGCGGGGGAATATTAACTATGTAACCTTCCTCGATTCCCTGAATAAATACCCGAAAAATATCTTTATTAATAACCTTAGTTCTCATTTCGTCTATTTCCTTCCAGATATCCGGTTTATAGACGCGAATATCGTTCATCCAGTTGACACTAAGTCGGCTTGCTGCCATTGATTTTAGTGTGTCTAAAAGTAGTACGATTTTTTCAATCGAATTAAGATTGTCTTTTAAAATATTTCCGATATTTTTTTTAATATTCTTTTTAAGATTTTGAACTGCAGCGTTCAACAGCTCGTCTTTAGAATGGTAGTATTTATATATAGTCTTTTTACTCATTTTTAAGTCGGCTGCAATCATATCCATAGATACACTGCTGAATCCATCTCGGAAAAATTTTTCCTGCGCTGCTTTTAATATTCTTTCTTTTTCACTCATAGAATTCTGTTTCTTAACGATGTCAAAATAAGTACAGGAAACTACAAAGTCAAATATTAGTTTCTCGGGTTTCCGATAAAAAATGTCTGGTGCAATTAGAAAAGTTCAAAGCTCCGATTTAAAATCCTAATCTATCTCTTAGATCCTTCGGAACGGCGTCTTTGTGAACCATTATGGCAATAACTTTTAGTTTAGTATAAGACTCCGACATATACCAGTAACCGTCGTATTTTTTATCTTTGGTGCCCCACGAGTTTTTGGTATAGTAATATTTATTGCCGTTTTCGTCTTTTGCCAGTCCAACTATATGCATCAGGTGGTCGTCTGTAGTAGTTTGATTGTCGAACGTTTCCTGTCTCATTTCCTGATCGACAGTTTTTTCTATTAACTGTTCATTATTTTCATTACTCTCTTCATCGCTTGAATCCTCTACGGGGAGAGTGGCTATTCCTTTCTTCCTGTCGAAACTTTTTTCGCTGACGTCTCCATCCCAGGCAATCGAATATCCATTTTTGAGTGCATAATCCATTATACGCATTAAGTCATCGATTGGTACGTTATAATATAAATCTTTGCTCCAGTTATCTGGAATTTCAAGGTCAAATTTTTCATAAAATGGATGATGTGTAAAAGAAGTAAATTCAACATAATCATCGGGATTAAATCCGAGTGAATCAACAAAACTTTTGGGAGTGTATTTTTTGCCATTGTATTCAAATTCTGCCGGAGGTTCACCAAGATAAATTTCGAGCGCGCTTTCGACAAGCTGCCTCCATGCGGGAGTAATTTTTCCCCCTTTTTTCTTAACTACAGTACTTACAATCTCTTTAAGTACGGCGTCCATCTCGCCATGGTTATGTTCTTTTTCTCCCCACTTTAAGCCGGGATAAATCTCCTCCGGAACCATTCCGTATCGGCGAATTACATTCATTACATCATGCGCCTGACCACCCATACCAAAGTTTGCCAATCCATTGTATCTGATATAATTTTCCGCTTTTAATGGATACGTAAACCGCACATTCCACATCGGCGAAAGGATATGAACTCCCTTGCCCATCCTGATTAATTCTGTTTCAATAAATGACATTGTAGCGAACGACCAACAAGTACCTGTTTTCGCTTGATTCTTTACAGGCGTAGTTTCAACTTTATAAATCATCTCAAAGTGTTTTTCGTATTTCTCTTTTTTCTGCGCTGTCAAAACAAACGGAATTATCGCTACAAAAAAGATTATTTGAAAAATTTTTCTGCGATGCATGTTTTTCTCATATTTATTTATAAATTTATTTCAGCAGCCTTAAAATAATGAGAAATGTAAATTATAACGAGAAAATTTTAACATTTCTTGTTCTGGTATAACGTTTAATTTTCACTCTAATACCATTAATTTGTCAAAAGTTTGTTTTTGATGCTGGATTACAGGAACGTTGATGTGCTGGAGTGCTGATGTGCTGGGGTGCTGGGGTTCTTTGTTTTTGGAATATATTATCTAATTTAGAGTGAGTTTGCTACTCTCGTTTCACTTTTAAAGACGGGGGTCTTACTCGAATAAACAAGTTTATGTTCGTTTTTAAAGATGTGGTGATTTATCTGTCATCGCAAATCCAGCTTAACGGGGACGAAGCTATTTTGTTTGTAGAGAATTGTATCAGTGTTTGCTTCGTTAGCTTTGCTCAATCACAAAGACGAGGGCCAATGTTTTGAGAGCTTAGCTTGAAACTGAGTATTCGATTCATTCCTCACAAAAATAATAGACTCCCTCTTCCAAAAAACTTTGAACAAAGAACCACGAACATTGAACAACGAACCAAGCACATAATCATAGAATAATTAATTACTCCCTGTTCCCTAATCCCTCATCCCTAAATTAAAATTAATTCCAGAATATAAATCATAAGTTATAAGCTGTAGAGTCAGATAAAAATTATGAGAGCAGGTCTTCGTCCCTGTAAAGAATAAGAATTGCAGCTTGAGGAACAACGACTAACTTTTCGCCGTCAATTTCGACTTCCACTGCTTCTTTTCTTAGAAAGATGGCATAATCGCCTTCGTGGGCTTGCAGAGGAAAATATTTAATTGGCTTCCGTTCTTTCCACGGTTCGTCGTCTTCAACTGGAATACCCATCGGATAACCGGGTCCCACTTTGATTACGTATCCACCCTGTACTTTTTCTTTTTTGTGCACGCCTGGCGGCAAATAGAGACCGCTGTTCGTCTTCGAGGCACTCTCTTCGGGCTTTATTAAAACACGGTCGCCTACTATTATTATTTTCGATGTATCGATCAATTCAATTATTTTTTTATTTTTAGTTACTTTAAAATACCAAATAATCCGCAGTTCATCAATTCGGAGAAATCAACATGAAAGAGTTATGGGATAGAAGATATTCCTCTGAAGAATATATTTACGGAATAGAACCGAACGAATTTTTTAAAATTCAAATAGCAACACTTCCGCCGGGAAGAATTTTACTATTGGGAGAGGGTGAAGGCAGAAATGCAGTCTATGCGGCCGAACTTGGATGGGGTGTAGAAGCCGTTGACTTCAGCCAATCAGGTAAACTAAAAGCCGAACGATTGGCCGCCGAAAAAAATGTGAGGATAAACTATATTGTTAGTGATTTAAATAAATTTCAACCCGCGCAGGATTCTTACGACGCAGTAGGACTTTTTTTTGTTCACTTTGAAGAAGATTTAAGAAAGCATATACACAAAAATGCCATCGATGCCTTAAAAAAAGGAGGCAGATTGATAATGGAGGCATTTGAAAAAGATCAATTGAATTATGATTCCGGCGGTCCAAAAAATTTATCGCTTCTCTATTCTTTAGAAGATATAGCTGAAGATTTTATTGACCTCGATTTCGAATATTTTGCCAAAGAAATTGTGACACTCAACGAAGGTAAAGGACATAAGGGCAAAGCCTCCGTCATTCGATTTATTGGAATAAAAGTTTGAATTCTTTCAGGAATTGACAGGTTCACTTTTTAACTTTTTCAAATTATTGACGTATTCGGCTGCGCTCAACGCTGCCACAGTTCCATCTCCGACAGCAGTCGTAACCTGGCGAAATCTTTTAGCAATCGAATCACCTGCAGCAAACACGCCCTTTATATTGGTCGACATATTTTTATCTACTACAATTTCCCCATAATCATTCAATTCGAGTATGCCTTTGAACATTTCTGTATTTGGCACATAGCCGATAAAAATAAAAACGCCGTCTATCTCCATTTCGGTTAGCTCGCCTGTGCGTTGATTTCTAATTTTAACAGCGTTCAACTTTTCTTCGCCTATAAATTCTTCAATTTTCGATTCCATAATAAAATTGATTTTGGGATTTTTACGTGCTTCAATGACGTAATGTTCGAATGCCTGGAAATGGTCGAATTGATGGACAACAGTTACAGACGAGGCATATTTTGTAAGCGCTACGGCTTCTTCAAGTGCTGAATTTCCTCCTCCTACAACGATAATTTTTTTATCCTGGAAAAAGTCGCCATCGCACGTAGCACAATACGAAATCCCCATTCCCTTGAATTTATCTTCTCCCGGAACACCCAGAGTTCTCGAACGCCCACCCGTTGCAATTATCAATGCATCGGAAGTATAAACTTCACCGTTCGTCAGTTCAACAGATTTTATTTCATCCTCGAGATTGACTTTGCTTATTTTTATGTTCGTTTTAATTTGAGCCCCGAATTTAAGAGCTTGATTTTTCATATTTCTTGCGAGTTGATAGCCGCTAATCGAATCGACACCAGGATAATTTGCTATTTCGTGCGTCAATACCATTTGTCCGCCTACAGCTCCTTCATTCAAAATGAGCGTATTTACTTTTGCTCTCGACAAATAGATAGCAGCTGTTAGACCTGCGGCTCCTGCTCCAATAACAATTACGTCGTAATGATTTTCCATCTCGATGCTCCGGGAAAAAATTAATTATTTATTATTACCAAAATATTCATCAAGGATAGCAGTAATCTGCTCTTTTGTCTGTATACTACTTGTAGCTTTTACAACTTTGCCATTTTTATAATAGACCACGAAGGGCAAGCCTGCAAAGTTTCTGCATTCTGGTAAATCTCTAATTACACTTGCATCTGGAATGTCGAATTCCATATCGGCAAATTTAACGTGCGGATATTCTTTTTCGAGTTCTTCCATCACTTCGTAAACTGGGATACACATGGGACCCATTCGCCCACAGCAAATCATTACATTTTCATTTTCCTGTAATAATTTTGAATGCTCGTCTTTTGAAAGAACATGAGTAAGATTTGTGTAAAGCATGATATTCCTCTTTTAATTATTTTATACAGCCAATCTGATGATTTTTTTATCAAAAGGTTTCAATTCAATAGTACTTGAAAAAGTTTATTTAAAAAATTTTATCAAACAGATAGCTATTAATACCCTCTATCCATCTGATTATAAGTTATGTATAAGAGTATCTTAGCGAAGAGTAAATCTGATAAAATCTTAATGGATTGAATCTGCTATATGCAATAACATTGTACTCTTTACAAAAAACGATAACCTGCAAAATAAATAGAATGCCCTCTCAACTTATTGTAAAATTGAATACTACCACAGAAACATTCAAAAAAGAATCTTTTGTTGATAAATCCTTGAATAATATTGATGAGGTTATGAAACAAAATTTTAGGTACTTGGATTTTTATAACAAAGTGTCTATAAAAGTTCACTGTTATTCAGTTAATGATTATTAGAAAAAAACAAAATTTTTGAAAAACTTTAAGTAAAAAGCTAAAAAAATTTATTAAGAAAAAATGAAAAGTAAAGCCGGCACAAGGTTAAATATGTTGTTTATATTTTCCTCCTTCTTATATAGCCATAATTCAATTTAATGCTGAACTGATACTATAAAGTCATTATTAATAAAATATCCAATCGTAGTATTCCTTTTATCAAAAAGAGTTTTAGAGTTCCTGATTGCTTCACTATGGTTTAATACAAACAAGGAATTCTCGTCGTCTTCTATATTGAAAAACTATGATCTGTAAAAGCTTTTTTTACACAATAAGATTGATAAAATTAAGATACAGTCACTCAATAGTTTGTGGTTTTTAAAGAATATTTCTCATTGAATTGATTATATCAGTAAAGAAATGACATTTTATACATTATTTTATACCTCTTAAGGGGCTGTTAGAATTGACCACAAATTTTTATAAATCTCTTTTTGCCAAAATGATATATTTTTATCCGCCTCTATTATTACAGGTATTTTTATTAAGAAGCATTTCCTGTCATCTGAATTATATCGTATTGATTTTCTAAAAAATCCTCGTCGTAACTTATCTTCTTTTTGCGATTCGTTGCTGGCTCCATATGGATATATTAATGCTGAAATTTGGGCATTATAATATTCTTGATAAACAAATATTTGATATAAATCTTCACTCGAGGGAGTAAAATCTTGAAGCACTTTCCATTTTGTATCAAGTACAAATTGCATGTTATTATTATTTACTATTATATCAGCTCTTATATTCATGTGCGTATTATTTAAAGTTAAAAATCGCATCGACTTTTGACTCTCGATTTTAGTTTGTTCGTCTTTGTATTTTCTCAATGTATAAAAAATAAATTTTTCCCAGAGCTCATTCATATCAAACATTAATGCAAGTACACTATGTCTTCCTGTTCTTAAATCGGGGTGATATTGTAATAATATCTGTTTAGCAATATTGATTGCATTTTTATAGCAATGCGTTTTACGATTAAAAACAAGTTTATCGAAAGTAGATTGGGTTATTTTGATATTTGGCAATTCTGGAAAGTTAAATAAAAGTGAATTAATTCTATCTTGTAAATTAAGATTAGTATTTATTTTACTTATTAAGTTAAGTGCTTTGTATAAGATAATGTTAAAAAGATTCTCATAATCATAAAATGAATAATTGACAAAAAAACGCTCCCTATGAATATAATTCTTGATAATATGATTATTAAAAACTAAACGCCCCTTGAAGGTAGTAAGATTTTTTTCTATCCTTCTATAACTCTTAACCAATCCTGTCTTAATCAAGTATTCCAATTCATGTATGAATAATTCAAAATAAAGATCCAGAATAGTATTACGATGTATTCTTAAATTAGAGTAACCTGTATAATCCACCTTAATGTTATTGACAGTTCTAAGCATACTAATTAATACTCTACGCCACTTATATATTTCATCGCGATTTTTTATGTCTCCATTAGATACTCTGTCTGCCTTTGGTAATACTTCTATTAAATAATTTCCAATCTGAAGTACACCAACATATTGGTTAAATTTCACACCGTTATGTATTAAGCTGTAGTACGGTGTAGCTTTATCTTCAAAATATCTGACTAAGGCTTCATAAAGCGGATAATCAGATTTATCAAATTTTAAGATACCGTGTTCGAATACAGTTATTATTTTACGACTCATCAGTTCTAAATGGAATTATGGTTCATTAATTCTTCAATTGCTTCGTAAAAGTTATCTCTGTTTTTTTGAATTTTATACAATTTACGTTCATTGTAATCTTCTAATTCAGGATAGTCAAAAGATGCAAAGTTAATTTGATCGTCTTTATTCTCAATAAAACCTTTACCTAATACAAGACCAATTTTTCCGTAATCATTGTAAAAATATTCTTGTAGGAGCGGAATAATCCTATTGTAAAAAACATCTTTTAAATTTTCTTCAAGGTTTCCATCTTCGCTAAACATAAAGTAAGAATGTCCAATCCTATGGTCTTTGTCCAAAAGTTTCTCAATGCGAGCATTGATTGTCTTTAGAATATCTCCTATTCTATATTGACCATATATTTGATCAAGTTCTTTAGGACCTTCATATAGCGGTTCAATCTCTTCGAATACAAATCTTCTTCTTAAGGCAGTATCCATAGCTTCTACACTACGGTCTGCAGTGTTCATAGTACCGATTATATACAAATTTGCGGGTACCGAAAAAATCTTCTTGCTATAAGGCAATACAACGCTCAAAGCTTCATTGTTACCCAAGCGTTTATCCTCTTCAATTAAGGTGATTAATTCCCCAAATATTTGCGCAATATTTCCTCGATTGATTTCGTCTATGATTAAAACAACTCGTTCAGCTTCGTGCGATTTTTCTTTGACAGCTTGGTTATACTTTCCTTCATTGAACTCTGTTAATATCTTTTCGAATATATCGTTGGTTATTTCTATAAAATTATCTTTGTTTTTCTTCTTGTTTGATTTACCTATCTTCTTTTTTAAATGGCAGTAATATGCAGCAATGGCACACGCTTGTTTAAAGACCCCATCTTTAATTTCATACTTTACGCTCCCCTCATTTTCAGCTCTATCTGTTTTAGATTTTTCCTTGTCAATCTTCGGAGATGCATGTAAGTCAGATAACTTTGGTTTTATTCCCTCGATAAAATCTTCATAAGTCATGCTCTGGTGAAATGTAGTAAAAAATATTTGTCTATTTTTTAAGCGTCTATCAAACTCTTCTTTATCTTCTTTGCTTCTACTTTCATAAAATTTATTATTTATAATTGACAATGCTCTACTTACAGTCTCATAAGTTTTTCCTGTACCCGGAGGACCGTATAATATTAGATTCAGTGGTAACCTTTTTTGGTTATTATTTTCACTATTAATATACGAATTACTTTCTTCTTGAAGTTGACCATTTTCCTCATCATTCACAAGAACTTGCCATATAATGTCCTGTGCAAGAAGTTTGTAGTCTTTTTCTTCAAATGTCGTTATTTGAACTTTTTCACTGACCATATTTATTAAGTCCTTGTCATGCTTAATAAAATTCTCTATTAAAAAATCAATTATATTCAGATACGAGGAATATTTCTTACCTACTTTTTCTTTATTATCAACCCCCATATATAACAAGATCGCTTGATAAAGTTGATCCCGATAAAAAGTGTATTTTGAGGGATTATGTAATGTTAGTAAGAAAGCAATTGTCGATTCATCATGTTCTCTTAAATTTTTGTCATTAGCTTTTAACTTTTCGAGATCTTCTTTAAATTTCTCCAACCTTTGACCCAAATCCATAGACTCATTAAATAGATTATCCAATAGATGCATATAATCTCCTGGATATTTTTTTAAATTATCAATTATACTATTTTTATTTCTCCAGTAAATTAAGTTAGAAGATTTTTTAATAATCTTATTCATATCATCTTGAAAATTTTTTAAATTATCTGTTCTTGGTAATCCTTCATAATTTCTAACCAATTTCCACTTATAAGCTTCACCTTTCAAAGAATCTTTTTCATTTATTATTGTTTTATATTTTTCAATTAGCTTATCAATAGAATTCAAGAGATTGCCGTAATCATGAACTGCGTTCAACCAAGGATAACTTTGTTTTAATTCTGTTGTTAATTCATTTTGTCTCATTTTACACCCTTCTTAAATTTATTTATTATTGATATTAAAAATCATTTTAACTTATTATTTATTTACAAAATTAAGACATCTTTAGTTAGCTGATTATTTATTTCATAAGCATATAAATTTAATAATAAACTTACTGAATAATCTGCAATCTAAATAATTTTGAAATATATTAAAAGCATTTTTATATGTTAATTAAGCTTAAAAAAACAGAGATTTTTTAGTAGCTAATTTGGAATTCTAACACCTTCAAAAGAAACTCATTGCAATATATTTTAATTAAAAATTTATAATAAGCAAATCAATAATTATAAACAAATAATGATAATTTTATAAAGTAATTATACAATTAATTATTTATGAAATTAGACAAAAATAATTTTATTATCACCAATAAATAATAATGAATAAACTTATAATTATACATAATAAAAGAGAATATTTAAAAAAGTGAAACTATAAAGTTATTCTCTTGGCTCACTATTCATTTAATTAGTACTCTCATTCTTTATATTTTCAAATAGAAATTAAGATCGATCAAAAAACTTGGAAAAACTGAAAATAATATTGCATTCATTATGCATTGTTTATTTCAAATATAAACTAAATTAACTTTTACTCATTTATACAATCACCAATTATGCAGACGACTTTGTTATAGCGAGTAACACAAAAATAATTGAGTCGAGGTAATAATTCTTTTAGACTCCCGATTTTACTATCTTGATAATAAACATTTACTTGGGGATTATCTTTAAGGAATCCAAATATCCCGGCATCTATGCAAACAATCATTCTTTCTTTGTCAGACAATCCTGCTATTAAACTGCTATTTGGCATATTGAAATAAATCGTTAACGATCCATCCTCCTGCCGCTCGAACTTTGTTGTTCCGAACAAAGGTAATTCTTTATTTGTAAAGGCATTATCTTCTATGTTGAGAATTATATTTTCTTTCACTTCCTTATACATATCGATTACATCAAATAGCTGTTCGTGCGTAATTTCGAACATTCCTACCGCCTCACCTTGAAAAAATTCGTTAAGCAATACATAGCCATTTGGATTTTCTATATTTATTTGGTCTACAAATTCACCTTTTATTCGTCTCTCATACTCAATTTTTTGATATATTTGATTCATCTTTTGTATTTCAGAGTCAATTTCATCTTCTAAACCATCGAATCTTTCGTTTAAAATTTCCAAGACTGTCTTACCTATCTTAAGCAATAAAAAATCCTCTAATGACATTTTGCCTTCTAAAGATTGTTCGATTAACATGAGAGTATTAATTACTAAATTATACGCATTATCTAAATTTACTTTCTCTTCAACTATGTTCTCTTTTTCTAACATTTCTATGTTTTTTCGAATTTCCCTCAATAAATCTGGTTTTGTGTATTGTTGACAAAACGTCTGTATGATATTTACTATTTCGCTTAAATGCATTAGACACCTCCGTTTTATAATATTCAAAAGTAATTTTTAACATTGAAATTAGAGTATCATTGAATGATATTTTTTTAAAAAAGTCTTAATTTATATTAAAAAGTATATCTACTTATGGAAAATTTGAGTCTCAAGATCAAACGCCAGATAGAAATTCTAAGTTTAGTTTTAGAGTCGCCAAATAAGTATAATGTTTACGATTTGAGTGAGCTATTTAATGTAAGTGATATTACGATTAAACGCGATTTACGGGAATTACGTTCTATAGGAGTCGATATCCATTCAAATTCCCAAAAAGGTATTTCTATTACGTCTTTATTAAGAGATGACTTAATTAGATTTTTCATTATTCAGTATTTCGGAGTGGCTTTATCTAATAGATACATAGACGGGGCTACAAATTTACTGGTAGCCAGACAGGGTATTAAAGCTCTTATAACTATGACATCATTGCAAAAGGCAATTGAACAAAATAGGAAAATACGTATTGAATATGAAAGACGAGCAGGTAAGCCAACAAAAAAAATGATTGTTGAACCGTATTGTATTTTTCAGAGAGATAAACAATGGAGACTTTTAGGGAAAAACGAAGAGACGGTAAAACAATTCATACTTAGTAATATACTTGATATTGAAATTTCTGATGAACAAATCAATCCTTATGACCTTGAGGAACTAAATGAGATGTTTGCAACTTCATTTAAGAGTTGGTTGAGCAAAGATAAAATTAAAGTCAAGATCAAGTTTTCACCACTATGGAAAGAACGAATATTATCGAGACGTTTAATGGAGTATCAAAAAATTGAATACAATTCAGACGGTTCGATTATTTTCGAGACAATAGTTAATTCTTTGGGAGAGATAGCTAGCTGGATTGTCTCTAGGGGTAAAGGTATCGAAGTGATAGAACCATGCGAGTTAAGAAACATAGTTATTCAACTGGCGCAGGAAGCCTTAAGTAATTATAACATTAAATAATTTTGGGATGTTTTATGACAAACGGTCAACTTTCATGTGAATATAAAATACACTACTATTTATTAAGCCGCATTTTGTTGTTTTAGTTTTATCTCGGTTTTAATGCTGTTCTTAATAGGAGTAGTTTTGAAATTTAAAAGCTGCCGCAATTCCAGAGGAATTTTTATTTACTGATTAACCTATCATTTTATTCTTCTTAAATTACCAGGTATTCTTGAGTTTGAATTTTTAGTCAGGTTTGTAATTGTAAACATTTAATATCCAAGTCAACATCATTCCTCATTAATGATTTTTATACGATTTGGAGCTTCACTACTATTTTCCGTTCTAAAATCATAGGAATTTTTTATCCTTCCTACCTAAGAGTTTTATTTCTTATCATTTTTTGCCAATCAAACATTATTATAAGTGATTTAAATTTCTTATCCTAAATTTCAATAAAGAAATAAATTTCACTCATTTGAAAAATTGTATTTTGTTTTTTAAATACTAAAGCAAAGCAAAAAAATTATATTTATTGCATGTAATGCATACAAAATAAGTAGAATAATAGTGGCATATTAGCGACTCATTTTTTGCTGTGAAATTGTGTTTTTGAAATTGTATTTTAGTTATAGTTTCTTTTTATAATTGTTCACCATCATTTTAGGGACAATATAAGACTTTTTACGAGTTACATTAACTAAGCTAAAACTTACAATTAAATATATTGCATCATTGTTTGAATCCTCTTAATATTAATTGGCGACGGAATATTAACAGGATAGCAAGGAAGGTATCTCAGGTAAGATATAATTACGAGAAGGAGTAACTTAATTGGAAAAATCAAATGTATTTTACTCGAGCGATAAAATTGTCATGATCAATGATGATATTTTGACAACAAGCACAATTAGTCCCAATAGCATAGACTTAATTGTTACTTCACCACCTTACAATGTTGATATTCAATACAATTCTCATAGAGATAATACTTCATATCCTGAATACTTGGAATTCACACGTGCTTGGTTAACAAGATGTTTAGCATTTTTAAAAGACGATGGGCGCTTTTGCTTGAACATTCCATTGGATAAAAACAAGGGAGGGCAACAAAGCGTAGGAGCTGATATTACAACCATTGCTAAACAAATAGGCTTTCAATATCACTCTACAATTGTATGGAACGAAGGTAATATCTCACGACGAACTGCATGGGGATCCTGGATGAGTGCTACTGCCCCATTCGTTATTGCCCCCGTTGAGCTTATAGTAGTGCTATATAAGAAAAACTGGCGTAAAACAAGCGGGAGTAAAAAATCAGATATTACCAAATCTGAATTTATGAACTGGACTAATGGTGTTTGGACTTTTAGTGGCGAAAGCAAGAAAAAGATAGGACATCCAGCACCATTTCCTATTGAATTACCTCGACGTTGTATAAAACTTTTTAGTTTTATTGGAGATACTGTTTTAGACCCATTTGCTGGCAGTGGTACAACTCTGATAGCTGCTGCTATGCTGAACAGAATTGGAATAGGTATAGAAATTGATTCGCGTTATTGTGAATTAGCTAAAAAGCGGATTCTATCTGCACCAGAACTTATACAGCAGAGATTACCTCTGGGGGAGGAACGTGCCTAATAAAACTGTCAGTGAACTTATTATGGAGTATTTTTATGCTCACCCAAATGAGGACCTTGAACATGGGCCTGTTGTAGATTGGGTCACTGAACAATGGTTAAAATCGCATCGCACTCCACCACGTGATCCGTGGCGTGCTATACGAGCATTACATCAAAAAGGTTTTCTAATCAAAGTAAAGAAGGGTATTTACAGGTACGACCCCACTGCAGTTAGTGTGCGTGAGTTGGAAGACTTCACACCGGAACAAAAGGAAGAAATTTTTAGACGAGACAATTATCGTTGTGTGATATGTGGGCGTGGTAGACATAACGGCTTTGAAATCCATGCAGATCATATCATACCTAAAGACTTGGGCGGTAAAGCCGAATTGACCAATGGCCAGACCCTTTGTTCAATTCATAACTATAGGAAGAAAAATTATAAACAGACGGAAACTGGTAAAAAGATGTTTATCCATTTATATGAGTTGGCAAAATTGTTGAAAGATACAAAAACTATCCGTTTCTGTGAAGAGATCCTTGAGACATTCGAAAAACACCACATTAACGACCATATTGAGTGGAAACGATAAAGTTAGTCCTATAAAACCTCTCTTTGCGAAAAATTCAAACTCTCTGCATTTAATTTTAGGTAAATATTTATAGCGCCTTTTAACCCTAAACGTGTAAACAATTTAATATGGTGAAACATCAAAAGAATTACAAATACTTTTAGGGTTATTATTCAGTAAAAGTAAAACTCAATTCAAAACTTTGACACTATTACTTATTAAGCCGCATTTTGTTGTTTTAGTTTTATCTCATTTTAATGCTGTTCTTAATAGGAGTAGTTTTGAAATTTAAAAGCTGCCGCAATTCCAGAGGAATTTTTATTTACTGATTAACCTATCATTTTATTCTTCTTAAATCACCAGGTATTATTGAGTTTGAGTTTTTAGTCAGGTTTGATATTGTGTATATTGAATTCTATTAACAATAACTAAAATAACTCTATCTCTATTTTATACTAATTGTTTTATGCTTCTTAGCAGATTTTCTGACGCAATTTATTTATTTTTCATCCTCGAGATTACTTTCTCTCAAATTTTTTTGTTAATCAAATTTGACTATTAGAGTCGTGTGTCAATTATTTTCCCTGATTTCAACTAAAAATGAATTGACACATCCATTATAACCTGATTAGAATCTTGTATATAAAATTTATATAAAATGAAGAATAAATACGATTTCATTGTTGTCGGTGCAGGGCTTGCCGGTATTTACTCTGCATTAAAAGCTTCCGAATATGGCACTGTTGCACTTTTGACAAAAACTACAATCGAAATAAGCAACTCTTATCTTGCACAGGGAGGTATTGCCGCTGCTTTAAATGACGACGATTCGCCACAACTTCATATTGAAGATACTTTAAAAGCTGGTGCGGGACTTTGTAATGTTGAAGCAGTTGAGATACTCGTTAACGAAGGGATTGACTGCTTAAAAGAACTAATTTCGATGGGAATGAAATTCGACACAGAAAATGGTAAGCTTAGCTTTGGATTGGAAGGTGGTCATTCACGCAAGAGAATACTCCATGCAGGCGGCGACGCAACTGGAAAAGAAATTGTTAATTTCATTCTCAAATTCATTTATAACAACAATAATATTACAATTTTCGAAAACACACTTGTTTTCAAACTCGATGTTGTTGACAACGAATGCCATGGAGTTTATGTCTATAATCATAATGAGAAAAAAAGTTTTTATTTGAGTGGTAAATCGGTAATACTTGCAACCGGAGGATTTTCTGCTGTCTATTCGTTTTCTACAAATCCTCATACCTCAACTGGCGAAGGTATCAATCTGGCATACGATGCTGGTGCAGAAATCGAAAGTATCGAATTTATACAATTTCATCCCACTTCTTTTTATACAGGCAGCGAAGAAACATTCTTAATCAGCGAAGCCGTAAGAGGAGAAGGCGCTTATATTGTAAATCACGAAGGACTCCGTTTTTTACAGGACCTCGACAAATCGGAACTTTCAACTAGAGATATCGTTTCAGAAGCTATTTATGAAGAATTAAAACGTACGAAAAGAAAAAACGTCTTTTTATTGATGAATCACCTCGATGCCGATAAAATCAAAAATCGATTTTCGCACATTTACAACGAAGCTTTGAAATACGGCGTCGACATAACGAAAGACCCCGTTCCGATAGCTCCTGCTGCCCATTATACTGTTGGCGGAATAAAAACTGACATCAACGGTAGGACGAATATAAGTCGTCTTTATGCTGTTGGCGAAACGGCTTCTACAGGTGTACACGGAGCTAATCGGCTTGCCAGCAATTCACTTCTTGAATGCCTTGTATTCGGTAAACGTGTGGTTGATTACGCCGTTAAAAACGACAAAGATTTAAAAGATTATTCCAAACCTGAAGTTATCGATTTCAACGTTGATGAAAACCTAGCCGAGTTATTCATCGATATTAAAAATAAAATTGCCGAATTATTGTGGAATAATGCCGGAATACTTAGATCCAAAGCAATTTTAAATTCTGCATTAAAAGAAATTACAAAACTTAGTAACGAATTCATAAATTATCGAAATGAATATTACAGTAGCCGAATAAATGGATTACTAAACTTGGCTGGCATGATTATCAAGTCGGCATTAATTAGAGAAGAAAGTCGCGGATGCCATCGACGGTCCGACTTTCCATATCCGAACGAAAAATTCAATGCAACTATTGTCCACAAAAAAGAAACCTCGCCAGAATTCAGGAAACTTTAAGAGATGAAAAAATTGGACAGAAAGATTGTCAGTCGTATTATTCAGAACGCTCTCAGAGAGGACATCGGAAAAGAAGACGTAACTACAAATGCATTAGTACCACGCATGCAAAAAGGTGTGGCAGTAATCTATGCAAAGGAAGCCGGAATAATTGCCGGTTTATCAATTGCAAAAGAAGTCTTCAATAAACTTGACCCAAATTCAAAATGGAAAAATTTTGTCGTCGAAGGGGAAGCTGTAAAAAAAGGTCAAAAAATTGCAGAGGTTACCGGCAATTTGCGCGCATTGCTTTCGGGTGAAAGAACTGCTCTGAATTTTCTTCAAAGAATTTCTGGAATTGCTTCCATTACCCGTAAATTTATCGATACTATTGCCAGTACAAACGTAACGATACTCGATACTCGTAAAACTGCTCCAGGCTTGAGAATTCTCGACAAATATGGAGTACAGGCTGGCGGAGGAACAAATCATCGCTTCGGACTTTATGATATGGTGTTAATTAAAGACAATCATATTGAAGCTGCTGGTGGAATTAAAAATGCTGTTAGTAGAGTTCGAGAAAAATACGGAAGAAAATATAAAGTGGAAGTTGAAACGAAAAACATAAAAGAAGTGAAAGAAGCCATAGAAGCTGGCGTCGATATTATAATGCTCGACAATATGACAATTTCACAAATGAAAAAAGCAATACGCTTGATAAACGGGAAGTGCAAAACCGAAGCTTCGGGCAATGTCGATTTGAAAAGGGTAAAAAAAATTGCGTCGATCGGTGTTGATTATATTTCTATCGGTTCACTCACTCATTCTGTTAAGGCAATGGACCTCAGCATGAAAATATCAAACAAATAACAGGATCGAAAATGCACGACTTAATAAATGAAATCCATAAATTGAAAAAAGAAAAAAATGCTGTAATACTCGCTCACAATTATCAAATACCCGAGATACAGGACATAGCCGATTTTGTAGGCGACTCTCTCGGATTATCGCAGCAGGCGGCAAAAACCAATGCAGACATAATTGTATTTTGCGGGGTTCATTTCATGGCAGAAACTGCTTCGATAATTTCTCCCAATAAAAAAGTATTGATCCCCGATTTAGAAGCTGGTTGCTCGCTGGCTTCGACAATCGACGCTGAACAATTGAGAGCCTGGAAGAAAGAGCACCCTGACTCAGTGGTTGTTTCTTATGTTAATACAACAGCGGAAGTAAAAGCTGAAAGCGATTACTGTGTGACTTCTTCAAATGCCGTTAAAGTTGTCGAGTCGATACCGAAGGAGAAGAAAATTCTTTTTCTACCCGATCGTTTTCTGGGCATGTATGTTAGCACTGTAACCGGTAGAAAAATGGAAATATGGAACGGAGCCTGTCATGTACACGAAAAAATTGGTGATCTAAATTTCGACGACGCGCGCGCCAGGCATCCTAATGCAGAATTTTTGATTCACCCCGAATGCGGCTGTTCTACATCCTGTATGTTGAAATCCCAGCTCTATTTCGATTGTAAAAATATTCATATCTTTTCTACCGAAGGTATGATCAATTACGTAAAAGAATCCGACGCCGATGAATTCGTAATAGCAACTGAAGTCGGCATTCTCCACCGATTGAAAAAAATTAAGCCGCAATCGAATTATTTCCCGATTAGCGACGAGTCTGTTTGCGAATATATGAAAATGATAACACTCGAAAAATTGTACGAATCGCTCCTACAAGAAAAATATGAGGTAAAGGTTCCCGAAGAGATTGCACGTAAAGCACGCATTCCAATCGATAGAATGCTTTCAATAGTTTAACTCGAAGATGAAAGTAGTAGTAGGCTCAAAAAATCCGGTTAAAATCGAGGCAACAAGGGAAGTCTTTTCGATTTACTTCGACAAACCGGACATTGAATCGCACGACGCGCCTTCGGAGGTAAATCCTCAGCCCTTAGGCGACGAAACCTTCCGCGGTGCCTACAACAGAGCTTTTCACCTCTATAAACTTTTTAACGATTCACCCCGCAAAGCAAATTTTTATGTGGGTATTGAAGGCGGGATTACAAAACTTTATGATAGATGGTTCGCATTTGGTTGTATGTGCATTATCGATTCAAACAAAAGATTTTCTTACGGACTGTCTCCCTTCTTCGAGCTGCCTGATTCAATTACTCAAAAACTTCTCGACGGTATTGAACTCGGCATAGTTATCGATGAGTTAACAAATCAGGAAAATACGAAACAGAAAGAAGGAGCAATTGGATTTTTCACTCGCGGCGTTATGAACAGAAAAGAATTATACGTCGAGGGGTTAAAAACAGCAATCATACCATTTCTGCACGAAAAACTTTATTTCAAATACGAGTAACCTTTCATACATCATACGAGTCTAAATAGCCACATAAAATTTTTTAAGTGAAGGATTATGAAAAAATCGTTTTTCTTTTTCATATTTATATCATTCATTGCTCTTTCTGCTCAGGAAGATAACGATACCATCTACTGCAAGCATGAAGCTATAAACATCGGTTTTAATGGAGGTGGAATTAGTTTTGGTAATTCAAAGGATTGGAACGGAATACGATTTAACACCTCCGATTGTAATTTAGGCAGAATTAATGGATTAAACATTACCTTCTGGAAACCTGGTGAAAGCATTACTGGAACAGTCAATGGCATTTCAATTGGCCTGGCTCCAGCTGCCTCCAAATTAAACGGAATTACATTTGGGCTTGCTGCCGCCGTTGCAGAAGAAGGAATGAAGGGTATTAATCTGGGTGGACTTGCAGTTGTATCAGACGATTTTATTGAAGGCATTAATCTGGGAGGACTTGCACTTGTTTCAAACGGAAGTATCAGTGGAATTAATATTGGCGGGCTTGCTGCAGTGGCAAATGGGAAACTGAGTGGTTTGAATTTTGGTGGCCTCGCACTTGTTGCCCAGGATGAGATGATGGGATTAAACATTGGAGGATTGGCACTTGTATCACAAAAATCAATTAAAGGAATTTCACTATCGGCGTTAGCTCTCGTTTCCCAGGAAAACATTTCAGGATTAAATTTTAGTGGTATTGCAATTGTAAGCCAGGGTTCGATCTACGGACTAAATCAATCTCTGCTTGCCATAGTAAGCAGCAACGACATAAAGGGAATTAATATCGTTGGATACAAGACTGAAGCAGAAAGTCTAACCGGTTTAAATCTTTCAGCTGGCTGGCTCGAAGTGAATGACCTTAAAGGCATTTCGATTGCATCCTATAACAAAGTTTACAATCGCCAGAATGGATTAACTATCGGCATTTTCAACATTGCAGAAAGTTTAAACGGCGTACAGATTGGTTTAATCAACATAGCAAAAAACAATTCGAACTGGACAAAAGTATTGCCCTTGATAAATATCCATTTCGACTAAGCGATTATAATAAAACTGTAAGCAATGCAAAATTTTATCTGCTTTGATCTGTTTAGTGATAATTGAGCGTACTTCCGCCAATAAATTCTCGTAGCACAGAATCGCCCGGAATTGGAGAATCATCTTCGACAGGTTCAATCGATTCGAGCATTTTTCTTACACGTGAAGCCCGCTCATAAGCATCTTCTCGTAAGGGATCGCCTTCATATTTCTTTTCCCACTCTCTAAATTTATCCAGAAGTTTGGGGCGATAAAGTGGTACCTCATAAGGCATTGAAGTATTGATGATATAATCAGCTGTGTTGCAATATGGTAAAATGTTTCTCTTTTCAGAAGAGCGAACGTAGTGCCAGTGTAGGAGAGTTTGTTCGGGATTGTATGCCCGGTGCACGGAATCCCTCAGCATTCTTCTGATCAACCTTAAATCCGTCCAGCGGATATACTTTCCGTCGGGCATTTTCATTTGTAGTAGCGGTTCGAGATACAATTTAAATTTCTGAGAAGCAGGAATTCCTTTTGCAAATTCCGGGTAGAGTCCGTGTAAACTATCTATTAAAAGCACTTCGTCTTTACCAATTTTAATTGGCGTTCTGTCGAGATATCGCTTTCCTTCCTTAAAATCATAATATGGAATTTTAACTTCCTCTCCTTCGGCTAGTTTAATTAAATGCTCGTTAATCAATTCAAGATCGAGCGCCTGAGGGGTTTCAAAATCGTAATCTCCGAATTCGTCTTTGGGATGTAATTCAAGATCAAAGAAATAATTGTCTACGATAAGCGGGACAAACTTCATTCCCATTTTGTTGAGACGTTGCTCGAGTTTAAGAGTGGTTGTTGTTTTTCCAGATGAAGAAGGACCGCTTACAAAAACCATTTTGAGTTCATTGCTTCTTTCCTTAATCATTTCTGCTGCTGTATCGAGCTGGGTCTCATATGCAGTTTCTGCCTCGTGTACTATATGAGGAAATTCTCCGTTGCGGATTCTTTCGTTTGCTGCTTCGACTGTATGAAGATTATGCGAAACTGCCCAGTCCAGTGAACGCCATACTTTAGCCCAGGGTATAAACTCGGAAGGTTTTGAAAAATGTTTGGAATCCGCACGCCTTCTCCTGGCTGCTTCTTCTCTGTACAAAATAAATTCCTTTGCAACTTTCGCGTGCCCATTTTCAATTAAAACTTTTTCGACTATATCCTGTATCTCTTCAACATGGGGTTTATAACCTTCTTCGAATTTTTCTTCCATTACTTTTACAACTTCTTTTGCAAGGAATTGAGCTCTTTCTTTATCCCTGCCACCGACGGCAACTGCAGCTCTATAAATTACATTTGCAATTCTATCAAAATTAAACGGAACAACAGCTCCACTTCTTTTTATTACATATTTGAATTTGCTCATTTAAAACCTCGCAACTTTTTAATGCAAAAATACTATTTCTTCGGATATCCTACCGTTTGCGCAAGAATAATTTTCTCCTCCGGTTTAAGTTTCAATAACGAACCCAATTTTTCCTTATCAATCAATCCTCTTACAACAACACTCAGTCCTTCAGAAGCACAAAAGAGATAAACATTCTGAGCAATAAAACCGCAATCGGCTAACGTAAAAATCAATTTCATTTCATCATCGTTGATACTTTTCATTTTCGAAAAATCCGATACGTAAACAAGATTTAGTGGGGCAACGGATACAAAATCCTGCTCTCCACAGTAATTCCGATAGTCTCCATTTAAGATTTTCTTTAAAGAATGATCTGTTGCATCATAAATAAATATTCCCTCCTTAATGAAAAGATAAATCGTATACTCCTGCCAATTCATTGCAGAAGGAGCAGTTCGTTTACCAGTTTCAGGTCTGTTAATGCCATAAGCTGCCCAGAGTAAATTTGAAATTTGTCGCATCGACAAAGAAAGAGTGTCGAAAGTCCTGTTCGATGCACGTTTATGCAAAGCTGTCATCAATGGCACCCCGCCCTCCATCTCTGGTGCGGACAGTTTAATAATGTCGTTTTCCTGTCCTTTCGTTAAACCCACAAAAAGAAACAAAAAAACCATAAACATACTTTTCATCTTATCTCCCATTTTTCTTACAAATATAACAGATGTATTGAAAGAGAAAAAGCAATGTTTATGGTTCAAAATTGAAAATTAAACTGTGGCTATACCGAATGAAACTTCGAATGATTCTTGCGGCTTCAGAATAATCAATCCTTCGCCGTTATTGAAAGCATTGATGTTAGAAGTCATCGGCTCGATGGCTATTGTTTTTCTGTCTGGAGGAGTATAAATAACCAGATAATTGTATTTATCTTTTCCCGATTCCTGCCAGATTTTAAGATGGAAGTTTTCTTTTTCGTTAAAAAGAAATGTATTAAACACACCCTTCTCAGGAACAATTGTAAAACAATTATCAAAAAAAGTATTACCAATTTTTTTCAGTGTTTTGAATTCGTCGTATCTCTTCTTCGATGAAGGCATTTTATTTTCATCTGTGATAATCATTTCGTAAGAATCAAACTGTAGTTTCAGATTATCGATATTTGTATTCAAATCAAAATAAGGATGCCAGCCGTCTGCAATGGGAATCTCAGTATCCGATAAATTAATTATCGAAGTTAAAGATGAATAGCCTTTCCCTTTTTCCAGTCGATGAATAATTCTGATGTCAAAATCGAAAGGGTAGCCCTCGTTTTCTTTTCTGTACTCGTAATCGAGGGCAATTTCTGCAAAGTTTTCGTCGCTTTTCATATCAACTACCTTAAACGGTTTATCGAATATCAATCCGTGCGAAGAATTACCTTCTTCAGGATAATTAATGGGAAGTTGGTATTCTCTTCCATTGAAAATATATTTGCCGCTCTTAACTCTGCCTGCATAGGGACACATTTTTGCATTGGTAAATAAATCGTCCCTGCTTTCGATTGAAAAAGGATTGTAACGGCGCAATACCTGATGAACTTTTTTGCCATTTGACAGATAAAGTTCGTGTAATCTGCCTCCCAATTCTGGGATAACAGAGAAGCCTTCACGGGTTGTGTCTTTAACAACCTTACAAACTGACAGTGAAGTTCCGTTATACCTTTCGGACGATAAGTTAGATTGAGGAATTTCTTCCCGATAGATACTAAAGTTACTTTTAATCATGACAATCTACCGCGTTTATTTTGTTAATAATATCTTTCCAATACTGAATTCAATTGTGCCGGTGGTGGTGGGTATATTTTCGATCTGAAGAAAAACCAAATTTCCGATGTTCTCTTTTAATGTCTTTGATGTGTTAATACTTTTTCTTTTGCGGGGTAGAAACTGTGGATACGAATTTGGCAAAAGTAAGGCTTCAGATAATTTAAAATCCTCAAGTCGTATTCTATATTCATTTTTAAGATTGTCTATCATTAAATCGTAAGAATAGACCGCACCGTCGTTCGTAAGTAAATTTACCTTTATCTTACTCTCTTCTGCGCTGTCGGTGTAACCGTGAAGTACAAGATAGTTATAACAGTTCGATTCATCGAGATAATAATCGATGTTGTTTTGAAAACCAAAAGCCATAGAAGAACTATCCGAGTAGCTTACATTTATCGTTAAGTAAGAAGAAGTAGTTCCCATTTTATAATCGAGTGTATATTTCATGTTTTTTGCAAAATGAGGGAACACCAGATCTTTTCGATCTCGCAGAGGGTCGTACAATATTGCATTGCATGAATCCGTAATATCGAGTCTCCAGAGACTTCCAGGATTAAAGTCCCAATCTTCGGGTGTAACTGTACCTCCTCCCGGGAAAACGTGCTTACCATCCTCGGTATTGATAACGATACAATATTCAAAAATTCCTGGACTGAAGAAATTATCTTTTAGTGACAGGCGATATTCGTAGGCAGAAATTTTTTGCAAATTAAATTTCTTAAATCCCCGCCATCCCAATCTACGCACATACAATTCGGTACTTACAACTTCTTTTTCCGAAGCAATAGTAAATTTGAATTCGTGTACTCCATCAGGAATTAAATCAGGCGTGGTGCGGTTATAAACATTTATTTTCTCTTTGCTGTAATCAGGCATATAGATATCCGAAAGGAAATTGCGGGCGTCAGATAAATAATCGAATACAACTCTTTCCGGCAGAGGATAACTCGACAATAAATAGACTCCCGGCTGAACGAGAAATGATTGGAAGCTATCGGGGAGAGTATAATTGCCTTCAAAGGAATAAAGCCTTGTAGTTTTTCCTAATTGGCCAAGGTTGAATTTAATCTTATGTTTTTTAAAATAGAGACGAGCTATTTCTCTTTTAAGACTGGTTTGTTCGAATGGGTCGTTAAGCCATACTGCATCGGGATAAATTTCGAGTTTCCATAGACCATTGTCAATTTTATCCAGGAAATAGGCTCCATTCCCTTCGTAATCAACCAAAGATGATTTACCAACTCCGGCGATATGTTTTAATTTTTCAGGTGCAATGGGATTAATATCGGTGTTGTTTGAATAAAAAAATGCTGTGTCGCAATTCATCAAAGCCAGGTCATTTTTTTGATCAATTAGAAAGACGTCGAATTTTTTATTCTCGGGATATCTACCGTATGATTTTTTGTGAGGCAACAGTTCAAAAGCTTTAGCCGCAATCATCATACCTATAGCTTTACTGGGTGTGTACAAAAGATTAATAAAATGCGTTTGATATTCTGTATTGCTCCAGGCAATCTGAGCGGGGTCATAACTGAATACTGTGGCAAATTGCATTCCGGCTTCTCTAAAGCTACGCGCCATGGCAAGATACATATACGAATAACCGATATCGGCAGCGTCAAATTCGTAGACCATCTTTGCTTTTCGATCGAAACCAGTGATTGTTTCTGATGGTATCTTGTATTCGTCAACATTAAAAAGATAATTTCCCTCCAACATTTTATTGTGTACAAGTCCAGTAGGATACCATTGGAAAGAAACCCCTTCGACTTTTGAATTCGATACTGCCTGTGCCTGAGTGTTGCTCCAGTTTTCGCTTATATTATAAAAAATTGGTTTGGCAAATCCTTCGCCTCTTAAAACCTCATACATTTCGTTGATATATTGTGTAACAACATCAGGATCCTCGGGATGATGTGGTTCGTTTATAATTTCGACTGCAATAATCGAAGGTTCGTCTTTATAAGAAATTCCGGTAAATCTGTTAACATGATTAATTACCTGTTTTAGGTAATTCTTTTGAGCAGTTCTTGCCACTGGATTTGTCAGTAGTTCTTGCTTCGTATAGATTTGCGAAAAGCCGGGAGTTTCCACATCTGGCATTGGCCATCTTGTGCCCCACCATGCTATTGGAGTAAGTATAATTTTGATACCATTTTCTTTTAGTTTCATCAACAGATAATCGAACAATTCAATATGTTCATTGTTCAAAAGATTCCCCTCTCGGTCAGAAATTTCCCGATCCCACATATGTATTCGATATGCCTTGACTCCTAAGCGAACGAGGTGTTTAACGTCGATCTCAATTGCTTTTTTTATATCGATGCCGAGGTTTTTCATAGCATTATAAGAAAACGCAAACGGTGCCGTATAGTTTACACCGAACAATCTTATTTCTGAATGACTTTCACTCCATCGCAACACACCGTTATTATCCACATAGACGCTGTTGTGCTGGGAGTAATAAGGATTACAGATTCCGATTGAGAAAAGAAAAATCAACAGGAATTTTTTATTTAAGCAGGATAATCTTTTTTGTTTCATAGTGTTTATCTGTTATCAACCTGCAGAAATAAATTCCACTGGGGATATTTTTTGCAGACCAGTTTATTTGATAACGACCCGGACTTTTGTGTGTGGCAATTAATTTTTCTACTTCTTTTCCAAGCAAATTATAAATAATTATGGAAGTATTAGATGGCTCAGGAATTTCATAAATAATAGTGGTACTGGAATTAAAAGGATTTGGATAAATATTTAACCCATAGTTATTGGGAATATTATCATTGTCAGATTCGACAGAGGTAACTTTTATCCCTAAAAATGCATCGAGAGCAACAGTAGGTGCTTTTGTAATTGGATCCCATGCTCCAAGTTTATAACCTCTCCAATTATAAGATTGGGGTTCCCAATAAAAAACACCTAATCCTCCAACAGACTTTGTTTTTTCAATTAAGTCAATAAGAAAATTATTCGCTTCAATTGGTTTATTATATAAATAACCAGTTTCTACAACCATAACTTTAGTATTATATCTCGAAATCATCTCTTTCATAGTTATTAGAGCTAAGCTATCATCTACAGCCCATGGCAAATTAGCCCAGTAAGGATATACCGACATCCCTATTATATCCCACTTTGCACCATTATTTTTCAGTCCATCAAACATCCATCTATATAAGTCAATTCTATGAGCATCAGAAAGATGGACAATAACTTGAATTGTAGTATCAATAGCCTTTACAGCATTATAGCCACTCTTAATAAAACCAGCAAAGTTACTCATATTTGTTGAAGCACGTCCCTCCTCCCAGAGCATCCCGTCGTTAGTTTCATTGCCGATCTGAACCCATTTGGGAATTACGCCAACAGACTTAAGTGTATCTAATACATCGTAGACATGGTTATAAACATCATTAAGCAATTCCTGATATGAATGTTTAGCCCATGCAGCTGGTTTTTTCTGGTTACCAGGATCGGCCCAGGTATCACTCATATGAAAATTAATCATTACGTCGAATCCCATTTTTTTTGCACGTTGTGCCATATAAGTCACATCACTCTTACTACAATACTTATTTGAAGGATTAACCCATACTCTGAATCGTAAAGCATTAATCCCCTTTTCTTTCAAAATCTGGAGGCAATCTTTTTGATTGCCCGAATTATCTCTGAATATATAGTGGTAAGCTTCCATTTCAGAAAGCCAGCCAACATCAGCACCGTTTGCAAATTGAGCTAATGCCTTTGAATATGAAATAAAAACAAGAAGTAAAAAAGATAACAGTCGCTGTAATTTTAATACTGACATTTCGTTTAATTATTTTTTATTAATTGGTTTTATAGATACCCGGCATTTAAATGCCGGGCTTCTATTTTCACAAAATGGTAAATCTTTTGTCGTTATTTTCCTTACTTAAGCAGCACCATTTTTTTTGTTAATGAATAATTATCAGAATTTAGTACATACATATAAACACCACTTGCCAAATCTTTAGCATTGAACAATACTTTATATGTACCAGGATTTTGTTCTTCATTAACTAAGGTGGTTACTTCCTGACCCAATAAATTGTACACTTTCAAAGTAATATAACTGCGTTTGGGAACCGAATAAATTATTTCGGTAGCAGGATTAAATGGATTGGGGAAATTTTGCTTAAGTTCAAAATTAGAAGGGACAACAGAAGATTGTTCTGATACACCCACTATTTCCGGGAACCAGTTAAGGTCACCAACGGGTTTACCATCATCTCCTACTACTGTACCAGAATATCTTAAATTTTCCGGTACTGGATATCCTTGCTTGTTATACCAATTCGTAGCAACATTTTCCCATGTTGGAGGATTGGAAAAAGGATTAACATAAGGACGCTGTCCTTGTGCAGTACCACCGTTTACCCAAACAATTTCAATAAATTCAGCCATCTTTGAACCTGCTTCTTGAACTAATGTTGGATCAAATCCTGGATCTACATTTAAGTTATCTGCAACATTTATATGTGGCCATTTTGTTTTATCTGTTAACATACCGGGTTGGGCATTAATAAAGTCTGGTGGTCGTAGAGGGTCACTTGCTCTAATTCCTGCATTTAGTTCATTCCATTTGTCAGTTATTACTTTTGGCCAGTAATATACATTGTTTGTGATTGTTATATGTCGATCTTCTTCTTTCATATTATAAGGTTCTGCAGCTAAAGAGCGCAAAGAATCGATTGGAATAACTGCTGAGCCCCAACTACCGGGTGTGTTATTATACCATGAAGTTGGATATGCTGCCGATGAAACGCTGTAAAAGATATTATTTTTTATCACTGCATTGTGCATTTGATATAAATCGAAGGCACCGCCCTGTGCGGTAAAAAATATCGTATTGTGCTGAAAATCTAGGTACTTGGCTCCATAGCCGGAAGAACCTAAAATATATCCACCCATAATGAAGAACGTATTATTATGAAATACTGCCGTGTCACAAGGATATGTACCCGGGTCTATCCATGCAAAACCTGGATTTTGAGGATTGTCATCCTGATTATTTCTGAACAAACAATTAGTAATATAAAAACTGTTGTGGTCTGTATTCCAGGTATCAAATAAATTAGGAGTTCCAGCACCTGAAATATTTTCTACTACGCACTGGTCAAAAATAAATACATTGTTATTACCAGTAGGGGCAACGAATCTTCCAGTAAAAGAAATCCCATCAGTTCTAGTACCCATAAAATAGAGCCCTTTTAATGATAACGTATCGTCTCCTTGAGGAGCAAAAAAGTAGCCTATCGATGAATTATCTTCAGCAATTGAGGGGGCGATTACAGGTGGATGTCCCGTTTTAGGATTAATTTTTCCAACAATAAAAACACTCCCTTTTACAGAGATAGGAGCAGTCATATAATAAACTGTATCGAGATCACCTGTTTGCTGAAGTAGATATACTCTATTGGGTTTTGCATAACCACCAGCAATTGTATCTCCATTAATAAAATTATTCAAGTTTCCTGGTGGTAATGCTGATACTCTTACTGTATCTTTTACTAAAGCAAAGGATGATTCGTTAAATGCTAGTGTAAAAGTAAACAGTAGTGCTATTATAATTTTAGAATAAAAATGTTTCATCTTCTACCTCCTTTAATTTTAATTTGTTACTACGCTATTTTTACTTTAAATATAGTTTATGAATTATAACTTATTATCAAATACTCCTCCTTTTTTAATTAAACGATATTACTCTACTTTGATGCGTATACCTAAGTCAGCTACAAGTCCATAATGTGATATTGAATTAGGAAAGCCCGAGCCACGAATCAAATAAACATCTTCTTCGCTATTAAGGTTATATAAATCAAAATAAAGTTCTAAATTGTACCAGGGTAAAATTTGCTTAACCGATAAGTCCCACCTTAAATATTTATCTTTATCTGAACGGAGAGAATTATAGAAGTTAGTACTGTTATAAATTTCTGCTTGATATATCATAGAAAGTAATATCGAAAAACCCTTGTAATCGTAACCTATAGATAAATTTACAATATCATTCGGTTGTTGTATGAGCCTGTCTGTATATGTAGAATCGATGTAAATTGTTGGGAAGGGATAAACGGGAGAATGTTTTGTGACAGTGTAAGGATACTTAGCTTGAGAAAATATATGTGTATAATTTATATTAAACACTAAGCCGTTAAATGGATTTGGTAAATACCAGAGATGTGTTTGCCATTCGGTTTCCAATCCCCAAACATTAACTCTATGAGGATTATTGATAAAAGTAGTAAGAGCAAAAGTTTTGGTATAACTCGGAATCCCGGGGTATTTAGATGGGTCAGTTATATACGTAGATTGACTGAATATCAAATTATCTATTTGTTTCAAGAAAGGATTAATCGTAAATAAACCAATACTATTATTATAAACTGCAATTTGAAAATCGTAATTTTGTGAATAAGCTGGTTTTAACTCGTAATTATTCCACACAACCCAGTGGCCACTATTACTTGACACAGCCATTCGTGGTATAATCTGATTGAAATCTGGATAGGCAAGTGAAGTAGTGTATGCGGCACGAATACTCAGCCACGATAGTGGATTATATTTAATTCTAATATTTGGCAGCCAGTAACCATGATATTGATTTTCAGTCACCATTTTATGAGGTAGGTCGTTCGGATAGGGATTAGGTGCGTCTGCATTGCCCAAAAAGTGAGCAGCAGTATAAGAAGTCTTTAATCCCTGGTAACGTACTCCCGGAATTACAGTTAGATATCGACCAATGTTAAATGTTGCCATTAAATATTCCCCACTTCTGAATTCATTCCCCGAATAATCATTTGTAATACTACTATAAACATCGGGCACAAAACTCGGTACGGCTTGTGGTTGAGTTATAGAGGCTCCTAACGATTTAATCGTATTCATTATATTCGATAATACTTCTTTATTAAGAGCAGAATGAATTTCAAATTCACCTTTAAGAAATTTTCCAAAATTCATGTCTTTATCGTAGAAACCACGTATATTAAAATATCTATTGCCCGTTGGATCTAGATTATAAGGTTCTTCGGTCAACCATGGAAGTGCTTGAACGAGATCATATCTAAATCCCGCAGCAGCGCCAGAATACAAGCTGCCAAAGCCATTATCAAAGTTAGAATACCTAGTTGTATATTCATATTGCCCTCCAAATTTTATAGCTACAGAAATTAATTTGGAGAGAGTAAAAGAAGCTTCTACATCAATTGAAGCACGGACATTATTTTGTTTATTAAAACTATTCCATGCCGAATTTCCTTGCCAGAACATATTATCAAGATTAATTAATTCTTTTGCTCTATTTGCTATCTCTACAGGTGTAAGATTATTTGGTATTTTATTTGTACCTGCAGATAGTTGATCAAACGCCACCCTCCATCCGTCGGGTGTTCTATTATCTGAGTATGCATTGGATAATTTTATATTAGCCTTAAAAGAACCGAATCTTTGTTCATACGTTAAAATATTAGTGACAATATTTTGCTCATTTGTTGAAAATTGAATTCCCATAAGAATATCATTGCCATAATTAGCCAGGTTATAAGTTTCATCGTGTGACCTTGTTGTGGTGGTTCCATGACTAATAAAATTAATTAAGGCAATTTTTCCATCAGGTAACACATAATCCAGCGTCAAAGTACCATCATACCTCTTTTGTTCAGAAGGTGAAAATGTTAGTGTCATACTACCCATTACAACTGAGTCTGGTTTATCTTGTTTATTTGGTTGATAATATGATACACCGAGTTGATTTGATGTAAGATTTTGTTTTTGAGCAATACCTTGAATAAAAACACCCAGGCGATTATTAAAAAATCTTTGTTCAGCACTTCCGACTATTTTGTAGTCATTATAAGAGCTCATCAGATCATTATAAGCGCCCTGTGCGAGGAAAAAAAAGGAGGGTTTGCCAGAGATATTAGCCTTTGCTTCTCTAATACCGAAATTTACGGTACCGCCTAATACAGCTGCATCCATATCGGGAGATACAGTCTTGAATACTTCAATATTTTCCAAAGAATGGGAGGAAATCATACTTAAATCGACAGCACGACTGCCCGCTCCCGCAAGGGTTGGCGTTGCATATGCGCCACTTGCCGTAACTCTCCCGGCATCATTTGAAGGGATTGTAACGCCTTCGATAGTAATACTGTTGTATTGTGGACGAAGTCCGCGAATTACCACCTGGGTTGCTTGACCTCCTGAACGTACTAAAGAGATACCAGGTAATCTACCAATAGATTCAGCTGCATTTGCATCTGGTAGTGCCTGTATTCTTGCTTTTGATACAACATTTGTAATGTTTTCTGAGGATAGTTGTTGGTTAATTGCAGCATTTTGACCGCTTGCTTGAGCTGTTATTACAACTTCCTGTGTTGCCACCGAAACAACGTCCAATTCAAAATTAATTTGAATATGCTGATTTTCTTTAAGTTCTATTTCAGTTTGCTCGGGTTCGTAACCCAAATATGAAACTTTAATAATATGTTTTCCTTCAGGTACGCCTGAAATTATATACCTCCCTTCTGCGTCCGATGCGGCTCCGAGGCTTGTTCCCATTATAATTATATTGGCACCGATTAAAGCTTCGCCAGTAACTGCGTCTGTAACTTTACCTGAAATTCTGCCTGCAGCATAAGAATAATGAAGCTGAGTAGAAAAGAAAGTGAAGAAAAAAATAAAGAGTGAGATTTTTTTTCTCATAGCCTCCTCCCTGTTAATTCAGTAAAATAAATACCCCCAACTCTATATAGCCAATCGTTCCTGCAAACGTTTGCAAATTACCTTATTACTTTATTTTTGTCAAGCATTTTATTTAAACTTCTTGATTTTTTTTACTTTTTCCCGGCTTTTACTACCTATTCAACTTTAATTAATAACCTCCCTCTATAATTTTCCGGATAAACCCTGTATTCAGGCATTACCGGATTGGGAGTATCACCCACAGAAACAGGCTTATAATCGATTCTTATACGATAAGTATCGCCCTTCCTGAGTTGATACAAATATTTAGCTCGATCTAAATTTGTGTACGGCACAGCAGAAATTGCTATCGATTCACTGGAAATTATTTTAACCAAACCATCTTCGGACTTTAATTCGAACCATTTTACATCTGAAAAATTGCCATATTCTTGAGGTTCTAAATACGGCTGGAATATTTCTGAAATTCTTAACTGATGTTCACCTAAACGTTGTCCCGTTTTTCGATCACCATAGTTTTCGTGTGGACCTCTTCCATAAAAAGATAATTGATCAAAAAGATTCGGAATTTCAAACTTGAGTCCAACTGCAGGCAACCAAGAAACGTCGAACCTACCCAAAGGTATAACTTTATGCTCCATCAATAACGTACCATTACCATTAATTTTATATTTGAAATGGTTTTCAACTAAGTCGTAACTATATGAAAATCGGGTGTATGTTACAGCTTCGATTGTTAACTCTGTTTCATCATCACTTGTCTTTATACTAACATTGTCGAGATGATTTGAATATTCATCTAAACCCATTCGATACCAGTCTTCTGCCTCTGCTTTTCCCCAAAACGATTTTTCATTTGAAATCGGTGCCCTCCATATATTAAATCCTAATTGGGACACAACTATTTGCCCCTTATTCTTTATATCAATATTTCCGGTGGCTTTGTCAAAAATAAACTGATTATTGCCCGCAGTTATTACAACTTTTTCTTCTTTATTTTTATAATTGACTTTTTCGACAGAAGACATGTTAAAATATTTTTCGAGCTCACTTTCTTTTTCGTTAAGAATAAATTGCTCAAAAGTAACCTCGAATCCTTTATCGGCATAAAAAGTTTTTTCTTTCATTCGACACGAAATTTCCAGAATGTAGTCAGATTCAGGACTTATTCCCTCCAATGGGATTTCAAATATTTCCTCCTGCTGTGGTGGAACATCCAGTTTAAGATTTCCATTCTTTATTACTCTATTATCCTTGTATAATATCCATTCAGTATCAAATTGATTTAGATTTGTAAAGCCATATTTGTTAACAACACGGAATACTCCTCTTTTTGCATCGATAGCATAAAAGCGAATTGGCGACATACTTTTTTTTGCCTGCCATAATTCGGGCTGAGGTTTTCTATCGGCGGTAATCATTCCGTTTATGCAGAAATGACTTATTCCATACGTAAGATATTCTTTATCCCCGTCGATTATTTCATCGAACTTAAGCCAGAGGAGCTGCTTTCCTTCCGACGAAATTTTTACGTCGTCATAGACATAATTTGAAATCCATCCCAAATGCTGGTCAGTATGCTTAAATGCATCCCTGCCGATATTAACTGGATAGTGGTTATTTCTGATTTCACTCTTATAACTTTTTTCGGCACTCAATTTACCGTCGATGTACAGCTTCATTGATAGTCCATCATAGGATGCTTTTAGGTTATGCCACTTATGATACCAGTCTGCAGGCACTTTTGCCTTCAGCACATTTTTGTAATCATTAATATAAAATGCAATTGTATCGGCACTCAATTGCATTAAGCCATATTGCATTGCCTTGGTAACAAACGGATTTTCGGAATAAAAATGACGCGGCATCAATGTAACATCAATTTGAAGGTCTTTTCCCTTCAAGTCCAGAATCGGATCATTATAAACCTCCACCCAATCGTCGAGACCGCTTAGTTCGAGAGCGCTATCGTTTTGTCCTTTGAGTAATTTTGGCCTTCCCATTATTCCGCACTGGATATTATTACCCGAATAATCTTTTACATATTTAGACTTTACATACAAGCCCTGGTCAACCCAATCCCACACAAATCCACCCTGCAATGCGGGAACCTGATAGATAGTTTCCCAGAACTCATCAAAATTGCCCAAACTATTACCCATAGCGTGAGCATATTCACCCATCACAACCGGCTTGCTGCTTTTTTGCCCTATAATTCGCAAACTGGCGGGAGTAGGATAACGGGGACCGATTATATCCACATAAGGGGCTTCGCCGTCGGGCCAGTTTGATTGGTGCATTAAAAAGCGCGAAGGATCGAATTTTTTTATAAATTCTGCCATTGCATAGTGCGGTTTGTCCAGTCCACATTCATTTCCTGTACTCCAGATAACGACGCTCGGATGATTTTTATCTCGATGAACCATAGCAAGAAATCGGTCCATAAATGCATCGAAATAATCTTCGCGTGATGGGAAGATATTTTCTGTATAATGACATTCGGCATTTACTTCGTCCATTAATAAAATACCATACTCATCACACAGGTCGTACCAATCAGGAGAATTTGGATAATGACTGGTTCGTACGGCGTTGAAGTTAAATTGTTTGAGAAGTTTTATGTCCTCAATCATATTATGACGTGGAATTGCACGTCCTTTGTATGGATCGTGCTCGTGTCTATTGGTACCGCGAAAATAGACTGGCATACCATTCAGCAATGCAATGCCATCTTTAATCTCGAGTTTTCTAAATCCTATTCTTTTACTTGTAATCTCAATCTGATTGCCTTTGACATCCAATAACTCAATAACTAATGTATATAAATAAGGATTTTCATCCGACCATTTGTAAGGATTTTCAACATTCGTTGTAAGATTAATATTTAACTGAGTATCGACGGTATAATTTTCGGACTGATTTTTAAGAATGACTTTCCGGTACCGGTCATAAAGCGAATACCGAATAGAAAAATTATTCTCCATCCCTGTATAGTTTTTGACCAATAAATCGATGTTTAGTACAGCATCTTTATAATCTTTGTCCAAGTCTGTTTTAATAAAGATATCGCGTATGTTTAATTTAGGTTTGGCATAAATAAAGACATCTCTGTAAATGCCAGAAAATCTAAACATATCCTGGTCTTCAAGGTACGACCCGTCGCACCATCTCAATACTTTGACTGCCAATACGTTTTTGCCTTTCGATACTTTATCTGTTATATCAAATTCAGCAGGCGTCATACCGTCCTCATGGTAACCCAGATATTTATCGTTTAGCCAGAAGAAAGCCGCCGATTTAACTCCTTCAAAGCGCAAGTATAATTTTTTGTTATTCAGCCATTCATCTGGTAAATCAAAGCTACGTTTATAAAGACCAGTTGGATTAATACTGTCGGGCACATTAGGTGGATCGTAAGGTTCGAATTCCATTGGTACATTACGATACATTAGATATCCAAAGCCTTCGGTTTGCCAGTTAGATGGGACATTAATATCGTCCCAGTCAGAGCAGTTATAATTTTTTTTATAGAAATCATTCGGAGCAGACTGTGGATTAATGAACCATTTAAATTTCCAGATGCCATTGAGGTTTAAAATTAAATTCGAATTTTCTTTGTAATACTTGAGAGCCGATTCAACATTATTAAAAGGAATAACCAGCGCTGCATGCGGTTCAGTATTTTCGTAGAAGCGGCGAGGATTCTCGATATAATCGTTAATTGAAATTTGAGCTGAAAGAGAAAAGAGAGGAAGTAACAAGAAAAGAAGAATTCTGTTCATATTAATCCTCATTAATTATAATGTAAAAAAACATAAAGGGGTGAACTCATTTATGCAAACGTTTGCAATCTACACTTTTCAGTGTTTTTTGTCAAGTTAAATTTTGCGGTTACTTGTTGGTTATAATTCCAAAAACTTTCCCTCTTCGACCAATTCTTCAAAGGTTAAATTGATAAATCGTACTTTCTCGCCCAAAGACATGTAATTCAACTGCAACGATTCTCTCTTTTTGGGGTTAATTACCACCAATTCCACCCCCGCTTTGATATTCTTTTTTAATAATGCTTTAATATGCAAATCACTTTCAGAAAGCGAATAACCAATAAAAATTATTTTCCGAGCTGCTCTTATTTCCTTAGAGGCCTCAACTAATAATTGCGATATTACCGGATGATGCAGCGACTTTAAATAAGAGGGCGGCATTATTAACGTTTCGAAATCGGTTCCATCTATCGGGCACCGATATTCATATTCAATTTTGTCGGGATGTGTATAACCCAAAAATTTACCCCTGTTCAAATCGATTTTTCGATCCCAGGTTGTCAATAATGTTTGATTACAGCAACTGCAATATTTCCAGTTAAGACTCCCGTGCAATTTTATAACTTTAAATGCTTTTGGCTCTATCGATTCACCCAACAAAAGTGGTTCCCGCGGATTAATCCAGTAATGATACTCCTTTAACTCCGGAATTTTTTCGTAATTCATAAAGTGCATACAATAGTCAAGATAGTAATTCTTATTTAAAAAGGATTCGTTCTTGTCATTCTTTTCAAATGATTGTTCAAGCAGGGTATCGTAATTCAAAGTTATTATAGAAGAATTCGGATAGTTACGGATTATGTTTTTCCAGAAGAGATGATAATAGTGACTCTTTTTATCTGTATTAAGATTAACTATGTAATGAATCAGCTTGATTAGATATTCGCGTATTTCTCTAATTCGTGCGACATTATATTTACTGCTCAAACTTTCATTATGTTGAATAAAATAATCGATAAATCCAAAAACCGCCTCAAGACGCGGATAAAGATTGAGTTCCCTGTCGTACCGAAAATTTTCTTCAATAAATTCAATTACAACTTTTCCGATCGTTGAATTCCGGATCTCTTCAAGCGAGGGATTTAATATTTGAGGCAGCAATTCTTTTTGCAAAGGGACACCGTCGGGATTCGAAGCTCCCGCTCCCAATACAAATACTACATCCCTCTCTGGTGGATACTTAATAAATTTTTCCACTTGCATAGTGGGTTTTCCTTATGGCTACCAGCGATGATGGACATAATTATAAATATACTTTTTATAAATCTCTTTTACTTTCGACATTGTCTCATCTGTAAGGGGCGGAAAGTCTCCTGCTGTAAAATTATCTTCTGCCTGAGTTTCGTTTTTCGCTCCTGGAATTGCACAGCTAACAGCATCGTTCATTAATATCCATCTCAATGCAAATTGAGCCATCGACATTCCTGGTGGACAGATCGATTTTAATTCTTCTACGGCTTTGAGTCCAATTTCGTAATCGATACCCGCAAAAGTTTCACCTCTGTCAAAAGCTTCGCCGTGACGATTAAAAGCTCTGTGGTCATCGGGTTCAAATTTAGAATCGGGCTTCATTTTACCGGTTAAAAGTCCAGAAGCCAGCGGTACTCGAGCCAGAATTCCAACTTTTCTTTTTTTGGCCAGTTCGAAAAAGATCTCTGCAGGTCTTTGTCTGAACATATTATAAATTATTTGAACAGACTGAACGTTCGGATATTCAATTGCTTTGATTGCTTCCTCCACCTTTTCTACACTAACTCCGTAATATTTTATTTTTCCCTCTTTTACCAGTTCGTCCAGTATATCGATGACTTCGGGCATATAATAAACTGGAGTTGGCGGACAGTGAAGTTGTAATAAATCTATCGAATCGGTTTCTAAATTTTTAAGACTTCTTTCTACGAATGAAGTCAAGTTTTTACGGTTGTATCCTTCCGCAGTATGTGGTTCGAGACGCCTGCCTGCTTTGGTTGCAATATAAATTTTGTCTTTATATTCCTTTCTGAGTCTGGCAAGCAATCGTTCGCTACGACCGTCGCCATACACATCGGCTGTGTCGAAAAAATTAACGCCTAATTCGACAGCTTTGTGAAGAGCTTTAATCGAATCGTTATCATCGACTTTGCCCCACGAGCCGCCAATTGCCCAGGCGCCAAAGCTTACTTCAGATACTTTCCATCCAGTGCGTCCGAGTTCTCTGTATTTCATATTTCCCCCATTAATTAACCAAGTTTTATTTTTGTGGCAAGAAATTCATAAATGCTCGACGGCAAAATACCGACAATTTTTGACATTATTACTGTCGGCATAGGAAATTGAATTATTCTCTTTTCTTTTTCAATACCTTTAAGAATTATTTCCGCAGCTTTTTCGGGTGTCATAAGAAATGGCATTTTAAATCCATTTTTGTCGGTCATTGGAGTTTTCACAAAGCCGGGTTTAATAGTAATTACTTTTATGCCGTATGGTTTCAGTTCGACTCTCAAGCCTTCCAGCATAATAGTGGCTGCGGCTTTGCTGGCACAATAGAATCCACTACCAGAATAACCACGGTTATCCGCAAGACTCGACACCCCAGCAATTACTCCTTCTCTCCTCTTCAAAAAATGGGGCAATAGTTTTTCAATCCAATAGATCATACCGAGCAGATTAACCGAAAAAGTTTCTTCAGCATATTTGGAATTATAATTTTCGACATCCATTCTGTGTCCAACGCCGGAATTCAAAACAGCCACATCAATCCTACCAAATTTTTCAAGAGCAACTTTATAAGCTTCGTCCACCTCTTCTTTCCTAGTGACATCACATTTTAACTTGATGATTCTTATTCCACTCAAATTGATACGTTCGATATTTCGGGAGCAGAGAACGAGATTACACTTTTCAAATGACAGTTTTGTAGCAAGAGCCTCGCCGATTCCGCTCGAAGCTCCTGTAATAAGAATTGTTTTATTTTCGAATGTCATACAATTTTTTAACGAAAGATAAGAATTTGACAGGATATTATTCGGCAAAAAACTACCAATCCTTCAAAATTCACATTAGTTGCAGAGCTTAATCTACAACCACTTATCTATCAAATAACTTTCGAATTTCTTTAAATAAAAACGATTAGTCCAACTGAACAGAATTTTGAAATTAAATAGATTAAGAGCTAATACATATACTACGAGATATATTAAAACCAAGCAATATCAAATCTGTACTATCGCAATCGGGTAAACGATCAGAATTACCTTCCTTTAATTGGCTCATCAATTTTTTTCTTATTATAAAATTAAACTGATTACCGTAGTCGACGACTAACCTGTTAAAGATCATTCTGTCAGTCAAATTTCAAAATGATCTGAGAATACAATTTTACGACTAGATTTAAATTATGTGTAATATCGTAAGAACTGCGTGTTATAGTTCTGTAATCCATCCATTTGCTTTTAGTATCGATATAACCATAAGAAATAAAACTTCATTGGTCATTAATAAAATTCCAGTGTAAAAATTATGTTTATTTTCATTAAATAAACTGAATAATTATTTGTAAATTGTTTTACCGAATGAATGAAAAATGGGATTGATTCACTATTCATTCTTAGAAGGACAGAAAAGAAGGCGGAGCATTAGATATGACAGATATTAACTACATGAGTAAATTTCCGACGGCGCCACTCGCATTTCTGAAAAAACTAAAAAAGAACAACAATCGTAACTGGTTCGAAGAACATCGACGAGAGTACGAAGAAGATTTTCTTAAACCCGCTCAGGCTTTTGTTGAAATTATGTCGATGCATTTAATAGAAATCAAGCCGTCATTCCAGGCAGTCCCCAAAATCGACAAATCGATTTTCAGAATTCACAGAGACGTCCGTTTTAGTAAAGATAAAAAACCGTATAAAACCAATCTCGGTATTTTATTCTGGGAAGGTAAAGGAAAAAAAATAGAATCGAGCGGGCTCTACTTTCACGTCGATCCGGAATCCTTTTTCATAGCCGTAGGAATCTACGAATTCACGAAAGAGCAACTGAAAAGATACAGAGATGTAGTTGCAGTTGAAACCAATGCAAGGCAATTGAACAAAATTTTGAGTAGCATCAAAAAGAAAGGATATACTATCGGCGGCAAAAGTTATAAGCAGGTTCCAAGAGGATACGATAAGAATTATAAATTTTCCGAATTATTGCTTTACGGAAGTATTTATGCTTTTTACGAGGAGGACGTAAATTTCCTCGATGGAAAAGATCCTGTTAAGTTAAGTATAAATACATTAATCGATTTGTTGCCGCTTCATAACTGGCTGATTGAAAATATATGTTAAAAAAAAAGACGGACATTTTTTGTCCGTCTTTTTTAGTTTACTTCTTCGAAAAACTTAAGTGACCTCTCTCGTCATATCTTACAATTATTGTATCACCGTTTTCATAGTTATTCATCAACAATTCGCTTGCAAGTGGATTTACCAGATATTTTTGAATAGTCCGTTTTAATGGGCGAGCGCCGTATGTAACATCGTATCCATGGTTGACTAAAAATTCTTTTGCTTCTTCTTCTACTTCCAGCATCAATCCTTTTTCTGACAATAGCTTTCCAACTCGTTGCAATTGAATATCGACAATTTGATTGATTTCGCTTTTCAGCAAAGGTTTGAAAAGAACAACTTCGTCAATACGATTCAGGAACTCAGGACGTATTGCTCTGCGTAATAATTCAGTTAACGAAACTCGTAAATCGCCCATTATATTTTCGAAATTATCTTCGTTAATTTCACTCAGCTTTTCTTGAATCAGATGCGAGCCGAGATTCGAGGTCATTATAATGATTGTATTTTTGAAATCAACTGTTCTGCCTTTATTGTCGGTCAAACGACCATCGTCCAGAACTTGCAACAATACGTTGAACACATCCGAATGAGCTTTTTCAATTTCGTCGAGCAATACAACTGAATATGGTCTTCTTCTGACGGCTTCCGTTAACTGACCACCTTCTTCGTAACCCACATATCCTGGAGGAGCTCCAATTAGTCTGGAGACAGAATGCTTTTCCATATATTCGCTCATGTCGATACGTATCATAGCATGTTCGTCGTTAAAAAGGAATTCAGCAAGAGCACGTGCAAGTTCGGTCTTACCTACACCCGTTGTACCGATAAAGATAAATGAACCAATCGGTCGATTTGGGTCTTGTAATCCCGCTCTTGACCTTCTAATAGCATTTGCCACAGCGGCAACTGCATCATCTTGACCGACGACACGTTTGTGGAGTTCTTCTTCGAGTCGCAATAATTTAGAACGTTCGCTTTCGAGCATTCGGCTAACTGGAATGCCTGTCCATTTAGCTACGATTTCAGCTACGTCCTCGGCATCTACTTCTTCTTTTAACATTTTCGTGTCAGATTGAATCTTGGTAAGTTCTTCAGTTTCTTTTTTAAGTTTTCTTTCGAGTTCATTAATAACGCCGTATCTGATTTCTGCAACTTTACCGAGGTCGCCTTCTCGTTCGTATCTTTCGGCATCAGCTTTTGCCTTTTCGATTTCGCTTTTCATAGTACGAATTTTCTGAATCTTTTCCTTCTCAAGCATCCAGTGGCTTTTTAGTCTATCGCGTTCTTCAGTCAATTCATTTAATTCTTTTTGAAGCTCTTCCAGGCGAGAAGCTGATTCGGGGTCTTTTTCGCGTTTTAAGGCTTCGCGTTCAATTTCAAGCTGTTTAATTTTTCTTTCGAGTGCATCCAACTCTTCGGGCATCGAGTCAATTTCGATGCGGAGTTTCGATGCGGCTTCATCGATAAGATCAATTGCTTTGTCGGGTAAAAAACGGTCTGTGATATATCTGTTTGACAATTGAACGGCTGCAACTATTGCACCGTCTGTAATTCTAACGCCATGGTGCACTTCATATCGTTCTTTCAATCCTCTCAAAATTGAGATAGCATCTTCTTCATTAGGTTCAGAGACATAGACGGGCTGGAAACGTCTTTCGAGTGCTGCATCTTTTTCGATATACTTTCTGTACTCGTCGAGAGTGGTGGCACCAATCGCATGAAGTTCACCGCGTGCAAGCGCTGGTTTCAAGATATTCGCAGCATCCATTGCGCCTTCGGTTCTACCGGCTCCAACAAGCTGATGAATCTCGTCGATAAAAAGAATAATTTCGCCGTTTGAATTCTGAACCTCTTTAACGACTGCTTTGAGGCGTTCCTCAAACTGACCTCTGTATTGAGCACCCGCAACTAGTGCACCCATATCGAGAGCCACAATTCTTTTGGAACGAAGGGTTTCCGGTACGTCGCCCGATACAATTCGATGAGCAATTCCTTCGGCAATGGCAGTTTTACCCACACCGGGTTCTCCAATTAAAACTGGATTGTTTTTAGTCCTGCGCGAAAGTACCTGGAGTACACGACGAATTTCTTCGTCCCTTCCAATTACGGGGTCGAGTTTATTTGTACGCGCTAATTCATTTAAATCACGTCCATACTTCTTCAGCGCTTGATATGTATCTTCCGGATTTTGAGATGTAACTCTCTGATTGCCGCGTATTTCTTTTAAAGCGGCAAGAATAACATTTTTATTTACACCGTTACTGTTGAGTAATTTTCCTACGGCACCTTTGTCTTCACTAAGTGCAATTAAAATGTGTTCGTTGGATACATATTCGTCTTTCAATCTATTAGCTTCTTCGACTGCCTGGTCAAATACTCTTGCAGTATTCATCGACAGCTGTTGATTACCGAGCCCAGCTCCCGTCACCTTTGGTAACCTTTCGAGCAATTCAGCAGTCTTTATTTTTAGCTTGTCGATACTGCCCCCCACTTTTTGAATTATTGACGAGGCAACACCAGAACCGTCCTGTAATATTGCGGCAAGTATATGTTCAGGTTCTACTATCTGATTATTATAGTTTTGCGCTATTTCAAGAGAGTTCTGTATCGTCTCCTGCGCCTTGATTGTAAATTTGTTAAAATTATATGCCATTTTTACTACCTTATTTTTTTTGCCCTTATAAAAATCATTTAAATAAAAGTTTCAAAATAAATAATTATATTATCAATTATTATTATAATAATTAATAATATTTATTTTTTTATCGATATTTCATTCCAGTACTAATAAAATTGACTATCGAATGTGAGATAATTATCATAATTTTGCAATATTTATTTTTATTAAAATATGACACATACAATATCAACAAATGAAGATACAATTACAGCGATAGCAACTCCACCTGGTATAGGAGCCATAGCTGTAATTAGAGTAAGTGGACCGGATACATTTTCTAAGGTCGATTTGATATTCAGAGGTAGAAAAAAAATTTCCGAGTGCAACACGCATACAATTCATTATGGCAGCATAGTCGATTCAAACGGCGAAGTAATCGATGATGTTCTCGTATCTGTATTCAGAGCACCGAATTCATACACTGGCGAAGATTCTGTTGAGATTAGTATCCACGGTAGTCAACTAATCGCCGAAAAGATAATTAGTTTGCTTGTTGAACACGGAATAAGAATTGCAGAACCAGGAGAATTTACCAAGCGTGCTTTTTTAAATGGTAGAATCGACTTAGCTCAGGCAGAAGCCGTTGCCGATGTAATTAATTCCCGTTCAGAGGCCTCGCTCAGAGGTGCACGTAACCAGCTCGACGGCTTACTCTCCAGAAAAATTGATACTCTAAGAGAAAAGCTAATCAACACTTCATCCCTCATCGAACTCGAACTCGATTTTGCCGAAGAGGATATCGAATTGCTGCCGGTTAATAAAATCATCAAGAACATCGAAGAAATTGAAAATGAAATCGATGAACTTCTCAAGTCGTTCCGATTCGGAAAAGTAATTCGAGATGGAATTAACGTTGCGCTTGTAGGTAAACCGAATGTCGGCAAGTCTTCGCTCCTGAATTATCTATTGAAAGAAGCGCGTGCAATTGTAAGCGAAATTCCAGGTACTACACGCGACATTATTAAAGAAGAAGTTACAATTGAAGGGATTCTTTTCAAATTGTATGATACGGCAGGAATCCGTTTTACAGATGATATAATTGAAAAAGAAGGTGTCGAAAGAAGCCGTAAAGCTGTAGTTGACGCCGATGTAGTTCTTTTTCTCAACGATTCAACGCATGGTTTCGACATCGACATTTATAGTGAATTGATCAAACTTCAACGGGAAGAGAGAATATTAAAAGTGGCAAACAAAATTGACTTAAAACCAGTAGTTGAGAACATTTTTGACGTTGGAATTTCTGCAAAAACAGGCGAAGGGATAGAAGCTCTTTTCAAGAAATTGAAGGACAAGGCACTTGGAAGTGGAACTTATACAGAGAAATCTGCCGTTGTAACAAATTTGCGTCACTACAATGCACTGAAAAAAGCCAAAGAGCATCTAATAGCTGCAAAGAATTCGATTAATGAAGGATTAAGCGGCGAGTTTTTGGCAGTCGACTTGAGAAATGCCGAGAATTCGCTCGGCGAAATCATTGGCAAAGTAACAACGGATGACATACTCAACAATATATTTGCAAAATTTTGTATCGGAAAGTGAGGTTTCACGTGAAACCGAAGTTTGAGAAAAGGTAATTTTCAAGTTCGCTGTTTCACGTGAAACGGAAAGGAAAGAAGTATGAAAAGTTACGATTTAATTGTTGTAGGCGGCGGACATGCAGGGATAGAAGGAGCTGTTGCCGCCGCGAAAATGGGCTGCTCTGTGGCTGTAATTACGATGGACAAAAACGCATTTGGCCGAATGTCCTGCAATCCTGCCATCGGTGGTAGCGCAAAAGGACATCTTGTACACGAGATCGACGCACTCGGTGGAGTTATGGGAATAATTGCCGATCGCACTGGAATTCAGTTCAGAACATTGAATAAATCGAAAGGTCCAGCTGTATGGGCAGGTCGAAGTCAGAATGATCGCTCGCTCTATACAGCAGAGGCATCACGTCTGGTTCAGTCAACTCAAAATATCGAAATTATTGAAGATTCCGTCGTTGAAGCTTTTGAAGAAAATAGAAAAATTAAAGGAGTAAAAACTGCCAGAGGCATTGAATATGGATGTAAAGCCCTGATCGTTTGTTCTGGTACGTTTTTGAATGGATTGATGTATACTGGATTGGAATCATTTAAAGGTGGACGATATGGCGAGCCGCCGGCAGTAGGCTTGACCGAATCACTTACTAAAATGGGTTTCGAAGCAGGACGCCTAAAAACTGGCACTCCCCCCCGCCTTAAAAAGGATTCAATTAATTGGAAAATACTGGAGGAACAACCTGGCGACAATCCACCTCAACCTTTTTCGTTAAGAACTCCACTGGATGAATTTCCTTACCAGCCTCAACTCAGTTGTTATATAACCTATACTGATACAGAAGTTCATAAAATTTTGGAAAAGGGTTTTGAACGTTCCCCCCTTTTCACTGGAATAATTAAAGGAAAAGGTCCAAGGTATTGCCCTTCAATCGAGGATAAAATTTATCGTTTTTCTGATAAAGAACGACATCAACTTTTCCTCGAGCCGGAAGGTCTCGATTCTGATCTTATTTATATTAACGGTTTCTCGACTTCATTGCCAGAAGAAATTCAACTCGAAGCCCTACGTAAAATTAAAGGGCTGGAAGAAGTTGAAATGGTGCGACCTGGATACGCAGTCGAATACGATTTCTTTCCTCCCTATCAGGTTGATTTAACTCTCGAAACTAAATTGATAGAAGGACTCTACTTTGCCGGACAAATTAATGGCACGTCCGGTTACGAAGAGGCGGCTGCTCAGGGTTTAATTGCCGGAATCAATGCCGCATTAAAAATTCAAGGTAGACCCGAATTCGTCCTAAAACGAAGCGAAGCTTATATCGGTGTATTGATTGATGACCTCGTGGATAAATCGACCGACGAGCCCTACCGAATGTTCACTTCAAGAGCTGAACATCGACTTATTCTCCGTCAGGATAATGCAGATAGGAGGCTGTTGAAATACGGATATCAATTCGGTCTAATACCTGAAGATTTATATAAGGATTTACAGGAGCGGGAAATATTAATTACAAAAGCTAAAGATTTCCTTTCGAACACAAAAATTCATCCCGACGAAATCAATCACTTACTCGAAAACACTGGTTCTTCTCCACTGAACAATTCCGAACAAATTGCCAAAGTTTTGAAACGACCGGAAGTTAAATTAGAAGATTTGTTGAAGCAGCTATTATCCAATCATAGTGAAAACAAGTTGGTCAAAGATCTACTAAACGACGTCAAAGCACTTCTTCAGGTAGAAATCGAAATTAAATATGAAGGATATATTCAACGCCAATTCGAATTAATCGAAAAGATGGAGAAAATGGAAGACCTGCTAATACCTTCTAATTTTAATTATAATAATTTGAAAGCAATATCTGCCGAAGGTCGTGAAAAGTTGAACAGAGTGCGTCCCCGTTCGATTGGTCAGGCGTCTCGAATTTCGGGTGTTTCCCCTTCGGATATTTCCGTTTTATTAGTATATTTGAAAGGCTAAATTTTGAGGTGTTTTTGGATTTACTGGAACAATACCTGAAAGAACTAAAAACATTATTCTGGGAAAACAATATTGTACCCGACGAATATCAGCTGGAAAGACTTGCTCGATTTGCTGAATTGGTTGTAGAAAAAAATTCGAAAGTAAATTTAATCTCCAGAAAAGACACGCAGAACATTATCGAGAATCATGTTTTTATTTCATCTTTTATTTCTGAGTTTATACCCAAAAAAGTAACAAGATTTATTGATATCGGAACCGGCGGTGGATTTCCCGGAATACCGCTTGCCATAACCCGCCCTCTTTTAAAAGGCGTCCTTGTCGATTCAACTGCAAAAAAAATTGATGCTGTTAAAGAATTTATTGACAAGCTTAAACTCACCAATCTAACCGCTGAAAACTATCGCGTGGAAGACGAGGAATTCATTCAAAAATACCACGACGCTTTCGATATGGTTATCAGTCGTGCAACAGTTCCTTTAATCATTCTCTTCCAGTACGCCCTTCCATTAATTAAAGAAAAGGCTTATTTAGTTTCGATAAAGGGCGGAGATTTATCAGAAGAACTAAAAACAGCCACTACCAAATACAAAGCTTATATTAAAAAAGATACTATCTTTGAACTTGCATACAAACCGACCAACTGCCGTAATGAAAAAGGGAAAAAACTGATTATTATTGAGATTTCTAAATAATAGAAAATTTAATACGATTTACATTCTGGCTACCAATGCATAAACCATCTAAATTCATTTTCCCCTACTAACTGCATAATCATTAATTTCTTAGGTTAAATGTGAAAAAGTGGATAAAAAAATTTTAATTTCTGTACACTGAAAAAAATACACTACTGAAGAATTGACTTGTTTTTTACGGAATATCTTTCAAACTGATTTTTTAAGAAATAAGAGTTAATCTTTCATCCTTTAATTACACCTACTGGTTTAAGTCGAGCTACCTTTTTGCTTATGCCAGCACTATGAATAATTTCTACAACTTCCGAAACATCTTTATAAGCATCTGGCATTTCTTCTGCGATCGTTTTTTTACCTTTAGCCTGAACAGTAATCCCCTTCTGCTTTAATTCGTGAATGATGTCTTTTCCCTTTGCAGACTGAAGTGCTTTATGGCGACTTTGCAGTCTTCCTGCACCGTGACACGAACTTCCGAAAGTTTCATTCATTGCCGATTCCAAACCGGCAAGTACGAACGAATAGCGTCCCATATCACCTGGAATTAAGACGGGCTGGCCAACGTTTTTATATTTTTCGGGTATGAATTTACTTCCTGGAGGAAAAGCTCGGGTTGCACCTTTTCGATGCACACAAACCTTCTTCAATTTTTTCTTGCCATTTTTTTCTGTAATTATATGTTCTTCAATCTTTGCAATATTATGGCAGACGTCGTAGACCAGGCTGAATCCCAGTTCATTTTTGGAAATCGAGAAAGTCTTAAGAAAAGTCTCCTTTGCAAGGTGCATAATGATTTGCCTATTATTCCATGCAAAATTGGCTGCAGCTTTCATTGCATTAAAATAGTCTACTCCTTCTTGCGATTTAATTGGAGCGCACGCAAGTTGTTTATCGGGTAAATTAAAGCCGTATTTCTTTTCTGAATTCAGGAGCAATTTCAGATAATCATCACAAACCTGATAGCCAAGTCCTCGGGAACCAGTATGAATTAAGACTACAATCTGATTTTTGAATAAACCGAATTGATGGGCAATATTATCGTCATAAATTTCAGTAACAACATCAATTTCGAGGAAATGATTTCCTGAACCGAGAGTTCCTGCCTGATCGGTTCCTCTTTCAATTGCTCTACTGCTTACGGCGTCGGGATCGGCTCCGTCAAGCTTTCCGTTTTCTTCAGTAAAATTTAGATCTTCTTCAGATCCATATCCATTCTCGACAGCCCAATGCGAACCGTTTATCAAAATTTTTTTGATCTCTTTTTCGGATAACTTTCGTATAGCACCACTTGCACCGACTCCCGTTGGTATTGCTCTGAACAGATTTTCAATTAATTGCGGAATTTTATTGTGTACTTCATCGTAATTGAGATTTGTACGTGCAAGTCGAACACCGCAATTAATATCATAACCGACTCCACCCGGAGAAATAACCCCTTCGTTTAAGTCAGTTGCTGCAACCCCTCCAATAGGAAATCCATACCCCCAGTGAATATCTGGCATTGCAATGCTATACATTTGAATTCCGGGAAGATGTGCAACATTAATCACCTGACGAATCGCTTCGTCTTTGCTTATTTGAGTCAGCAGCATATTTTCTGTGGTATAAATTCTGCCAGGTACAAGCATTCTTTCCTGCGCAGGTATTTCCCATAAATAGTCGTGTATTTTTTCAATTTCATAATCCCCGATTTTCATCTTAAGCCTCATTTAAATTTATTCTTCCCAGATGAATATACAATTCTTTCGCTTATTCATAAAGTGATGAATTATTCCATTTAATAATTTATCTTTATAATGAAAATGAAGAAGCACAATGAGTGGCAACTTCAATAAACGCAAAATAGGGAATCTGGGCGAAGAGATTGCATGCAATTATCTGATCAATTGCGGTATGGAGATTATCGAAAGAAATTATCACTACGGACATGGTGAAATCGATATAATCTGTAAGGAGAATGAAACCATTGTTTTTGTGGAAGTTAAATATAGAAAATCATTCAAATACGGTGACCCGGAACTGGCAATTACAAAAAGCAAACAAAGGCAAATTCGTAAAATTGCCGAAGCTTATCTCTATGAAAAAAATATTTTCGATGTTCCCTGCAGAATTGATGTAATTACAATTCTACATGAAAGTGGAAAAGAACCCGTGCTTAATCACTTTAAAGATGCCTTTTGATTTGAATAAACTTCTTCTCCTACTTAATAACAGCTGATTGCTCTCTCACAACCAAATTTGTCATCAGTTTGTTTTCGTAAAAGGAAAGAATGTTTTGCGACTGTCTAATTATTATCACTTTTAAAGTAACCAGGCAGAAATTTCCACGAATAAATTATATAGCTTTTTTGGTGCTTATGTATCTCTGAATAAAGAGCCTTTTATTTGTAGATCTATTATCGACAGTTATATCAGCCTTTTAGATAATCAATTATTAGTTTCTATTTATTCCTGCATTAATTCCAGCTGCCATCTGACTCAATTTTTATGCACAGCAATTAACCATAATAAAAGTAGCAGCAAAATTTTTAACTTATTCCCCTGTTCATCGGATCTTAGTTTATGTAACTTTTTTACTCTACTGCAAGTCATAATTGGGTATAAAATAAACGTTCTTTTAATAAGTAATTTCAAACACAAAAACCAATGCTATCTCCTTCGATGTGTATACTTATCTAATCTACCACCAAATAAATGCATTAGAAGCCGAAGAATAAATCATCTTCTGCATTTATGTAGGGGATCTAAAGTTTAAGTATATACTTACTTGCAATATTTTCAATGGAAGATGGTAAAACTTAGAATTAATCTGGAGTCACATTAAATCAAGAGTGTAGTTCCTGAAGAAAATACGGGATTTTTATGCGTTGACTCATATTATTTTAAATTTACTCAACGGAGGATAAAGTGAAAAAGTTTAGACTATTAATTTTATTGCACATCGTCCTATCTTCGATTGTGTTTGCTCAACTTGAAAATACGCTCTCAAGAGAGGACAAATTGAATGGACTGTCAAAGATATGGATGGAAGTTACATATAATTTTGCTTTCTTTCATCATGTACCTGATTTGAACTGGGATAGTACCTACAAAGCTTTTATACCAAAAGTATTAGAAACAAAAAGTGACTGGGATTACTATTTAGAATTACAAAAATTCATGGCGCTCTTAAAAGATGCTCACACCCGTCTTTTTCCGCCAGTTGCTTTACGAAAAAAATATTATGGGACTGCAACCAAACAAATTTTGACCCGCCTGATAGAAGGAAAAGTAATCATCACAAAAGTAATATCTGACTCACTTCGACAAAAAGGATTAAAAGAAGGAATGGAAATAGTAGCAATCAACAATACAAATGTTTTTGACTACGTCGAAAAAAATGTGGCACCTTATGTATTTGCATCTACTATACAGGACCTCAATTTGCAAAAATATGGTCATTTTTTGTTGAATGGTAGCGTTACAAAACCAATACAAATTGATGTAAAAGATTTCAGAGGCAAAATTAAAACATACTACATAAACCGCGAACCCTGGATTTTAGAAGAACAACTTTTTAGTGGAAAACAGTGGGATTTTGAAATACTGAACAATAATATTGGTTATTTAAAAACATATAATTTTATTTCGAGTGAACAATTTCAAACAAAATTCGATTCCCTATACAAAATAATTTTAACAACCGATGGATTAATTATTGATGTACGAAACAATATTGGTGGTTCGACACAAGTAGCTCATTATATTTTAAGACATTTTACACAAAAACCATTTAAATCGGTAAATTGGAGAACACCCAAAAATATCTCAGCAAATCGATCATGGGGTAAAAAAATTGAATGGTTAAATGTAGAGGGAAATTTTGTATATCCACACACGGACAAAACAATATACACGAAACCTCTAATTGTATTAGCGGATGAAAGTACATTTTCTGCAGCTGAAGATTTTTGTGTAGCGTTTCTAACAATGGAGCGGGGTAAATTGATTGGTCGCAAAACTGCAGGAAGCTCGGGTAGTCCACTATTAATTAATTTGCCCGGAGAAGCTTTTGCCTCAATATGTACAAAGGAAGATTTTTTCCCGGACGGTAGAGAATTTGTCGGCATCGGCATCTTGCCTGATATCGAAGTAAAGACTACAGTCAATGATATTATAGAAAATAAAGATGCCACGCTGGAAATGGCAATAAAAGAAATAATAAATGAATAGTCTTTTTTCAATTTATAGAAAAAAAGTTTCGCAAAGATTTGTAATTTTTTGTCGGTGTACCACCAGCAGCTTCTATAAAAGTAAGCAAATAAAGATTTAACAGAGCCATTTAAAATGGGAAAATTTATAAAAAATAATCTTTTTATTGAGTTTTCTCAGGATTTGTTCGTTATCAGATATGAATAGTACAAACTAACGTCCCGAAGAGAAAGGGAAATCATAATATGGATGAGTTAGAATTACAGCTGCCAGCATTAGAGCATAAAACAGCAGCAGAAAAATTCAAAAGTGAATTTTTTGAAAACAAGGAATATGTTATAAATGGAAGTGCTTTGTTTGACCGGATGGAATATGAAGAGTGGCTGATACATAATACAAATAATCGCCATGAAAGTACTGTAAATCCTGGCTGGGTAACGGCAACCACATTTTTTGCTGTCAGAAAAAGTGACTTAAAAATTATAGGAATGATTGATATCAGGCATAATCTTGAAAATGATTTTCTGGCAAAGTATGGTGGTCATATAGGTTATTCAGTTTGTCCGAGCGAAAGGAGAAAGGGGTATGCGACAGAAATCTTAAGAATGGGAATTGAATATGCAAAATCCTTGCATATTAAAAAACTAATGCTTGCATGTTTTTCGGATAATATTGCATCTATTAAAACAATTGTAAAAAATGGTGGAGTGTTGACTGAAACAAAAATATATACGGACGACCAACAGGTAAATATGCCTGACTCAAAAGGGAAACTTGTAAATATTTACTGGATTGACTTATGAGTTTTTAATTATAAAAAAAATAAAAAGGAGCGAGCGTAGATATACTAATATGAAAAAGAGTTTTGCAACAAAAGGTGTTTTTCCTCACCAATGAGCTTTTACACTGCTTTTTCCTTTAAGAAATATTTTTCTATCGCCGGAAAAATTAATTAAAAGGCTTGATGTAAAGGAAAACTATAAAGTATTGGAAGTAGTACCGGGTCCGGGTTATTTCAGTATTCCTGTTGCAAGAAAACTAAAAAGCGGTAAACTTTATCTTGCCGACATTCAATCTGAAATGCTGGATTATGCAAAAAAACGATTCGAAAAAAGAAAGATGAAAAATGTAGAATACTATTTGTGTAATGGAAAGACATTTGATTTCAGCGATGATTTCTTTGATGTTATTTATTTAATTACCGTATTAGGAGAAGTTGAAAATAAGGATGCGTACATCAAGGAGTTTTATCGAATGTTAAAAAGAGATGGAATAGTTTCGATTTCTGAACTTGCCGGGGATCCCGATAAGATGAGTATCGAAGAATTAGTTGCTCTCTTTGAAAAGCATAATTTTTATGTTGATGCTCAGTATGGAAACAAAAGAAATTTCACAATAAATTTTAAGAGGAAAAATGGAAAATAAAATTATTGAAAAGTACAACCGGCCGGTTTTCTTTTACGGCCTATCATTGTTAATCCCATGGATTTTATGGTTTGCAGCAGCCTATATCAGCCATATGCCAGAAAGAAATAACCTGTTACTTTTTGCCCAGGCAGGATTGTCCATACTTGGTTTACTGGCTCCGGTATTTGTAGCAGCTTATTTATTTTTATCGAATAAAGAGCTATACAACGACCTGAAAAACAGAATGTTCAGCCAAAAAGGGTTCAGTCCGATATATACTGTGTCAGCTTTTATATTGATTTTTCTATCAATGGTTGCAGCGCAGTTCATATCCCTTGTGTTTGGACATAGCCTCGACCAGTTTCACATTTCAGGTTCACCGAGTTTTACCTCTGCAATATTTTCACCATGGTTCATTCTGCTTTTTGCACCTATTGTTGAAGAATTAGCCTGGCACTCTTATGGCACTGATACATTGCGCAGGAGGTTCAATTTATTTAACACTTCGATTATATTTTCTTTATACTGGGTTTTATGGCATGTGCCTCTTTCCTTTATCAGTGGCTACTATCACAGTAATGTTGTAGCTCAAGGCGTATTGTATTCGTTAAATTTTGTATTCAGCCTGTTTGTATTTGTAATTTTAATGAACTGGCTGTATTATAAAACAAATCGCAATATTTTAGTAGCCGTAATATTTCACTGCTCGGCAAATGTAACGAATGAAATTTTTGCCACTCACCCCGATAGCAAAGTCATTCAAACAGTATTGCTGCTCATTATTGCTATCATAGTTTTAATTAAAGAAAGAGAGATGTTCTTCAGAAAGGATGTAATAAAGTAATAAATCAATCAAGCTATGATAATAAATTAATTTTTTTGGAAAAATATTTAGTTTAATCTGGGAATTCGAAGATGAATAATCCATGGGAAAAGATAGACTTAAATATTTATGAGACTCATATGTCATCAAAAAATGTGTTTCAACTTCAAACACTGAATAAGATTACGAAGGAACAGCTAACAGATTATGATAACTCTTTTATAACCATTCTTGGCATAGCAGGTGGGAATGGACTTGAGCATATAGATTGTGCAAGAACAAAAAAAGTCTATGGTATCGATGTCAATAAAGACTATTTAAAGGCCTGCAGAGAGAGGTATCCGAATCTTAATGAGATTCTGGAGTTGATTCATTGTGACCTCACAAAAGATGATGTCATTTTGCCTGAATCGGATGTTTTGATTTGTAATTTGATAGTTGAATACATTGGAGAAAAAAAATTTGCTAAACTCATTCAAAGAAACAGGAAAAATGTAAAGGTTATTTCTTGTACTATCCAAATCAATGATGGGAACGGTTTTGTGAGCCGTTCCGAAGTTCAGTCTGCTTTTGATTGTTTATCAGAGATTCACAATGATATTGATAAAAATGAACTTGTAAAGGAGCTTGCGGCCATTAACTTCGCCTGTATCAAAGAAATTAATCACCCACTTCCAAACGGTAAACGTTTAATGAGAATCGATTTTCGGAATAATGATGGATAATAGATTCAAAATATATTTTGATTTGCCAGGATTCGTTAAGGAGTAAAGTATGATCCGCAAATTATTCATTTTCACTTTTATTAGCTTTGTCTCGACAGTTTTTGCCCGGAGTAATTCTTACGATATTAAACAGTATGATTTGTATATTCAGCCCGACTTTGTAAACAAAAGCCTTTTCATCTCCACAACGATTCGTGTGAATAATCCGGCACTTCAGGATACTTTTTATTTCGGGCTTAACGATCGTTATGAGATGCCAACGGTCAGATCAAATACATCACCGGTTTCTGTACAAAGAGAAAATGGATGGATTATTGTCGTCTTGCAAAGGCCCGCTAAAAATGTCACTCTTGTAATAGAAACAAAAGGAATAATCGGGAAAAGTGATAGCGAGAACAGGCAGGTAATAACAGATTCGAGCCTTTTTTTACTCTGGTCAGATAGATTTTACCCTATTGATTTTACCCACTGGGCAAAGGTCAAAACCACAATTTTACTTCCTGATAATTTTCTTGCAATTGCTCCAGGAAAACTGATTAGCACAAGAAAAAATGGTAAAATGATTGAGCATACATTTTTAACAACTAATCCTACGGTATGCTTCTCAGTCTTCGCAGATTCAAGATGGATTATGTCGAAAAGGAAAATCAACGGGATAACGATGCAGACGCTCCTTTATCCGGAAAGTCAAAAATTTTTGGAGCAGATTTTTAGTACGAGTAGCGAAATATTAAAATTCTATTCAGAAACTTATTGTGCTTATCCCTTCGACCAGTTCAGTTTTATTACTCTCGATAGCATTTATGCAAGACGAGCGTTTCCGGGATTTGTTGGATATAATCCCGGCTATCTGAAAAAAGAATTCACAACAACTGGATTTGATGCACACGAAACTGCACTTTTGTGGTGGTTCTATACCATGCGGGGCGAAGGGCCGGGGAGTTTTCAATGGACAGAAGGTTTTGGAGACTATGCAGAATTTCTCTATAATGAAAAATATCAAAAACCAATACCAGGAATTTTCCGTTATTTCCGTGAAAAATATCTGTCAATGCCTTCACAGGAAGATGTATTTTACTACGACCTTACAGGAAATACCCCGCAACAGATTGTTCATGGTAAATATCCCTGGCTTATGCATCTTATCCGTTATAGAGTAGGCGACGAGAAATTCAGAGAAGCGATGAAACTGATTTTTAAGAAATTTCGATTTCGAACATTTACCATGGAAGAGTTCATCGGTGTTTTGGAAGCAGGATGTGGACAAAAGCTTCAATGGTGGAAACAGGATTGGCTGGAAAGAAAAGGTGTGCCTTCAATTACATTCAAATCGGAAATTTTATCAAGCGACAGTTTATACATTATCAAATGTATTTTTACACAAGTCGCAAACCTTTATTATTTACCTATCGAAATAAGAATTGAAACTGAAAAGGGGCCTGAGATAAAAAAAGTGAATATCAGTGAAAGACAGGCAATTTTTACTTTTGAATCTCGTGAAAAACCTACTAATATAACGATTGATCCAAATAACTGGCTTCTAATGAAAATAATCGAGTTGAACTGAGTATTAATAATCTTTTAATCTGACTTTATTGTGGCAAACAAATTATGTAGAGGATTTATATAAATTCTGAGTTGAAAGGAATAAAAAGGGCACACAAGATTTTGTGATTTAAGCTAACATAAAAATCATAAGAAATAGGAAAAGTTTCACTAAATTAGAATATGCAATCTACCTTAAAAAAGCGACAACAAACTATAAAGCACTATCAGAAATTATTGTGCGTTTAGTCTATACAACAATTGATGAAAATATCAAAATAGCAAACAAATATATACAATAGTAAACAACCTTCCTGCTGGATAAAATTAAGACCTTAGTAAACTTTAGGTAAGAAGATTGTGTTTTTATTTACAAACTAATTAAAGGGGCAAATATGAAAACAACGCGCAAGAATTTTATAAAAACCTCGCTTCTTATTACCGGTGGAATTTTATTGGAGGGAAATAAGTTTTTCGTAAAAGCAGCACAGCAAATTTCGGGATTTAGAAATCTAAATGAAAATATCGGTATCTATACAGAAAAAGGGGGTACAATCGCCTGGTACGTAAACGACGACGCTGTTGTTGTTATCGATGCACAGATGGACGATTCGGTACGCAATTTCTATAAAGGACTTAAAAACAAAACAAGTCGTCGTATCAATTTCTTAATCAACACGCATCATCATAGAGACCACACTGGTGGTAACCATTTTCTGAGAGAATTTACAGACAAAATAGTGGGACATGAAAAATGCCGGGAAATGCAACAAAAATTCTACGGCAACAGCGATACTCCCCAAGCTTATGCGGATATTGTTTTCGAAAATGAATGGACTGTCGACCTGGGAAAAGAAAAAATCCATGCAATTCATTTTAATCCAGCACATACCGCTGGCGACATCGCCGTTCGTTTTGTAAACTCGAATATTGTTCATATGGGCGACGTTGTATTTAACAATACTTACCCCTATATTGATTTTCCGGGAGGATCAAACCTTTACCAATGGATTGAATTTATTAATAAAACTCTCGCATTGTACGACGACAATACAACTTTTATTTTCGGACACGCCAACAATGACGAAAATGTGATCGGTAAAAAAGAGAGCTTGCTTCAAATGAAAAATTATCTGACAACACTCCTTGATTTTGTAGATAATCAGATTAAAACAGGTAAATCGAAAGAAGAAATTATTAACGCAGAAGAAATACCAGGATTTGCTTTCCTTAAAGAACGCTGGAATGGCGCGCGACGCATGAATCTTGAAAGCGCTTATGAAGAAATAATAAAAAGAAAATGAAAAGAATAATTCTATTTTGTCTGATCATTACAACTTTTTTTACAGTGGCTTGTGAAGAGGAAAAAAAACAACCACCCGAAATTCCTTTATCCACTCTTTTGGCTGCAGACGATACTCTAATTTTCAAGAACAAAAAGCTGATACTGAAAACCAGTATCTGGTACAATAAAATGCCTCCAATTCCAGAAGCCACTCCTAATTTTAATATTCTATTAACACTTCAAACTACGGACTCGAGTTTAATCGATTTCCCTGTTGATATAGTCGCTTACTACTTAATCCGGGATAATCAAGTGTTTGCTGGACTGACCAGCGAAGAGATCTATCCGAATAATTTTCCTTATAAATATGAAAAAATTGGACGCGACGGTCCTCCCGACTGGGAATACGAATCAATAACTGTAGTTGCACTGGTAACTTTAGAGGGGAAGCAATCTTTATTAAAAGCAAAAAATCAATTTATCGATGTGGCTTATTGAGAACTAAGTTGAATCAATATTAAAATCTCTTCTATTAAAGACAACGCGGAAAATTGAGCCTTTATTCTTTTTACTTTTTAGCGTAATTATAGCTCCATTAATGTTACAATAATTTTTAACGAGTGCAAGACCGAGCCCATTGCCTTCATATTTTCTTGAATATCCAATTTCCTCCTGCATAAAAGGTTTGAAAAGCTCCCTCTGGAATTCATCAGACATTCCAATTCCAGTATCCGCCACATCTACAAACAGTTGATTCCTTTTATTTCTATCAATGATAATTTTTACACTCCCTTTTTCGGTATATTTAATTGCATTGTCGATCAAATTCGCAAATATCTGAACAACACTATATTCATCACCAAGAATTTTTGTGTCATCAGTTTTTTTCTTAAGCTCAAAATTGAGATTTTTTACACTGGCAAAGTTCTGATACTCGTTATAAAGCAATAAAAGTCTTTCATAAAGGTCAAATTCCTTAAATAACGGTTGGTATGATTTTGTTTGCAACTCAGCCATATTAAGAATTAAATCGATCGTGCGTATCAACCGTTGACTGGAAATTTCGATGCCGTTAAAATACTCATTTGATTCGTTCGTTTTTTCGGGAAGATTTTCTACAATAAAGTCTTTTATCAACGAAACATAACCCAGTATTCGATTTAACGGCGAGCGTATTTCGTGCGATATTTGCGCAAGAAATGCAGATTTAAGCTTTTCAGAGTGCTCCGCCTTTTCCTTAGCAATTAATAATTGGTTTTCATATTGCTTTCTTTCAACTATTGCTTTTGTTATCGACAAAATATGCGGTTCGTTCTTCAGATAAATTATTTTAGCCGACATAAGAGCCGGGATTAACGTTCCATCTTTTGCTCTGAATAACGACTCAAGATTTTCAACAATTCCATTCTTCATTAGACCTGCGATCAATTTATCCCTGTCCTCTGGTATTGCCCAGATATTTATCTCAGACGAAAGTTTACCAATAACATCTTTTTCTGTATAACCCGTCAAGCGAGTAAACCCTTCGTTAATTTCAACATACTCGCCATTTAGTTTATTAATGTTCACTGCATCGGGACTGGTATAAAATGCTGCTTTAAATTTCGTTTCGTTTGCTTCGGCTTTCTCTTTGGCTTCAATTATTTCTTTCTCATATTTCTTCCTGTCACTTATATCTCTTACAATGTCGGAATGAATAATTTCACCATTATATTCAAATGATGTAACCGATATTTCTACTGGAATAATAGTTCCATCTCTGGTTTTGTGCTCTGTTTCAAACGTATAACTCCTTCTTTCAATTGACTTTTCCCAGTGTTGCTCCCAGTTTTCTTTTTTAACATGCGGATCGATATCAAAAACTGTTTTGGAAAGCAATTCTTTTTTTGTATAACCGAGTTCTTTACAGGCAGACTTGTTTGCATAGATTATTTGTCCCTTTGAATTAACCCAGAAAATTGGGTCGTGCGCATATTCAATCGTTTTCTCAATTGCTCTTAATTTTTCTTCTTTCTGTTTGCGTATGGTTATATCCGTATTTGCAAAAACACATGTTTCAATTTTACCATCGTGTGTTAATTTAGGATAAATTCTGGCAATGGTTATAATTTCCTTACCATTCCTGTCTTTGTATTTGATTTCAACATCTTTAAACTTTTTGCCTTTATATATTTCATCGACCAACTTCTTCACATAATCATTTTCATATTTCTTACGTTTTATAATTATTGGGGAGCTGATAAAATTCGATACTTTTTTTGAATCTAATTTTTCGAGATTACCAAAGACTTTTTCGGCAGCAGCATTGAGATAAACAAAGTTCAAATTCCTATCGACAGTAAAAATAATATTAGGTGAATTGTCGACGGCACTTTTGAATTGAAACTCGACCTTCTTTGATCTTTCTTTCTCTTCAATCATCTCTGAAATATCGTACAAAATTCCATTAACTACATGGTGATTATCTATCTTCGTTAATTTTGCAATGTCTCTAATCCATCGGATCGAACCATTTTTGTGTAATATTCGATAAATTAGATTAGCCGTATGATTCTTCTTTTTGAACAATTGTTCTCTTTTTTTCTTGAATAGTTTTATATCCTGTTTATAAATTATTTCACTCCATTTTAATTTGCCGGATATAAAATTCTTAGCAGGATATCCGGAGACTCTCATTGCTTCGCCTTCTAAATAAATAAAACGATTTTCTGTCAAATCGAACTGATACAAAATTCCATCGAGTCTTTTCGTCATAAGACGAACGACAATTTCTTTATTGGTCAGCTTCGTTTTTATTTTCCCTATGTTATCCGACTTTTTCAATATTAATATTTAATTTTCTCTAATTATTATCGGACGCATTGAATTTAACTTAAATTAATACAAAAATCATTATTGCTAATTACGAATAATAAATTTAATTTGAAGTGAGGTAATCCATTCAAAAATATGAGGGGCGATGAAAAGGTTATTGTATTTATGTTTATTTCTTCTAATTTCATGTTCAGAAAGCTCTGATATTGTAGCTCCAGTTCTTTACAACGTAGAAAAATCAAGCACAGCTACAATAAAATTAGGAATCAAAAATTATGCATATATCAACAACGAACTAAAAATCCTTTTTCTTGAGGTACCGTCTGATTCAAGATGCCCAATTGGAGTAGAGTGCTTCTGGGAAGGAAATGCAGTCGTTCGTTTAAGAATTGTGTTGGGTTCAGAAAAAAGGACTGTCGACCTTAATACTTTCAGGTCGTTCGGATATTCTTATTCGATTGGAAATTATTTAATACGACTCAAATCGTTGTCCCCTTATCCGGTCTATCCTGACTCGATTAATCCAGAAGAGTATGTAGTCGAACTTGAGATACTTAATTCTCCTAATCCAATTCAAATTGAAAGCATAAAAGAACTCGAATTATATAAGAAAGATCCTTACGTTATTAACAAGATGGAATTATTGGACGATAAATTAATCCTTCAAGTATCATACAGTGGCGGGTGTAGAAAGCATGAATTTTACACTCTTTGGTATTATCCACCATGGTCTTCCGTATCAGATGTAAATCTTTATTTAATGCATGACAACAATGGCGATATGTGCGAGGCGTATTTAAGTGATACCGTATTCATCGATTTAGGACCCATAAAACAATATTTTCAAAGTATGAATATCGATGGTGTAGCTCTACACGTTCATAACAATCTGGAATTATATGATTCGATCAGGTACAATTTTTAATCGAGAGTAAAACGGACGAGTTTTATTTTCTTCCCATCTGCGATGTGCTGATTTTCATATTTTGTGCGGATTTTTTCTTCTTCACTCAGATTTTCTTCCGAATAGAGGTCTTTAAGAGCTTTGATCAACTTAAGATTTTCCTCTTCAACAACAGAAAGCGTATATTCGTAAAGAGTGTCGTCATCGGTCTTTAAACTGATAACGGCACCTGGAGTCATAATTTTTTTATAAACTTCAAGAAAGCGCGGATGTGTAAGCCTTTTTTTCATACTGCTGCGACGGGGATACGGGTCGGGAAATGTAATCCAGATTTCTTCGGCTTTCATTGTTTTGAATACTTCGTCGAGGCGTTCAATGTAGGAAATTAAAAAGGCTGCGTTTTTAATTCCTTTATCATCGGCATTTTTAGATGCATTCCAGATACGAGCCGCTTTCCTGTCAATTCCGATAAAATACCTGTCGGGATAAAGTTGCGCCAGATTAATTGAATAATCCGCCTGTCCGCAGCCGAGTTCCAGCGTTACTTTTTCGGTATTATTCAGGTAACTCCTCAGCTTTTCCTCTACGTTTTCCGATTTAGCATCGAACACATTTTCAAACGTTCTAACTTCGAGTAATTTTCTTAATTTTCTTCTCGGCATAAGCAAATTCTTTTTTGAAAAATAAAATTAAACATTTCGAAAGAAATTCTTATTGAAATTTCTTCTAAAAAAATTACTATTTTTAATTATCCTCATCCGAAAAAGAAAAAAAGGGGGTACTTAAATGTGTTATGGTTTCGAGACTAAAATAGAAGCGGCTATTCTGATAAGAAAACTTCTCGAAAAAAAATATAACGTCGAGGCAAAAGAACTCGACGAATCGTTTAAGAAAATAAACATCCGACCAAACGATAAAATTCTATGTGTTTATAAAGAGGGTAATAAACTCCAGATAAGCCTGATTAAATGGGGAATTAAATTCGGTAAGGATAAACCGAATATTGTCAATTCGAGGAGCGAAACAATTAAAGAAAAAAAATTCTGGAATGACCTGTTTACAAATAATCGATGCCTTGTACCGATGACAAGTTTTTATGAATGGATCGAGGTAGACGGCAAAAAAGTTCAGCATAAAATTTATATTTATAACGAAGAGTATTTTTTTGTGCCTGGAATAATGTATAAAGACAAAGACAACAATCTTTCTGTATCAATTATTACAACGACGCCGAATAAATTTATAGAACCTTTTCACAACCGTATGCCAGTATTGCTGGAACTCGACGAAGCATTACAATTTATAGACGAGTCTGCAATCGAATCATTAAAAAGACTCAGACCTTATCCTCACTCAATTAAAATGAGAAAAGAAGTGGCCGTTTTGCCGATACGAAAAAAGAAAGTAAGCGAGGTAAAAAAAGACTAAACTTAGTATATTTGAAATCGAATTTCGAGGATATAATGGAAATTTACGACAAATTAAAATCAATACGGGAAAAGTTTGAAGAAATTAACACCAAACTTACCGATCCCGAGGTGTTATCGGACCAGAAGAGGGTTATTTCCCTTAGTAAGGAACGCAGAGACCTGGAAGAAATTGTAGCCGCTTTCAGCGAATACGAAAAAGTACTCAAAGAAATCAACGGCAACAAAGAGATAATAGAAACTTCATCCGATAAAGAATTAGTAGAAATTGCCGAAATCGAATTAAAGGATTTGAACAAGAAACTTGAAGAGCTCGAAGAGAAGATAAAATTATTGCTCATTCCGAAAGACCCGAACGACGACAAAGATGTAATTGTTGAAATACGAGCAGGAACAGGCGGCGAAGAAGCAGGATTATTTGCCGCCGATTTGTATCGGATGTATTCGAGATATGCCGAAAAGCGCGGCTGGCACAAGGAACTGATTGATATCAACGATACAGGTCTGGGCGGTATAAAAGAAGTTGTCTTTTCGCTCTCTGGTACAAACGTTTACGGAGACATGAAATTCGAAAGTGGTGTTCATCGTGTTCAACGAGTGCCGGAAACTGAAGCCAGCGGCAGAATTCATACATCCGCCGCATCTGTAGTCGTTCTGCCAGAAGTTGAAGATGTCGACGTTGAAATCGACCCAAATGATTTACGCATCGACGTCTACAGAAGTGGTGGGGCCGGTGGCCAAAATGTAAATAAAGTGGAAACCGCTATCCGTATTACACACCTGCCTACAGGACTTGTAGTTCAATGTCAGGACGAACGTTCGCAGCTCAAAAATCGACAAAAGGCAATGAAAGTATTAAAAGCTCGCCTTTACGATATGAAAATGCAAGAACAGATGTCCGAAATTTCTGCACAACGTAAATTGATGGTACGCAAAGGCGATCGGAGCGACAAAATTAGAACTTACAACTTTCCTCAAAATAGAGTTACCGACCACCGCATTGGTCTGACACTTTATAATCTCGATTCAATTATGGAAGGTGAACTCGACGAGTTGATTGAAAAACTTAAGATTGCCGACCGCACAGAAAAATTGAACATGGCTGGTAGTAGTCGTGACTAAAAAGAAAAAAGAAGATGAACGGTATAATCCTCGATGTCCTTTTTGCAATTCAAACGCTACTTTGATTCTAAACCCCCCAAAATATAACCATCCCGACAACGAGTGGCTCTGCCTTCTTTGCGGTAGAATTTTTACAGAGAATAAAAAGAAGAATCCAGACTTGTATAATTCTTCCAGGGAAAACTAATTGCCATTTCCGGTATAGCCGTAATTTCAATTCATAGAAAGCTACTCATCGTATTTCCGATAAAAAATTAATAGTAGCTTTGAAAAGTTTTTAGAACACCTCCTTTACAATAATTTTAGATTACAACTTATTTAAAATTTATATCTAACATATAAAGTTTATTTGTTGATTGTTTATTAATCTACTATTTTTATACATAAAACAGATTACTTTTATGTATACAATCGAGTATTTAAAGAAGAAACTACATACAAACGGCAATATTAAACTTACAGAAGTTCGTTTAACAAAAAGATTGATAAATAAAGAAGAATACGACCCACTGTTAATTTATAATTTTGGTTCTGTCTGGTCGATTCCCGACGCAAAAATAAAATTTGGTAACGAGAGGCGTAATATAAAAGACGCAAACAGGCCGGTCGTTTTGTTATCAAAAGTAAATCAATTTAACGCAAAGAGTGAAATTGAAGTAGCACCTGGCACTTCATTATACCACAGACCATCAGAAACAATTTTAGTAGCAAAGGTGCCTCCAGAAAGATTAAGAAACACCACTTACTTCCTTTTACATCATAGACAAACTATCTCAATAAGATCGCTACGCAAAAAACTTCCCGATTTAAGTTACTCATTAATAAATGAACTAAAAAAAATACTCGATAAAACAAATGCAACTAATGAAGGATAATATAACCGACATAATTCGAAAAATAATATCAGAAGATTACAATCATACTGATATTATTGAACTCGACAATCAGATTAATAATATGCTTCATAAGTGGATAAAAGACACTAATAAATTTATTGAAGCTGAATTAATACAAGATTTCAAGCAAAATGTAATGCAGTCCCTGTGGGAATCCTTTTCAAAAAACGAAATCTGGAAAGAAAAAATCGTGCCCTCTGAAGACAATGATAAGATTATGATTTCGTATGTCTATTCAATTATTAGAACTTGCTATAGAGAATCGATCGATAAATCCAGTTTTAAAGACGTCATCAATCTCCGCTCTTCTGTCATAAAAGCCTTAGAGACACTGGTAGAGAAAAAACTAATCATCAAAGAAAATAAATTCAACGAATTTTATTATTCCGTGAATAATAAAAAAGAAAAAAAGATTTACGACGGAGAAGTCGAATTCAACCGCCTCTTCATTGTAAGACAAAATAGCTCAAATGGCTTAGGTAAAATTAGTTCTCAGGCAGTTTATGAGGCAGTTTGGGAGATTCTAAAAAATTTAGAAAATTATTATTTGTCCCTCTCTCTTATCATTGAAATCATAAAGAATAACAGCGACGTTAACAGTTTTAAGTTACTGCCGCTGGAAAATACAACTGATAATATGGATGAAAATATGAATGTTTTAGCTGAAGATCGTTTAATAGTAGAAAACGATGCTATTTCAATTACTACTGATGCGAACAAGTTTATTGATTACTGCAATGCTAAATTGAATTACTATCTCTCAAATAAACAAAAAGCTGATTACTATAAAATCTGTTTTTATCTCTATTTTAAATCCGGATTTACTTATTCAGAAATTCGCGATTTCTTAGAATTAAAATTCAATAAAAACATTTCGATTCAGACCGTAAAAAATTATATTTCCGATTTTTTTAACATACTCGATTTTAAGAAAGACTATAACATTGACGACAAAGAGCTTATGGAATTAATTGATGCATATATGAGCCACATCGCAAATGAATTTAATCTTATAGAAGAATAAAATTGATGCAGGAATAAATATGAACAAAGAACACAAATACATAGAATTTATGCTGAACCCTCCCGAAGTATTTGAAGAAGGACAGGTTTGGAAATCTCCTTCGAAAAGACTCGAGTTCGTCATAACAGAAGTGCTAAACAAAGAGATTGTGCGAGCAGCGTTTATTACGTCAATTAAAGAAGTAGTTGATAAAGGAGATGTTTGTTTGACAGAAGATCCTGTTATGTCGGAAGTTTTCGCTGTAGAAAAGTTCGTGCTTCGAATAACAGATAGACCGATACCGACCAAGTACTTGACTGTTTACGAAGGGAAGGTTACACCAGAAACGCTGAAGAAGATAAAAGCATCGCTCAAAAATAAAACGTACGACTATGACGAGCTTCAGCGGGTATTTATTGATGAACTGCTCGAAGATTTAGAGCCCTATTCAATGGAGGCTCTCGAAATCTATGAAGATTCACTTCCCCGCATCTTTCCGATCAATCTACCCTATGTAGAAAACTACTCAATCGAAAAGAAAATTCGTCTCGCTGCCAACGACTTTGCAACCGAAGAAAAAGATCTGGAATTCTGGAGAAAGGAAAGAGATTCGCTTTACAGGCACGAATTGCCCTTTGAAATTCCTGGTTTGCTCATAAGAATTTCAAACGTCGATAATGTCTACTATTTAATTATTGTTTCGAATCAATTCAAAAAAATCGACAAAATTAATATTACCGAAGAAAATGGTTCTTTTCTAAAGATGGAAAATCTTGAAATTCCTGATTCAAACAGAATTGCCATCCCAATAAATAAAGCTTTTAACGAGGATTTCCCATACAATATCGAAGTAATAATTGACAGCAAGGTTTATTCTCTTTCTTTTGTAGTGAATTATGATAAACAAAATTGAAGAATTGCTTCAGAGAGGAAGATTTAGCGAGGCTACTAAATTTTGTAAAGAACTAATTTCTTCTAAATCGCTTAATCTCGACGACGAAATTCATTTTCAAAACGAACTTAAGAATATCTTCCAACTTTGGGAAAATTTTAAAACCAATTCCATCGGGGAAACATATTTACCTGTTGTCGACCTCAACTTGCAGAATGGCAGCCTCCTTAAAATTAAATGCTCTTACGACAACTATAACGATATTATTGTAAATGAAGAATGGACGGAATTATTAATTCAAACTTTACCCGACTTTATCGAGCTCTATCTTAAACGAGAATTCCCTGAATTGCTAATTTTAGATTGGAACTTAAATTCATTAAAGTGTGGACTCAAAAAAAACTCCTCCTCACAAACTAAATACGAGATTGACGGTCGTTCCTTTTTTTTGCCTCTCTTCTTTGCTGCTATCTCTCTTTTGACAGAGCAAAAGGTGCCCGAAAATTATTGTTTCACCGGAGATGTAGTAAAAGACAACAATAAATACCTGCTTAAAAAAGTTAGTGGTGTCGATCTAAAAAAAAGTGTAGTTGAAGAAGAATTGCCTGACACAAACAATTTCATTTATCCCGATGATACAACGAGCGATTTATCAGAACTCGTTAAAAAAATTTTCGCCGAAAAAATAAAAAATATAGTCAACTCGCCTTTAATCAAAAGATATTTTTTGCTCGAAAAAAGAAATGCCACATCAAATTTTGGTCTACATAAATTAATATCTATCAAAACAAAACCGCGCGAAGCCTTAAAAATAGAAGACTTTCCTGCAATAGCTGAATTTTTACACCACAATATTGAGATTCTAAAAGATGAAGGGACGGGAGTAATTATCGATGGTCCAGCACCAATTGTAGTTTATTCCATGATTTCAAGTTTTACAGAAATATTTAACTCGCTGCCTAACTTTTTTGCTATTACCTATACCTCTGCCCCTGTTACTAATCCTGAATTTAAGCACAATGCTATTGTAATTAAAACTTCTAAGGTTGGCGCTTCTAAATTGAAAGCCGGGCAAATTCTTCAGTACAATTAATTTTTTCTCTCATTATAATCTACCATTCATTGTTGCCTTTGAAGATTATAAATTTTTTTTGAGCACAATTTTTATTTCCACTTTCATATTTGTTTTTCTATTTTTATATTGCAATTGATACTATTAAAGAGGGTTTATGGAAAAATTAAATTACTTCCCATTCAATTTAGCATCTTCAGACTATTCAAAAAAATATTTATTTATTTTAATCCTTCTAAAATATCCGTTAAAACTCCCAACCCCGATTACCTGATAAATTAAAATCATGAAAAAAAAATTACGATTTTTATCAGGATACCATAATCTTATTTTTTGAAAATTTTCTTCTTCTGGACTCTTAATTAAATACAAATATAAACGAGGTATAAAAATGCCAATCGAAAAAACTTATGAGTGCGAAGTAGTTACGCCAATGTTTTTGGGAGGCGTTGACCCTACAAAAGTTGAATTACGGGCGCCTTCTGTTAAAGGGGCTTTGCGTTACTGGTGGAGAGCTTTGCACGGCAACTTGAATATTAAGGAACTTCACAGAAAAGAAGCAGAAATTTTTGGCAGCAGTCACACAGACTACCAATTAAAAAGCAAAATAAGCGTGCGTACAAAAACTATTAAACTTAAAAAGGATTGTAAGCCATTTAAAAGCGACAATCTAAACACTATAAAATATATGTCTTTTGGTAAATGGGAAACTGGAAATAATGGAGAATTTCATGAGTACTTTGATGTAGGCGGTAAATTTGAAATTATTATAAAATATGACGACCAACTTACTAAGGAACAGATCGATTCAGTAGAACAGGCTTTAGCTCTCGTTTTTATGGTAGGCGGACTCGGTTCAAAATCCCGAAATGGCTTCGGACGCTTTTCAATTACTAATTTAAATTATTCTATTGATAACGTTTTTGACTGGATTGGAGAAAGAAAAGAATATCCTCCCGCTGATTTTACTGCTTTTTCTGAAAAAACAGAAATATTTTGGTTAGATGACAACAACTCCTCTATAGACGCTCTAGTTAGTTTAGGTAATTCATATAAAGATATCAGAAAATTTTTAAATACTTCAGAGCGTAGTTATATTGGTAGTCCTTTTAAGAATTCAGCTTTCAATATTGAAAGACATGGCAAACCTCTTTTCTTATCAGTTATAAAGAATCAGGATAATACTTATTCCGGATGCATCTTTCTTATTCCTTATAATTATTGCAGTGGTTATGAGGTAAAAGGTATATCGAAAGAAGACTTACTAAAGAATTATAATGAAGCAATTAAAAGAATAATAAATTATATAGAATCCGCTGAAGGAGAAGAAGAATGAAAGATTTTCTTTTTGTACTTACAATTTCTCCGGTTCAATCTTTTATTGCCCAGGCCAGAAAAACAAAGGATTTATACTCGGGCAGTAAAATAATATCGGACTTAGTTAAAACAGCTCTCGAGAAGTTTAACAAAGAGGATATTATCTTTCCCCACAAATCGAACGGAAGTTTGCCGAACCGGTTTGTAGCGCAAGTCAAAGCTTCGAATTCCGAAGAAATTCAAAAACTCGGAGAAGAAATTGAATCGGATATACGAAACAAATTTTCTAAAATATCAGAAGAAACGATTAATAATTACCTCAACAACAATTTACCGGAATCTTACAAAAATCAAATTGATTCTTTTTTAGAAATTTACTGGACAGCTTATGAGTGCAAAGGGGATTTCCGCACCGATTATGAAAATGCAGAAAAATTATTAGCAACGCAAAAGAACTACCGCGGTTTTAATCAACTGGTTGAAACTGGAAGAAAATGCTCTGTCTGTGGTCAAAGAAATTTTATTGTAATTAACAACAACGAATCAAAACTGCCGCCTGAAGTTTCTTTTGGTCTGAATCGAAATGAAGGGCTTTGCGCAGTTTGTTTTACCAAACGATTCTACCAGACAAAAAACTACCCACCCACAGCCGAAATTGCTCTATACGACTCTCTGGAAAAAATTGAAAAGGATTTTTCGCATAACGGAATCGAAATACTTCAGAAGTATAAAGAAATCTTTAGAGAAAACTTCGACGAACAACTTTTATTCGAAGAAAATCTCGATGCTAATTACTTTTCGAAACAGGGTCTGAAAAGGTTTATTCCAAAGCTCGAAGAAATAAAAAATTCTTACGCAGAAATAAAAAAGGTTGCTGCAAAGCAAAATCTAAAATTCACTCCCTACTACTCTTTGGTTATGTTCGATGCCGATTGGATGGGCGATTGGATTTCGGGCAAATTTATAAAAGACAATGTAAACCTAATTGAATTTCAAAAAAACTTGTCAGAGGCTCTCAATAAATTTTCACAAAAATCTCAGCTCGATAAACCCATCGGTGCCACTGTATATGCCGGAGGCGACGATTTTATGGGCTTCTTTAATTTGAATCACGTCTTTAAGAAACTCGTTGAATTGAAAAAAGAATTCGACACTCAAATTAATTCATCTATTGAGTCGTATTCAGAAAAAAAGATTACTTTTACAGCCGGTATCTTAATTTCTCATTACAAAACACCTCTAAATGTTGTCATCGAAGAATGCCGCCGCCTCGAAAAAGAAGCCAAAGATATGTTCGACAACAAAAACGCCTTTGCCATTTCTGTTATAAAACATTCGGGCGAAATTAATAAAGCCTTCTTCCAGTGGTTCGATTCCGAAAATCAGTTCGTTATGAATTATATTGAGCAACTTACGTCCCTCTTATCCAGAAATCTTATCTCAAATTCTTTCATTAAGAATTTTGAATCTGAATTCTCGAGAATTAACCGCGAAAAACAGCTCGAAAACGACGCTTTATATCTTACAGAATTGAAACGACTTATTAACAAATCGAAAACCGGAAGAACTAATAAAGAGCTTGCTGAGGAAGTCTACAAAAACGTCGAAGCTCTCTTTATGGCTTCCAGTAATGTCAATAATTTCATTTCAGCTCTGAATATTGCCGACTTTATTTCAAAATATATCAATGGGAGCAATAATGAAAATAAAAATTGACGCCATCGATACACTTTTCTTTAAAGATGGAAAACCCTTTTCGATGGGCGAGGAATCGTGGGCTAATGGCATTTTTCCGCCTGCACCATCTGTATTTTATGGCAGTCTACGTACTTCCTATTTTTCAAAAAATCTGTCAGAATTCAAAAAAGTTAACACGCCCGAAGATCCAACTTTTAATCTCAAGATAAATAAAATTTCTTACTGGTCGGAAGACGAATTCTTCCCCGCTCCTGCCGACCTTGTTACCGATAATTCAAATAAAAACAATCCCGATTTATTTAAATTAACACTTAACGACAAGCCTAAATATGGAAATTTTCCTCTTCCAAAAATCCTGGAATACAAAGGAAATTTATCAAAAGTAGAAAGACCCGAAGAATACCATTTAATCAGCTCCTTTTCGATGAATAAATATCTTTCCGGCGACTTCGAAAAAATAACCTCCGTTAAATTAAACAAGTTTATTACAATTGAACCGAAGGTAGGTATTGGTCGTAGCAATACTACAAGATCCGCCGCCGAGAGCATGATCTATCGCGTTGGAATGAGACGCCTCGAAAATAAATCTTCTCTTTCATTTTTACTCGATTTCGAAGGTCTGAGCATTTCAGAGGAAGGGATTCTTAATTAGGCGGCGAAGGAAAAGCAGCTAAATATTCTCTCTTTAAGGACGACGAGAATTTAATTTCTAAACCCGTCCTATCCTCAAACATCGTAAAATTATATCTGCTTACACCGGCTATATTCGAAAACGGCAGTCTGCCGAATCTCGAAAAGCCCCTCTTCAAAAAATATAATATGAAACTCCTTACTGCTGCTGTTAGCGGTTATAAATCAATTGGCGGTTTCGACATCCAATCCAATCAACCCAAACCTATGTACCGCGCAGTAAAAGAAGGTTCTGTTTTCTATTTTTCCTTTGAAGGCGATTCGAATGATCTGCTTGATGATTTCTTCCTTGCTTCTATCTCCGATTTCAACTTAGACAAACAAGGCTTTGGCATAACATTAATCGGAAATTATAAATGAAAACTGTAATTACATCTGTCGGCACAAGTTTAATTTCTCAATTTCTCAAAGAAAAAAATGATTTCGTCGACTTTATTGACGATATGGAAAAACTACGATACGACGAAAATTATATTAAAAACAACGAACGCAGAATTAACAATCTCAAAAGTAAGTTGAAAGATTTCCTTAATACCAACTCAGATTACTCTGCTGAAGTTTCTAGCACGCTGAAACTTAAAGAAAAAATAAACGAAGAAGTTTCGATATTACCAGTAACTACAGACACACTACTTTCAAATATCTGTGCCGATGTAATTTCGGACCATTTACTCAGTCGTTATAATATTTTTACCGACGAAAAAATATTAATTAAAGGGCTTCAGGTTTTTGACGAAAGAGTATTCATCAAAGAAGGAATTCCCAATCTCATTGACCGCCTCGATAAATACAGCGCTCAGCCGAACATCTACCTCAATTTTACTGGCGGCTACAAAGGCGTTATCCCTTATTTAACTCTTTGGGCACAGGTTAATAACGTAAAGATGATTTATCTCTATGAGGAAAGCAATTCATTGCTTGAAATTCCTCAAGCTCCTATTGATATCAATTGGGGACTTTTTGCCAAGTATTATAAATTACTTCTTCAACTCGAAGATGGATTGGAAATTTCTAAAGAAGAATTCTTCCGAAAGAATAATCTCTACAATTCAGATTTTCCCGACGTTATCGAAGAATTAAACGAAGATAAATTCAGCTTTATTTCATTAAACAGCGTCGGCGTAATTTTTCTTAAAAAGTTCAATCGCTTTAACATCTTCTTTCTGCCTGTAAATTCGAAATACTTTAACGAAGACCCAAACAAAAAATTGCAGTTAAACAGAGCAATTTCTGACCTTATTACAAAAATTGATGCTATCTCCGATAAGTTCGATACTTATCTGGATATAGACCTCAAACACGCAAGACTTAAAGATAACACTTATATCTTTAAGTACGCACATGGTAGTCTTCAAATCAGAATTCATTACAAGTACCAGAATAACCGGCTTACTGTTTTCAATTATCTTTTTGTTCAATCTACAAGCGACGACCATGAATATTCAAAAATATTTAACAATGAATACGAACAATTAAAAAACTCTGAATTAAGCTGTATACCATTACAAAAGGAGATATAAACTATGTACAACCAAAAAAAACTTTTCGTATTCCGTGCTATTACACCATTACATGTCGGAAGTGGCAGCGAACTTGGAATAATTGATCTTCCGATTCAAAGAGAAAAACATACGGATTTTCCAAAAGTCGAGGCCTCTTCGCTCAAAGGGAGTTTAAGAGAGGCATTCGAAAAAAAATTAGGCTACGATAATCTCGACGTTCATCTCGTTTTCGGCTACGACGAAGATTCCGACAGGAAAGGTGAAGTCAAAAATCAACTCAATCAATCAAATCCAGATGGTAGAAATACTGAATTTGCTGGTGCTGTTGCCTTTTCTGATGCACGCATTTTGCTTTTCCCCGTCAAATCCGCTAAAAACATTTTTGCGTATGTCACCTGTCCAAACGTCCTCGAAAAATTCAATAAAGAGAGAATTCTACTCGGTTATCCTTCCTTAGAACTTAATTTACTCGAAAATATTAAAAAGTATCCCGATTTCTGCATTGCCGGCTCAAATTCCCTCCTCGTCAATAAAAAAGTCCACTTAGACGAATATTCATTCACAGCCGAAATTAATGAACAATTTGCAAAAGAATTAGCCGAAGTGATCAACATACCCGAAGTTTCCGATCATCTCGTAATTGTTTCAAACGAAATTTTCAAGAATTTTACGCTATTTTCCACCGAAGTTATTACCAGAACAAAAATAAACAACGAAACCGGCACCGTTGAAGAAGGAGCTCTTTTTAACGAAGAATATTTGCCTGCAGAAACGATTATGTACTCGATGGTCTTTGCTTCCTCAATTTTCAATGAAATTAAAAATAACTTTACAGACGATAAGAGTGTTCTCGATTTTATTACAGAAAACTTTCCTCCTTATTTTCAATTAGGCGGCAACGCCACACTCGGTAAAGGAATTGTCGAATCTAAACTATTATGAGGTAATTACTATGGAAACTACTATCATAACAAAAATTGAACAAGGACGAGCTGCTTTTGCATACAAATGCGCAAGCGATGTAGCCCAAGATCAAAAATTAAAAAAAGATGAAAAAAAAGAATACAAACAATATTCCAAAAAACTAATTACCATGATTAAAACAAACGGACTTGCTCCTACATTAGCTTTTATACTTTCTAAAAGTGGTACTTATGAAAAATTGGGTAATGATATTAGTGCGTGGCTAAAAAAATCAAATTTATTTTCTGACAAATTTGCCAATCTTCATACAACTGTAGACCTAATCAAACATTTAATTAACAATACTGGTTCTGTCGAATATAATCTCATTACAACAGAAGTTCTAAACTTTTTAGTTTGGCTCAAACGATTTAACGAGGGGTTAATCGATGAATAAAAAAAATAATGAACCGAAAGAAATTCTCCTTCTTCCAGTAGATACAAGTAACAGTATTGACAAAAATTTATCTCAAATCGATAACTTTGCCCTAAAATACAACAAATTTATACTTGGGGACATCAATAACAAATATAAAATTGACCCTAAGAAAATTAATATTACTATAAACGAAAAAAGTTTAAAAAATTTGTTAGAAGAGATTAACCTTCAACAGATAAAATCTGCACAAGCTATATTTGGTCCCCAAAACGTAATAGAAAATAAAAAAGAATTATCCGACAAAATTATTGTTGGATTGGGCAACGAGTCTGTCTACGAAACTTCGATGACCTTGCACTATACGTACGGTTTTCCATATATTCCCGGCCAGTCGCTCAAAGGCGCCGTAAGAAGCCACGTCATTAATTATTATTTCCATAAAAAGGAAGAAGAGGCACTTACAACAAGTAAAACTTTCTGCCTGCTTTTTGGATGTCCTGAAAAAATTAAAGATCAAAAAACAGCTCTGGCAAAAGAATACAAAGGAAGCGTCGTCTTTTTCGATGCTTTCCCAATTTATATGGATGAATTGTGCTTAAAAAAAGACATTATAAATCCTCATTACGGCGAATATTACGAAAAGAAAAAACCGCCGGCAGATTATTTAATGCCTGTTCCTGTCAGTTTTCTGGCTATTGAGAACACAATCTTTCAATTTATATTAGCCGCTAATAATAACGAATTAGTTCAATGGCAGGGCAAAGAGGTAAAATTACTCGATTTGGCGTGGAATCTTACAAACGAAGCTCTCACAAAATCGGGTGTGGGTGCAAAAACTGCCGTTGGATATGGATATTTCAAGGAATAATTTTCAATGGAACAAAACTTAAGTCTGTATAAATTTATTTTCCGCTTTGAGTCAGAAGAAGAAATTTCATTGCCTCTTTATAAATGGTCGATGCTCAGAGGCACATTCGGGCATTCCTTTAAGTCGGTCGTTTGTATTACAAAAAAGAAATATTGCGACAAATGCCTTATCAAAAATCAGTGCAGTTACTATTTAATCTTCGAAACAGAGGCTCGGCAAAGTAATCTTTGGTTTCTCAATGGCGTCAAAAAATTCCCTCACCCTTTTATTATTAATTCTCCCGACAACGATAAAACTTCTTTAAAAAAAGGAGAAACTTTTGACGTCTCTTTGACCATTATACCCAAGTTTAAGCACCTTTTACCATTTTTTATACTTACTTTTCAAAAATTCGGGCAATTTGGGATATCTTCCGCACGGCACAAGCTATCACTTCAAAAAGTATTTTCTGTAAATAGCAGCGGAGTAACTGATATATTTGATTCAGCCACTCAAAATTTCAACGAAAATTTTACGGCTTTTAATATCAACCTCAATTCCGTAAAAACAAATAAAGTTAAACTTGAGTTTACAACTCCTTTGCGCATTCAAGAAAATTCCACTTTAATCTATCATAAAGACAAAATAACGCCCGATCTTTTGATGCGCACTATTTTACGAAGAGTATATTCAGTTCTAACACTTTTTTACGATATTCCCGTTACAGAAACAAATGCCGGCATTCAAGATATTAGCATTGTCGAAAACGACTTATATTATCAAAAAATACAGAGATATAGTAATCGGCAGAAACAAAAAATGGAATTTGGTGGTCTTCTGGGCTCTATTATAATATCGGGAAAAAATCTTTCGGAATATCTTCCCCAAATTGTTCTTGCGTCTCACTTTAATATTGGTAAAAATACTTCTTTTGGTTACGGTTCTTTTAAATTAACTTATCTATAAATTCGATTCGGCTCTTTGAAATATTGTTCGACCAATTTCTATTGGTAATTGGGCACAAGAAAATTTTAACGAATAAAAAAAAGCGGAAGTTTTATGAAAAGAATACTTATACTTACCAATCCTTCCATTACAATTACTCGCAAAAGCAAAAGAGTGATTCTCGAGTCGAACGAAAATTCAGAGGAGATAAAAGTAAAAGAAATTTCTGCGTGTCTATTATTTGGCAACATACAGATAACAAGTCAGGCAATTCGGCTTTTTGCAGAGGAAGGAATACCAATAACAAACCTTTCTTTTGAAGGCGAACCACGTTATTTTGTTTTGCCTCCTAAATACATTAATTACGATCTAAAAATTCGCCAGTACGAAGCCTTTCGTTCGCCAGAAAAACGCCTTGAAATCGCAAAATTCATCATTAATCAAAAGATAATTAACTCTTTAAATTTTATTAAAACATCGAAAAGCCGAAACAAAAAAATAACTGCTCGCGAAATAAAAAAAGTGGAAGCAACTGCAATCGAATCCGTAAAAAGAGCCAGCTCGATTGAAGAATTGATTGGACACGAGGGTAACTTTACAAAGATTTATTTTGATATGTTAAAAGAAATTTCATCAGGTTCAATTCGTTTCACTCAGCGGAGCAAACGCCCTCCAAAGGACGAAGCCAATGCGCTTCTCAGTTTTATTTATACGCTCACCTATTCTCTTATTACTGGTATTGTTTTCGCGGCAGGTTTCGATCCTTATATTGGATTTGTTCATTCCGAAGACTACGGGCGAAATTCGTTTGCACTCGACATTCTCGAACTTTACCGTGCCCCTTTTTGCGACCGATTCTTTATTAACCTAACCAACAAGAACATTCTTCAAGCTCGCCACTTCCTTAAATCTGAAAAAGGCGGGTTCTTTCTAAACAACGATGGAAAAAAAATCTTTTTTGAACACTGGAAAAAGTACGTTTACGATTACGACAAACCTTCTAAAAGCATTATCTATAATATTCAGGAAAACCTTACTAAATTCTCAAAATTATTGAGAGCGGGAGGTTAAAAGGAGATTGAAACAATACATTATTACTTACGATATTCCATCGGACAAAAGACGAAATAAAATTTGCGAACTCTTGAAAGACTACGGATTGCACGTACAATATTCCGTTTTTGAATTAGAACTTGACGATAAAGACTACAAGTTACTTATCAAAAAAATTAAGAAGACCATAAACACAAGCCAGGATTCAGTACGCATCTACACAATTCAGAGCAATCTTGATAACTGCATAATTGAATTAGGTACGGATAAATTTAACAAAGGGCCTGTAATCTTTATCGATTAAAATTTCTGCAGGGTCGACACGATAAAAACAGCCGACCCTGCAGAAAAATTTTTATTTGATTTTTCTCCATTTTTCCATAATTTATCTTCGCAACAAAAAATTGTTTTTATTTTTCATTAGCTGCAGAAAATTGGTCAATTAAGTTGTTCTTTAACAACGGGTTACAAAGGGAAGTATTCAAATTCACCACCTTGATAAAGAAGGATTGAGACTAAGACCCAGGGAAGCTAATACATCTCTACTAACCATTTCCATTCAAATTCACCACCTTGATAAAGAAGGATTGAGACCTGATCTTATTTTTTTGCCACCATAGTATTTTGCACGGAAGATGATTCAAATTCACCACCTTGATAAAGAAGGATTGAGACAGGCAGTTTCGAAATGGCGTCCATTTCGCCTCTCCTTCTCCATTCAAATTCACCACCTTGATAAAGAAGGATTGAGACTCTTTGTCGTGAATGTTTAGAATTCATATATATTGCGGAACATTCAAATTCACCACCTTGATAAAGAAGGATTGAGACGCGAATGTGCTTCAGCATTGAACGTTTTGAACGTTTGCCCCATTCAAATTCACCACCTTGATAAAGAAGGATTGAGACGCGTAAAACTGCTTAATTCTTGCAGTTTTAGCTAATCTAACCTCATTCAAATTCACCACCTTGATAAAGAAGGATTGAGACAGGAGAGACTGTTAGTCAAGCTATTAGTGCGGCACGTAGGGTTGATTCAAATTCACCACCTTGATAAAGAAGGATTGAGACAGAGGCAGCTCTGCCAAAATGGTCTTCGCCATTTTGTCCCCATTCAAATTCACCACCTTGATAAAGAAGGATTGAGACGCGTAAATGCTGTTTTTACTGTCCGATCTATTATCTGGTGCCAGATTCAAATTCACCACCTTGATAAAGAAGGATTGAGACCTAACTCCTTTACTGCAAGGCTAGCGAAAAGTTCTTCGTAAGATTCAAATTCACCACCTTGATAAAGAAGGATTGAGACCTCGCTTGCACGAGGCAGGTTCATGTTGTCCAAGCCAAGGTCATTCAAATTCACCACCTTGATAAAGAAGGATTGAGACTTGCCTCCGGTTAAACCGGAATGATAGGGACTGCCTGGATCAGAAATTCAAATTCACCACCTTGATAAAGAAGGATTGAGACGATCTCCACAGATTAGTACCTTGCTGCAGGCTTCAGATAAGATTTACAGATTCAAATTCACCACCTTGATAAAGAAGGATTGAGACGCACCAACTGGAACGTACCCATCGGGAGAGTTTATAGAAACTATTCAAATTCACCACCTTGATAAAGAAGGATTGAGACGACCCTTTCGGGTCTTTTACCAGTTTCAGGTTTCGGCTTAGGATTCAAATTCACCACCTTGATAAAGAAGGATTGAGACCTAAAGAGGCGAGCGCATCTTTTATACTCACTCTTTTACCTCATTCAAATTCACCACCTTGATAAAGAAGGATTGAGACACACCCGTGCCCACTCGATAAATTGTCGAAGAGCCAACTCAATTCAAATTCACCACCTTGATAAAGAAGGATTGAGACGACCGAAGAAGAGCTTGAGATTATGAATATTAAAGCTGTTAACTCATTCAAATTCACCACCTTGATAAAGAAGGATTGAGACTGCTTCTACTTTTCAAGTACCATTTCATTCCTTATTTTATCCAATTCAAATTCACCACCTTGATAAAGAAGGATTGAGACGACCCTTTCGGGTCTTTTACCAGTTTCAGGTTTCGGCTTAGGATTCAAATTCACCACCTTGATAAAGAAGGATTGAGACGAGATGGGCTAAGAGAATGGTTATCTTTAAGATTACCTGTTTTTTTTAAGCAGAAATGCGTATTATCTTTTACGTCAAAATAATTGCCTGCACCTCAATTGGAGATTTTTTTGCTTTGACAAAAGCCCCGAGAATATTTATTTTGAAAGTAAAAGGCATTACACTGATATAGACGGTGGAAGCGAAAAAATTCGAATAGTTAGTGTGTAAATGAATATTTAATAAACACCCCCTTGCTCCTGAAAAAACAAATTACAAGTCAATTAAAAATATTTTTGGGAGTTATAGATCGGCTTATTGGTAAAAAATTAAAATTGTGTGTTATCTTGAATTTAACAAAAGAAAGCGAAGCGACGGATTTAAAAGTGTGTGATGTGTTACCTATGATGTCCTTAAGGTGATTAGTCAAATTAGTACAATAAAAGGGTAAAGGAGGAAATTATGCGGAATATAAATATTTTACTTATTATTTTTTCTATATGCTGTTTTTGTATTATGGTTTCATGTGGCGATCGTGGAGAAGACGTTGTTGGGACAGATCTTCCCGATATTCCTGAATATACTAATTTATCGTTAGCAAATTTACCTGATAGTAAAATTCTTGATGTACCGACCAGAAAGAGTTTAGCAGGATTATGTTATATTGAATCATTTTCAATGCAGATAGCTTATATTGATAATTCCATTACAATACAGGAAGTCGTCGCTTTCTCAGGAAGTGGAGCAATTCTAAGTTATGATTCTTATTTGAAAGCATTTAAATCCGAGGTTCCATATCCGCAGTCTGCACGTGAATATCAATTAAAAAATTATGGTGTTCATTATATTTTAGGGTCAGCACATGGATACTCACGCCTTTATAACAATGCCCATGCTAAAATTACTTATAAAAATGCAGATGATGCATTGAAGTATCTAAAAGCGGTAATAAATTCGGGCAGACCTGCACAGGTCTACATTGATCTGGGTTATATGCACTCTCATCCTAAATTTCCGAACATTCAACCTGGTAAAGGTAGTCACTGGATTCTTGTAACAGGATATGATTCTGATGGAATATATATGAATGAGACATATGACGAAAATGAACCAGAGGATAAATATAAAAATTTTGAAATCCCTGTAGAGGAATTTTTAACTGCTTGGGAAAAGGGAGGTAACCTCGCCTCTGGTGAGGATCAGAGTGGTCCATACTGGATGATGTTTATAGAAGAGAAAACTAAGGAGCAGTTGATTAATAAAAAGTCAATTGCCGATGTTTTGGCAATGCAGAAAGGACTCTCCGCTAATAACTCCAGCACTATTGAAAATAATTTGGATTCAGATTTTTCTGGTACTCACTGGAATGAGATAGCATCTCTTAAGGAATCGTTTGGTAATTTCCTGATAGATAATGGTTACACCGAGGCAGGTAATATTTATAAAGAACTTGGAACGGAATATAGAAGTTGCAACAATCTAAGTAGGGATGGTATTAAGACTAAACTTAATACTGAGATAAAGTCAAAAGAAATAGAAGCGAGAATAAAATACTAACGAATGTTGTATTAGCAATTCTTAATGTCACGCCGTGATTCAATCACAAGTCGTCGCGGGTACACCAGTATTGTTGTGGTCGCTCGTATGAGATGGGAGTCTGTCACGTACACCCAGTCCCGACATATGCAGTGAAACTAGTTCCAGTTCCATCAGGCCTCAGTTAGGATGCACGTTCAGCCATGTTGTAACAGTACAAAAAAGATAGGCCTGTTCCCGCGATCATGGCGAAGAGCCAGTCAAAGTATACTGCGTCGATCTTCCAGCGATGGAACCGCGACAGATCGCTCGGAGCCCCTGTTGTAGAACAGCCGAAACTCACTTATCAACCTGCCATCATCTGGGAACTGTCTCCCATCAAATCTATAGCTGTTTCGTTTCGATCACTCTGCACTCGATATCCCCATTGTGACGGAATACGTTATTCGTTCAGTTTACCTTTCTTTGCAATTTTGAACGCAAGAGTGATATTCTGAATTCATATTCACTACCTTGATAAAGAAATATCGAGAGCAATCTTACAAAGTTTCTCGATCTTGCTAATCTTGAAATCTCATTATTTACTATCAGAAAATTTGTAACCAATTAATTCTTAACAAAAAATTTAATAGGAGTTTATAAATGCTTCAAAACGAATTTAATATGTCAAAATTAAGCTTGAAGTATTTCAAGCATTTCTGCTTTCCTAAAATTAAAACAAGTCTTAAATCACACCCCGAATTTGTCGTCGACGCTATTACTCACTCGATGGATCAAGATGAACTGAAAAAAAAGTTCAAAGAAAACAGTCACAATATTATTACTGCCAGCAAAATTTATGTGAAAATTGATCACATGCTAACTTTAAAAAAAATGATCGGTCTGTTCATTGTAAAAGAGCTTTCTAAAAAAAATCTTTACAGTTCTGATATGCTAAATCCCGTCGATATACCTTTGTTTTACTTGGACGACTCCCTTTTCAACTATGATGATGATGGTGATGATGATAGTGAAGATAATTCTGAATCTAGTCTTTTTGCTTTTGCCTTAATACCGTTTTTGGATAACTATATTAAAAAAATATTTGAAATCGATTTTTACAATAACGGTAATAAAATTATTCAAGGTCAGCTCTGGATATTGGCCCCCGTTCTAAAATTACTTGATGTAAAAGTTACTCCCCCTGAAATGACTTTCGAACAGTTTAAAAAAGATGTTATCGATTTAATTGAGACTTCCGACACACTTTAATATCTCTATAAGATTCCTTAAAATAAATTTTAAAGAGCCCGCCTGCGTCCCTCTTATTAGCAATAAAGGGGAAATTTATGGCGGCAATTTTATTACTTGGTCTATTTATGGTTATACTGACCGTAGTGTTCTGGTATTTGGAGTTGCGTCCTTTTTTGGACCATCTCTACTTTCTGCCGGCACGAAAAAATAAGTTCTCGATACTCTTTTACTCGTTGTATGCACTCTTTAACAACATATTTCGATTTTTTTATTATGGCCGCTACTTTTTAATCGACTTGTTTGCCACGGCTTTTCTTGTTTCGTTTTTAGGATTTGGGGATGCTGTCACGGGTGCAATTTTGGGCCTCACAATGTCGAACGCCATATCGATTCTTTTACTCTACATTCAAAAAAGAAACCAAAAAAAGAGAGGGACACTGTCGAATGTTAACTGAGATTAAAAAAAATTCTGTGCATAGACTATCACGAGAACAACAAGGGGTAGTAAAATTATCTGAGGGAAAGCATATTGTATTTGCCCCGCCTGGTACAGGCAAAACAGAAATTTTAGCACATCGAATTAATTATGCGCTTGCTCATAATGTTAATCCAGAAGAGATGCTCTGCCTTACTTTTACCAATCGTGCTGCTAAAAATATGCAGACGCGTATTGAAAATTATAACGGAAGCCATTCAGTATTTGTTGGTAATCTTCACAGCTTTTCATATCGTTTTCTTATTAAAAATAAATTACTTCCACGCTACACTGCTTTAATGGACGAAGAAGATTCTTACCTTTTATTAAGAGAAGCTGTTGATAACTTACACTATAGACCTTATGGTGTGAAAAATTTTTATGAAAAATTATCCCTAATAAAAAATTATTTAAAACAGCGGAGTCTAAATTTTCCAGAAAACTTAATTAAAATACCAAATGATTGTCTCGAACTCCTAAACGATACACCTATAGTTAAAAACATATGCGAGGAATATGAAAGATTAAAAGAAGAATCGGAATTAATTGATTTCGACGACTTACTAAATCTGGCTTACTGTCATTTGAGCAATGGCGGTCATAAAAAATATAAATGGATTCAAGTTGACGAAGCTCAGGATTTAAATCCTCTTCAGTTCAGAATTATTGAACTCCTTTCAGAGGATTCGGCACACGTCGTATATTTTGGCGATCGGGAACAGTCGATCTTCTCGTTCATGGGTGCCGACCTTGAAACCGTAAATAAATTGAGGAACAGTTGTACCTTACATACACTTACAAAAAATTATCGCTCGCCTGCTTACCTACTAAAAGTATTTGTGCAATATGCAAATTCTAATTTAAACCCAACCTGGGATAAAGAACCGCGTTCAATGTTAACCGGTATCAAAAATGAAAATGCCCTTAGAATTTATCACGTCGATGGCCAACCTGGAGACGAAATTGATTTTATTGTAGAAAATCTTATTAAAAAAGCTAATATTAATAAAGAAGACAGAACAGCCATTCTTGTTCATTCAAACAAACGTGCTGAAGCCTTTTCTGAAGTTCTTTTACAGGAAAAAATTCCTCACTTCAAGATTTCTGGCTTCGACCTTTTCCGCAGACGTACGATCAAAGATATCATGGCCTTTTTAAGCGTCCTCGAAAATAAATACGACCGTTTGTCGTGGAGTAGAATTTTTCACCTTTTTGCTAAAATAAGCACTTTAAAAGAATCCCGTTTATTCATCAACAAATTCTGGGAAAAAGGTCTTTTTCCCGATGATTTACTGGACTCAAAAATTTTTAGTACAAATTACTTGTCGAAATTTCTATCAACAATTCAAAATCAGAGAGTGGTTGTTTTCGATACAGAGACTACCGGCTTAAATAAAAAAGAGGACGACATTATTCAAATAGCTGCAGTTGAACTTATTAACGGCTCAATAGGAAGAGAATTTTGTGTTTACATAAAAACTGATCTGCCACTGGAAGAATCCTCAAAAATTCATAATATTACGCGTGCAATCCTCGATAAACAAGGACTTGATGCAGCCGAAGCCTTTAAAAAATTTAACGAGTTTGTTGATGGCGCCCCATTAATTGCCCACAATCTTGATTTCGACTACGAGATTCTTTCTAATAACATAAAAAGAAAAGAGATTGAATTTAATATACCAGGAAAATTATTCGATACATTAAACGTAACAAGAAGAGTATTTCCAAAATTAAATTCTTACAAACTCGCAGATTTAATAAAATACTTTTCGTTGGAAGGCATAAATTCTCATAATGCCCTGGATGATGTTAAAGCAACGGCATCTCTTATAAAATTCTTAATTCCAGAAATAAAAAAGAAAATAAATGAGATCGAAGAATTTTTATTGTCACATAAAAGAACCATCGAAAAGTTACAAAGCAATTTTTCACCTCTCTGGGAAATTTTTTATTCCAGCAACGACATTCTTGATTTACCTTATTTAATTAACTTGTTTTTAGAGTACTTAATGGATAATAATATTCTTGACATGGAACAATTTGAAAAAGATAAACCCTATTTAGAAAAACTAATTAGACATATGAAATTAAATTGTAAAGAGTTACCAGTAAAAGAATTATTAAATAAATATGTGCCTGAGTATAAATTATACAAAGAAGCCGATCTTATAACAGGAGAAGAAAAAATTATAGTTTCCACAATCCACAAAGCAAAAGGATTAGAATTCGAAAATGTAATTATTCCCGGTTGTATTAATGGCGTTTTTCCTTCTTTTTACTCGAGAACTAAAGAAGAAGAATTAGAAAATGCCAGGCTTTTATACGTTGCATTAACCCGCTCGAAAAAAAATATAACTATCACCACATACTCAAAGTTTCTTTGCTATACTAAAACCCCATCTCGATATCTAAGAACTATAGAAAATCTGTTTGTAACCACAAAAGTGAATCATAAATATTATAAAATATGATTACTCAAAAAAAATATAGAGGGCTTTATGGAAACTACAATTAACTTAGAAAAAAACAACGCGTTCCAACAAATTTATGACGAACTAAAATTTTCACTTTCTTCTTTAAGAAACTCGGAATTAAACTCAATCCTCATTGGCTTGCTTAAAGAATCTGCAGTAGACACATACGAAAACAAGAAGACTATAGTCAATAAAATATATAAAAAGACAAGCGAGAAGATAAATAAATATAAAGAAGCTACTTTTAAAGTTGCCTTTAAGGAAGATCTACTAAAATTAAAAACTTTTCTTAAGAATGCGCCAGAGAATATATCAAAAATAATCAACAGCATAAAGAAAATGAGTAAAGAAGAAAAAATCGATTTAATAATTTCTTATCTTTTTGCTCTTACAATTTTTTTAGTTGCTGCGGGAGGAACCGACATTGAAGGTGGTATTCCTGATCTCGATATTACAATTGGAGGGATTGGAATGCATCGAAGTTTATTTTTCCATTCTATATTGGTTGGCATTACTTTTGAATTTACAATGAGATTTTGTTACAAAATTGTGCAGTTGGTGATTGAAAACTTGCCAGAAGATCATCATAAAATTTGGGACAAAATAAAATTATTTATCGATAAGAATAAGAATTTATCAATTGCGGCACTCTGGCTTGGGATATCTGTGCATTTAATTAAAGATACTGGCATCGTTACTGGAAACTTCAAACCTTATGCCGACCTACCAATCAGTTTGAAAACAATGCATCATAAAATTATTTTAACAGCAAACGGTGTTGGCTCTTCAATTATTGGAATAGAAAACTTACATAAATAGAGGTACTCAATGCTTATCAATTTATCTAATCATCCTTTTGAACGCTGGAGTGAAAATCAAAAAAAGATTGCTGAAAGTAATTTCGGAAAAGTTATAGACATTCCGTTTCCAGAAATTCCACCAGAAAGCAGTCTGGAATATGTAACTAAATTAGCTGAAGAATATATGACCAAAATCGAAGATTTGATTAATCAAAACAGACCGGATTATTATGCTGTTCACATTATGGGAGAACTAACGTTTGTTTATGTAATTGTAAATAAATTAAAAGAAAAAAATATACCCGCCGTTGCTTCTACAACTAAACGAGAGGTTGTTGATACACCGGAAGGGAAATTATCAAAGTTTAATTTTACCCGTTTCAGAAACTATTTTTAATTTACTGAACGGAACGAGGCATAAAGCCTAAAAAATTTCCTCCTGTTGTTAAATTATCTTCTATCTTTGCAGTTGTAAAATCGGGAAATTAAAAAGTGTCGAAGTTAGGAATAGCATTGGGAGGCGGAGGGGCGCGTGGTCTTGCGCATATTGGTGTACTTAGAGTGCTCGAAAAAAGAAAAATTAAAATTCACGCCATTACCGGCTGTAGCATGGGTGCAATAATCGGGGGACTTTATGCCTATTACGGAAATATTAACGATGTTGAAAAGTTTATATACAATGTTCTTAACAATCCTCGCTTCAAAGAACTTGGCATATCAAAATTAGGCGATTCAAAGAATGCTCTTAACAGAAACTTTATGGAACAACTTTTTGATTTTATCGAAGTTCGTTTGAAAGCTTTTAAATCCCTTACGAGTTTATCTTACTTCGAAGAAGAAGAAACAGAAGAGCTGTTCCAGATTATTCCCGATGTTCCAATTGAAAGTATGAAAATTAAATTTTCTGCGGTTGCTACCGATTTAATTTCAGGCGAAGAAATCAATTTTACAAGCGGTTCATTAAGAACGGCAATAAGAGCCAGCTCGGCAATTCCTGGAATTTTTCCTCCTGTCAAGTATAAAAACTATTTATTGGTTGACGGCTATACTTCTGAGACCGTCCCAGCCACAAAGTTGAAAATATTAGGAGCCGACCGTATCCTGGCTGTGGATGTTATGAGAAAATTAAAACACTCAAAAGCACCTGAAAACATTATCGACCTCCTTTATCGTACTGAAGATATTACTGCTTACCATCTGGCTCTGTTAAAATTAAAGGAAGCCGATCTCATAATTCATCCTGATATAAAAAATTTATCGTGGGCTGATTTTGAACATGCCGATGAAATTATTAAAGCAGGAGAACTCGCCGCAATCGAAAACCTATACGAAATAAAAAAACTCGTCAACCGTTTTCCAGTCACTCTCTGGTTTTTCAAACTGATGAGATATTTGAGGAGAGTCTAAACTTACCTCAGTGCTTCCCCTTTCGAATCAATTTTCCCGATGTAGCATCTAACCAAATAAAAAATTATAAAAAATGGCACTCCCTGAATTCAGAAACAGATTAATTATGTCGGCCGTCAAAACTGGCTATGGAGACGGCAGTGGTAAAATAACAGAAAGACACATCGCTTTCTGGGAAAGGCGTTCCCGTCATGTTGCAGCGGTTATCTTCGAACCGTTTTATATTGACCGCAGAGTTAGAGAACTTCCTACTCAAATAGGGATCGATTCCGACGATAAAATAGAGGGACACAAAAAATTAGTAGATACAATCCATAAAAATGGTGCACTTGCAATTGCACACATCAATCATCCCGGCAGAATGGCAAATCCAAAACTCGAAGGAAACATCTTTCTTTCTGCTTCAGAAATTGAATGCCCAAACGGCGGCAAAAAGCCAAAAGAAATGACAATAGATGATATTAATTCAGTAGAGAATCAATACATACAGGCTGCCATTCGTGCTAAAAATGCGGGCTATGATTTAATAGAACTTCAGTTTGGACTTGGCTATCTGATTGCACAATTCATCTCTCCAGATTCAAACAAAAGAGTAGATCAATACGGCGGTAGTTTTGAAAATCGTCTCCGTTTTGGTATAGAAATATTGAGAAGAATTAAAGAAGAAACCGGCCTGCCTGTAATTGTTCGGCTGAGCGGTGATGAGATGTACGACGGCGGAATTTCGATTGAAGAGACCATTAGAATAGCAAAAACGCTGGAGAATAAAAAAGTTGATGCCCTTCATGTCACTTCTGGTAATGTTTGTATGAGCCCACCGTGGTATTATCAACATCACTTCATTCCAAAAGGAAAAAATTGGGAGCTTTCAAAAAAAATTAAAGAAGCTGTTTCAGTTCCTGTTATTGCCGTTGGGCAGATTAACGAGCCGGAAGATATCGACACAATTTTTAATTCCGGTTCTGCCGATTATGTGGCAATAGGGCGTGCTCTTATAGCCGACCCCGATTTCGCGGGTAAATATTTAAAACTACTTGACGAACGAATCCGCCCGTGCAGTTCTTGTTTAACTGGTTGCTTGGGTAGAATAAAGATTGGCAAAACTTTGCAATGTGAAATCAATCCGACGGTAGGAAGGGAACTGGAAGATATTGTTCCTTCTACAACGAAAAAGAATTATGCGGTTGTTGGAGGCGGCCTGGCAGGTATGGAAGCTGCTCTCACTTTGGCAAAAAGAGGTCACAATGTAACTTTGTTCGAAAAGGAAAAACTCGGCGGTCAATTTAATTATGCTCCGCTGCCACCAGGCAAAATTTCATTAAATAAGCAAATCAATTTTTATATCGAAGAAATTAACGATAGTAATGTTAAGGTAATATACAAAGAGGCAACTCCCGAAGATTTGATCGGAAAATTTGATGGGGTTTTAATTGCCACCGGTTCCAGACCTTTTATTCCGAAAATTGAGGGGATGAAAAAATACAATTGGGCAGAAATAATGTTAGACCCTCCGCACAATAAAAATGTACTCATTATTGGTGGTGGCTCGATCGGAGTTGAAATAGCATCGGCACTCGTCGACAATAACAACAATGTTACAATAGTCGAAATGCTCGACGAAATTGCCCGCGACATGGAATTAATAACCAGAAAATTGAATTTAAATAAGCTCAACAAAGCGGGAGTTAAAATTATAACAGACTCGAAGGTAACGAGTTGTTCTAAAGATGAAGTCCGCATCTCAAATAAAAACGGCACAGAAACCGTGCTTAAGAACATCGATTTATGTGTTGTAGCTGCAGGCATGATACCCGATAGATCGCTTGTAGAAAAGCTCGATGGAAAAATCCCTTATTACATAATTGGAGATGCCGAAAAAGTAGGTGATGCTGTTTCTGCTATACAAAGTGGCTACTTTACTGCAAAAGAACTTTAAACAGGAAGTGATAGATAATTCATTAAAACTGGTGTATTTTCTTCGGTAAACCAGGTGGAAAAAAGATTTATTACGCTCTTCATTTTACTTTTATGAATACGATAAGAATAGGCATGTAAGCTCTGTCAATAAACTATAGAATCCAGGCGAAAAGAAATTGCAAAATTATTTGAAATGGAAAAGCAACTTTTATTGTAGAAAATTTTTTCCTCATGCGTTTGAAACTATTAACACACCCAACAGCAATGTGTCAATGCAATGGAAATATAGTTTAAAGTGGGAGTAGAAAAATTATTATATGGAACAGTCGATTATATAAAGTAACAAACGGCAAAAATGAGCGTTGGTTAATAAAAAAAGACTACGATGCAAAAGATAATTGACACAGCACATCCTGTTACTTACCAAAAAAGAAACTTTTTTTCCCTCATATGGCATGCATTCTGGTTAGCACTGGCAGAAACTTTTGCAGATAAAAACACAATACTTCCGGCGTTAATACTTTATGCTGGAGGTACTCAAACAGATGTTGGATATCTTACTTCGATTATGATTGGGGTGCCGTTGTTATCTCAGTTATTCTTTGCAATTCTTCTTAGAGACAAACCACACAAAAAGAATTTTCTTCTTGCTGCCATTTATTTAAGAGTTATTGCCTTTGCAGGCGCTGCTTATTCTATTTTTCTTATTGGACAAATTTCAACGACCTCTTTTATTTATTTTTTACTTTTCTGGATGTTTCTTTTTTCAGTAAGCGGTGCTTTTGCGGGAATTTCTTACGGCGATATTGTAGGCAAAAGTTTTGAGAATTCAATACGTAAAAAATTCTTTGCCTTTAAACAATTTTTTACAGGGATCGGTATTCTCTTTTCAGCCTTCCTGGCAAAATATTTATTGAACGGGATTGAATTCCCGCGTAATTATCAGGTTGCCTTCTTCAGTGCAGCTTCTTTTCTTTTTATTGCATCATTCGGCTTCTGGATGATTAATGAGAAAGCTTCTCAATTAATAATAAAAAAAGAAAAATTATTAGGAATAATCACTCGTGAAATAAAAGACAGCAAAACCTTACGCCAGCTAATATTAATTTCCAATCTCGCCGGTGTTTCATTTGTCACGCTCCCTTTTTTAATTGGATATATAAAGGAATCCATTCCAATAACAAAATTAGAAGTTGGGAATTTTCTACTTATACAGATTTCAGGAATGATTGCTTCCAGCTTAATTTGGAAAAAAGTAGTACACCGTTATTCATACAAGGGAATGATGAGAATTAGTATACCGCTACTTGCTTCTATTCCCCTCTTATCTTTATTAATTAACTCGATAATGTTGTTTTATGTTTTGTTTTTCATAATCGGGGGAGCCATCGGTTCATGGAAGATAATACAGGAGGGTGCAATTATTGAAATTTCGAATGAAGAAAACAGAACCCTCTATCTTGGATTGTTTGGAACACTTAATTTATCTTTAATTATAGCGCCCCTCTTTATCGGCACAATCATAAACTATATCGACATTTCATATATCTTTGTTACATCAGCGATCCTCACACTAATTTCATTTTTTATTATAAAAAAGATTGTGTGTCCAATAGACTTAAAAATTAATTTATCTATATAGTTTTACATTAATAAGTATGATAAAAACCAACAAAAATTTGATATAATCGTCCGAAAATGATAGTTTTGCATAATTTTATTCAACAAAACTGGTTATAATTATGGAAGCTCATGAAGTCACAATTCCACTAATAAGTATAATTCCATTTGTATTGATGCTTTTATCGATAGCAATATTCCCACTTTTCTGGGAACACTTCTGGGAAAAGAATCGGAATAAACTAATCGTTGCAATAATATTAAGCATTCCCGCAGTAATTTATTTACTCTCAGCCGGCTTTTCTCACGAGTTATTTGAAATAATGGTTTTTGATTACATTCCATTTATAATATTGCTTGGCGCACTTTTTACAATTACTGGCGGAATTTACCTGTCGGGAGATATCGAAGCAACTCCAAAGGTAAATTCTTTGTTTTTGGGAATTGGAGCAGTTCTGGCTTCGTTTATGGGGACGACTGGAGCCGCAATGCTTCTAATACGTCCAGTAATTCAGACTAACAAAGAAAGAGAATTCAAAGTACACACCATTCTATTTTTCATTGCAATAGTTGCCAATTGTGGTGGTCTTTTAACTCCATTAGGCGATCCACCTTTGTTCATGATGTATTTGCGTGGTGCTCCATTTACATGGTTCTTTAAACTAACTCCAGAGTGGCTGTTTGCCAATCTTTTATTAATCATTACTTATTTTATTGTAGATAGTTATTATTACAAAAAGGAATCAAATCGATCGATTGTGAAAGATCGTACCAATATTAAACCGATCCGACTCGAAGGAAAATTGAATTTCTTCTGGCTTATTGGGGTGGTTCTTTCGGTTGCTTTTCTAAATGAACAGTATCTCCCCTTTATAGAAAAAAATGAATATTACAAATTCATCAGAGAAGCAGTAATAGTTGTAATGGCAATTCTTTCACTTCTTTTTACACCAAAGTTAACACGACAATCGAACAATTTCACATGGGAGCCAATAAAAGAAGTGGCATATCTCTTTCTGGGTATTTTCATTACAATGGTACCAGCACTCCTCTACCTGGAAACAAACGCCCATCAATTAGGTGTATCTCTGGCTCATCAATTTTATTATTATACTGGTGCGCTCAGCAGTTTTCTGGATAATACTCCAACTGCAGTAACTTTTCATTCTCTTGCACTTGGTCTGGGCATAAAGACTGGTCAGCTCGTAGCTGGAATTCCAGAGGACCTTTTAAGAGCTATTTCAATTGGTGCTGTTTTATTTGGTAGCATGACTTATATTGGTAATGGGCCAAATTTCATGGTAAAAGCTGTTGCTGAAGAGAATAATATTAAAATGCCCAGCTTTTTTGCTTATATGTATAAATTTTCTTTGATAGTTCTTTTGCCAATATTTATACTAATTCAATTACTCTTCATCTAAGATATTTTCAAGGCTGTTCTCCTCTTCGGGGGACAGCCTTCTTTTTTCACCGATTAGCAATGGCATTATTAAGATATAAACAAAAATAAGAAGAGCCAGTAAATAAAATAACAGACCTATTATATTGTCGTACTCAAGCAAGTTTATACTACTTAGAATATAATTCCAGTCGTGGTACACTTTGCTTCCGCCTAAAAGTCTCAATTTTTTCTCTGCTGCATCTGATGCATATATACTTATGTTAATTAAATTTTGAGCTAACCATAAAAGAAAAATCCTGGCGAGCGTATATTTTTTTTCCTTGTAGTAATAAATTATAAAGAGCAAGGGAATGATAATTTGCATGAGAGTTCCACCGAGCGTATAGATAAATTTTCCAAAGAGAGCAAAAACTCCGTGTCCTCCTTCATGAATGAGAAGATTTATTTCATTCAGAAGAAATACCTTTCCATCATTATGTATTAAAAAAATTATTGCCGGTAAAAATAGAATCGAAGGCATCCATTTTTTTAGGTGACTATCAGTCATCGCCGAACATCGACCTTAATTTATCAATCTCTTTTGTAATACCGAGACAGACAATCAATTTTATTCTGGCTTTTTGTCCGTTGAGATAGTCAGCAAAAATAACACCGATTTTCTTGAGCCACTTTCCTGCTCCTTCGTAACCGTAAATATCGAGAGTTTCTCCTGCGGGGCATCTGGAGACCAAAACAACTGGAATCCCTTTTTCAATAACGTATTTTATTCCCTCAAATGCTTTTGGAGGCACATTACCCACTCCCATTGCTTCTACAACCAGCCCTTCCGTTCCGCTATCTGCCGAATATTTGAAAAACTTATCGTCCATGCCTGCATAAACCTTAATTAAATCGACATTAGAATTTATTTTTTTTGTCTCAAACGTTTCAAGTTTTCTTGGCAAGCGATTAAAGATTACTCTGTCTTTTTCAACAAAACCAAGCGAGCCGAAATCGAGACTTCGAAATGTTTCAATATCTTCAGTATGAGTTTTTGTTACTTCGCTTGCTGCATTGATTTCTCCATTAAGACAGACCAGCACTCCCATGCCCCTGCTATTGGGATTGTTAATAATCGATATTGCGTCGAGCAGGTTTTTTGGACCATCCCAATCGGGTTCAGAGCTGGTTTTCATTGCTCCAATAACAATTATCGGTTTCTGCGTCTTTACAGTCAAATCGAGAAAATATGCAGTTTCTTCAAGCGTGTCCGTTCCGTGAGTTACTATTATACCGTCAATTTCTTTTTTCTTAATATAATTTTTAACTATTTCCGAAAGTTTAAGCATTAACTCCGGTGTCATGTGTGGTCCTGGGTAATTACCAAACTCGTAAACGGAAATTTTTGCCTTCTTATCAGCTTCTGGAATTATTTTAAGCAATTCCTTGCCATGATAATAAGGTACGGCGGAATTGGTTTTCTTATCGATCTTCATCGAAAATGTGCCGCCTGTAAAAATTATTAAAATATTTTTCACTTTCTTTCTCCATTTTTTTCGTAATTCAAAATAAATTGAGTTCATCGAAAAGAAAAGTGAAAAAGAATTTAAAATTAATTTGCTCTTATCGTCGGCAACTCATATTTTCACGCCCGGATAAGGTATAGAAAACAGGTGTTGATAATTTGTTGATAAGTTGATTGTGTGAAACGTTTCACATCGCGTTTACAAGGGTAATTTTATCAACTTTACTATTAATTTTTGTTCGTTATTTTACTGCAAATTCCGTAACCTCCTTAATTTTAAGGAGTTATAAAATTTATTTAATGTGAATAATTTGTGGAAATTAAACCTTTTCACTTACAGTTTTCTTAACAAATAATTAATATTCTCAATTTTTTCATTAATCTAATTGTGGATAAGTGATATGGAATTTAATCAATCTGCTCTAAATACCGAAAAGATTGAAACTGAAAAAAACGCAAAAGATATCTGGAAAGAATGCTTGAGTATTATCAAAGATAATGTTCCTTATATAACCTATAATACCTGGTTTTTACCCATAAAGCCATACGAGCTCGAAAATAATACGTTAAAAATATTCGTACCGAATAACTTTTTTATCGAGTGGATCGAAGAGCATTACAACACATTAATTAACAGAACTGTAAATCAAGTTCTCGGTCCTGAAGGTAAACTTGTTTACATTGTTTATGAAGAAAACTATCCCTTTGAAGAAACAACAGAAGCGGTAAAGGAGGAAAAACAAGAGCCTGTTGTTTTAGAAAAGAAGAAAAATGAATTCGAGTCATTTCTTAATCCACGCTATACATTTGAAAATTTTATAAAGGGAGAGGGAAATCAACTTGCACGAGCCGCTGCTCTGGCTGTGGCCGATAATCCTGGTCAGACTTCTTTTAATCCTCTTTTTATTTACGGAGGTGTAGGTCTCGGAAAAACCCACTTGATGCATGCAATTGGAAATAAAATTTTGGAGAAAGATTCATCAAAAAAAGTAATTTATCTTTCTTCCGACGCTTTTACTGTTGAATTTGTAGAAGCTATCCAGAGCGACCGCGTTAACGAGTTCTCTGCTTTTTATAAAAGCATGGATACACTTATTATCGATGATATACAATTCCTGGTTGGCAAGGAAAAAACGCTCGACTTATTTTTCCAGATATTCAATACACTTCATCAAAGTGGAAAACAGATAGTTTTATCGAGCGATAAACCACCGAAAGAATTGAAAGGCCTAAACGAAAGATTAATTTCGAGATTTTCCTGGGGTCTTACAGCAGATATTCAACCCCCAGATTTTGAAACTCGCGTAGCAATCTTAAAAAACAAGAGCGAAAGTTTTGGACTGGAACTTTCAAACGAAATTTATGAATATATTGCACACAATATCACATCGAACATTAGAGAACTGGAAGGATGTCTGATAAAAATTCTTGCGACTTCTTCTCTTAACTCAAAAGAAATCGACTTTGCACTTGTCAAAAAAATTGTAAAGGAAGTTTCTACAAACAAGCATGTTTCCATTTCCATTGATTACATAACTAAGGTCGTCTGCGATTACTTTAAAGTGGACGAAAACAAAGTACGCGAAAAAAACCGCAAGAAAGAAATTGTACTTGCCCGTCAAATAGCAATGTACCTTTCCAAAATATTGACCAAGTCATCACTCAAAACCATTGGTCTTCACTTTGGTGGACGCGATCACTCAACCGTGATACACGCTTTTAATACTATGGAACAAATGTTAGAAAAAGATAGCAACGTTAAAGAGATAATAGAAAACTTAAAAAACAAGATCGAAATGAGCGCTGTTTGAGTGTTTATATCTTGTTGGTAAACTGTTTTTTAGCTGTGGATAATTTCTTTTTATAAACATCCTTTTGATAACTCACTTTTTTCAACTGTTTATCCACAATAATAAAATTTAACAATGTTCCTTTTTAATCTATTAACGAGACTTTCAGTGCTTATCAACATATCAACATCGTTATTGTTTTTATTCTTTTGTTTATATAATAAAACTATAAAAACATAATAATTACGTGTGTGGACAAGGCTAAAATAAAATTGTTTATCTCTCTCTATTTTATTATTTTTTGTTGAAAGCTGGAGATTATTTATGGAATTTAAAGTAAACAGTAAAGAACTTGAAAAACTACTTGCCAAAATTATTCCCGCTGTGCCTACAAGAACTCCAATGCAAATACTCGAAAACTTTCTTCTTGAAGTTGAAAACGGAGTTCTGACTATTTATGCAACGGACCTTGAAATATCTCTGAAGTCGTTTTTGAATATAGCATCCGACGAAAATGTAAAAATAGTTATTCAAGCGCGTTTGTTTTACGACATAATAAAATCGTTTAAGGATACTACTGTTCACTTTAAAATTAACAGTAATAAACGACTCGAAATAACTACAGAAAATGGAAGATACACATTAAGTTATATCGACGCAGACGAATACCCGGAAATTCCAACCATAAATACAAGCAACGAAGTATATGAAATTTCGATCAACGGCCAGGAACTGAAGAACGCATTCGACAAAACCGCTTTTGCTATGAGTAAAGAAGAGATAAGACCAGCAATGATGGGAACTCTTTTTGAATTTTGCGACGATGGATTGAGATTTGTCACAACAGATGGACATCGTCTTGTTAATTATCTGAATAAAAGTATAAAGACGGATATTAATAAACAGTATGTGATTCCAGAACGTGCTGTAACAGTTCTATCCAAAGTGCTGGACGAAAAAGAGCTGAAGATTTATTTTACGAACAGTTATGTGTCGTTCAAATTAAACGATATGGAATTAATTACACGTTTAATAGCACAAAAATATCCGGAGTACAAGAGTGTAATACCTCTCGAAAATGAATATAAGCTACGACTTAAAACAAATGAAGTACTTGAGTCAATCAAAAGAATGATGCTTTTTACAACAAGTACTACGAGAAGAGTAAAGTTCTCGATTGACACCGATAAAGTTATAATTTCTGCTGAGGATATCGATATAGGTGCGGCAGGCGAAGAAAAAGTGATGTGCGACTACCAGGGAGAAAAAATGGAGATTGGATTCAATTCTACTTATATCAATGATATTTTAAGTCATCTTTCGGATTACGATGAAATAATATTAAAACTGCACTCGCCTACCAAAGCAGTTATTATTGAACCGGTGGAACAGAAAGAAAATACAGATTTGATGATGCTGTTGATGCCCGTACGTTTGAATACATAAGATGATCCTAAGAAATATAAACTTGCGCAATTTCAGACTGCATGAAGACACATCGGTAGAATTTTCCAATAAATTAAATTTCCTGGTAGGAGGAAACGGACAGGGAAAGACATCCATTTTAGAAGCTATCTACTACCTTTGTACCACAAAGAATCTTTTATCTTTTTCAGATTCCGATACTGTAACTTTTGGCAGGCAATTTATGGAAATTAGAGGAGTTATTGAAGATTTGGCAGTCCATTCGGTTCGTTTGAACTTCGATTCCAGGAGAAAGTACTATTATCTCGACGATAAAATTATTCCTAATTCAGCCGAAATAATCGGCAAATTTCCCATTGTAACACTTATTCAGTCAGACCACCTGCTTACTCAAGGGTCTCCTTCCGATAGAAGGAAATTCGTCGATTCAACACTTTCACAGCTAAGTCATTCATATTTGAACATCTATATCGATTACAATAAAATTCTGAGACAACGTTCAAACCTATTGTCTCAAATTAGAGAAAACAGAAACACAAATCTTTACGACCAGCTGGAAGCCTGGACGGAATCGCTGATTCTCAAAGGTACTCAGATTATTGAACATAGAATTAAATTTGTATCGGAATTTAATGAATACCTAAGGCAAGCATATCAGCACATAATGGGGGAAATCGAGATTCCTTACATAAATTATACTACGCTCTGCAACCCAGAAGAAAAGATAAATGAGGAATTTAGAAAACAAATTGATCTTGCAAGGGACGAGGAAATAAGGAGGGGAGTAAATTTAATTGGTCCACACCGTGACGATTTGATTTTTTTAATTAACTACAAAGAATTAAAAAAATATGGTTCGCAAGGTCAGCATAAAACTTTTCAGATAGCGTTGAAGTTCGCGCAGTTTTTTTATATCAAGGAAAGACTGAATAGAATACCCATTTTTTTGATGGACGATGTCTTCGGTGAGCTCGATAAAAAACGCGCTGAAAAAATTAGCGGCTATCTTTCTGAAATAGGACAGGCTTTTATTACTATGACCGACCTGACATATTTTGAAGAACTCAATAACGACAATAGAATGATAAAAGTAGAAAATGGCAAAGCAAAAGTTGTCAACTGACATTAAGAGTATAAGTCAGATTATTGAGCAGGAAGAATTTAAGAATCTGAGAGAAATTGCGGAATCGTACGAAGTTGTAGAAGAATTTTACACGATTTTTCCAGAATTGAAAGAAATCGCAGTACCGAAAAAAGTGGAAGACAAGGTGCTTTTTATAAAGGTCGAAAATTCTGTTTGGAAAAGCGAGCTCTTTTTATACAGAAAACAGATAACAGAAAAGATCAATAACTTTTTTAATAAACAGATTTTAAAAACAATAAAACTGATATAAACATGAAAAACAACACAGTTCAAAATGGTGAATACACAGCCAAAAATATTAACATATTAAAAGGACTTGAAGCAGTACGAAAACGTCCTGCAATGTATATTGGGGACATTGGTTCTCGTGGTTTACATCATCTTATTAACGAAGTGGTAGACAACAGTATAGACGAAGCTTTAGCAGGTTTTAACGATACAGTTATTGTCACAATACATAAGGATCAGAGTATAACAGTAGAAGATTTTGGAAGGGGAATTCCTGTAGATATTCATCCAGTCGAAAAAAAATCTGCACTCGAAGTAGTAATGACTGTCTTACATGCCGGCGGTAAGTTCGATAAAAGCTCGTACAAAGTTTCTGGTGGTTTACATGGTGTAGGCGTTTCTGTTGTTAACGCTCTTTCAGAATGGCTGAGAGCTGAAGTAAGAAGAGATGGTAAAATTTATATGCAGGAATACAAAAGAGGAGTACCTCAGGGCCCGGTTAAAGAAATTGGAACTTATAAAAAAGGTACTTCTGGCACAAAAATAACGTTCAAACCAGACAAAGAAATTTTCAAAACAGTAAAATTCAAATACGAAATAGTAGCTGAAAGACTTAGAGAGCTGGCCTACCTGAATAAAAATGTTACCATGATTTTAAAAGACGAGAATGAAGGCATTGAAGAAAAATATCATTTTAAAGGCGGACTGATTGACTTTGTTAAGTATCTCGACGAACAACGCAATCCTCTCCATAAACCGATCTACATCGAAGGGGAAAAAGAAGGAACTCCGGTTGAGATAGCATTTGAGTACAGCGACTCCTACAGTGAAAACGTTCACACTTATGTCAATAACATAAATACAATTGAAGGCGGAACTCATTTAGTTGGATTCCGAAGCGCTCTCACAAGAACTTTTAATAATTACGCTTACAAGAATGGGCTTATTAAAGAAAACAGTAAAATCACTCTGACTGGAGATGATTTTAAAGAAGGACTAACGGCAGTCATTTCAGTAAAAGTTATGGAGCCTCAATTTGAAGGGCAAACAAAAACCAAACTCGGAAACAGCGAGGTTAAGTCGATAGTTGAGTCGATTGTTGGAGAAAAACTTTCAGAATATCTCGAAGAAAATCCCTCTGTAGCAAGAAAGATTATAGAAAAAAGTGTCAAAGCTGCCGAAGCAAGAGAAGCCGCAAGAAAAGCTCGAGAATTAATTAGAAGAAAAAATGCTCTCGATACATTAAATCTTCCAGGCAAATTGGCTGACTGTTCTATCAACGACCCTGAGCACTGCGAGATTTATATTGTTGAAGGCGACTCGGCAGGTGGATCGGCCAAACAAGGACGCGATAGAAGATTCCAGGCAATCCTTCCAATTAAAGGAAAAATTATCAACGTCGAAAAAGCAAATATTAACAAGATACTCGAAAATCAAGAAATACAGGCAATAATATCTGCTATTGGTGCCGGTATCGGCGATGAATTCGATGCTTCTAAGTCGAGATATGGTAAAATTATTTTAATGACGGATGCCGACGTAGACGGAAGCCACATCAGAACACTTCTACTGACGTTCTTCTATCGTTATATGAAAGACTTAATCAATCAGGGGAAAATTTATATTGCACAGCCGCCTCTTTATAAAATAAAAAAAGGTAAAGAAGAATATTATGCTTACGATGACGAGGAGCGCGACTCAATTTTGAAACGTTTGAAGAGTGACTCTAAAGGAAAAGATGAAGACGAGGTTTATGAAGTTGAGGAAGGAGAAGAAGGAACTCAAAAACAAATGAAAGGAATTGTTGTATCGAGATATAAAGGACTTGGAGAAATGAATCCTGAACAATTGTGGCAGACAACAATGAATCCCGAAACAAGAACAATACTTCAGGTCAATCTTGAGAGTGCTGCAGCGGCCGATAAAATCTTTGAAACTCTTATGGGGGATGCGGTTGAACCGAGAAGAGAGTTTATCGAAAAACATGCTAAATACGCAAATCTGGACGTTTAATGCATAAACATCATAAATATAATCATCCGGTTAAGGAATATATAAGGAGCGACTATACCGCTTTGAATCAGGAGTTAACAATCGAAGAGGCCTTAGAAAAAATCCGCATGGAAGGCATTGGAGAAAGGATTGTATATTTTTATGTGGTCGACAACGAGGAAAAACTGGTAGGAGTGTTACCTACAAGAAGATTGTTAACTGCTTCAAAAAATACACATATTAAAGATATTATGATTACACGTGTGGCAGCTCTGCCCGATAACGCTACAGTTTATGATGCATGTGAGTTTTTCGTTACATATAAATTTCTGGCGCTTCCTGTAGTCGATAAAGATCACAAAATAATCGGTATTGTGGATGTGACATTATTTACTGAGGAATTACTTGAACTGGATCCGGATATCGAAGCACGCCAAAAAAAGAGTGATATATTCGAAATCATCGGTTTTACAATCGAAGAAATAAAAAATGCCACACCGCTAAAAGCGTGGAGATATCGCTTTCCCTGGCTCATTACAACAATTATCAGTGGCACTATTTGTGCCCTGCTTGCCGGCTTCTTTGAAGCTACTTTAGCCGAAAGTATTGTAATCGCTTTTTTTATTACGCTTGTACTTGGACTCGGTGAAAGCATAAGTATACAATCAATGACGGTATCAATTCAAGCCCTTCATACAAATCGCCCTACGAAGGAATGGTATCTGAAATCGATTGTCAAAGAATTAAAAACCTCAGCCTTGTTGGGATTAAGTTGTGCGCTGGTTGTTTTTGCCGTAATTGTTATCTGGAAGAAAGATCTTAATGCTGCATTTGTAGTTGGACTGAGTATTATTATAGTGGAATTGCTGGCTGCTTTCTGGGGAATTAGTGTACCGGCAATTTTACACAGAACAAATTTAGACCCAAAAATTTCTTCTGGACCTGTAACGCTTGCTCTTACCGATATTGGAACAATTTTATTTTATCTCGGGTCTGCAAGTTTGATACTGAAATAAATTAGAAATTATTAATTAATACAGACTGGAAATATGAGTACAATATTCGAAAAAATAGTACCTGTCTCTTTAGAAGAAGAAATGAAGTCGTCTTACATCGATTATGCGATGAGTGTTATAGTGGCTCGCGCATTACCAGATGTCAGAGACGGTTTAAAGCCTGTGCATCGTAGAGTATTGTTCGGTATGCACGAACTTGGATTAACTTATAATAAGCCATATAAAAAATCAGCTCGTATTGTCGGTGAAGTACTTGGTAAATATCATCCTCACGGTGATAGTGCCGTTTACGATACGATGGTTAGAATGGTTCAGGATTTTTCGCTGCGATATCCATTAGTAGATGGTCAGGGTAACTTTGGTTCGATCGATGGTGATAGTCCCGCAGCAATGCGTTATACAGAAGCACGACTGGCTCGTATTTCGGAAGAAATGTTGCGTGACCTCGACAAAAACACGGTCGACTTTATCCCCAATTTCGACGATACATTGCAAGAACCTTCTGTATTACCTTCTTATCTGCCGAACTTACTTGTAAACGGTTCAAGTGGAATTGCCGTTGGAATGGCTACAAACATTCCACCACATAATCTTACGGAAGTAATTGATGGATTGGTAGCTTTGATTGATAATCCGAAAATTACACCTGAAGATATTATGAAGTACATTAAAGCGCCCGACTTTCCAACGGGCGGAATTATCTACGGTTATGAAGGCGTTCGGGAAGCTTATTTAACAGGCCGCGGAAGAATTGTTATTCGTGCAAAAGCTAATATCGAAACTCTGAAAAACGAGAGAGAAAACATCGTTATTACCGAGCTTCCTTATCAGGTAAACAAAGCCGCATTAATCGAAAAAATAGCAGAGCTCGTAAGGAATCAGAAGATTGAAGGAATTTCCAACATTCGTGACGAATCCGACCGCGATGGTATGAGAATCGTCATCGAAATGAAAAGAGATGGCCAGCCTGCAGTTACATTGAACCAGCTTTTTAAACATACTCAGATGCAGGTCACTTTCGGCGTAATAATGCTTGCTCTTGTAAATGGTGTTCCGAAAGTTCTTACACTTAAACAAATGATGGAACACTTCCTCGACCATCGTATGGATGTTCTTATAAGAAGAACAAAATTTGAATTAGACGCAGCCGAAAGGAGAGCCCATATTCTTGAAGGATATATTATAGCTCTCGACAATATCGACGAAGTTATTGAAACAATAAAAAGATCTCGCGACGTTGAAACTGCCAAACACAACTTGATGCGCAAATTCAAACTTTCTGAAATCCAGGCAAAGGCAATTCTCGATATGAGATTGCAACGCCTTACCGGTCTGGAAAGAAAGAAAATTGAAGACGAATACAAAGAAACTATTAAATTAATCGAAAAACTTAAAGGTATTCTTGACAGCGAAAAGAAGAGAAAACAAATCATCAAAGAAGAGTTGCTTGCGCTAAAAGAAAAATATGGAGACGAAAGAAGAACCGAAATTATCTATGACTATAAGGACTTTTCACTCGAAGATATAATTGCCGAAGAAGACGTTGTTGTTACTATTTCGCATAAAGGATTCATTAAAAGATTCCCCGTTAGTGGTTACAGACGTCAGTCCAGAGGCGGTAAAGGAGTTACCGGAGCTGGCACCAACGATGAAGATTTCATTGAACATATGTTTGTTGCCTCTACACACCACTACATTATGTTCTTTACCGACAATGGTAAGTGCTACTGGCTCAAAGTGCATGAAATTCCTGAAGGCGGACGAACAGCGAAAGGTAGATCGATACTCAATCTTATCGAAAAATCGAAGGATGAAAAAATTGCCGCTTTTGTCACCGTTAAAGAGTTCAGCGACGATAAATACGTTGTAATGGTTACCGAAAAAGGAACAATAAAAAAGACTGTTCTCTCGGCATACTCCAATATTCGACGCGGTGGTATTTATGCAATCAATCTCGTTGAAGGCGATAATCTCGTCGAAGCAAAACTGAGCGACGGTAACAACGATATTATTATCGGTACACAGAACGGGATGGCAATTCGATTCAACGAAAAAGACGTGCGTGATATGGGTAGAACTGCAACTGGAGTAAGAGGTATTAACCTTGCTAAGGACGACAAAGTTATCGGTATGATCGTCGTTAGAAATGCATCGACACTCCTTGTAGTTACAAATAAAGGCTATGGAAAACGCTCAGAACTTGACGATTATCGTTTAACTCACAGAGGTGGCAAAGGCATTATTACAATTAAAACTTCTGAAAAGAACGGCAGAATGATTGCCATGAAAGAAGTAAATGACACGGATGAATTAGTTATTATTACTACTAAAGGAATGGTGATCCGACAGGCAGTAAAAGATATTAGAGTAATGGGAAGAAACACTCAAGGAGTTCGATTGATTAAATTAAATGAAGGCGATGAAATTGCTGATATTGCCAGAGTGGTTCCTGAAGAAAACGAAGTATAATTACAAAGGAGCGGAGGAAAATTCCTCCGCTCAATTGTTTATTTCGAATATCTCTCCTAAATTGTATTTAATTAAAAGAACTTAGGGCACTTAACATGAAAAAGATAATCTTCTTTCTTTTTATACCTGTAATTTTGCTATCACAACCACTGCCTTCTAATTTCAAACAAGCATTCGAAAAACAAACCAGAACTTTCAGTGGGAAACCTGGACAGAATTACTGGCAAAATAAAAGTGATTATCAAATCGATGCTGAGGTAATCCCATCAGAAAGAAAAGTTAAAGCCGAAGAAACAATAATTTATTTTAACAATAGTCCCGATACACTCGATATCATAGTGGTCAAGCTGTTGGCCGATATATATCGAAAAGGAAACTCAAGGGATTTTGAAATATCGCCAGGTGCAGTAAATGAAGGAATGAAAATTTTTGAATCAAAATTGAATGGTTCCGATTTCGAAATAACAGGTGAAAGAGAGAAACCACATATTGCAGGGACAAAATTAATAATACCTTTAAAGGAAAAATTATTGCCAGGAGCAAGTGCCGAGCTTTATTTCAAATGGGAAGTCGATATTCCGAACGAGTCACAAATACGTATGGGTGCGTACGATTCTACTTCATTTTTTGTTGCCTACTGGTTCCCGCAAATTGCTGTTTATGACGATATCGACGGCTGGGATATGAATGATTATTCGGGACAAACAGAAACTTACAACGATTTCTGCAATTATTCAGTTGAGATCACCGTTCCTCAAAATTTTGTGGTTTGGGCTTCCGGTAAATTATCAAATCCGGAAGAAGTATTCGAAAAGAAAGTTCTTGATAAATACAATATAGCAAATTCCTCAGAAGAAATAATACATATAATTACCGAAGAAGATTTAGGTAATGTAACACAAAAACGAGAGAAGTTAACATACAAATTCAGTTCAAAAGCAATCCCCGATTTTGCATTTGCCACGAGCGATCATTACTTGTGGGATGCCTCTTCATGGCGGGGCGTTTTAATTTCTGCGGCATATAACCCCGAGTCAAAAGGATTTTATAATGTTGCCGATGTGGCTCGTAAATCGATAATTTATTTTTCAGAGGAACTGCCAGGAGTTATGTATCCCTATCCTGTTATGACAGTTTTTAACGGTAGAGGCGGTATGGAATTTCCAATGATGTGTAATAATTCATCCGTTGATAATTTGAGTGGCACTGTTCATTTGACTTCGCATGAAATTGCACATACCTACTTTCCTTTTTTTATGGGAATTAATGAAAGGAAATATGCCTGGATGGACGAAGGTTGGGCCACAATGTTGCCTTTCGACTTTCAGGAATTGAATGCAGAGGGATACGATCCGAGACAAAGAAATGCAGAAAGTTATTCACGGTATGGCGGTACTGATCTCGATTTACCACCGATCATTCCTTCGTCTCAATTGAGAGGAAATTCTTATAGAATGGCCTCTTACAACCGTCCTGGAGCCGCTTACGATTTTATGATGAAGTTTATGGGTAAAGAAAATTTCAAGGCTTGTCTGCAAGAGTATATTGAACGATGGAATGGCAAACATCCCACTCCATATGACTTCTTTAATACATTCGAGGAAGTAAGCGGAGAAGATCTCGATTGGTTTGTTAAACCGTGGTTCTTCGAATTTAAGTACCCCGATATGGCAATTAAAAACGTTGTCTATCGGGACGAGTATCTTATTGTGGAAATTGAAAACAAAGGTGGTCTGCCGCTTCCTATAGCCCTGTATGCAAAATACGGCGAGGTCGAAAAAAAGAAAATATTCGATGCGCAGGCAAATATCTGGAAAGGCAAAACAAGCATATTAAAGCTCGAAATTAAAATTGATAAACCGATGGAATTATTTTTAGGAACGCATCAAATTCCTGACGTTAACGCTGCGGACAATAAATTTACAATAAATTGATTATGGCATTTTTCTATGACGGTCAAATTAATATCCTTGCCAGTTTTGTAGATAGAGAAGCGTCCATTTTGAGCACCTGGAATAATTTTAATATTATAATGAGATTTTAACGAAGTTCGCAAAGCAGTCAATTTCGTGCGATATTCTTAATCTATCCCTTAGTTAGTATCTTTTAAAAAAATGTTTATAGAAATTTGGTTTGTAAAATATTTATCGTATATTTACGATTAACGATTGGGGTAATTATGGCATATTCAAAAAAGGAAGAATTCGACAAAGAAGACGTCTGGCTGGCGGAAGTGGCAAAAGCGCTGTCACATCCAGCTCGCTTGCAAATTCTTAAGTTTCTCAACAAAATGAATTCGTGCATGGTGGGTTGTATCGTAGAGCACCTTCCGCTTGCACAATCGACTGTATCGCAACATTTGAAAGAACTAAAACGTGTAGACCTTATCGAGGGAGAAATCGATGGTCCAAAGGTCTGCTATTGTGTAAATAAAAAGACGTTACAACGCGTCAAAAAACAACTGGATAAATTATTTTCTGCAACTGGATGTTGCTGAGAAAGGAGTATCTATATGGAAAATCAAAATGAAATAAAAAAAGTCGTTAAGGAAAAATACGCAAAGATAGCAACCAGCGCCTTTGCAGAATCCTGCTGCGACAAGAATTCATGCTGTGGCGACAAAGTCGATTATTCTATTATTCAGGACGACTATACAGAAGAAGCCGGTTATCTGGCAGACGCCGACCTCGGACTGGGGTGCGGAATTCCTACAAAACACGCCGGTATTAAAGAGGGGGATGTGGTCGTTGACCTCGGTAGCGGTGCGGGGAACGACGTGTTCGTCGCCCGCGCAATTGTTGGCAAGAAAGGGAAAGTTATTGGTATCGACATGACCGAAGAAATGATTCGGAAAGCCGAATCTAACAATTCTAAACTCGGTTATGATAATGTAATCTTTAAACTTGGCGATATCGAAAATATCCCGCTTGAAGAAAATACGGCAGATGTAGTCATAAGCAACTGCGTCTTAAATTTAGTGCCCGACAAAAGAAAAGCCTTTACTGAAATCTACAGAATTCTTAAACCAGGAGCTCATTTCTGCATATCAGATATCGTATCGACGGGCGAAATGGCCATGGAATTAAAAAAATCGGCAGAACTTTATGCCGGTTGTATCTCGGGCGCCATACCACAAGAAGAATATCTTAAAATTATTGAAGAAACCGGATTTAAAAATGTTGAAATCAAGTCATCAAAAAAAACCGACTTGCCCGACGAACTTTTGCAACAACATCTGAGCGAAGAAGAAATTGTCAATTTCAAAAAAAGCTCAGTCGGACTACTGAGCATTACAGTAACCGCGTATAAGTAAACCACACACCATTAATAAATAATTTGCCCACACTTCTGTGGGCAAATTTGTCTCCATTCCTCGAACAGAAATCTGAATAAATTGTTATTATTGTGGTAGTTACTTTTTACTATAATCTCGAGTAATCTAAGGTGTAATATGAAATCAGCGCTGGGAATAATCATTTTCCTTTTTATTACTGTGACGGTTTTACCTCAAGACGAAATAAAAGTACGCGACAATATTTATTATTTGAGTAATACAATAGTTGTTAAATTGAAAGAGGCTGACACTGATGTAATTAATTTAAAAAAAGAGATAGAAAGGAGAGCAATTAAAATAAGCGGGATTGTAAAAGCATTTTCGGAAAACAAAAATGTGTTGAAAAAAGGCATCGATCGTTTTGAGTCGATTTATTTATTGAAAATAGATAACAACGAAGATCCGTTCGAAATTTCAGCAAAGTTGAATAAACTGAAAGAGATTGAATGGGCAGAACCAAAATTTATCAGAAGAGTTACCGTTACTCCGAATGATCCAATTTTAAACTCAGGAAGACAGTACAATATCGGAATGATTTCCGCAGAAAAAGCATGGGATATTTCTAAAGGTGATACTTCGATTATAATAGCCATTATCGATACAGGAGTTGACTGGAATCACCCCGATTTGAAAGCAAACATTTTATTCGACTCAAACGGTAATCTGGTTGGAATTGATTTCGGGGGACTGAATGGTAGTGAAGACAACGACCCGCGCGAAGATGTTCCACCTGACGGCAAAAATTCGTATCACGGGACACATGTGGCTGGAATTGCATCGGCAGTAACGAACAATTCAATTGGAGTTGCAGGAGTGGGATTCAATTGTACGATAATGCCTGTAAAAGTTTCGCGTGGCGATATGCGCGATGCAAATGGATATCCTTATGTTTATTATGGATTTGAAGGAATTAAGTGGGCAGTGGATCATGGAGCAAAAATAATCAATTGTAGCTGGGGCGGTTATGGTTATTCCAGATATGAAAAGGAGGTCATCGACTATGCCATTGAAAACGGGGCTGTGATTGTTGCGGCTGCAGGAAATGAAAATAGTAACAACCTTTTTTATCCCGCCAGTTATGAAGGCGTGTTGTCTGTTGGATGGCTCAACGAAAAAGGTGAGAAGGCTAATTATAACCAGAACTCCGGCTCCAACTATGGAACTCAGGTAGATATAATGGCACCCGGTTCATACATTTATTCTACGTGGCCTACGTATGCCGGTCCTGATTCGGTTTATCGTTCAATAAGCGGTTCTTCAATGGCTACTCCACACGCTGCCGGTGTTGCTGGACTGGTGGCTGCCAGATTTTCGAATTACCTTCCACTTCAAATTGCAGAAAGAATTAGAGCATCTGGCATAACGCTGGAAAATATACAATATCAATATTTGCTCGGTAAAGGTAGAATAGATGCATATAACGCCGTTAAGGATACAAATCTTTATTCGATAAGAGCGACAAAAATAGATTTTATTGAAGACGGCAACGGCAATGGACTTTTTGAATCAGGCGAAGCGGTGAATGTTAGAATTAGATTTACAAATTATCTCGACCCTTCTCCCCAAACCAAGGTATATCTGTTAACCAACGACGTATCAGTTACTATTGATAACAATGAATTTAATCTACCCCCTATGAATACACTCGATACTGCGGATAATTCATCATCTCTTTTTCGTTTTGTGATTTCCGAAGATTGTCCATACAACCACACAGTTGATGTTATGATTAAATACGAAGGCAATTCATACGACGACTATCAATGGTTTTCAATTAGAATTAATCCCACTTATGCTACACACGATGCCAACAAAATCGTACTTACTATAACAAGCAAAGGAACTCTCGGCTTTAACGACTATCCCGATAACCAAGAAGGAAGAGGATTTGTCTACAAAAACGGCGACAATCTTATTTTTGAAGGGGCTTTTATGTATGGCACATCATTCGATAAAGTTATGGACGCAGCTCGTAGCGATTATTTTCAGAGTGAAGATTTTAACATAATCGAAAAAGTTAGAATTACAAGCGATCAAAATAATAATCAAATAGGAAGAACTCTGTTTGATGATTCTGGATTTGGAGAAGGAGCGCTCGGTATTAAAACTGAACTTACATCATATGGTTTTTCAAATCCACTCGACGATAGTTACATTATTCTCGTCAACAGGTTGATTAATCAAAGTGGTATTGACATAAACGGGCTTTATGCCGGTTACTTTTTCGATTGGGATATGCCGGCGGAAATACCCGATATTGACATTGTAGATTTTGATGAGGAAGATCGTTTTGGCTACGTCTTTTGTAAGAATGATTCGATACTAAATACATATGTAGGAATTGCACTGCTGGACAACGATAGTAAACTTGGCTTTTATCCGATCGAAAATTCAGCCGATACTGGAGCTGTAATGCTGTTCGACGAAAATGGATTTACAAAGAAGGAGAAATGGACCAGTTTAACAAGTGGCTTAATAAATAAGCAGATTGGACCTGCTGATGTTTCAATGGTTATTTCTTCTGGTCCTCATACTTTGAATGCCGGAAGCGATATAGTAATTCCATTTGTAATCGCTGCAGGCGAAAGTCTCGAAGAGCTTCGTTCAACTATTCACAGGGCACGAGATAAATATAACCAATTAATTACAGAGATAAGAGAACCTCTGGTTAAATATAACTACAATCTCTCACAAAACTATCCCAATCCGTTTAATCCCAGTACTGTTATTAATTATGAGGTGCCAGAACGAAACTTTGTTACAATCAAAGTTTATGACATACTGGGCAGAGAAGTAGCCACGCTGGTAAACGAACTGAAAGAAGCGGGAAGTTACAGACTTGAATTTTCTGCGGATAAATACGGACTTGCAAGCGGAATTTACTTTTACACATTAAATGCAGCAGATCATATCTTTGTTAGGAAAATGATTTTTGCAAAGTAAAAGAAAAGCGGGCAAATAAGCCCGCCCTAAAAATTTTTATTACATCCCGACTAATTCTTTAACTATGCGTTCTGCATTGTTAACGTATTTTGAAATCCAGAGAATGTAACGAATATCAACTCCAATAGATCGACTGTACGAATCATCCCATGCGTAATCATTGATCGTAGCTTCGAAACAACGATCGAAGTTCAAACCAATTAATTCACCATTTGCGTTCATTACTGGACTTCCGGAATTTCCACCGGTAGTGTCAGTATTGTATAAAATTGCCACCGGAACTCCTCCGACTGAAGCGTCAAAAAATTCGCCGAAATTTTTTTTGTCGTATGCAATTCTAAGATTATCGGGTACAGCGTATTCTTTGCCGAGATAACTTTTTTCAATTACTCCATCTAATGTAGAAATAGGTTTGTAATAAACTGCATCCCGTGGTTCGTATCCTTTAATGTTGCCGTATGTCATTCTCAAAGTTCCATTTGCATCGGGAATAAATGATTTGTCTTCATAAAGTTTTTTGATTTCTATGTACTGAGGTAGCAACAAATTAAGCTTTCCGTCGACGTAATCAGAAATTTCTTTCAGTTCGTCTTTTTGTCTTTTAATCAAAGCCGTAAAAGTTAGAAGCAAATCTTCCTCCGGTTTAACATTTGAGCAGTCTAATTCTCCTTTAAGATATTTTGCTACTTTTTCTTCGTTAAGTAGATCAGAGCTGAGTAATTTGTTTAAGAAAGTTTCTGCATCAGTATCTTTTACAAAATTCGTAACGGCTTCGATAGAAGTGAGCTCAGAAATGTTGAGTGCATCCTCAAGCATTTTTTTTAGAAACACTCTTTCGAACTGTAGATCGATCCGCTGATAAATTTTATCGATCTCGTTCGTAGGCTTCCCTTCGATTTGATTCAAAATAGCGTCGGCGTAATTGATCACATTAGAAAAACGATAGAGTCGATTCAACCACATCGATGGATAAATATTATCGAACATTTTGTTGTAAGTGCTTTCAAGTTCATTGAAAAGGTTGTTGTAGTTTTTAGCGAGGTCAGGATTTTTGTCGATGAATTCTTTCAATTTTCGATCCAGCTCGTATTCTTTTTTCAGAAGCTCGAGTTTGCGAATGCCAAGCATCTTTCCCCGGTAATTTTTCATAGCATTTGAAAATCCTTTTATAAAAGGAGCATATTTTAATTCGATAGATTTATTGTCCTTGCTCAGCTTCTCGAGAGCATCGATTAAGTATGAATAGAGCTGTTCGTTATACGGCAGGAAATAGTTTTGTTGGTAATCGAGAAACCAGGCGGGATAATTTCTATAAGTACTGCCGGGATACCCGAGAATAAAAACAAAGTCGTTTTCTTTAACCCCGTTTGGATTAATTTTCAGAAATTTCTGAGGATGGAAAGGCACGTTATTTTCAGAATACTCAGCGGAAGAACCGTCGGGAGCAACATAAGCTCGTAAGAAAGAAAAATCCCCCGTGTGACGAGGCCACATCCAGTTGTCTGTTTCACCTCCGAATTCTCCTATTGAGCGTGGAGGTACATAAACCAGACGTACGTCCTTGATAATTTTGTATTTGAAGAGAATATAAGTCTTGCCAGGGAACATTTCAGATACCTCGGCGTCGATCGCCTTCGATTCGTCTTTTTCACGTGCAGCAATTTCATTCATTCTTTTTTCGATCATACGACTTCTTTCAGCAAAATCGCTGACGTTCTCCAATCCCGTCAGTACTTCCTGGCTCACGTCTTTGTACGATTCAGTAATTCGAACGGTATAGCCAGCGGCCGGTATTTCGTCTTTGAATTCGGCAGCATAGAATCCATTTTCCAGATAATTGTTTTCGGGAGTGCTTGCGCGGCTGACTGCTCCAAATGCACAATGGTGGTTTGTTAATATCAATCCATTTTCCGAGACGAACGAACCCGTGCATCCACCGATATTGACAATAGCATTGATTAGGCTCATTCCCTCTGGATTATAAATGTCAGTGAGATTTAGGTTGAACCCGAGCTTTTTCAAATCTAGTTTCTTTAGTTCGCTTAAGGGATACATCCCTTCGCCGGGAACGGCTCTGAGAGTGATACTTTGTATCAAAAAGAAAATAATTATAATTAATCGGTGTTTTTTGCTCATTATAAACTCCATATAATTTATTCGGGAAATTAGTAAAAAATAAGCTAAGCTAAATGCAATATTTTATGATGCGATAACTGATTCACAAAAGATTTTTATCTTTTAATATACTGCCATTTATTTTGATTGCCTGTTCTTTAACTTGAATAAAAAGAAATAAGAACAAAATAATGTGTGGATGTTTAAATAACTCGAAATTTTTATTATAATTGGTGCAGATTAAAAAAGAGGGTTAAAATGAAAATCAGAGCCACGGAAAACGGGCCATATTTGATCGAAGTAAATGATGCAAATTTAAAAAAGGCAGGAAGTGAAGAAAAGATTACTCAAAAGACAATTGCGCTGTGTCGATGCGGCGCTTCTTCTAACAAACCTTTTTGCGATGGTTCTCATAAGAAAATAGAATTCAAAGGAGAAGCTATAGAAATCGAATTAACATAATGCACCCTCTCCTTTTCAATTATAGAGGAGGTGTAAAATGGCAATTAAAAAAGAATATTCGAAAGACAAGACTATTTGCCGCGTTACATTTACACTGCCAGAAGAAATCGGTAAGCAGTTTAAAACAATTGCATTGATGGGTGATTTTAATAATTGGGACCCAAAGGCAAATCATTTTACAACAAGTAAAGATGGAGAATTAACTGCATCGATTGAACTGGAACCTGGCAAAGAATACCAGTTCCGATATTTATGCGATGGTGAAACATGGTTAAATGATCCTGCTGCAGATCGGTTTATTCAATCGCCCTACGGTTCGGAAAACGGTGTTATAGAGGTTTAACAAAATTTACAATCTGAAAGGCAACTTACGAAGCCTTACTCCTGTTGCAGCAAAAATAGCATTACCAACAGCGGGGGCACACGGTGCGATGGGGACTTCTCCCATTCCTCCCACGCGATAGGTATTTTGCATTATATAAGTTTCAACTATAGGCATCTCGGCAAACGATAATAATGGGTAATCGTCGAAATTACTTTCGACTACTTCACCATTTCTTATTGTTATTTCGCCTTTCAAAGCAGCATTCAATGCGAATGCTATGCCGCTATCGACTTGCTGTTCTACAATATCGGGATTAATAACTATGCCAACATCGACTGCACAAACAATTTTTTCGACTTTAATTTTGTTGTTGTTAATTGATACTTCAGCAACCTGAGCACAAAAACTATCGTAAGCAGCCGATAAAGCGATTCCCATCCCTTTGTTTGGGGGTAGCTTTTTTCCCCACTCTGCTTTTTCCGCAGCAGTTTTTAGGACGGCTTTCAGACGCGAATCATCAGGGAGCAGTTCCATTCTGAATTCATAAGGATCTCGCCCGGCTGCATGTGCTAATTCATCGATAAAACACTCGGCTGCAAACGGATTTTGCGAATGGTAAACTGAACGCCAGTACCATATTGGAATTGGAATATCAACAATAGATCCACTAATCCTGTAATTAGGAATTTTATAATCTGCTTCTATTGCACCGGTCATTATATCGTATTGTTCTGGCTTTAACCTGGCTCCCCAATTTTGTTGTGCAATCGATGGAGCAATAACATGATGAGAAAAAGAATAAATTTTTTTGTTATTGTCTACTGCACCTTTTAAGTGATGCATACTTACTGGTCTGTAACGATCGTGTTTGATATCGTCTTCTCTCGTCCAGGTGACTTTAACCGGTTTACCTATAACTTTTGATAGTTCCGCAGCTTCAGCTGCAAAATCAGAATGAGTACGTCTACCAAACCCACCGCCCATAAAAGTGACATAAATGGTTACATCTTCTTCTTTTAGTCCGAGAGCATTTGCAACAGCGCGTCGTGCATCCTGTGGATTTTGTGTTGGTGCCCATACTTCAACGCGATTATTTTCAAATTTTGCTGTACAATTCATCGGTTCCATTGGAGCGTGTGCCTGGTAAGGAACTTCATAAATTGCTTCGACAATTTTATAATTTATTTGATCTGGCGGCTTTGGGTTTCCATTTTCTTTGACTGTTGTTCCACCCGTTAAAAGATTTTCTTTCAGTTTTTGAGAAATTTTTTCCGAGTCGAGATCACCATACGGCGACGAGGACCATTCTACCGAAAGATTTTCTACTCCTTTAAAGGCCTGCCAGGTAGATTCAGCAAATACTGCTACACCATTTGTAACCTCTTTAACGTCAATAATTCCTTTTAAGGACTTTGTTTTGTCGGCATTAAAACTTTTTACCTTTGATCCTAGAACTGGACTCCTTTTTACTGCGGCATATATAAGTCCTGGCAGTACAACATCGATACCGAATATAGCTTTGCCTGAAATTTTATCGGGAGAGTCAGTACGGTGAAGTCGTTTGCCAATGATTTTGTAATCTTTCGGGTCTTTTAGTTTTACGTTCTGGGGTACGGGGAGTTTAGATGCCTCCTCCACCAAATCCCCGTACCCGATTTTTTTATTATTTAATTTATTTATGACAAAACCGTTCTCAGCTTTGCAGTCAGAGGGTTTAACGTTCCATCTAATCGCAGCTGCAGCTATCAGCATTTCTCGTGCAGTAGCACCTGCAATTCTGAGTGGATCCCACGATTTTCTTACACTCGTACTCCCACCCGTTACCTGATCTCCGTATTTCGGATGCCCCTCAGCCTGTTCAATTTTAATTTGACGCCAGTCGACTTCCAATTCTTCTGCGACTATCATTGGTAGAGCGGTTCTGACTCCCTGCCCCATTTCTGAACGATGGACAACAATGGTTACAATTCCATCGGAGTCAATTTTAAGGTAGACACTCGGAGAAAAAATTTTTGGTTCTCCACCGGAGGCAAATAAATCCTTCATTGGTACGAAAGAAGCGAGACAGAGCGCTGAGCTACTTAAGCTAAATACTTTAATAAATTGACGCCGTGTTTGTTTCTTGCTCATTTTTCCGAAATCACTTTTTTAATTGCCTTTTTAATTCGGTTGTACGTGCCGCATCTGCATAGGGTCTCGCTCATGGCTTCTTCAATTTCTTTGTCTGAAGGATTGGGATTTTCGTTTAATAATGCGGTGGCTGTTAAAATTTGTGCGGGTTGACAATACCCGCATTGCGAAACCTCGACATCGAGCCAGGCTTTGATCAATTTATTATTCTTATCGGATGCTAATCCTTCTATGGTTATTATTGATTTACCTACTGCATCTTCAATTGCTATTGAACACGACTTTTCAGCTTTGCCATCAATTAATACTGTGCAGACACCACAAATCCCAATTCCACAACTGAATTTTGTGCCCTTGAGATTGAGAGTGTCGCGCAAAACCCATAAAAGTGGAGTTCCTTCCTCAACTCTAACACTCTCTTTCTTACCGTTTACAAGGATTGAATATTCAGGCATTTTAGTTTATCTGTTAACCCTTAACAAATGTAAAATTATTAAAAAAGAAGGTCAACAGAAAAATTATATAACTCACACCATTGAATTCCTGTAAACCTTTAATAAAGAAAAAAATAAATAGAGATTGGCTTATCTTTAATTTAATTTTCATTAACTGATAATAAAGATGAGGTGATTATATTTGTCCATAGTTATTTTAAAAAAGGTATCTTAAAATGAGCAACTATTCAAAGAGGTTTCTGATAATAGTTTTTTCGACGATATCTCTTGTAACAGGATTTATTTTTTTTGATACAGTAACAGTAAAGAAGAATTTACTAAAAGCCGAAGAACAATATTCATATCTGCTTGAACTCTTGGGCGATACAGATAAATTACCTCGTTCGATGGACAATTCAGGAAAAGTTATATTAGTTGATGCACAGGATTGGACCAGCGGTTTTTTCCCCGGAAGTTTATGGTATTTATACGAATATACTAAAGACGATAGGTGGCTAAAAGCTGCAGAAAAGTTTACTGAAAATCTCAAAGGGCAACAATTTAACAATACAACACACGACCTCGGTTTTATGATCTACTGTAGTTTTGGAAATGGTTACCGTCTTACTGGCAGTGAACATTACAAACAGGTATTGATTGACGCTGCGCGAACACTCGCCTCTCGATTTAATTCTAAAGTCGGCTGTATAAAATCGTGGGACGGCCAGGAAGAAAAGTGGCAGTATCCCGTAATTATTGACAATATGATGAACCTTGAATTACTCTTCTGGGCTACAAAAGAAACTGGCGATTCTTCGTTCTATCGTATTGCCGTAAGTCATGCAAATACAACGATGAAAAATCATTTTAGAAAAGACTACAGTACATGGCACGTATTAAGCTACGATACAGCTACAGGCAAAGTTGAAAAGAGAAATACACATCAGGGATTTTCAGACGAATCGTGCTGGGCACGAGGACAATCTTGGGGCTTGTATGGATTTACAATGTGTTATCGTGAAACAGGCGACGTTCGCTATTTAAAACAAGCTGAAAAAATTGCTGAATATATATTTGATCATCTACCGGAAGATTTAATTCCGTTCTGGGATTACGACGCCGCAAATTATCCCAAAGACGCATCTGCCGCTGCCATTATGGCTTCAGCTCTATATGAATTAGCGGAACTTACACAAAACGATAAATATGAAAATTACGCCGACCGTATTATGGATGCACTAACACAACCAGAATATTTGGCATTACCACATACAAATGCTGGTTTTATCTTGAAACATTCAACCGGTAATAAGCCGGCAAACTCCGAAGTCGATGTTCCAATAATATATGCCGATTATTATTTTATCGAAGCCAATCTTAGAAAATTGAAACACGAGAGCAAATAATTAATATTATTAACTAATGAATTTTTTAGAAGCAATGAATAATGATGAGCACTCTACAGGAACACTGGAATAAAATTGTTAAAGAAACAGCTGAAGAAAAACTTGGCTGGTATGAAAGAGTAGTCACTAAGATCGTCACGTTTCTGATAGGTAAATATTTTGAATAGATTAGTTCGGAAGAGTTTGTCTTTATTAATCTAAAAAACTAAAAAGATTTTTTAACGTAAAATCTTTTTCGAAAAACACCATTCATACATTTTGATCAGCAATATATCTATTTAATTGATCGATAATTTTTGCCGGCGAATTTGTTGTAATATAGTCGACACCAAGTTTTGTTAATCTAACTGCGTCTTCCCCCTTTTCAACGTCGTAGACGCAAAGTTCATATCCGTTATCTTTCAAATAAACAGATAGTTTTTCGTTTATGTACGAAGCATTATTGAGATCGACGCCGTCACAATTGAGCTTTTTCAAGGTGTACAACAATCGCTGGTGCGCTATTCCGTTTAGGCATTTTCTCTTAGACGAAAACCATTCGAAAAGCCAGTAGACTTTTATATCAGGAAATAATTTTTTAGATGCAATAATTGTGTTGGGATTGAAAGCTATAATTCTAATTTGGTCGTTCGATAACTTTTTATTTCTTAGTACATCCGATAGCTTAAGAAGGAATTCTTTTCTGTCGTCTTTGATTTCGATAAAAATACCGCGGTCGTCAGGGATTATTTCGATAATCTCTTCCAGAGTTGGAATGTAAGTTCCTTCGAACTGAGGATTTTTCCAGTTGCCTACGTCAACACTTCTCAGTTCAGAAAGTTTTGTTTTTGTAATGTATAATTTTGTTCCGACTTTTGAAGTCCTTTTTGTATTGGAATCGTGAATGCAGACAATATGATTATCTTTAGTCAGCCAGAAATCTCCTTCGATAAAATCAGCTCCTTCCAAAAATGCTTTTTTAAATGAAGGAATTGTATTTTCAGGAGCTTCATCTGAGGCTCCACGATGAGCTACAATATAAACTTTTTTATTCGTCATTATTAGGAAGATATCCTCTGGCTAATTTGGTGTATTCATTAATCTGGTTTAATATCCATTTGTTATCTTTCTTTAATTCCTTTGCCATCATTTCAGCTACTACAGGAGCCATTTCGATGCTAACTTTTGCATCGAGCAGTAAGGCTCGAACTCTCCTTGCCAGAAAATCTTCGACCGTTCTTGCCGCTTCATATTTAACTGCCCAGATAATTTCTGCCTTTATATAGGGTAATTTGGGATGGATAGGCTCGAGTAGACTTTTATTTTGTGAAATAATTTTTTCTTCGATATTAAATTTATCTGCGCCGTAATAATAGAGTGGTTCGTTATGATTAGTGTTTTTTAGATAACCGTGAATCGGAAGATTTTTAGTAATTGATTCTCGTTCTTCCAATCCGCCAACGAGTATTGCCTGGTCGATTAAATCTTCGCCCATCTTTCTATAGATTGTCCATTTACCTCCTGTAATGGTAATCAACCCGGAGGGTGATACCGTAATCTGGTGTTTTCTTGAGATATCTTTTGTAGGAATTGCTTTTCCTTCGGAAATTGCCAGGGGTCTTAATCCAGCAAACACACTAAGTATGTCTGAGCGTTGCGGATCTTTCGATAAGTACCTGGCGGAATTCGAAAGCAAAAAATCGATCTCATCTTCAGAGGCACGCGGCTCGATTTCAGGTTTATCGACTTCTGTGTCCGTAGTTCCTAGTATAACTTTGTCGTGCCACGGTACGGCAAACAAAACTCTTCCGTCGGATGTATGCGGTATCATAATTGCTGAATTACCTTGAAGGAACGATTTGTCGAGTACAATATGAACTCCACGACTCAGAACAACGGAGTTCGATTTTTCTGCTTCGTCCATATTTTTTATTTCACCGACGAATATACCCGCCGCATTAATAAAAGTTTTTCCTTTTACGTGAAAAACACGTCCCGTTTCCCGGTCTAATAATTTTATGCCATCGAGTATCCCGTCTTTATCTTTAGTAAAGCCGACAGCTTTCACATAGTTTAAAAGAGTTGCTCCGTTATCGTATGCTGTCTGTGCCAGATTAATTGCCAGACGGGAGTCGTCAAATTGACCATCGTAATAAATTACACCGCCGAGCAACCCTTCCGAATCGAGATTTGGAATTGCTCTCAGCGTTTCCTCTTTCGAAATTTTTTTAGCTGGTCCAAAACCAAGTTTACCTGCCATAAGGTCGTAAACTTTCATTCCGATATTATAAAAAGGACCTTCCCACCATTCATAAACGGGAATAATAAACTGTTGGTTTTTCACAAGGTGAGGAGCGTTTTGCATTAAAAGTCCTCGCTCGTGCAGAGCTTCGAAAACGAGCGAAATATCTCCCTGTGCTAAGTATCTAACACCACCATGAATAAGTTTCGTACTTCTACTCGAAGTTCCTTTCGAGAAATCGAATTGTTCAATCAGAAGAGTCTTAAATCCTCTCGATGCTGCATCGACGGCGGCTCCCAATCCAGTTGCACCGCCGCCGATAATAATTACATCCCAGATTTGATCTTTACTGTGTAATACTTTGTTTAATAATTTTTCTCGATCCATGATTAATATTGATGAAACGCATCCGAAATAAATTTAAGTACATCGGGAAGCGATTCCCGCCAGTATGTCCAGTTATGTGCTCCATCTCTCATTCTGAATTCATGAGGTATTCCTTTCTTTGTCATTTCGATATGAACCTCAGAATTCATTATCGTTAGAAAATCGTCATCTCCGCAATCGATATACCATCTCACAGATTTTAATTGTTCTGCGGGTAGAGTTTTTATAAGATTTATAACGTTGTATTTTTTGTAAAATTCAAGTGCTTTTTCGGGGGATAGTTTTTCAATCCCTTTTAGGATGTAGTAATTCTGAAGGCTATCTGGGTGAGATGGACCAGTAGCAGCGCTCAAGGGACAGGCAGATGAAAAGAGTTCTGGATGATGCAGGGCATAAAAAAATGTGCCTCCGCCGCCCATCGATAATCCTGCTATAGCACGATACCGCTTCTGCGAGCGTATTCTGTAAGTTTTTTCTATGTAAGGAATGAATTCGTTAATAAAAAACTCTTCGTAGCGGTAATCTGTTTCGGGTCGATTTACATATCCGCGGTAAGGAGTATCAGCATTCGGCATAACAATAATCATTGGTGTGGCTTTGCCTTCATTTATTGCTTTGTCGGCAATATGAGATACTTCCCCAAATTGAATCCACCCCGTCTGGTCATCGCTATATCCATGGAGAAGATAAAGTACTGGGTAACTCCGTTCTGATCGATCATAATCAGGGGGTAAATAAATAGCATATTTTCTTTCCCCTTTTAATATTGTTGAATTCATCGAGAGGTTATCGTATACTTTGCCCGATTGAGAATATAAGATTACTGGTAAGAGTAATAAACATAAAAATTTTTTTTGCATGGCGCATACTCCATTTTTTACAGCAAAAAACTAAATCTACAATGTGTAAATATCAAACACTATTTTGAATTAATTTTTTATGAGAATAATTAAAAGTTTGCTTGACGAAAGCAAAAACTGATACCTCATTTCGATACTTCTGATAGAGCGGACTGCCCAGCGCTCAGTTAAATTACATTTATGCTGAGTAGTGTTGAGCGTAGCGAAAAAATTGGAAAGAAGCATTTATGCTGAGTAGTTTTGAGCGAACTAAAAAAATCGGAGAAAAGCATTTATGCTGAATGGTTTTGAGCGTAGCGAAAAAATTGGAAAGAAGCATTTATGCTGAGTAGTTTTGAGTGAAGCGGATAAATTGGAGAGAAGCATCTATGCTTAGTAGTTATGAGTGAAGCTGATAAATTTGAGAGAGGCATCTATGCTGAGTAGTTTTGAGCGAAGCGGATAAATTGGAGAGAAGCATCTATGCTTAGTAGTTATGAGTGAAGCTGATAAATTTGAGAGAGGCATCTATGCTGAGTAGTTTTGAGTGAAGCGGATAAATTGGAGAGAGGCATCTATGCTGAGTAGTTTTGAGCGAAGCGGATAAATTGGAGAGAGGCATCTATGCTGAGTAGTTTTGAGCGAAGCGGATAAATTGGAGAGAAGCATCTATGCTGAGTAGTTTTGAATGAAACGAAAAAATCGGAGAGAAGCATTTATGCTGAGTAGTTTTGAATGAAACGAAAAAATCGGAGAGAAGCATTTATGCTGAGTAGTTTTGAATGAAACGAAAA